>NZ_AP026560.1:827500-1565000 GCF_025997855.1 Deinococcus aetherius
GGTTCTCGGCGCGCTGCACGAAGCTGAACACGTCGCCTCCCGCCTTGCAGCCGAAGCAGTAGAAGTACCCCTGCTCGGTATCGACCTGGAAGGAGGGGCTCTTTTCCTTGTGGAAGGGGCACAGGCCCTTGAGGCGGCCCTTCCCGGCGGGGGAGAGGCGCACGTACTCGCCCACCACCTCCGCGATGTTCAGCCGTGACCGAACATCCTCCTTGGTTCCCAAGTCGCCCCTCACCCCCCTCCCGCGCATTCCCCAGCCGGGAACGGAAGACCTTCAGTGTACTCGCCGCGCTCCCTGCCGCAAAGTTCCCGAACGGTCGGACAGGGACGGTCAACTCGGCCAGGGCAGCTCGACCGTGCCCGTGAGCGGCGCGTGGTCGCTGAGCCTCACGGAGCGGTCCACCCGCAGGTCCCGTACCGTCACCCCCGCCGCGAGGAGGTAGTCGATGCGCCAGCCCACATCGTTGTTGAAGGCGTTCGCGCGGTTGCTCCACCACGTGTACTCCGCCCGCTCCCCGAGGTGCAGGCGGTGGGTGTCGGTCAGGCCGGAGGCGAGGTGGGCCGTCATCCACGCGCGCTCGTGGGGCAGGAAGCCGCTGTTTCCCACGTTCGACCGCCAGTTCCTGAGGTCGATCTCGCGGTGCGCGACGTTGTAGTCGCCGCCGATGACGAGGGGCAGGCCTCCCGCCAGGGTCGCCGCCGTCCAGGCGTGGTAGTCGGCGAGCACCCGGTCCTTGAAGCCCTGACGCTCCGGGCCGCTGCTCCCACTCGGCAGGTACACGCTGGCGAAGCGCACGCCCGCCACGACGGCGCTGAGCACCCGGCCCTCGTCGTCCATCTCGGGGTGACTCATGCCGACCCGCACGTCCGCAAGGGGATGGAGGCTCAGGAGGGCCACGCCGCTGTACCCGGCGCGGCGTGCGGGGAACCACGCGCCCGCGTAGCCCAGGTCGGCCAGCGCCTCCGGCATCGGGTCGGCGCGCACCTCCTGAAGGAGGAGCACGTCGGGCCGCTCGCGCGCCAGCCAGTCTCTCAGGCCCTTGCGCAGGGCGCTACGCAGCCCGTTCACGTTCATGGTGGTGATCTTCACGGCGGGCGGGGAAGAGGACATCGGCGGGAGGATAACGGCCCGGACGGAGACGAACAAGCGGGCGCGGAGCCTGGAGAAGACGTCCTCTCAGGAATTCGTGTCCCTGGTCCAGCGGGCATCGGGTACGCTGGGGGTGTGATGCCCCAGATCAAATTCCGCAACGAGCAGGACGGCAGCGAATTCGAGATGACCCACCCGAAGGCCGCCCGCGTGCTCGCGGACGTGCAGACCTGGGCCCAGCGCAACGAGTACGAACACGTCGTCTTCTGGCGTGACGCCGAGGACGCCCACAAGTTCTGGGTGCAGCTCGGTGAACACCGCCTGAACTACTGGATTCACGACAGCACCTTCACCGAGGGCAAGCACGAGACCGTCGAGATGCAGCTCGATTACGCCCGGGGCGCCCAGCGCCGTAGCGCCGCCGGGTACGAGAAGTTCGACCGGTAGACCCGTTCCCGCCGAGGGCCCTGCTAGAAGCGCGCCACGTAGAGCGCGAGATGGAGCGTGTCACGGACGGGAAAAGCCGTCTGCGGCACATCGTCGTGAGCGCCGGAAGCGGTCACCAACACTTCCACGTCCCCCGCCGTCAGCGTGACGGGCAGCCGCGCGTCGGGCCGCGACGCCACCCACCCGGCCTGGGTAATGGCCTCCCGGAGTACCGCCTCCGGCCCCGGCACACCGGGGGTCCGTCCCAGGACCCGCCGCCAGGTCTCCCGCAGGTGATCCCCGCCGTGGGCCGCCAGCACCACCCGCCCACCCAGCCGGACTACCCGGCGGGCCTCAGCGAGCGCGGTCAGGGGGTCCGGGAGGTGACCCAGCACCCGCACCAGGGTCACGAGGTCGAAGGAGCCGTCCGCGAAGGGGAGGTCGCTCGCCTCTCCCCGCGCGACCTCCGGGCTGCCGGGCAGCGGGTCCAGGCCCACCAGCCGGGCGACGTGTCCCCTCGTCCGCAAGGTCTGGAGGAACCGCCCGTCTCCTGCCCCCACATCCAGAAGGTCGGCGGTCGGAGGAACTTCCACGAGGTCGAGCAGCGGATCGAAAGGCCACTCTTCCCCGCCAAGGCGCGAGAGCAGGGCGTCACGCGCCGCAAGGGACACCTTTTCACCGAGGCTGTACCTTCCCTCCATGTTCGTCATACCGCCAATTTAAACGGCCTTCAGAAGGCGGCAGGAGTTACTTTCCGGGCGAGGGGAGCGCATCAGAGTCAGGGCTAGTTCGGGCAGAGCATCCCCGGCCTCACCGCTCGGCCCGGCCTCGTCGGTTTCCCCATCTGTCCCATTCTTGTAGAAAGAGGTCTCGCATGAAACTCTCCAACGTCTTCTACATCCTCGGCTTCGCCTCGATCCTCGCCTCGGCGGCGAACTTCGTCTCGGGCAATACCAAGAACACCTCCAAGGAGGAGAGCGAGAAGGAGCGCGACGCCCTCTTCGTCGGCTTCTGGCCGCCCACGTTCTTCATCCTGGGCAAGATCATCGAGGACCGCGAGAACGCGGGCAAGAACATCATCACGGGCTGAACCCAGTTCATCAAAGAAAGGGACGTGGCGTGGGTGCCGCGTCCCTTTCCTTTGGCTGTCCGCGTCTTTCTACACTTCCAGGCGCGTCCTCAGGAAGTTCGTCATCACCGCACCCCGCTTGTAAAAGGGGTTGTCCATGATCCTGATGTAGAGCGGCACGGTGGTCTTCGGCCCCTGGATGACCGTCTCTTCGAGCGCCCGCTTCATGCGGAGGATCGCCTGCTCGCGGGTCTCGTGCCACACGATCAGCTTGCCGATCAAGGAGTCGTAGTGCGGGGGGATCACGTAGCCGCTGTAGGCGTGGGAATCCACCCGCACGCCGGGGCCGCCCGCGAAGTGGATGTCCTCTACGCGGCCCGCCGCCGGGCGGAAGTCCTTGTCGGGGTCCTCCGCGTTGATGCGGCACTCGATGGAGTGGCCGCGCAGTTGCACGTCCTCCTGACGCAGCCCCAGCCCCTCGCCCGCCGCGACCTGGAGTTGCAACCGCACGAAGTCGAGCCCCGAGATCATCTCGGAAACGCAGTGCTCGACCTGGATGCGGGTGTTCATCTCCATGAAGTAGTAGTTGCCGTCGCGGTCCACGATGAATTCGAGGGTGCCCGCCCCGGCGTAGTTGACGTGTCGCGCCAGCCGCACGCCCGCGTCCAGAATCTCCTGCCGCAGCGACTCCGGCAGCGTCGAGGGTGCCTCCTCGATCAGCTTCTGGTTGCGGCGCTGGATCGAGCAGTCGCGCTCGCCGATGTGGATGATGTGGCCCTGCCCGTCGCCCATGACCTGCACCTCGACGTGGCGGAACTCCTCCAGAAACTTCTCCATGATAATCGCGGGGTCCCCGAAGTACAGCCGCGCCTCCTCCTGCGCCTGCCCGAAGGCCGACCGGAGTTCCTCCTGGGTCCGCACAACCTTCTGCCCGCGCCCGCCGCCCCCCGCCGACGCCTTGAGCAGCACCGGGTAGCCGATCTGCTTGGCGGCCAGCAGCGCCGCGTCCACGTCCTCCAGCACGCCGGTGCCGGGCACGACGGGCACGTTCGACTGCGCCGCGATCTCGCGCCCGCCCGCCTTGGAACCCAGGGCCCGCATCGACTCCGGCGTCGGCCCGATAAAGACGATGCCGTGCTCGCGGCACATCTCGGCGAAGTCGGGGTTCTCGGCCATGAAGCCGTAGCCGGGGTGGATCGCCTCGGCGCCCGTCATCATCGCCGCCGAGAGGATGTTGGGAATGTTGAGGTACGAGGCGTTCGAGGCGGGCGGCCCCACGCACACCGCCTCGTCGGCGATCAATACCGGCAGGCTCTTCTCGTCGGCGGTGGAGTGGACAACGACCGTCTTCACGCCCATCTCACGCGCGGTGCGGATGACGCGCAGGGCGATCTCACCGCGATTGGCGATCAGGATTTTCTTGAACACAGCTTTCAGCCCTCAGCTTTCAGCCTTCAGCTAACAGCCTGTCGCGGACGCTTCAGCTTTTGCTGCTGACCGCTGACCGCTGATAGCTGGCGGCTCACTCGATGATGAACAGCGTCTGCCCGTACTCCACCGGCTCGGCGTTTTTCACCAGAATCTCGCGCACGGTGCCGCCGATCTCGGCCTCGATCTCGTTCATCAGCTTCATCGCCTCGATGATGCACAGCACCTGCCCGGCCTGCACCGTGTCACCGACCTTTACGAAGGCGGGCGCGTCCGGGCTGCTCGCCGAGTAGAAGGTGCCCACGATGGGGGCCTTGACGGGCGTTCCCGTGGAGCGGGCGGGCGGGGTCGCCGCCGGGGTGGCGGGCTCGGGCGTGGGGACAGGTGGGGCGGCCGGGACGGGGGTGTCCGCTGGGGCCGATGCGGTGGTGGGCATGCTCGGAGCCGCCGGGGCTGGCTGGAAGGCAGGCGCCGGTGCGGGGGTCGTGTGGCTACTCGGCGCGGAGGCGCCCACGCTGCCCCCCGTCGTCACCGGGCCGCGCTTGAGGTCAAGCGTGTAGCTGCCGGTCTGGAGGCTGAACTCGCGCACGTCGGCGGCGCTGAGGGCGTCGAGGATTTTCTTGAGGTCGTCTGGATTCATGGCCCCTCCTGGTGGTGAACTTGCGGAAACTCGCTGCCTATCATGCCGCGCGTCACCGACATTTGGCTGTTACCCGTCCCCGAACGCTCGTGATAGATGCACTGAGTCTAAGGGCCCGCGCCTCGCAGACAAAGGAGAGTGCCGCCCCTCCTGACCCGGCGGGCGGCACTTCGGCAACTTCCTTCTCTTACGCGCGGCTGAGGTACTCGCCCGTGCGGGTGTCGACCTTCACGTTCGTCTCCTGCTCGACGAAGAGGGGCACCTGCACGACGGCGCCCGTCTCCAGCGTGGCGGGTTTGGTGCCGCCCGAGACGGTGTCGCCGCGCACGCCGGGGTCGGTCTGCACGATCTTCAGGATCACCTGGTTGGGCAGGGTGATCTTGAGGGGCTTGTCGCCGTACATCTGCACCTCGACCTCGGTGTTCTCCTTCATGAACTTGGCGGCGTCGCCCACCAGGCGGCCGGGCAGATGCACCTGGTCGTACGTCTCCAGGTCCATGAAGACGAAGTCCTGGCCGTCCTTGTAGAGGTACTGCATCGTCTTGCCCTCGACGTAGATGTCCTGCAACTTCTCGCCGGAGTTGAAGGTCCGGTCCACGATGGAGCCGCTCTCCATGTTGCGGAACTTGGTGACCACCTTGGCGCCGCCGCGCCCCATCTTGAGGTGGGAGTACTCCAGGCACTCCCACAGGCCGCCGTCCATCTCCACCTTCGTGCCGTTGCGCAGTTCAGTCACGCTGATCATGTCGTTTCCTTCTCCTTGGTTAGGCCGGGGCGCGTGTCCGTCCTCGATAGGCCGCGCCGCGTCGGCAACAGGCAGGATTCTAGCAGATGAGCCCGGAGGCGGCAGGAGCCGGTGCGCCCGTGGCCCTTTCCCGCCCTGACCGGGATTTGCTACACTCCCAGGGTTGCTTGGCCCCCGCCCCGTGTCCTGCGCCTGCCAGGACTGCGGCGAGACAGAGGCGGCCACAGACATTCGGAGGAAACCCACATGGAACTGAGAGCCGTCCCCCGCAAGAGCCAGGAGAAGCTGGCCGAAGGCCTGATCCCCGCCGTCGCCTACAACAAGGACCACAACGTCTCCTTCGCCATCGACCGCAAGGCCTTCGACCGCGCCTTCCGTCAGCAGGGCACCACGGGTCTCTTCGACATCGCCATCGAGGGCGGCGAGACCTTCCCCGCGCTCGTGAAGACCGTGCAGATGGACAAGCGGCGCCGCCAGGCCATGCACGCCGACTTCTTCATGGTGACCTACGGTGAGCCCATCGAGGTCAGCGTGCCCGTTCACACCACCGGCAAGAGCCGGGGCGAGACGATGGGCGGTCTGGTGGATGTCGTGGTCCACAACCTCGCGGTGATCGCGCCCGGTCCCCGGCGCATCCCGCAGGAGATCACGGTGGACGTGACTCGCCTGAACATCGGTGACCACATGACCGCCGGCCAGATTCGGCTCCCGCAGGGCGTCAAGCTCGCCGCCGCCGAGGACGTTGTGGTGATCAGCGTGCTGCCGCCCCGCCTGAGCGAGGAGGAGCTGGCCGCCGAGCAGCAGGCCGCCCAGGTCGCGGGCCTGGTTGCCGCCGGCGAACTCTCCGAGGAAGCGGCTGCGGCCGTCCTAGAGGGCGACGCCACCATCGAGGAGGCGAAGGCCGAGACCACGGGCGAGCCTGCCACCGACGACGTTTCCGGGCCCGACCAGACCATTCAGGAGCAGTAAGAGCAGGAGTCGCAGGCCGGGGCCCCGTCTGGGTGCCCCGGCCTTCCTCGTGGCAAGCGAAGGAGGCGTTCACCTCGGTATGGGGTGAACGCCTCTGCCTTTGATCCCCTACGTGCCGGGGGCGGGGTTGGCTCCCTGGGGCAGGGTGGGTCGGGGGGCCGGAACGTCTGCCTCGGCCTCACGCGGGGCGGGTCGAGCCTTCGCCGCGCGGCCCCGCTCGAAGAGGGAGAAGGCGGCGGGCACGACGTAGAAGGTCATCAGGGCGGAGACGGTGATGCCGCCGACGATGACGATAGATAAGCTCTTGCCGAACTCGCTGGCGCCGCCCGAGTTCAGCAGGAGGGGAATGCTGATCACGAGGATCGTCAGCGTGGTCATGATGATCGGGCGGAAGCGCAGTCGGCTCGCCTCGATCAGGGCCTCGCGCAGGGGCCGCTCCTGCATCTGCTCGACCACGAACTCCAGGTAGATGATCGCGTTCTTGGCGGACAGGCCGATCAATAGCAGGAAGCCCAGCACCCCGAAGATGTCGAGCGTGCCCCCGACGAGGAAGATCATCCAGTACGCCCCCGCGACCGCGAAGGGCACCGGCAGCAGCAGGTACAGCGGATAGCGGAACGAGTTGAACTGCGCCCCCATCACGAGGTACACCAGCAGCATCGAGATGGCGAAAGCCTGGAGGCCGAGAGCGCCGATCCGGTTCCCAAGCGCGAAGGCGCTGTTACGGTCCGCCGTCCCCACCGACACGAGGTTGTCGATCACGCCCGCCTGGGTCAGCGCCGACGTGAGCTGGTCCTCAAGCTGCGTGGCCGTCAGCCCGCTCTCCGGGTTGGGTTCGACCGAGAGGTCGAGGCTGTAGAGGCGGTTCGTCCGCTGCACGCTCGTCGGCGCACTCGCCTGCACGATCCCGCCGAGCTGGCCGACGGTGACGGTGCTCTGTAATGAAGAGCTGTAGATCGGCAGGGAGAGCAGCGACTGGTCGTCCTGGAGGTAGGTGGGATCGAGCCCCACGGTGACCGGGTACGTCACCCCTCCGATCTCGACGTTGCCGCCGCTGCTCCCGTTCCCATAGGTGCCGAGTGCCTGGGCGACTGTGCTGGCCGTCAGGCCCGTGCCCGCGAGGAGGCTGGGGTTGGGCACGAACTGGTTTTCCAGCGTCGTGTTGTCGAGGCTGCTGCTCGCACTCAGCACGCCCCCGTTCTGCTCCAGGACGTTCACGGCGGTCGCCGCCCGGCGTTTGAGCAGGTCGTAGTTGCTCGCCACCAGGGTCAGGCTCTGGCTGTTGCCCTGTCCCCGGAAGCCGCCCCCGCTGAAGATGTTCGCCCGCACGTCGGGGTAGTCGCTGAACATACCCCGCAGCGCCTGCTGGTAGGTGGAGGTCAGCGCCGCGCTGTCCTCGCGCTCCTCTTTCGGCTTGAGGGTGATGTTGAGGTTGGTGCCGCCCTGGGTTACCGACGCCTGCACGGTCTGCACCTCGGGCCTGGAGAGGAAGTAGCCTTCCAGGCGGCTCACGAGTTCGTTGCGGGTGTTCAGCGAGAGGCCGCTGGGCAGCCGCAGCCCGGCGCGCAGGGTGCCCGAGTCGGTGGACGGCGTGAACGTGAAATTCATGCGCGGCACGACGAGGAGCACGGTGGCGACGAGGAAGGCGGCGGCGATCAGGAGCACGCCCACGCTGTTTCTCAGGGCGCCGTCCAGACTGCGCGCGTACGCCTCGCGCACGACCGAGAGCCCCCGGTCGGTGATCCCGTGCAGGGTGGTCGTCAGCGCCTCCAGCACGGCGAGGAGAATGCCCCAGAGGTAGCGGACGGCGATCAGCGCCACGGGCAGGAGCAGCAGGCCCAGCAGGAGCAGCCTGCTTTCCGCCCGCGTCCAGATCAGGAAGGCGAGGCCAGCCGGGAGCACCCAGAACCACCACGCCCGCACCGAGGCGAGGCCCCAGCGCACGGCCTGGGGCAGCCGGGTAAAGGCGCTCGGCACGTCCCGCCAACCCAGCGGCTCGGCGTCCGGCGTGTACGCCATGCGGACGGTGAGGAAGAGCAGCGCCTCCAGCCACGAGAGGAGCACCGCCGCCGCGAGCCCGAGCGCGAACTGCCTGACGTACTCGCCGATGATGCCTCCCATGAAGCTCACCGGGATCAGGACGGCGAGCAGCGACAGCGAGGCGGCGGCGACCGCGCTGAAGACCTCCGACGCCCCGCGCAGCACCGACTGGAAGCGGTCGAAGCCCATCGCCCGGTAACGCTCGACGTTCTCCGCGACCACGATGGAGTCGTCGACCACGATGCCGATGGCGACGATCAGGGCGAGGAGCGAGACTTGGTTGAAGGTGAAGCCCATCAGCTTGTAGAGGATGGGCGCGGCGGCGAGCGAGATCGGGATGGCCGCGATGACCGTGAAGGCGGTGTTCAGCCGCCCCAGGAACAGCAGGGCGACGACCGCGACGACGAGCCCCGTCACCCACAACTCGTGAGTGGTGGACTCGATGCTCGAACGGATCGGGCCGGTCGTGTCGTTGCTGAAGGTGACCGTGTACCCGGTCGGCAACCGGGTCTGCGCGATGAGCGCCCGCACCCCGTCCACGACGGCGACGGCGTTGCTGCCGGAGGTCTGCTGGATGCTGACGAGGACGACGGGCAACCCGTTCACGCGCGTGACCCCGGTGGTGGTGGTGGCGTCCCGCACGCTCGCCACGTCCCCGACGCGCACGCCCCTCTCGGCGTCGAGAATCACGTTGGAGATGTCCTCCAGGCTGGTCAGCCGCGCGTTTGTCGTGTAGTTGAGGCTGTTGCCCTCGCGCGTCACCGTGCCGATGGACGAGCGGACGTTGCTGCCGCTGATCGCCGAGGACACGCTCTGTGGGTTCAGGCCGTAGGCAGCGAGCTTGTTGGGGTCGAGCAGCACCTCGATGTTGCGCTGCGACCCGCCGCTGAGTTCCACGTCCGCCACGCCCTCGACCCGCTGGAGGCTGGGGACGAGCTGGTCCTCCACGTAGTCGTACACGTCGGCCTGACTTGCGGTGCCGCCCGACACGCCGAACTCCAGGATGGCCTGCGCGTTCGGGTTGAAGGTGCGGACGCTGGGGCTTCCCGCGTCGTCGGGAAGCTGGCGGGTCGCGCCCGAGACCAGCGAGGCGACCTGATTGGCGGTGGCGTTCTGGTCGGTGCCGTCCTCAAGCTGGAGGGTGACGCGGCTGCTGCCCGTGCTGCTGGTCGAGCTGATCGAGGTGACGCCCGGCACCTGCGCGACCGCGCTCTCGATCACCTGCGTGACCTCCTCGTCCACCGAGGTCGGGCTCGCGCCGGGGTAGGAGGTGCTGACGTTGACGACCGGGATGTTCACGCTCGGCAGCAGGTCCACGCCCAGCGAGCGCATCGCCACGAAGCCGAACACCACGATCCCGACGAAGATGCCGATGGCGAAGACGTACCGCGCGACCGAGAAGCCCACGACGGGGTTCACGCGGTCGAACACCTTCCGGCCCACGTTGCGTATCACGGCGCACCTCCGGGGGGCGGGCCGCCCGCGCCGGGGCCGCTCGCGCCCTGCTGCCACGTGCCCGCGCTCGCGGTCGTCACGCTCGCGCCGTCGAGCAGGCCGGTCGGTGGCTGGCTGATGACCTGGGCCCCCGCCTCGATCCCGCCCACGGCGGACTGGGTGCCCGCCTGCCCGAGCACCGTGACCTCCTGCTGCTGCGCCTTGCCGTTCTCGACCGTGAAGACGTAGGTCTGGTCCCCGTCCACCTGAAGCGCGGTGCTGGGCACGAGGACGCCCGTCGCCACCTTCGCGTTGTAGACCACCGAGCCGACCGTGCCCAGGGCGGGCAGGGTCGTCCCCACGAAGCGCGCGACGAGCGGCACGCTGCCGCCCACGGGGGCGCCCGCGTTCTGCGACACCTTGAGCGGGTATTTCTGCTGTCCCACCACGAAGGTCAGCGCCGCGCCGACGGGCAGCGACGAGGCCTCGGTGGCGGGCACGTTCACCGCCACCTGCCGCTGGCCGCTCACGAGCGTAAACGCCTCGCTGTTCGCCGGGAGGTACTGCCCCTCGCTGACGTTCAGGGCGGTGACCTGCCCCGCGAAGGGGGCGGTGACGTGCACGGCGGCCGCCGCCTGCTGCGCCTGGTTGAGCGTAATCTGCGCCCGCTGCACGGCGAGGCGGGCCTCCGCCAGCCCCTCCGTCTGGGCGCGGGTGTTCTCGGCGAGGTTGGCCTGCGCGGTCGTGAGGGTGGTGCGGGCGGCCTCCACCTGCGCGAGCTGGTTGCTCACCTCGACCCGCGACGCCGCCCCGATGGCCGCGAGCCGTTGGAGGGCGGCAAGGTTCTGCTGCGCGTTGTTCAGGGCCGTTTGTGCGGCGTTCACCTGCTGCTGAAGCTGCGCCCGCCCGCTCTGCACGCTGTTCGTCTGGGTGCGGAGCTGGACCTGGGCCGTCTCCAGCGCGTTGCGGGCGCTGTCGACGCTGGTATTGAGGTCACTGTTGTTCAAGGAGATGACCGTCTGCCCGGCGTTCACCTGCCCGCCCACGTCCACGGCGATGTTCGTCACCGTGCCCGACGTGCGCGCGGACACTGTGACCTCCTGCGAAGAGGCGACCGTGCCCGTCAGCCGCCGCTCGGTGCGGAGGGTGCCCTCCTTGACCGCTGCGGCCTGGACGGGGGTGACGACGCCGGTTCCGCCACGCGTGCCGCCCGCCGCCTGTCCCTGCCCCGTCCCCCGCCTGCTCCCGGTGCCCGAGGCCGCGCCGGAGGCTCCAGCGGCCGCGCTCCCTGGGGCTCCGGCCGCTTGCCCGGCGCCTGCCTGCCCATTCGCCCCGGCGCCCTGACGGCTGCCCTGGGTTCCTGAACCCTGACCCGAGACTCCCTGTCCCTGCCGGGAACTTCCGCCGCCCGCGCCGCCAAAGCCCCCACCCGCACTCGCCGCGCCCCCCGCGTCGTCCTGCCCCAGCCGGTAGCCGACGTACCCGACCCCGCCCAGCAGGAGCGGCACGAGCAGCCACCCCCAGGGGAAGGAGCGGCGTTTCTGGTCGGCGGGAGTGGGTGATTGGCCCGGCGAGGGGGCAGGCAGGCTCTCTCCGTCTTTCACTGGCCTCGATGCCTGATCCATGGAGGGTATGGAACCACCTTTTGACGAAGGAACATCGAAGAGGCGTCACGATCCTTGGTGGCCGTGACTACCGTGTGTGGTGGGCTGGGAGCCTTTTTCACAGGAGCCGGGCTCGGACGGGCCTTGAGAGGGCGGCACGCCCGGGTACAGACATCCGCGCCGGGCTACTGTGGGGGCAGACCACACCCCGCCGGAGGTTTTCCCATGATCCTGTCCCACGGCACGCTCACCTTTCCCGCCCAGCACCTCGACACCGCCCGGCAGATGCTGCGTGACCTCGCCGCGCAGACCCGCACCGAGGAGGGTTGCCTGCTCTACCTCGTCTCCGAGAACCTCGACACGCCCGGACAGTTCCTGATCACCGAGCAGTGGGAGAGCATGGACGCGATGCAGGCGCACCTGGCCCTCCCCGGAGTGGGGGAAGCGGTGCAGGCGGTGCAGAAGATGGGAGTGAACGATCTGACGATCACGGCCTGGGAGGCGGGAGGGGCCACGAAAATCATGTGAGACCGGGCAGACGTGCGCGGGG
Source organism: Deinococcus aetherius (assembly GCF_025997855.1). Lineage (NCBI taxonomy): Bacteria > Thermotogati > Deinococcota > Deinococci > Deinococcales > Deinococcaceae > Deinococcus > Deinococcus aetherius. The sequence goes on from NZ_AP026560.1 coordinate 839,496, forward strand.
ACGGGGAGTCGAACGGGCAGCTTTACCCTGGGGCATGGAACCCGAACTGCTCACCCTCCCCCTCGGCGGCCCCGTGCCCAATAACGCCCTGCCCGCCCGGCTCTACCGCGCCGCCCTGAAAGGCCACACGCCCGCGCAGATCGAACAGCATCTCTCCGAACGCGGCTGGACGAACGCCTGGCGAAATGGCATCTACGGGTTCCACCACTACCACTCCACCGCCCATGAGGTGCTGGTGATCGTGCGGGGTCAGGCCCGCGTCACCCTCGGCGGCGAGGGCGGCCCGCAGGTTCAGGTGGAGGAGGGGGACGTGCTGGTGCTGCCCGCCGGGACCGGGCACAGGAACGACGGCAGCAGCGCCGACCTGCTGGTGATTGGCGCCTATGCCGGGGGCCGCGAGCCGGACCTGTGCCGCCCGGAGGAGACGGACGTGGAGGAGGCGCGGGAGAGGATTGGGCTGGTGCCGGGGTGGGAGGGGGAGCCGGTGGAGTGAAGCGTTATGTCTGAGACCGTGAATGGCTTACTTGCGGATCTGCTCTCCCGTGACACACACTGCGTCTGGTCGGGGGCCTGCGCGATCAATGTCCTTCGGGACCAGCCAACCCTGGCGAGACTCGCCGAGCACCTGCCCGAGATCGAGCGGGCGACGGCGGACCTGGACCTGGGGGGTGCCCTCTTTTCCAACAACGAGCGCCTACGTCAGGCGATCTCCACCCTGCGGGCCCAGCGCGACAGTCTCTGCCGCTGCTGGCTCTACCCCCAGTTCCTCACCTACGACCCCGTCGAGGAGCAAGAAGCGGGCGACGTAACCGTACTGTCCAACAGCCCGCCCGACTGGAACATGACTTATCGCTGCCGTTGTAACCACTGCGGCGCCGAGTACGAGGTCGAACAGGGGGAGTACCACCTGACGTGGTGGAAGTGGCTCAGGATGGACAACGCAGCGGGTTAAACTTCTGTGGAAGAGATCAACGCGAACGAATTCTGGCAGTGGGCCTATTCTGATTTTCTGTCCAATGCCCTGCGTGGTGTGCTCGCGGAGTATATCGTGGCCCGAGCCCTAGGCTGCACCCAGAGGCCGCGCGTCGAGTGGGATGCCTACGACCTGAGAACCGACGCCGGATTGAAGATAGAAGTCAAGTCCGCCGCCTACTTGCAATCCTGGCAGCAGAAACGCCTGAGCCCCATCCGCTTTGACATTGGCCTGAAAAGGGGCTGGGACGCCGAGACGAATGTCAATGCATTGCAAGCGTCACGGTCAGCCGATGTATACGTTTTCTGCGTGTTCAAGACACAGGAAAGGGCAGGTACTAACCACCGCGAATAGGGATTGACTCGGAGCGCCAAGTGTGATTAGGCGGGGAGGTCAAAGAACTTGAGGTTGTGGGCGAGGACGAGGAGGGCGACCTTGAGCCGCAAGCTCGCCATCGTCTTGACCTGCCCCCACCGCAAGCCGGAACCCACCAGCACCGAGAACGCCGACTCGATGATCTTGCGGGCAGCCGCATATTCGTCTTTCCAACGAGGGTCAGGACGCTTGGCATTGCTTTTGGGTGGCGTCAGGTACGTGCCGGACTGATAGCCTTTGTCCCCAATCTGCTTCGGCCCACCGAAGGTGGGCCAGTCGCGGTTCATCACGCACCCGACGGTGAAGTCATGCTCGTTGGCGGGCCGGAGCACGTACTGGGCGATTTTGCCATTCAGGGTCGTCCAGGCATGCAGCTTGAACCCATACACCGGGCCGGAGGTACTGAAGCCGTGTCGTGCCCCCTTGAACTTGCAACGGGGAGCGCGCTTGAAGGTGCAGACTGGGAGGGGTTCGGAGTCCACGGCCACGAAGTCCAGTGCCTGGACTTCGACACTCGCGCCCTCGATCACAGGGGTCAAGCGTTCCAGCCGGGTACGGGCCTGGACCTCCGAAGGGTAATGGGGACAGTGGTTGAGTTTGAGCATCCTCCACCAGCCCCTGAAGTAGGGTGCTTTGTGAATCCGCTGCAATAGGGCCACCGCCACCAATTCGGCGTCACTGATCTTCTCGTGGGGGTGGACCAGCTTGGATGGCATCTGGGGGGTCAGCCAGACCGTCAGGCGTCGCAGGGCGTCGGGAATGGGGAGTAGACTGAGGTCGGGACGGCACATGAGCACCGTCCCTTTGCCATTTCTCCCCCCACCCTGTCAACCCCTATTCGCGGTTAACCCTTTGCGTTTGGATCAGTGGTTCTTTCTGGTCTGTCCAACGTCTTTGCTCAATGCACGCTTTCCCACTCAAAAGTCCATTTCTCTTGTCACTCTTGAGGCGCTGGGGCTCAGACGCGTTAGCTTCGAGGACCTGGCCGGAGCTATTCAAAGAGCAGCGGCCAGCCCCTCCCCAGGACTGACCGCTGACGGCTAAAAGCTGCCCCTTCTCTTACGCCGCCCCCACCTTCTCCGCAATAATCCCCTCGATGTACTCCACCACGCTCTTCAGCGGCACGCGCGTCAGCACGTCCTCCAGGAAGGCGGTGACGAGCATCTTCTCGGCGAGTTCCTGACGGATGCCGCGTGAGCGAAGGTAGAAGAGCTGCTCCTGATCGACGGGGCCGGTGGTCGAGCCGTGCGAGCAGCGCACGTCGTTGGCGTTGATCTCAAGCTGCGGCACCGAGTAGTTGCGCGCCTCGCTGCTCAGCATCAGCGTGCGGTGCTTCTGGTAGGCGTCCGTCTTCTGCGCCCCCAGGTCCACCTTGATCATGCCGCTGAACACGCCCACGCTCCGGTCGTCGCCCACGCCCTTGTACAGCAGGTCGCTGTGCGCGTGCGGCGCGGCGTGGTGCTGGAGCGTGTAGTGGTCGAAGTGCTGGTCCTCGTTCGCGAAGTACAGGGCCAGCATCTCCGAGTCCGAGCCCTGCCCGCGCAGGTAGGACTGCATCTCGGTCCGGCTGAGGGTGCCCCCCATCGTGACGACGAGGCTGTTCAGGGTCGCGTCCCGGTGAACGTCGCCGCGCTGGCGCTGGATGTGCGTCACACCCTTGCCCCAGTTCTGGATGGAGACGTAGCGGACGCGGGCGCCGTCCTTCACGACCAGCTCGACCGCGCCGATGGCGTAGGTGCCGGGCAGTTCCTCGGAGTCCTGCTCGTCGATGAAGGTGACCTGCGCGTTCTCCTCGGCGACGACGAGGGTGCGGGTGGCCGTGTAGGTGCCCGCCTCGCTCATCACGCGGAAGGAACCCAGGGGCAACTCGACCTCCACCCCGCGCGGCACGTACACGAAGGCGCCGTTCGTCCACAGGGCCGCCGCCAGCGCGGAGAACTTGCCCTCCGAGGGGTCGGGCGACTTGCTCGGCGTGGTGCCGGGTGCGGCGATGGTGGTGTCGTCGGGCACCTCCGCCGGAACCACCGAGTAAAGGTACTGCTGCACCTTGTCCGCGTGCTGCTCCACCGCCGTCTTCAGGTCGGTGAAGATCACGCCCTTCTGGGTCAGCTCGGCGGGCAGCTCGGTCGCGTACACCACGTCTGGACCGTCGAGCACGAGGAAGGCGCCCACGTCGGTGCGGCTCAGGCGCTGGCGCACGCTCGCCGGAAGCTGCGCCGTGTCGGTCGCGCGCTCGCGCTTGGGGTGGGGGCGCAACTCGCCGAAGTCCACCTCCACGCGGGTGTACTTCCACGCCTCGACCCCCTCGGTGGGAACGTCGAGCGCGTTGAAGAGGTCGAGTGATTCACGCCGCTTGTTGCGCAACCACTCGGGGCCGCCCACCTGGGTGATGAGGTCTTGGGTGAAGGGTTGGGTCATGGGGCCTCCGAAAAGGAAAGAGGGTCAGCCTAAAAAGGACTCGACCTCGATGACGACACCGATAGGTGCGTTGAAGTAAAAGGTCAGCCGCCCGTGGTTTTCGCTGGGTGCAGGAATCTCGAAGCCGCCCTCGGTGAGCTGCCGGTGGATGGCGCGCACCTGCTCGGGCGTGTCCTGCAAGAACCCGATGTGAAAGACCTTGGGATACTGTGGGTCTTTCACCCGGAACATCGAGAGCAGCGCCCCCACGTCGTCGCGCAGAAAGGCCATCTGTTCGTTGATGGGCATGCCGCCCCCCGCAGGCACCAGCCCGAAATAGCGTTGGAAGAGGTCCACCGCTTGCGGCACGTCGGTCACGCCGAGATTGATGTGGTTGAGTTTCACGTGGTCTCCTGCCGGTCTTCCCTTGAAACGCCGTCCGAGATCACCAGAAACTCGGCGTCGCCCTCGCCCTCGTTGCGGGCCTGATGCACCTGCCCCGGCGCGACTTCCAGCCCCTGCCGCGGCCCGAGCCGGTGCGCCGTGCCCTCCACTTCCAGCGTCAGGACGCCGCCGAGCACGAAGAAGAACTGCCGCACCCGTGAGTGCCGGTGCCGCTCCTCCGCCGTGCCGGGCGGCATCCGCTCCTGAATGACGCTGAGGGTGGGAGCGGACGCCAAGCGCCAGCCGTCGCAGATGGAGGCCCAGGTGTAGTGGGGGGCGTTGGCGGTGGAGACGATTGGTCTCTCAGGCAAGGAGGTAATTGCTGGAGTGTCTGAGAACCACTCCGTAAGCTGTGCCTTCATAGCCTCAAAGCGTGCGTTCACTTCTGGCAGATGTGTTTCTGGCAGCGCGTGTGTTACTGGAGCGTAGAAACCACCTGTTACCAAATAAAAGTGCCCATCCTTCAGCTCAAGTGTCAGTTTCATATCCTCGCCCGATTGCTCGTCGCGGATGATGATTCCCGAGGAGCCGACCTTACCTATGGTTGCTCCACCTTGCACACTTGAACAGTCGGAGGGCACTTTCAACCGCTTACCCGACCGAGCCTTCCATCTCCAGCTCGATCAGGCGGTTGAGTTCCACCGCGTACTCCAGCGGGAGTTCCTTGGCGATGGGCTCGATAAAGCCGCGCACGATCAATCCCGCCGCCTCGTCCTCGCTCAGGCCACGCGACTGGAGGTACAGAATCTGTTCGTCATTGATCTTGGAGACGGTCGCCTCGTGGCCCACGGAGGCGGTCTTCTCCTCGATCTCGATGTAGGGGTAGGTGTCGGTGCGGGCCTCCTCGTCCAGCAGCAGGGCGTCGCACTCGACGTTCGTCTTGGCACCGCGCGCGCCCTCGTAAATCTTGACGAGGCCACGGTAGCTGCTGCGGCCCGAGTCCTTGGAGATTGACTTGGAGACGATGGAGCCGCTGGTGTGCGGCGCGAAGTGGACGATCTTCGCCCCGGCGTCCTGGTGCTGGCCGCGCCCGGCCATGGCGATGCTCAGGACCTCGCCGCGTGCGCCCTCTTCAAGGAGGTAGCAGGCGGGGTACTTCATCGTGACCTTGGAGCCCAGGTTGCCGTCCACCCACTCCATCACGCCGTTGCCGTACACGGCGGCGCGCTGAGTCACGAGGTTGTAGACGTTGTGGCTCCAGTTCTGGATGGTGGAGTAGCGGAAGCGCGCGCCCTCCTTCACCACGATCTCGATGACGCCCGAGTGGAAGGAGTCGGAGTTGTAGGCGGGGGCGGTGCAGCCCTCGATGTAGTGGGCCTGCGCGCCCTCGTCCACGATGATCAGGGTGCGCTCGAACTGGCCGCTGCTCTCCGCGTTGATGCGGAAGTACGTCTGGAGGGGAATGTCCACCTTGACGCCCTTCGGGATGTACACGAAGGACCCGCCCGACCACACGGCGGAGTTGATCGCCGCGAACTTGTTGTCCTCGGGCGGCACGATGGTGGCGAAGTGCTCGCGGAAGAGGTCGGGGTACTGCTTCAGGCCGTCCTCGATGCTCAGGAAGACGACGCCGAGCTTCTCCCACTCCTCCTTGAGGTTGTGGTACACCATCTCGCTCTCGTACTGGGCGCCGACGCCCGCCAGCGCCGCGCGCTCGGCCTCGGGGATGCCCAGGCGCTCAAAGGTCTTCTTCACGTCGTCGGGCACGTCGTCCCACGAGCGGGCGTTGAAGCCTTCGGGCTTGATGTAGTAGTAGATCTCGTCGAGGTCGAGGCCCGAGAGGTCCGCGCCCCACTGGGGCATGGGCTTGCTCAGGAAGATGTCGAGCGCCTTGAGGCGGAAGTCGAGCATCCACTGGGGCTCTTCCTTGGCCTTCGAGATCATCTCGACGACCTCGCGGCTCAGGCCCTTGGGCGCCTTGATAGCGTACCGCTCGGGGTTGCTCCAGCCGTACTCGTAGCCGTTGTTGATGTTGCCTACTTCGGGGTTGATGGTCATTCGGGTTGCTCCTTGCTCGTGCTGCCTGTAGGCGAGGATGATGGGGGGACTTGGCTACTCATTGCCTCCAGCTCAGCCACCGTCTTGTGGATAAGGTTCTTCCCTTCCCGAGTCTGGGCAATGGAGGCCAGAAGGTGTTCACGGTTATTTGGGTTGGACAGTAGGTATTCCGTCGTGTCCATAACATCCTCGCTCGTCAAGCATCACACTCGGGCCGTACTGACTTCTTCAGGGCTGACCGGGGAGGGCGGTGGTGGCGTCGGGCGTCTTTTCGAGAACCTGCTTGAGCGTGTACGTCGTCACGGGTGGGACGAACTGCTCAGAGACCAGCAGGCGGTAGCGAAACCCAATCTCGTGGGTAAAGCCCCCAATGAAAGGAGGCTCTAATTCTCTCCACAGGGTCTCTTCGCCGCGTTTGATCAGGAGACAGCTTTGGCCCTGGAAGGTGGAGGCGGTGCACGTTATGCGGTTGGGAGCGACAGTGTAGGGCACGTCCACTTTGGGGTAAGGAACAAGGTTGAAGTCACAGGCAGAAAGTGCTCCTGCAACAGCCACGCCCAAAAGCGAAAGACGCCGCATCCGCCTCATGCCCCCGCGACCGCCAGCCCCTTCACCCAGTCATAGCCCTCGGAGTCGAGTTTCTGGGCGAGTTCAGGGCCGCCTGTCTGCACCACGCGCCCGTCCACGATGATGTGAACCTTGTCGGGCACGATGTAGTTCAGCAGGCGCTGGTAGTGCGTGATGATCAGGCCGCCGAGATTCGGGCCGCGCAGGGAGTTCACGCCGCGCGCCACGATCCGCAGGGCGTCCACGTCGAGGCCGGAGTCGGTCTCGTCCATGATGATGTAGCTCGGCTCCAGCATCAGCATCTGGAGAATCTCGTTGCGCTTCTTCTCGCCGCCGGAAAAGCCCTCGTTCAGATACCGCTCGACGATGCTCTCGTCCCACTCCAGCACCTTCAAGGCGTTCTGGAGCTTGCCGTAGAACTCGGTAAACGACACCTCTTCACCTTCCGCCTTGCGGGCCTGCATGGCGAGGCGCAGGAAGTTAGCGATGGTGACGCCGGGAATCTCGACCGGGTACTGGAAGGCCAGGAAGACGCCGAGGCGGGCGCGCTCGTCGGGCTCCATCTCCAGGATGTTCTGGCCGTCCACCAGCACCTCACCCCCGGTCACGGTGTACTCGGGGTCGCCGACGATCACCTTGGCGAGGGTGCTCTTGCCGTTGCCGTTCGGCCCCATGATGGCGTGCAGCTCGCCGCGCGGGACCACGAGGTTGATCCCCTTGAGGATGGGCTGGTCGCCCACGGAGGCGTGCAGGTTGCGGATCTCAATCTGGTGGGGCTGGTCGGTCATGGGAACTCCTTGGCTCGCTGCTTCTTGAGAATGATTCCTACTTACCCGGCCATTGTACTCGGGAGGAGGTCTAAAGTCGAGTGGTTTGGTGAGGATTAACAGGGGCTGGAGCGTCTCCCGGCCGTGTGCAGGACGGAGAAAATTGGCTCCGCCTTCCGGGGTCGAAGGAGGGTCTCCCCAACCCGGACGGCTTCCGATGAGGCGCGCGTCAGCTTCTTTCACGCTTGCCACCGTGCCGCGTGCTAACGGTGAGGAGCATGAATGTCCTTGACCTGATTCGCGCCGCCGGGCCGATCCTGTGGGTGATCCTCGCCCTGTCCGTGTACGTCGTTTACACCGCCGCCGTGCGGGCGCAGGTGTTGAGCCGGCTGGGGCGCGACCCCTCCGCCCTGATCGAGCGGGCGCGGGCGGTGACCGCCGAGAGTGGGCCTGCCGCCGCCCTGGCCGAGGTGGACCGCGCCGCCGATCCCAGTCCCGCCGCGAACGTGCTGCGCGCCGGGCTGAGCCGGGCCGACCGGGGCGCGGGGGCTCCCCAGGCTGCCATGAACGCCGCCCTCCTCGCCGAGGACGCGCGGCTGTACGCGGGGCTGAGCGCGCTGGGGACCGCCGCCCAGATTGCCCCGCTGCTCGGGCTGCTGGGCACGGTGATCGGCATGGTGCGCTCGTTCCTGGTGTTCAGCTCGACGAGTTCGCCCACGCCGACGCAACTCGCCACCGGCATCAGCGAGGCGCTGGTGAACACGGCGGCGGGGCTGATCGTGGCGATCATCGCGTACGTGGCCCGCAACGCCCTGCGCGCCCGCGCCGACCGGGTGGCCGTGCAGGCCGAGCGGGTGCGGGAGGAACTGCCCTCCTGGCTGGCCCCGCGCATGGCGCCCGCCACCGTCATTGCCCGCCCGGTGCCCGAGGTGGCCCTGAGCTTCGACGGCGCGACCCCGCCCCCGGTGACGCGGTGAGGCGGCGGCTGCGCGAGAGCGGGGAGGGCGTCACCTTCGACTTCGCCCCGATGGTGGACATCGTGTTGCTGCTGCTGATCTTCTTCTTCCTGACGAGCAGCCTGGGAGCCCGGCAAAACGCCCTGCCGCTCGACCTGCCCCGGGCGAGCACCACCGTGCAGGAGACGCCCGCCCTGCCCATCGTGAGTGTGGACCGGGCCGGGAAGGTCTACCTGAACGGCAGGGAGACGACGCTGACGAAGCTCGGCGGGCAACTGAGGCCCCTGCTCGCCGCGTCGGGAGGCGTGGTGGGCCTGCGCGGCGACGAGCGGGGCAACTACGGGACCGTCGTGCAGGTGATGGACGTGGTGAAGCGGGCGGGCGGCGAGCGGTTGGCCCTGGGAACCCGCGCGCCCACCGGGGGCGGACGGTGAGCCGGGCGTGACGACGCTGCCCAGCCTTCCCCGCAACCCCGAGCGCGGGGACCGTGTGCGCGCCGTGGGGGTCACGGTCGCCCTGCACGCGGCGCTGCTCCTCGGGTTGATCGCCGCCCGGCCCGACCTGCGGACTCCCACTCGCGCTCCCGACCCGAGCCGGACGCCGCTGGAGGTCGTGACCCTGGCTCCGCCGCCCGAGGCCAAACCGACCCCGACCGCCGTTGCCTCCTCGCCCATCACGCCGCCGAGGCGCGAGCAGAACACGCCGCAACCGCGCACCCAACCGCCGCGCCCGCCGACGCCCCAGACTCGGCCGCAGACGCCGCAACCCCGGACGCCGCCGACCCCCACCCCGCCCATCCGCCCGGTCCAGCCTGCGGCGCAGCCGACCCCGCAGGCCCCCGCTCGCCCGGCGGCCCGGGCCGCGCCCCAACCTGCCGCGCAGCCCGCCCCGTCCAGCGCGCAGGCGCAGGCGCCCACCCCGGCCAGCACCCCCGAGCCGACCCGGCCCGAGAGTGCGCCCGCCGCGCCGACGCCGGACACCGCGCCCACCCCGAGCGAGGCGTCACCTGCCCCCGTGTCCGAGCCCGCGCCCACCCCGGCCCCCGAGGAACTCGCGCCCGAAACCACGACCTCGGCCGGGGAGGGGAGCCTCGACCCGGAACTGGAGGCGACGGCGAATGACACGCCCGCCGAACCCGTGGCCGCCGCTCCCGCTGCCCCCGCACCTGACCCCGAGCCCGTGACCTCCCTGCCCCGCCGCGAGGACGCCGCGCCCGCGAGCACCGAGGAGACGGCGGCCCCGGCCCGTGGGAGCGCGACCGCCGAGGAGGCGCCCGCCCCGGCCCGGGGTGCGGCAAGCGCCGCCGTGGATGGGGCGGGGGAGACAGCCACGGCCCGCCCCACTCCCCGTCCGCCGACCCCGGTTCCTGAAAGCAGCGTCGAGGCGCCCAGCGTGTCGAGGGGCACGGTGGCCGACACCGGCGAGGCCGTCGCCCGCCTTCCTGCCCGGCCGGAGAGCGCCCCCCAGGGGAATGTGCCGGACACGGCGCCCGCCCCACGCGGCACGCTCCCCCCCGGTACCGCCGAGGCCGTGGAGGGCCGGGCCGGGACTCCCGCAAGCGCACCCACCCCAACTGCTCCCGACGCGCCCGAAACCTCGCGCGGAGGTGCGGCGGCCTCCGCCCCCCCCGCCGAGGCGGCGGCCCCGGTTCGCGCGGCCCCGCCTGCCCCCGCCGACCCCACTCCCTCCCCCGAGCCGACACGCGGCGCCCTGGGCACAGGTGGAGCCACGGCCCCCGAGGCGGAGGTCGCCCGCCCCGCCCCCACCCCCGGCACGCCCGCCGGAACGGGGGAGGGCACGGCGAGTCCCGCCGCCCGCCCGGGCACGACCCCCGGTGAGGACCGCCCCGGGGCCCAGCCCGACGCCCCCTCGCGCGGCACGGCCGGAAGCGGGGGCGCGACGCCGGGGGCCCCGGCAGCCCCCCGCGAGTCCTCGGGCGGGGCGGGGAGCGGGGCGGGCACCTCCCCCGAGCCGGGGGAAAGCTCCGGGCGCGGGGGCGACGGCGGCGGGGCGGGTGCCGGGACCGCTCCTTCGGACGGCGGCGCCCCTGCCACCGGCCGCCCCGGCGGAACCGGCCAGGGTTCCGGCGCGCCCGGCGGTGGCGGAACGGGCGGCGGCGAGGTCGCCCGCGCGGGTGGCGGCGGGGGCGGTGCAGCGGCGGGGAACGAGAACCGGCCCCTGAACTGCACGGTCGTGGTCGATGTGCGTGGCCTGGGCTCCTTCCAGCGCGATATGACGAGCTTCGTGTACGACGAGGCGGGCACCCAGCTCTGGCCCGACGCGGCGCTCGTGAAGGGTGTGAGTTCCCAGCTCGTGCAGGAGGGCAGCCTCCAGACCTACATCACGTCCGAGGGTGAGATCGCCGGTTTCAAGAACGTCACCCGCGTGAAAGCCGCCCGGGTGCAGGCCCCCCGCATCGCGCCCAACTCCAAGGTCTACACCGACGCCGTGCTCGGCAGCGCCGCCGCCGCCCAGTTCCGCTCGGCGGGGGCCGCCTGCCGGGTGGTGTACTTCAAGGACTAGTCAGCCTCCCGTCACCCCCAACCGTTAAGAGGTACCTATGCGCAAACCCACTCTCCTCGCCCTCACCGTGCTGCTCTCCGCCCCGGCCCTCGCCTGGGTGCCGAAGCTGGAGGAAAACACAGCCAAGAACGTCATCGACGGCGCGTACGGCCGCCGCGACCCCGTCCCCACCTACCAGACCCTCGACCTGACCGTCAAGGACGGCAAGTTCGCCGCCGGGGAGGGGGCCGTCAAGGTCTTCGACGGTGGCGACGCGTGCCTGACGAGCTGGCTCGCCGCGCCCACCGACTACAGGGGGGGGAGCCATCCCGCCTCCGTCACGGTGAGCGGGCAGGCCGACCAGCTCTACTTCCAGGCGGTCGAGGCGCGCGACAACTTCCGCAACCTGAGCGCCGAGGGCGCCTTGGGGGCCGAGCTGGCCGGGAAGCGGATGCCCGAGGGCCAGCTGCGCGTGGACGTGCAGGTGCGCGGCCTTCCCAGCGAGAAGGCCCGAAGCGCCTACCTCGTGCGCCTGCGCGCTCCGGACGGCAAACTCGTCGCCCCCGTGCGGACGAGTTACGTCAACGACTTCAAGCAGGACGCGGGCACCTGGACGGGCACCCTCGTCTACTACTTCGAGCCCCTCAAGGTCGGCATCGGCGCGAGCGACAAGATCGAACTCCTGCTGCGCACCGAGGCGGACACGAACTGCGCGTACAGCGTCGGGCTGGACCTGGGCAGCTTTCAGTAAGGCAAGGGACCAGGGAACGAGGGCAGAGGCCCGATTGGCACTCTGCCCTCGTTCCCGGTTGCCCCGGTTGCCTCAGCTCCCGGCCAGCCTCGCCCGCACGACCTCCAGCGCGTCGGGGTTCTCCAGGCTGGTGAGGTCGCCTCCCGCCTCGCCGGTCACCAGGAGGTCGCGCAGCAACCGGCGCATGATCTTGCCGCTGCGGGTGCGGGGCACGGTGGGCACGACGATCACGCGGGCGGGGCGGGCGAAGGGCCCGACGCCGCGCACGATGGCGTCGGCAAGTTCCTCCTCCAGGTCGGCGCCCGGCTGGACCCCCGCGCGCGGCACGACGAAGGCGACCGGCACCGCGCCCCGCACGTCGTCCGGGCGGGCCACGACGGCGGCCTCGCTGACGGCGGGGTGGGTGAGGAGGGCGGCCTCCAGCTCCATCGTGCCGAGGCGGTGCCCGGCCACGTTCATCACGTCGTCGAGGCGGCCCGTGACCCATAGTTGCCCGTCCGCATCGAGGAGGGCGGCGTCGGAGGCGGCGTAGCTGCCGGGGAAGTCCGCCAGGTACGTCCGCACGTAACGGTCGTGGTCGCCCCACACTGTCCGCGCCAGGCAGGGGAAGGGCGCAGTGAGGGTCAGCGCCCCGAGTTCGCCGGGTGCGGCCCCCGTCCCGTCCTCCCGCACCACCCAGGCACGGTAGCCGGGCAGGGGATGCCCGCAACTGCCCGGGCGGGTCGGCGTGAGGCCCACCATGCTGCTCGACCAGGCGGTGCCCGTCTCGGTCTGCCCGTAGGTGTTGTTCACGAAGACCCGCCCCGCCCCGAGCGAGTCGCGCGTCCAGTGCCACGTCTCGGGGTCGAGGGGCTCGCCCACCAGCGAGACGAGCCCCAGGGTGCCCAGGTCGTGCCCGCCCAGCGCGGCGTCTCCCGCCCGGCGCAGCATCCGCAGGGCGGTCGGTGCGGTGAAGACCTTCGTCACCCCGTACCGCTCGATGATCTCGTAGGGCCGCGCCGGAGTGGGGGTGTCGATGCTGCCCTCGTAAATGACGTGCGTCGCCCCGTGCGCCAGCCCGCCGACGAGCGCGAAGATCGGGAAGGCCAGCCACCCCACGTCCGCCGTGCACCAGTACACGTCGTCCGGGCGCAGGTTCAGCGCCCACTTCACGTTCGCGTAGGCCCCCGCCAGGAAGCCGAGCCCCGCGTGGACCAGCCCCTTGGGCTTCGAGGTCGTTCCCGAGGTGTAGATGATGAAGCTGGGCTCGTTGGCCTCCAGCGACACGGGGGCGGCGCGGCGGGTGGTCCGCTCAAGCAGCGTGTGGAAGTCGTGCTCGCCTTCCCGCAGCGCGAACTCCCGGTCCACCCGCCGGGCGACGATGACGTTCTGGATGTCCAGCCCCGCCATCGCCTCGTCCAGCGTCGCCTTGAGGGGCACCACCTTTCCCCGGCGCAGGGTCGCGTCGGTGCAGACGACGACCTTCGGGCGCGCGTCCTCCAGCCGGTCCCGCACCGCCGAGGCGCTGAAGCCCGCGAAGATCACCGAGTAGATCGCCCCGATGCGGTAGCAGGCGTGGATGGCGACGAAGGCCTCGGGCACGTTTCCCAGGCAGATCGCCACCCGGTCGCCCCGCTCCACCCCCAGGTCCTGCAAGGCGGCGGCGAAGCGGGCGGCCCCGTCCATCAACTCGCCGTAGGTCCACTCCTCGCGCAGGCCGTCCTCCCGCTCGTACAGCAGGGCGGTGCGCTCCGGCGGGTGACGGTCCAGGCAGTTCACGCTGACGTTCCCGGTCGCGCCCGGGTAATAGCGGAAGCTGCCCAGTTCGCCCTCCAGCGCCACGGTCGGCGGCGTATCCCAGGCCAGCTCGCGGGCGATCTCCAGCCAGTAGGCGGGCGGGTCGAGGGCGAGCAGCCGGGCGGCCTCGGCCTCGCTGACGGGCGCGGTCGCCCTGAGGGGGTCGGTGGGGGGCACGAGCGGGTGCTCCAGCAGCGTCTTGTCCACGGGTGGGCCTCCTTCGGGGTCGTCGGTTCTGGGGAGAAATTGTGCGTCACGTCAGGATAGGCCCGGCGCGGGAGCCGGGGCCACCCCTCCCGTACAATGCCCCCGTGCCCGCCTCCTTCCCCCTGCTCGTCGTGGACATCGGCAACACGAGCACCGTCCTGGGCCTCGCCGACGAGGGCCTGAACCTCACCCACACCTGGCGCGTGCGGACGAACCGCGACGTGCTCCCGGACGACCTCGCGCTGCAACTCCACGGCCTGTTCACCCTGGCCGGGGCCCAGGCTCCCCACGCCGCCGTCCTGAGCAGCGTGGCGCCCCCGGTCGGGCAGAACTACGCCCTCGCCCTGCGGCGGCACTTCGGGGTCGAGCCCTTCGAGGTCAGCGCGGCCAGCCTGCCCGACGTGCGGGTCGAACTCGACCAGCCCGACGCCATCGGGGCCGACCGGTTGTGCAACCTCTTCGGGGCCGAGCGTTATCTCGACACGCACGAGTACGCCGTCGTCGTGGACTTCGGCACGAGTACGAATTTCGACGTGATCGGGCGGGGGCGGCGCTTCGTCGGAGGCATCCTCGCCACGGGCGCCCAGGTCAGCGCCGACGCTCTGTTCGCCCGCGCCGCCAAGCTGCCCCGCATCGCGCTGGAGGCGCCCAGGACCGCCATCGGCAAGAACACGGTTCACGCCCTGCAATCGGGCCTCGTCTACGGGTACGCCGAGATGGTGGACGGTCTGCTGCGCCGCATCCGCGCCGAACTGCCGGGTCCCGCCGTCGCCGTTGCCACCGGGGGCTTTTCCCGCACCGTCGAGGGCATCTGCCGCGAGATCGACCATTACGACGAGACGCTGACCCTGCGCGGGCTGGTGGAGTTGTGGGCGAGCCGGGAAGGGATGGGAGTTGACCGGGCAAGTGGAGCGGCACGCTGAGCCTTCCCACGCTGTACGTGTTCAGCGGCTGCCTTGTTCGCGGTAGCGCAGTTGTCGGTCAAGCTGTTCAGCCAGATCTCGGAGACTGCGGGCATGAGCGCGGAACTCCGGCACCGCTTCAAAAGCCGGAGTGACCCGGCGCATGGCGTCCTGGACAGCATGTACGAGATCAGGTAGGGCCACGGATAGGGGCGCTTCCCATTCCAATGCGCTCACCTCAACGTCGTCGCCAGTTGTTGGGCTGAGGGTGAGCGCGTAGGGGCCTTCCATAAAGCGGAGTTCCACTGTTCTGGCCCCCTGAATCAGGAGTATGAGCTGATGGGCCCACCAAGGAAGGACAACCCCGGGATTGTCAGCCCATCCCTTCTCAGGAAACGAGATGTCGTCGAACTGCCACCAGATCAGCGTGGAAGAGTATGTCCATGTAGGTTTGAAGCCTTTGAGGGCCTCGGAAGGAAGTTCAACGTACGGTGCGGGCATATCGACCGAACTCTACTTCCTTGGGGAGATGACTCGGAACGGCCTGCGGCAACCGCCATGACCAAAACAAGAGGGCGCCCCTCCCCAGGAACGCCCCCTTCTCTTGCTGACCGCTGACGGCTGAAAGCTGACCACTTCCCCCTCAAACCCCCGTCATCAGGATTAGCTTGTGAATCGCCCACCCCAGCGCGATGCACACCGGGATGGTGAACACCCACGCCTGGACGATGCGCCCCGCGACCTGCCACTTCACCTTGCGAAAACCCTTGGTGGTGCCCACGCCCATGATGGCGGTGCTGATGGTGTGGGTGGTGCTGACGGGGATGCCCAGGCGGCTCGCCGTCTCGATGATCAGGGCGGCGCTCGTCTCGGCGACGAAGCCGTCCACGGGCCTCAGGTCTACGACCTTGAAGCCCATCGTGCGGATGATGCGCCAGCCGCCGATGGCGGTGCCCAGGCCCATCGCGGTGGCGGCGGAGAGGATCACCCACAGGGGCACGTGGTCGAGCGCGGCGCCGAAGTAGGCGCTCAGGGCAAAGGTCATGATCCCCATCGTCTTCTGCGCGTCGTTGCCGCCGTGCGAGAAGGCCATGAAGGCGGCGCTGAAAATCTGCGCCCAGCGGAAGTTGCGTGTGACCATGCGGGGCCGCATCCGCCGCAGGAGCAGCCACGAGAGCAGGAACATCAGCACGATGGGCACGAGGAAGCCGAGGGCCGGGCTGGTCACCAGACCTATCAGTGTCTTGGTGACGCCCCTGGGGATGATGATGTCCCAGCCGCCCACCGCAACCCCCGCCCCGACGAGGCTGAAGATCAGGGCGTGGCTGGAGGAGCTGGGCAGGCCGCGCCACCACGTATAGAGATTCCAGATGATGGCGCTCAGCAGCGCCGCGCCCGTGAGTTCCAGCGTGGCGAACTGCTGCGGCACGATGTCGGTGGCGACCGTCTTGGCGACGGCGGTGCCGGTCAGGGCGCCCACCACGTTCATCACGGCGGCCATGGCGATGGCCTGCGCCGGGCTCAGCACCCTGGTGGCGACCGAGGTGGCGATGGCGTTCGCCGTGTCGTGGAAGCCGTTGATGAAGTCGAAGGCCAGCGCGAGCGCGAGGATGACGAGCAGGGCGATGAGGGCGGCAGTCATGCTGTTCGGTCGCCCCGCGTCACGCGTTCTTGAGCAGGATGCTCTCGACGGTCTTCGCCACCCGCTGCGCCTGGTCGGAGGCGTCCTCGATCAGGTTCACGATCTCGCCGCCGCGCATCGCCCGGATCATCCCCGGCACGTCCGTCACCCCCTGGTAGAGGGTGCGCTGCACCTCGTCGCTGATGGTGTCGCCCTCGTCCTCCAGGGTGCGAATCTGCCGCGCGAGCCCGGCGAGTTCCTGGATGCGGCCGGTGTCCTCGATCAGGGGCATCCCCTGGGCCAGCAGGGCGCACTGCCGCTCGACCACCCGCGCGAGCCGCGCCATCTCGGGCAGGGGGCGCTCGACCCCGTAGAGGCTGAGCTTGCGCGCGGCGTCCTCCATGTCGTCCACGAGGTCGTCGAGTTCCGCGTTCAGGGCGATGATGTCCTCGCGGTCGAAGGGCACGATGAAGGACGAGGCGAGCATGTTCGTGATCTCGCCCGTGATGCGGTCGCCCTCGTGTTCGAGGTCGCGCACCCGGCGCACCTTGGCCTCCACGTCGGTGTAGTTCTCCAGCAGCTCCACGAGGGCTTGGGCGGTGGCGTGCGCGTTGCGGGCCGCCTCGGCGAACTTCGCGCTGAACTGCGGGTTTTTCGGCATGAATCTTGACAGCACCATGACAATTCCCTCCGATTCTCCACCTCTTTGTCAGCCCACGGTCAGGCGATGGGTCAAGAGGCGGCGGGAGGCCCCGGCGTGGAAGCCTCCCGCGTCGCGCTCAGTGTAAGGGGTTACCTGACGTTCAGGGGCGCCGTGAAGGTCGCGCGGCGGTTTTCCGCCTCCGTCCCGATGGTGTTCGCGCCGGGGGGCGTGCTGCCCGCGTCGGGGATGATGTCGCCCGCGCCGTACCCCGCGCCGCCGAAGATGCCGCCCACCACGTTGACTCCGTTTGCAGGGGCCCCACTCAGCCCCAAGGCCGACCAGGGGATCGCCAGCTCGACCGTCTGCGCGGGCAGCGTGCCACGCGTGGCGATGAAGTAGTTGCTTGCGGCCACCTCGGGCGTGGCAGTGTCGCCCTGCACGAGGCGCAGTTGGGCGGGCTGGTTCTCGTACCGCGCGACGAAGGCGTCCGCGCCCGCCATGCCCCCGCCGAAGGTGGCCGCCTGCTTCCACGCCTCGAAGTTGTCGGCCTGCGCCGCGCCGCCCGCCCCGGTGTCGAGGTACAGGACGGCGCTGTTGCCCGTCACCCGGTAGGTGTACGCGAGGTAGAGGTACTGGCCGTCGCTGTCGGCGAGCAGGCTCAGCCAGTTGTTGTCCGGGCCGAAAACCCCCGCATTCGGGCTCTGCGCGCTCACCTTGGGGGCGGTCCAGTCGCTCAGGTCGCCGTCGAGGGTGTACTTGCCGACGACCTGCCCGCCCTGAGCGACGCGTGTGAGGTTGAAGTCCGCCCCCGTGCCCGGCGAGGTGGCCTGCCGGGTCGCCTCCGCGTAGCCCTCCGCCGTCGCCTTGAGCGTCTGCGTCCCCGCCGGGGCGAAGAGGGTGTAGGAGCCGTCCGGGAAGGTGATCGCGTAATTCTTGTTGGGATCGGCGGTCGTCGCCGTGACGAGCGCGGCCGCCAGCGCCGCTCCTGCACCCGTCACCCGGCCCTCGACCGTCGGCGGCACGGGCTCGCCGATCAAGTCGTAGGTGCCGCCGTAAGCGTTGTCGTTCGTGCCCACCACATACGAGCGGTCACCCTTGCCGGGGCCCTCGTAGCCGCTGTTCTTCGCCCCCGCGCCGTCGTTGCCGAACTTGAACTTCACTTCGCGGAAGAGGGGGAGGTCGATGTCCGTCTTCCAGACCCCCCGGCTGACCTGGGTCATCGGGTACTCGACCTGCGAGCCGGTGTCGAAGCGGCGGATTTCAATCGGCCCGTTCCCCTGGCTGCGCGCGTCCACGGTGAAGGTGACCTTGACCGTGTTCTTGCTGCTCGGGGTGGCGCGGACGGTGACGCCCTTGCTCTCGGCGCCCTGGGCGTCCACCGTCACCACGCGAAGGGTCGCCTCCACGTCGTTCGGGAGGCCCGAGGCGAGGTAGGTCGTCTGGGTCTTCGGCAGCGGCGCGAAGTTCAGCAGCCGCTCCTGCCCGCTTCCCGTTCGCGCATACACTCGGTACCCGGTCACATTGGCGTCCGTGCTCGCCGTCCACATCAGTTGCACGGCGTTGTCCCCGGCCCGCGCGCTCAGGTCCGTGACCTCGGGCAGACCCGGGTTGACCGTCCCCGTGGCCCCGTTCCCCGCCGGGGCCGTCACCGCCAGGGCGCTGCGGGCCGGAACCGTGCCGACGAGCTTGCCGCCGCTGACCGACAGGCCGCTGGCCCGCCCGGTGATCTCGGTGAGCGCCCCGGCCCCGAAGGTGCCCAGCAGGGGAATTCCGCCCCCGCTCAGCGTGGCGAGGTCCACTGGCGCGTCCCCGTTGTTCATCACGACGACGACCGGCTGGCCGCCCTTGCCGCCTTGCGCCACCCGGCGGTAGGCGAAGATGGGCGCCCCCCCGTTCGGCCGCCACAACTCCTGCTGGGCGCCGCGCGTGAGCACCCGGAACTTGGACCGGGCCACCGCCAGCGCCGCGATCCGCTCGTCGAGGCTGCTCCCCGCGAGGGCCGCGAAGTTCATGTCCTCGCGGTTGCCCTGCCCGAGGACGTAGTTGTACGGGTCGCCCAGCCCGGCCTGCGCGATCTCGGTGCCCTGGTACAGGCTGGGGGTGCCGCGCGAGGTGAAGATCAGGCTCAGCGCGAGGTCCAGCCGCTCCGCCGCCTGCGCCGGGGTGCCGCCGCGCTCGGTCACCTCACTCACGAAGCGCCGCACGTCGTGGTTGTCCACGAAGGTCGTCAGCCGGGTGGGGTCCTGGTACACCCCGTCCTGCGCGAACACGTCCGCGAGACGGCCCAGGTCGCCGTTCGCGCTGCTCAGTTGGTCTTTGATCCCGTAGTACAGCGCGAAGTCGAACACGCTGGGGGAACCGAGGTCGTTCATGAAGTGCGCCAGCCGCGCCGGGTTGCCGTCGAATACCTCGCCGACCGACCAGAGCTTGGAGGGGTCGCCCGCGCCGCCTGCCGTGAAGAACTGCCGCCAGTAGCTGTCCGGCACGTGCTTCATCGTGTCGATCCGCAGGCCGTCGATGCCCGTCTCGTTCCGCCAGTACGTGATGAATTGATTGAGGTAGGTCGTGACCTCGGGCAACTCCTGCTTGAAGTCGGGCAGGCCCGCCAGGGGGCAGTCGACCTCCTTGTTCGTGCTCGCGTCGCACTCGGCCTGGGTGTGGAACCACTCGGGGTGGGTCTTGGTCAGGGTCGCGTCGTAACCCGCGTGGTTCACCACCACGTCCTGAATGATCTTGATGTTGTTCCTGTGCGCCGTCTCGATCAGCGACTTGTACTCGGCGAGCGTGCCGAAGTGCGGATCGACCGTGAAGAAGTCCTCGGCCCAGTACCCGTGGTATCCGGCGAAGGGCCTGCCCTTGTTCGGCCCGTCGTTGACCGGGATGGCGGGCACCTGCAAGACGACCGGGCTCACCCAGAGGGCCGTGAAACCCATTCGCTTGAAGTAGCCCTCCTCGATTTTCGCCTTGAGCCCCGCGAAGTCGCCGCCGTGCCATCCGAGCGGATTGGTGCGGTCGGCGCGGTCGCCCTCGTTCCTGTTCGGGCCGTTATCGTTCGCCGTGTTTCCATTGGCGAAGCGGTCGGTCATGGCGAAGTAGATCACCTCGTCGCGCCAGTCGCGCGCCTTGGTCCCGTTCCCCGGCGGGTTGAAGAGGCCGCAGGCGGAGAGGGACAGCGTGAGGGCCGTGACGGCGCCCGCGCGCCCCACCAGTTGGAAGCGTTTCATGTGGCTTCTATTGAGCGCCCGTAGGCTCCCCTTGTCAATTGGGCAACGGTTCACTCACTCCCGTCCCATACCTTGTGGACATGAAAGCGATCTGGAACGGACGGGTCATCGCCGAGTCGGACGACACCGTGGTCGTGGAGGGCAACCATTACTTCCCCCGCGAGAGCGTCGATCCCGCCCTCCTGCGGCCGAGCGCGACCCACACCGTCTGCCCTTGGAAGGGAACGGCGAGCTACTACACCCTGGAGGTGGAGGGCAAGACCAACCCCGACGCGGCCTGGTTCTACCCGGAGCCGAAGGAGGCCGCCCGGCAGATCACGGGTCGCGTTGCCTTCTGGCGGGGCGTGCAGGTCGTGGGCGGCTAACTCCCGGCGTTGACACCCTGGCCCCCCGCTGCTACAGTGTCACCCGCTTGCTCGCAAGTGCGGTGCGCGGGAGTAGCTCAGCTGGTTAGAGCGCACGCCTGATAAGCGTGAGGTCGGCAGTTCAAGTCTGCCCTTCCGCACCACAGAACCCCCGTCGTTGACGGGGTTTTTTCTTTTGGTGTCGGGGAGTGACAAAAAGAATCGCGGGTCCTCGTGGCGAAAAGGAACGGCTGGAGGTGGGGAGGCCCTGGTCCCTGATCACCCGCAGCCGCCGATCTTTGGGGCCGTTCTACGTCGCCGGGTCAAGCTGGCCGCGCAGCAACAACTTCATGCGCTGGCCGACCCGCTTGTAGAGGGGCGGGGCATAGTGGGCGCGGAAGTCGCGGGTGGCCTCCTCGCTGCCGACGTCGTGGCCGTACTTCTCGGTCAGGAAGTAGCGGTGGTCCATGATCCAGAGGTAGAGGTCGGCCTCGGTGCGCCCGGGGAAGCGGCTCATCACGTCGTGCTTTTCCAGATTCTCGACCACCCGCAGGTACAGGCGGCGGTACCAGCTCTCGACCGCCTCTTCCCAGGTGACGGGCGGGAGTCCCGCGCGCTCCGGCTTGCGGTCAAGGAAGTACTGCCGGGTGCGGATGTGGTCGAGCAGGCGGTCGTAGCGGCCCGGGGTGGTGAAGAGGATCTCGCGGTGGCCGGGCACCACCCGGTCGAGGTTCGTCTGGTGGAGGAAGCGCGCGTACTCGCCCTTGATGATCAGGTCGCGCAGGGTGTCGTGCTCGTCCGGCGGAACCGTCACGTCGAGTTCGATGACGTGGGCGTCGATGAACTTCTGGCCCTGGCGGCGCGCCACCGAGACGCGGTGGTTGCCGTCCTTGACGAAGTACAGGTCGCCCACCTTGTACACCTGGATGGGGGGCAGCTCCTTGCCCTGAAGCTGGGCCGACCGGACGCCGATCCACCGCTCGTCGAGGTGCCGCTCCTTGGGCAGGTAGTGGCGGTCGAACTCGCGGTAGCGGTCCACCGAGCCGATGATCTGCTCGACGGGGATCGTCTGGAGGCCGAGGGAGTGTTGGCCCTGCGGACCGAGGTGACGCACCCAGTCGAAGGGCAGCAGCTCGTTCGGTTCGCGCCGCAGGATCGCCAGCAGGTCGCGCACGTCGCTCACAAATCGGGCGCGCTCCACCTCGTGCCGGGCCTGGTCGGTTGCTCTCATGCAGGGTCTCCTCGCGCCGCGTTGGCGCTCGACCGGGGCATGGGACACCGGGGAAAAGAGAGGTCGCCCCGGTCTTGGTGTACAGTGTACACCTATTCCCCTTTCTCCTTTCTGACAGCCTGTCTTGAGGGTGGGTTAGGGGCGCGCTCATGCAGACCTAGCAGCTTCCTTCACACATCCTGAAAAGGTGGGCGTTCCCATACCGTCCCGCGCACTCAGGCCGTCAAATACACCCATGCTCGGTAAGTTCTTCAAGAAGCCGGAGGGCGACATGGGCGGCCGGGTGCCCCCCGGCCAGACGCTCACCACCCGCTTCCCCGTCCTGACCTACGGCCCCACCCAGCACTACGCGCCGGGGGACGTGGTCGTGCGCGTCTTCGGGCTGGCCGAGGAGCAGACCTTCACGTGGGGGGACCTCCTCGCCCTGCCGCAGACCACCCTGACGTACGACATCCACTGCGTCACCCACTGGAGCAAGTTCGACACGACCTGGACGGGTGTGCGGGTGGTGGACCTGATGGAGCACATCGGGCTCAAGCCGGGTGCCACCCACGTCATGCAGCACAGCGTCGGGGGGTACACGACCAACCTCAGCCTGGAAGACTTCACCCGGACCGAAAACCTGATTGCCCACACCTTCGGTGGGGAACCGCTCGACGCCGAGCACGGCGGGCCGTTGCGGCTCGTCGTGCCTCACCTGTACTTCTGGAAGAGCGCGAAGTGGTTGACGGGCCTGGAGTTCATGGCCGCCGACAAGCCCGGGTTCTGGGAACGCAACGGCTACCACATGCGCGGCGACCCCTTCAAGGAGGAGCGTTACGACGACGACTGAGGACGGGCGGCCAGCTTCCGGCGGCCAGCCGACGGCGGGGGAGGGCTACCTCGTTCCCGATGTGTTGCAGTCCGGCCTGACGCTCGTGCTCGTGGGCACCGCCCCCAGCCGTATCAGCGCGCGGGCGCGGGCGTACTACGCCAACCCCGAGAACAAGTTCTGGCGGGTGCTGTTTGAAACCGGGCTGACGCCGCGCCAACTCGCCCCGCGCGAGTACCCGACCCTGCCGGAGTACGGCATCGGCCTGACCGACGTGGCGAAGCGGCACAGCGGGGTGGACGCCGCCCTGCCCGGGGAGGCGTGGGCCCCGGACGAACTGCGCGTCAAGATTCGGCACTACCGCCCCGCCGTCGTCGCCTTCACCTCCAAGCGCGGCGCCTCGGAGACGCTGGGGCTGCCGACCGGCAAGCTGCCCTACGGCCCGCAACTCCTGCCGCTGGAGGGGGCGGAGGTCTGGGTGCTGCCCTCGACGAGTCCGCTGGGGCACAATCACTTCCAGATCGGGCCGTGGCAGGCGCTGGCCCGAAGGGTGCGGGAGCTGCGGGTGGAAGGGCAGCCCGGTGCCGCCGGGGAGCCGGGAACGTGAGCGGCGCGGGAACCGGCCCCGCCCCCGCCGCGTACCCTGAAGAATCATGGCGCCCGTGAATCCCTCCACCCTCTTCACCGCCGCCCGCACCGGTTCGCGGGTGGTGCGGTATCTGATTCGGCCCGCCCGGCGTCTTCCCGCGCGGAGCCCCGACTCCTGGGGGCGTGATCCCTGGTTGCCCCCCGGCGGACCGGGGCACCCCCTGAGGCGGGGGGTCAGTGTGGTGCGGCGGGCGGTCGGCCTCCTCGTGCTGCTCGCGCTGTGTGTGCTGGGGGCTCTCCTGCTCGGGCCGCTGCTGCTGCTGCTCGGCGTGGGCACCGCCTTCGGGAGCGACGTGGCCGGGTGGCTGCTCGCCTTCACCCTCCTGCTCGCCACCTTCGGGGCGGTGTGGACGGCGCGGCGGGCGACCCTGCTGATCCGGGCCCGCGAGGAGGGTGAGGCCGACCTCGTGACGCTGGACGCGCCCACCGGGTCGGGAAGTGCGGCCCGTGCCGACGACGAGGCGGGCCTGCTCGCCCTGCTGCGTGGAAGCGAGCGCGCCCTGCCGACCTCCACCCGCGCCGCCCTGCACGCGACCGTGATCGCCACCCGGGACGCCCTGCGGGTGACGGCGGGCGACCTCTCGCTGGGCCGCGACGCCTTCGACGCCCGGCAGGCCGCCCGCGAGGACCTGCCGGAACTCCTGCGCGCCTACCACGCCGCCCCCCGCACGCCCCAGGCCGACGACCTGCTCCTCGGGCAGCTCGCCCTGATCGAGCGCCGCATGAGCGGGGTCGTCCGCGAACGGCAGAAGGCGCAGGCCCGGACCCTCGACGCCCACCGCCGTTACCTGGAGGGCAAGTACGGCGAGCGGAGGGAGGAGGGCTAAGCGGGCGTGAGCCTTGGCCCACAGGCAAAACGTCTCTTCACACTGGGAGGGCGTTTTGCCTGTGGGCCGATCTACAGCCCCAGTTCCGTCAGCCTGGGGTGATCCTCCGGGCGAGGTCCCGCCGCCCACAGGAAGAGGCGGTCCTCCGGCGAGATGGGCACGTCGTTGATGCTCGCCTCGCGGCGGCGCATCAGGCCGCGCTCGTCGAATTCCCACTGCTCGTTGCCGTGGGAACGGTACCACTGGCCCGCGCCGTCGTGCCACTCGTAGCAGAAGCGGACGGCGATGCGGTGCCCAGAGAAGGCCCAGAGTTCCTTGATGAGCCGGTAGTCGAGTTCGCGCTCCCACTTGCGGGTCAGGAACGCGGTGATGGCCTCCCGCCCGGTGAAGAACTCCGAGCGGTTGCGCCAGCGGCTGTCTTGCGTGTAGGCGAGCGCGACCCGGGCCGGCTCGCGGGTGTTCCAGGCGTTCTCGGCTGACCGGACCTTCTGCGTGGCCGTCTCGAACGTGAAGGGTGGAAGTGGGGGGCGAGTGTCCATGGGTGCCTCCTGGCCTACAACTCGGTGCGGACCTGCCACAGCTCGGGGAAGAGCACCGTCTCCAGCGCCCGGCGCAGATACCCGGCGCCGCTCGTGCCCCCGCTGCCCGTCTTGAAGCCGATGGTGCGCTCCACCGTCGTGAGGTGGTTGTAGCGCCAGCGGCGGAAGTTGTCCTCCACGTCAAGCAGCTTCTCGGCGAGTTCGTACAGGTCCCAGGACCGCTCGGGGTCGCGGTAGACGGTCAGCCACGCCGCCAGGACCTCGGGGTGCGGGGTGGGTGGCCGCGTCCGGTCGCGGTGCAGCACCTCGTCGGGGATGGGCAGGCCGCGCTCGGCGAGGAGGCGCAGGGCGAGGTCGTAGAGGCTGGGCGCGTGGAAGTCGGCTGAGAGCGGGGCGTGCAGGTCCGGGCGGTGCGCGTGGGGGCGGAGCAGGGCCGCGTGCCGGTTCCCGAGCAGGAATTCCATCGTCCGGTAGTTCGCCGACTGGAAGCCCGACGCGGCCCCGAAGGCTCCCCGGAACTGGAGGTAATCGGCGGGGGTCATCGTCTTCAGCACTTCCCACGCCTGGGTAAGCTGTTCCAGCGCCCGCACCACCCGGGTCAGGCCCTTGAGCGGCGCATCTACCACGCCCGCCTCCAGGGCCCGCATCGCCGCCCGCAACTCCACGTTGATGAGGTGCAGCCAGACCTCCGAGACGTGATGGACGGCGATGAAGAGGTGTTCGTCGTGGGCACCCGTCAGCGGCTGGTGGGCGCTCAGCAGCGTGTCGAGGTGCAGGTAGTCGCCGTAGGAGAGCGAGCGGGTGAAGTCGGCCTGGGCCCGTTCGGGGGAGTCAGGGCCGGGCGAGTTGGGGTCGGGCGTGTGGGTCATCTCAGGTCACCGCGTTTCTCTCGGCGTAGCGGGCGTCCTGCCAGCGGCCCTCCCGCATGACGGTGTCGAGGGTCTGGACCGCGTGCCACACGTCCTCGTGGCTGGTGTAGAGCGGCGTGAAGCCGAAGCGCAGCAGGTTGGGCGCGCGGAAGTCGCCGACCACCCCTGCAGCGATGAGGGCCTGCATGATCTCGTAGCCGTGCGGGTGGGCGAGGCTGACCTGACTGCCGCGCCGCGCGTCGTCCTCGGGGGTGGCGAGGCGGAAGCCATGCCGGGCGCAGAGGGGCCGCGTCAATTCGATGAAGGTGCGGGTGAGGCTCAGGGACTTCTCGCGGACCAGCCGCATCTCCACGTCCTCGAAGACCTCCAGCGCGGCGTCCAGGGCGCTCAGGCTCAGGATGCTCGGCGTGCCCGTGGCGTACTGGCCGATGCCCGACGCGCCCGTGTACCGCGAGGTGAACTCGAAGGGGGAGGCGTGGCCCATCCACCCGCTGAGCACGTTGGGCGCGTCGGCATGGTGACGGCGGGCAACGTACAGGAAGGCGGGCGCCCCCGGTCCCCCGTTGAGGTACTTGTACCCGCACCCCACCGCGAAGTCCGCCCCCGCCCCGTTCAGGTCCACCGGAAAGGCCCCCGCACTGTGGGCGAGGTCCCACACGGCCAGGGCACCCCGTTCGTGTGCCCGCCGGGTCACCGCCGGGAGGTCGTGCCGCTCGCCCGTGCGGTAGTCCACCTGGGTCAGCATCAGGACGGCGGTATCGTCTCCCACCGCGTCCGCGACCCGGTGAGGAGCGACCAGCCGCAGTTCCGCCCGCGCCTCGCCCAGCAGCGCCGCCAGTCCCTGCGCGATGTAGAGGTCGGTGGGGAAGTTGTCCTCCTCGGCGACGATCACGCGCCGCCGGGGGTCCCCCTTCGCCGCCACATGGAGCGCCGCCGACAGCACCTTGAAGAGGTTCACGCTCGTGCTGTCGGCGGCGATCACCTCATCGGCGTCGGCCCCGATGAGGCGGGCGATGCGGGCGCCCACCCGGGCGGGCAGGTCGATCCAGCCGTGCGTGTTCCACGAGCGGATCAGGTCCTGGCCCCACTCCTCGCGCACCACCCTCTCCATCCGCTCCGGCACGCGGGCGGGCAGCACGCCGAGGCTGTTGCCGTCGAGGTAGATCACGCCGCCCGGGATCAGGAACTCGGCGCGCTTGGAGGCCAGGGGGTCGCGGGCGTCCAGGGCGCGGAGGCCATCGAGGTCGGGGGGGGTCATGGGATCAGGGTAGGGGAAAGTGGGGAGAGGTGTTGTGGGGACCTTCGTCAGCTTTCTGGGTGGCGGAGAAATGGGTCTGTTGTTGGCTGGGCGTCTTGCCACGGTTTTCCCCCACCCCCCAGCCCCCTACCCCCGGGGGGGTAGGGGGAGCTTGTCGCTGCGCTCGGCAAGGACACACGGGCGGCGCAGGTGGTCGGGTTCTTCCTAGCGCAAGGTCTGATCTTGGCGCGTCCCATCTGCGAGCCCACCGTCTCGCTGCGCGAGCAAGGCGGGGTCGTGGCCTGGGGCATTAGTTGGCCCCGCTCCTGTTGGTTGTCCAGGGTGACGGTTTTAGGAAAGCAAAAGCTAAGGCGCAGTTCTCCCTCTCCGCTTGCGGGAGAGGGGGCCACGGGGCAAGTGCCAACGCAAAGAAGTTGCCCTCGCCTATGGCTCCTCCCCCACGGGGGGGAGGTTGGGAGGGGGGAACACGCTGACGCCCCTTTACCCCCACTCACCCCAACCCCGACAGCAAAAACCCCCGCACAAGGCGAGGGCTGCCGCTTACTGTTCCTGCTGACTACTGGCGGCTGAATGCTGACTCACTTACCTCAGCCGCCCCTGAATCCACCCGCTCAACTCGCTGATCTTCACCCGCTCCTGCCCCAACGTGTCCCGGTCGCGCACCGTCACCGTATCGGTCAGATTGGGGTCCTCCCCCTTGCCCACGGTGTCGAAGTCCACCGTCACGCAGTACGGCGTGCCCACCTCGTCGTGGCGGCGGTAGGACTTGCCGATGTTGCCGCTGTCCTCGTACAGCACGCGGCCCAGGCCCAGGCCCTGAAGCTCGGCCTTGATCGCCCTGGCGACCGACGTGATCTCCTCCCTGTTGCGGGCGAGGGGGATGACGGCCACCTTGATGGGCGCCAGATGCGGCCTGAGCTTGAGGACGATTCGCTCTGAGCCGTTCTCCAGCGTCTCTTTCGTGAATGCTTCGGACAGCACGGCGAGCATGGCGCGGTCTACCCCGGCAGAGGGCTCGATCACGAAGGGCACGACGGGCTTGTTCGTCTCGGGGTGGGGGATGGTCAACTTGGCGACCGAATCGAGGTTCTCCTCGACCCTGGCGACGAGTCCGAGTTCGCCCTGCGCCTTGGTATGGCTGCCCAGGTCGAAGTCGGTGCGGTTGGCGATGCCCTCGATCTCCTCGTACCCCAGCGTGGGGTAGTCGTACATCAGGTCGTAGGTGCGCTTGGAGTAGTGGGCGAGGTCTTCTTCGGGCACGTCGAGAATCTGAATCTTCTCGCGCGGCACGCCCTGCGCCTCCCACCAGGCGAGGCGGGCCTGGAGCCACTTCTCGTGCCACTCCTCGTCCGTGCCGGGGACGCAGAAGAACTCGATCTCCATCTGCTCCAGCTCGCGCACCCGGAAGATGAAGTTGCGCGGCGTGATCTCGTTGCGGAAGGCCTTGCCGATCTGGGCGATGCCGAAGGGCAGGCGGCGGCTGGTCGAGTCCACCACGTTCTTGAAGTTGGTGAAGATCCCCTGCGCCGTCTCAGGCCGCAGGTAGGCGTAGGAGTCCTCATCGGCGACCGGGCCAATCGTCGTCTTGAACATCATGTTGAAGGGCTTCGGAGCGGTCCAGTCGCCCACCTCCCCCGAGAAGGGGTCGCGCACGCCCGCCGCGATCAGGGCCTCGGACGCCCGCGTGGGCTGCGCCACGAGTGCCGCTACCACCGCCGGGAAGTTGGCGGCATTCTCACCGATGCCCTCCGCGACCTTGGCAACCACGTCCGGTTTCTGATCTTTGACGAGGTGATCCAGCCGATACCGCTTCTTCGTCTTGCGGTTGTCCACCATCGGGTCGCTGAAGGTGGCCTCGTGGCCGGAGTGACGCAGGACGAGGCGGTGCATGATGATGGAGGCGTCCAGGCCCTCCATGTCGTCGCGCTCGTAGACGTTCGTGCGCCACCACGCGGCCTTGATGTTGTTCTTCAGCTCCACGCCCAGGGGGCCGTAGTCGTAAAAACCTTGCAGGCCGCCGTAAATCTCGGAGCCCTGAAAAATGAATCCCCGGCGCTTGCAGAGGCTGACGAGTTCTTCCATCGACTGTGCGGGCATAACCTCTCCTTTCCGCACCCGCCGGGGGCAAAAAGAAAACGGCCCCGGCGAAGTGCTCGCCTGGGGACGCAGATGTGATGCTCTACGCGGTTCCACCCCAGTTCCAGCCCGGCTTTCTGCCGCAAGACTGGCACTTTTGTGAATTTGAACAGACTCCCCGCCGCCCTTCCCGCGCTGCTGGCCCCGCCCGACTCTCACCGTCTCGGGCTCGCTCATGGGTGCGTGGCGCGGTACTCCTGCGGATCTACGCCTGCGTGAAGTCTGCCGCAGGTCGGCGGTAGGGTCAAGCGGAGGCCAAGCACCTGCCGCTTTGTTTCATAAAGCGATGTGATTTGCATTACGGCCTGGGAGGAGTAGGCATACTCGCCGCCGTAAGGGAGGAGCAACACTCATGACCACACTCGAATCCCGAACAGACACACCTGCCGCCACGCCCGCCGTCCTGACGCCCTTTCGCCTCGGGCCGAACGAGTTGCGGAACCGTATGGTGGTGGCGCCGCTGACGCGCAGCCGGGCCGAAGAGGGAACGGACGTGCCCGGCGCCCTGGTGCGCGAGTATTACGTGCAGCGT
Source organism: Deinococcus aetherius (assembly GCF_025997855.1). Classification (NCBI taxonomy): domain Bacteria; kingdom Thermotogati; phylum Deinococcota; class Deinococci; order Deinococcales; family Deinococcaceae; genus Deinococcus; species Deinococcus aetherius. The sequence goes on from NZ_AP026560.1 coordinate 868,794, forward strand.
GCGGGCTTCGGTCTGATCATTACCGAGGGCTCTCAGATCAGCCCGCAGGGCAAGGGCTACCCGCGCACGAGCGGCATCTACAGCCCCGAGCAGGTGGCGGGCTGGCGGGCCGTCACCGAGGAGGTTCACGCGCGGGGCGGGTACATCTATCTGCAACTGTGGCACGTCGGGCGGCTCTCGCACCCCGACTACCTGAACGGCGAGACGCCCGTGGCCCCCAGCGCCATTCCCGCCGGGCCGCCCGAGGGGAGCTACGACGGCGGCTTCCACCCCTTCGTGACGCCGCGCGCCCTGGAGACCTCCGAGATTCCCGGCCTCGTTGCCGACTACCACCGCGCCGCACAGAACGCGAGGGACGCGGGCTTCGACGGGGTGGAGATTCACGGGGCGAACGGCTACCTGCTCGAACAGTTCCTCCTGACGGGGAGCAACGTCCGCACCGACGAGTACGGCGGCTCCCTCCAAAATCGCTTGCGTCTTCCGCTGGAGGTCACCCGCGCCGTGCTGGAGGTCTGGGAGCCGGGTCGGGTCGGCTACCGCATCTCGCCCACGGGAAGCGCCGCCGGGATCGGTGACGAGAACCTGGAGGCGACGTACACCCGGCTGCTGGAGGAGCTGAGCGCCCTGAGCCTCGGTTACGTCCACGTCGCCGAGTTCGTGCCCACGCGCGGCGAGGCGTTGCCGGAACGTACCCTGCTCCCGCTCGTGCGCCGCACCTTCGGCGGGGCGGTGATGGCGAACGGCGGCTTCCACGACCTCCGGGGAGCGAACTGGATCATCGAGGGGGGCCACGCCGACCTCGTGTCCTTCGGCTCCGCCTCCATCGCCAACCCCGACCTGCCGGGGCGCTTCCGCCGGGGCGCACCCCTGAACGCTCCCGACCGCGCCACCTTCTACCAGGGCGAGGCGAAGGGCTACACCGACTACCCGCTGCTGGACTGAAGCCTGGAGCCCTGAGCCCTCACGCCCGCCCGGTGTGGGGGCTCCGGCCGTTTGTGGTCCGCTGAGTTTGCCCCGGCTTGCGTCGTCCCACCAGCGTCATCAGTGACGCGGAATGGTCGTGATGTGCGGCTCCATCTCGCCGTCATCATCGATGCTCAGGAGGCACAGCTTTCGCCAGCGGGGGTGGAGGTCGATTTGAAGGGCCTCCTTGCCCTCGTCGTCGGAAAGGGAGCGAACCGTGTCCGTCTCCATGTGGCCGTGGACGCTGAGGCTGAAGTTGGCGGGCAGGGGGTGGAGGTGCTGGGCGGAGGAGTCGCCTTCCAGGCCAAGGGGAAACCACACCACCTCGTCGTCCGCGTCGGAAGGCCAGAGGTCGGCGGCCCGGTTCCTGCCACCCGCGAGACGGACCGGGGTGGGGCGGGTGGCGTGCGCGAGCAGAATGCGGGCATTCGGTGACCCCACCTCCAGCCACAACTGACCATATTCCCGGAGCCAGCGCAGGTCTTCGGCCAGGGCGCCCGCCTCCCCTTTGCCGCTCCAGCCGTAGGAGGCGGCGGCCTCGCGCCCACCAACCCGCCACCATAGGTTCATCATCGGGCGGTCGTCGTCCAACACGGCGGCAGCGGCCATGACCTCGTGATTGCCGAGAAGAACGTCGGCGCGGCCCGACTCCGTGAGGCGGCGTACCGTCTCCAGCACCTCGCGCGAGTCGTCCCGTGTTCCAGGGTTGGCCCGCGCTCGCCTCGCTTCACGCCTCCGGGGAGAGTCGTCGATCAGGTCGCCGAGGAAGACGAGCCGGGCCGCCGGGTGAACCCTGTCCGTCACCTGTAAGGCCGCCCGCAGCCGCGCCGCGTGCCCGTGCAGGTCGGGAATGACGAGCCAGGAGCCGTCCCAGCTTTCGGGTGACCAGTTCATAGACGCTCAAGGTAGGGCAGGGGTTCCCCATGCCGACCGAAATCGAGCGGCCCGGGGAGTGATGGCCCGGGCCGCTCGCGGACTTTCCCTCAGTTCAGGTTGCGGGGGTCGGTGCCCTGCCCTTTGTGCTTCTCCTCGGCGCGGCGGCGGAGTTCGGAGGCTAGGTCGCTGAAATCCTGCGCGCTGGGCAGCACGCGGCGGGTCTGCTCCTTGGCCTCCTGCACCACGCGGACCTGCTCCTTTTTCTCGAAGGGGAGGCCCTGACGCTTGCGCTCGAAGTACCGCTGCGCGACCCGCCCGAGGGCGAAGGTCCAGCCGTACACGGCGGGCGCGGTGATCAGGCCGCCGATCACGGGCAGGGCCAGCTTGGCGAGGCCGCGCATGACCTGCCGGGCCATCACGCCGTAGGCGACAGTCGCGCCGAGTTCCTGCGCGATCTCGCGGGCGCGGGTGGGGTTGATGTCGAAGCCGTAAATCTTGCCGATGTGCAGCACCATCTTGGCCTGCACGGGCGTGATGAGCAGGATGTCCGCGAAGGGGACGGGCTCGACCGCGATGGCACCCGACAGCAGGGCCGCGCTCTTGATGACCTCCTCGACGTTCTCGTCGAGACTGAGGGCCGGGTCCACGTCGAGGTTGAAGTTGTCGAGCACCTGCTTGACGAGGGGCAGCATAGGGGGAGTGTAACGCTGCGCTGGGCGCGTGGGTGAGGCGGGGGTGACCCGGCGTTTACCTGCCCCGCCTTCAAAGGAAGAAGGCGCGCCGGGGAGGGGAGGCGCGCCTTCAGAGGGGAGGGAAGAGGGTGAATTGTTCACCGCTCGGGATCAGGGTAGGGGGCGAGCCCTGACAACTTTCTGACAGCCCGCTGGGCCTCAGCGCCGCCAGCGGGGCCCCTCCTTGGTGTCCTCGACCGTCACGCCGACCCGTGCCAGGGTCCCCCGCAACTCGTCGGCCTGGGCGTACTGCTTGTTCAGGCGGTAGTTCTGCCGCGCCTTGAGCACGAGGTCCATCAGGGCGTCCACAACCTGTGTGTCGTCCTGTCGTGCAGTTGCGCCGCCCTCCGCGAAGAGGCCCAGCACGTCCCCGCCGAGGGTGCGGTAGGCGTCCCGCGCCGCCTCCAGCGCCTCCCGCCCGACCTCCTCGGCGTTCAGGGCCGCGTTCACGTCGGTCGTCAGGCCGAAGAGGGCGGCGACCGCGCGCGGTGTGTTGAAGTCGTCGCGCATAGCGTCCTCGAACTCCCGGACGTGGCCCCCGATCTTCGCCAGCAACGCCGGTTCGGGCCGCTCGGGGGCGGAGGGCAGGCGGCGCTCGACCTCGTGCAGGGCCTCGGAGAGGCGGCGGTAGCCACTTCGGGCGCTCTCGAAGGCGGCGTCACTGAACTCGGTCACCGAGCGGTAGTGGCTCGACACCAGCAGGAAGCGCACCACCATCGGGTCGTGCCGGGCCAGCACGTCCTGTACGGTCGTGAAGTTGCCCTTGCTCTTGCTCATCTTCTCGCCGCCGATGGTGAGCATGTTGTTGTGCATCCAGTAGCGGGCGAAAGGATGACCCGCCGCTTCCGACTGCGCGATCTCCGCCTCGTGGTGCGGGAACTGGAGGTCCAGGCCGCCCCCGTGGATGTCGAAGCCCTCCCCGAGGTACTTGAGGCTCATCGCGCTGCACTCGATGTGCCAGCCGGGAAAACCAAGGCCCCACGGCGACTCCCAGCGCATGATGTGGCCGGGTTCGGCCCGCTTCCAGAGGGCGAAGTCGCGTGGATCACGCTTCTCCTCGCGCACCTCCTCGCGGGTGCCCTCCTCCTGGTCGTCGAGCCTGCGCCCCGAGAGCTTGCCGTACTCGGGCCACGAGCGCACGTCGAAGTACACGCTCCCGTTCGCCTCGTAGGCGTGGCCGCGCTCGATGAGTTCCTCGATCAGTTTGATCTGCTCGGGGACGTGGCCGGTCGCGCGGGGGTTGATGGAGGGCTTGAGGACGTTCAGGGCGTCCATGTCGCGCACGAAGGACCAGAAATACTTGTCGGCGACCTCCATCGGTTCGAGGCTCTCCAGCCGGGCGCGGGCGAGCAGCTTGTCCTCGCCGTCGTCGGAGTCGTTCTGGAGGTGGCCCACGTCGGTCACGTTCGTCACGTAGCGCACCGCGTACCCGAAATGCATCAGGGCGCGGCGAATCACGTCGAAGGCGACCTCCTTCTTCGCGTGCCCCAGGTGCGCGTCGGAGTAGACGGTCGGCCCGCACAGGTACATGCCCACGCGGCCGGGCGCGGTCGGGACGAAGCGGACCTTCTGGCGCTGCATGGTGTCGTACAGGAGGATGTCGGGATCGGGCGTGCGGGTGGGTGCTTGGGTCATGGGGACTCCTGGCCGGGGGACAAAGGAAAAGCCGCCGCGCCACAGGGAAGAGGCGCGGCGGCAGGGATCGCTGCTTCACCGCTAGGGGAGGCAACAGGCGAACGTCATGGGGTCACTGTAGCAGAGCGGGGCGGCGGCAAGGGTGCCGGGGCCCGGGTCGGCGAGCGTGTGTAACCCGTGGAGGAGCCCCCACCTGGGGAGTTCATATGATGGGCGGCATGATCGCGCCCCCCAAACCGCTCAACGCCTTTCAATACGTGTGGCGCAGCCCGTGGGTGCGTGCGGCCGCGTTCCTGATCGCCTTCTACGTCGCCTACCGTCTGCTGGGCCGGGTCGGCTCGGTCGTCGTGGACTTCGCGGTGGCCTTTTTGATCGCCTACCTCGCCAATCCCCTGCTCAACTGGCTGGAACGGGGCCGGGTCAAGCGGGGCCTGGGCGTCTTTTTCGTGCTGCTGATCTTCGCGGGCGTCTTCGCGCTGGCAGGGGCACTGCTCATCACCGTGTCGGCCCAGTTTATCGAGCTGCTGGGCAGCCTGCCCGCGCAGATCGAGCGCCTGAGCGTGCTGCTCGACCGCTCCTTCACCTGGCTGGGCGAGCGGGGCGTGACCGGGCTCGACGGGGTGCGCGAGCGCCTGACGGAGACGGTGCAGACCTACGTGCAGAACCTGGGCCAGAACTTCATCCCGATCCTGCAAAACGTGCTCAACTCCACCGGCACGCTCTTCAGCCGCCTGGTGTCCATCGGCGGCATCCTGGGGCAGGTCCTGCTGATCCTGCTCCTGAGCGTGTACCTGATGCTCGACTACAGCCGGGTGAACGCCGCCCTGCTGCGCTTCTTCCCGCGCCCCTGGCAGCCCAAGGTGCTGGAATTCACCGGGCTGGTCGGCACGGCGGTCGGGGGGTACGTGCGCGGGCAACTCCTGATCGCCCTGTTCATCGGCGTGTTCGTGTGGCTGGGGCTCACCCTGATCGGCATTCCGAGCGCCGCCGCCATCGGCTTTCTCGCCGGAGCCTTCAACATCGTGCCGTACCTGGGGCCGATCATCGGCGCGACGCCCGCCCTGCTCCTCGCCCTGCCGTCGGGCTGGGTCAAGATGCTGCTCGTCGTCGTGATCTTCGTGGCCGCCAACCAGATCGAGGGCAACTTCCTGAGCCCCTACATCCTGAGCCGGACCACCGACCTCCACCCCATCACCGTGCTCGTCGCCATCCTCGTCGGCGTGGCCCTCTTCGGCTTCGCGGGGGCGCTGCTCGCCGTGCCCACCGTCGCCCTCGGGAAGCTGCTGCTGGAGAAGTATTACTATCCCAGCCGGGTCTACACCGAAGGGCCGTAGACGGGCTGCGGCGAAAGACAGAAGGCAGGCTTTTCTCCCACCTGGGTTCAGGATGTCCACGACAGAAGGAAACAGAGCAGATGTGCCTGTCACCTGGCGTTTTCGCGCTGTTGACCTTCTCCCCCCGTGGGACTTGCAAAGCTGCGAGGCAGGGAGGGAGTTGCGAAGCAACGGGTAAGGGGGCGTGTGACCAGCCCGGCCGCTCCCCCAGCGTCAAGCAACGACTGGCCCCTTGTTGAGATGAAGGCTTTGGCAGATGGCTTGGGAACGCTCCCGCCATCTGCCGTCTGCTTTCAACCTTCCGCCTCCAAGAGCTCCACCTGCCGCCCGTCCGGGTCGAGCACGAAGGCCATGTCTCGCCCGCTGGGGCTGGACTGGAGGTCACGGGTGACGATCACGCCCGCCGCGCGCAACTCGGGGAGCAGGGCGCGCAGGCCGGGGACATGCAGCGCGACGTGCTCGGCCCAGTGTTCGTGCGGGGCGGGCGTCTCTCCCCCCATCTGGAAGAACTGGAGCCGTCCCCCGCCCAGCCGCACCACCCCGCGCCGGAAGCCCTCGGGGGTGGTCACGTCCTTCTCGACCACGCCGCCCAGCCGCCCGTAAAAGGCGAGGGTGGCGGCGAGGTCCCGGGCGAGGAAGGAGACGTGCTTGAGCATGGCGGGCAGCCTAGCGCGTACCCTGCCCCCATGACGCCGCCCCCCTGGACCCTGCGCGGGCACGGCCTCGTCGCGCTCTACGCTCCCGCGCCGGGCTCCCTGCTCGGGGCGCTCATGCTGCTGCGCTACGCCTCGTCCCCGGTCGGTCCCTACGACGAGTTGCTGTGGGTGGAGGCACCTACGCCCAGCCCCGCCGGGCCGCGCCTCCAGGTCCGGTCCATCTTCGTCAGCACGCGGGAGAGTATGGTCTGGGGCCGCCGCAACTGGGGCCTCCCCAAGAGGCTCGCCGGGTTCGAGTGGGAAGGGGAGCCGGGGCGCGGTCAGGTGCGCGTGACCGGGGAGGACGGGCGGGCCGTCGCGCACCTCGCCTGTCAATGGAGCGGGCCACGTCTGCCGGTGACCACCGCACTCCTTCCCGCCCCGTTGCGAACCCTCGCTCAGCCTGCTCTGGATGGGGGCGAAGGCTGGCTTCTGACCACGCCGAGGGCGACGGGGCACGTCAGCCCCGCCCGCCTCACCGTCTTGCACGCTGACGGCCTGCATCCGCCCCTCGTCTCCGCCCGCCCGCGTCTGACGCTGGGGGTGCCGGACTTCCGGCTGGTGTTCCCTGAGCCTGAGAGGGCACAAAAAAGCCGCCCTCTCGGGCGGTGATAAAAAAAGGATAGCGCGGGATGCAGCGGGTGTCAAATGTATGCAGCCCGATCCCCCTGCCTTCCGCTATCCCTGGCTACTTGCCGCCCTGCTCCCTCTCGAACCGCTCCATGGCGTGGCGCACGGCGGGGGGCCAGTCCACATGCTGCTCGCCCTCCTCCGAGCCGTGCACCTTGCTCTGCTCGGCCTCGCGGCGCTCCTCGGGGGTCAGGGCCTCCCAGACCGCCTTGGGCAGGTAACGGCTTACGCTGTCCCCGTGCCGGGCGCGCTCGTCGCCGTCCACGGTCTGCCAGTCCTGCTCGGTCCAGTGTTCGAGCGAGCGGGCGGCCTCGTCCTTCTCGCCGATGTACCCTCCGCCGTGCGCCTCGTACTCGCGGACGAGCAACTGGCTCTTGCGCGCCGACCACTGCCCGGGAACGCCGCCCTTGTCGGATTGCATAATCTCTTCCTTGAGCCGTTCGCGGAGTTCGGGGTCGGTGTACTTCTCCTCGGGTTTCTTGTTCATGGTGGCCTCCAAGGCGGAGGGTGAACGAAGGGGCTCTCCCGTTCCGCAAGCGGACTCGTCATTTCAAGACTTCATGATCGCGGCCCGCCCCTGACCGCTCGTTCGGGGTGCATTGTCCCCAGGGGGCGGTGAAATACTCCCGGCATGGAATACCGACAACTACTCGGCACCGACCTGACCGTGAGTGCGGTGGGCTTCGGCGTGTGGACGGTAGGCACGACGTGGTGGGGCGTCAAGGACGAGGACATGGCCGTGCGTCTGCTCCGGCGCGCCTTCGACCTTGGCGTCACCTTCTTCGACAACGCGGACACCTACGCCTCGGGCCGCGCCGAGGAAATCCAGCGCCGCGCCCTCGGTGACGTGCGGGGTGAGATCGTCATCGGCACGAAGTTCGGCTACGACATCTACACCCACCCCGAGCGCCCCGGCCAGCAGGAGCGCCCGCACGACTGGACGCCCGCCTACCTCCGTAAGGCACTCGAAGGCTCGCTGAAGAGATTGGGCACCGACTACATCGACTATTACCAGCTTCATAACCCGCGTGTGGACGCCATTCAGAAGGACGACCTGTGGGCGGAGTTGGAAAAGCTCAAGGCGGAGGGATTGATCCGCGCCTACGGCACCGCCCTCGGCCCCGCGCTGAACGAGCGCCAGATCGAGGAGGGCATCGCCTCCATCAAGGAGCGCCGCGCGCCCACCCAGATCATCTACAACCTGCTGGAACAGGTCCTCGGCGAGCAGATTCTGCCCGTGGCCGAGGGGGAGGGCGTGGGCGTGATGGCCCGCGTGCCGCACGCCTCGGGGCTCCTGGAGGGCTACATGACCCTCGACACCGAGTTCGAGCCCGGCGACCACCGTAACTGGCGCCTGACGACGAACGCCCGCCGCAAGGCGTGGATGGAGGACGGTCTCAAGAAGGTCGAGGGGCTGAACGAGCGTTTCCTCGACGGACGCACCATCGGCCAGCTCGCCATCCAGTTCGCCCTGCGCTCCCCCGCGATGGCGAGCGTCCTTCCCAACATCTACGACGAGAAGGGGCTGGAGGAATACGCCGCCACCTTCGAGGCCGCGCCGCTGACGGACGCCGAGTACGACGGCATTCAGGCCCTCTACCGCGACAACTTCGGCCTGGCGACCGACCTGCGCGGGCAGGAGGTGGCAAGGTGACCGACGAGCCGAAGCCGACGCAGACGGAAAACACGCCGCCCCCCACGGGAGGCAGACCCGGCGGCGCCCCCGGTGGCCGCCCGAAGATGATGGTGGACCTCGACCCCAGCGGGCAGGTCACCCAGCGGGACCCCGACCGCGCCCAGCGCCAGTTCCTGAACTACGCCTTTTTCAAGCTCGACCCCGCCTTCCGCCGCCTGCCACACTTCGAGCGCGAGGAGATCAAGGCCGAATTCCTGGCCGCTGCCCAGGGCTGGGTGGACGAGGCGCCCGCAGAGAAGGGCATCATCCAGCGGACCTACAGCCTCGTGGGCGTGCGCGGGGACGTGGACTTCATGTTGTGGCGGATCGCCTTCGACGTGCGCGAGTTTCAGGAGGCGCAGGGGCGACTCAACCGCACCCGATTGATGGGCTACCTGACCCAGCCCTACAACTACGTCTCGATGCAGCGGCGCAGCCAGTACGTGAACCGCGTCGAGGGCAGCGGGCACGGCCTCGAAGTCCTGCCGGGGCAGGGCAAGTACCTCTTTATCTACCCCTTCATCAAGACCCGCCCGTGGTACGACCTGACGCCGCACTCGCGCCAGGGCATGATGGACGAGCACATCTACGCCTCGGCGCCCTTCAAGGGCGTGCGGATCAACACCTCGTACTCCTACGGCATCGACGATCAGGAGTTCGTGGTGTCCTTCGACTCCGACTACCCGCAGGAGTTCGTGGACCTCGTTCACCGCCTGCGCTACACCGAGGCGAGCATGTACACGCTGCGGGACACGCCGATGTTCACGTGTGTGAAAAAGGAGCTGGCGGACGTGATGGAGGATTTGGGGTAGGACTCGAAAATTTGGAGGGGAGAAGGAAGGGCGGGGGGCGCACGTTGGCCTTCCGTCCTCTTTTTGGGAAGAAATTGCGAGCCACGATTCCGGTAGCGTGCGCCGCCCAGTCTGCGGAGAATGCTCGGCATGGCCCTCACCCGCGAAACGATGCTCGCCCGGATGCTGGCCTCCGACCCTGCGTATGACGGCAGGTTCATCACGGGCGTCGTGAGCACGGGCATCTACTGCTTGCCGTCCTGCAAGGCCAGAAAACCCAGACCCGAGAACGTGGTGTTCCACGCGACACCGGACGAGGCGAGGGCTGCCGGGCTTCGCCCCTGCTTGCGTTGTCGTCCCGACGACTTCTACCTCGGGTATCACGCCGATGAAGTGCTGGTGGAGGGTCTCGCCTCGGCCCTGACGCTCGACCCGGGTTCTTACCGCGACCTGGGTGCGTTGGCCGCAATGGCAGGGGTGAGTCTCAGCAAGCTCCACGACCTGTTTCGCAAGCATTACCACACCACTCCCGCCGACTTCCTGGCCCGCAGCCGAATCCGCGCGGCCAAACGTGCCTTGCTGACCACCGAGCGGCCCATCACGGAGATCGCCTTCGAGGTCGGCTTTGAAAGTCTCTCGACCTTTGGGAGCAACTTCCGCAAGTACAGCGCGATGACGCCACAAGCCTTCCGCCGCTGGAGAACTGGGCCCGTCTTCGAACTGGCGCTTCCCGGGGACTATCCGCGAGAGGTGATCCTGCGCGCGCTCGCCCGTGACCCGCCGGGCCCGACTGCCCGAGTCGAGGGCCACGTCTACACGACCGCGCTGCGTCTGGGCGAGGCCCGCGTGGTGGTGCAAGTCTCTTTGAATGGCCGTACCGCCCGGTGTGCTGTCTCTGCGGGGGCCGGGCTGGAGGTCGGCCAACGGCTGGAATTGCACGGGCGCCTGCTGGGCCTCCTGGGCCTGCACGCGGACCCCCTCCGGTTTGAAGCCCAGGTGGGGCGTGAGGCGGACCTGCGCCCCCTGATCGAAGACCGGCGGGGCCTGCGCTTTCCTCTGCTGACCGACCCCTTCGATGCCCTGGTCTGGGCCATCCTGGGGCAGCAGGTCTCCTTTGCCCGCGCCTGTACCCTGCGGTTTCGGCTGGTGGAGCGCTGGGGTCAACCGGTGGCGGGAGGACTGTACGCCTTGCCGTCCCCGGAGGCGCTCGCCCGCCTTGGGGCCGCTGACCTCCTGCCCCTGGGATTGACCCGGGCCAGGGCCGAGACCCTGATCGGCGCGGCTCTGGCCGTCGCAGACGGCAGGCTCCCGCTGGCCGCTTTGGAGGCGCAGTCTGTCACTCGCATTGAGCGCCTGTTGCTGGCGGTGCGCGGCATCGGGCCGTGGACGGCGCATTACGTCCTGATGCATGGCTACGGCTTTCCCGACTGCGTGCCTCTGGGCGATTCCGGCCTGGGCGAGAGCCTGAAGCGCTTCTTTGCCCTGGGCACTCGCCCCACCCACCCGGAAATGGCCCGCCTGATGCGACGCTTCGCGCCGTACCGTAGTCTCGCCACGCTCCGCCTCTGGCACCACCTGACCCAGCCTTCTCCGGCGGGCAGCCAGGAGAACCTATGAATCGGCACGAACAGGCCCAGGTCTTCTCGAACCTTCACCACACTGGGCACGGCTTTGTGCTGCCCAACGCCTGGGACGCGGCCAGCGCCCGTCTATTCGAGGCGGCGGGTTTTCCGGCCATCGGGACCACCAGCGCGGGGATCGCATATGCCCGGGGGCGTCGTGACGGGCAACGCTTGTCCCGGGACGAGATGCTGCGTGAGCTGTCCGCTATCGTCCGTGCCGTCGGTGTTCCCGTGACGGCGGATGTGGAGGCCGGGTATGGTGACGCAGCCGAGGATGTGGCCCAAACAGTCCGCCTCGCCGTGGGCATGGGAGCCGTAGGCATCAATCTAGAGGACGGCACCGGGGGGGAAAACCTGCCTCTGTACGTCCTGGAGGATCAGCAACGGCGCCTCGCTGCCGCCCGTTCTGCGGCAAGGGAAGCGGGCCTGCCCTTCGTCGTCAACGCCCGCACCGACACGTACCTCACCGGCTTCGGGGAGAACGAGACGCAGCGCTACGAGGAGACGGTGCTGCGCGGGCGGGCCTATCTGGAGGCCGGAGCGGACGTGGTGTTCGTGCCCGGTCTGGTTCACCTGCCCACGTTGAGGGCGCTCGTCCGTGACCTGGGCGGGCCTCTGAACGTGATGGTCGTACCCGGCGCTCCGAGTGTTTCCGAACTGCTCGGTCTGGGCGTCATGCGGATCAGCCTGGGGCAGGGGGCCATGTTGGCGGCGCTGGGCTTGGTGGCGGAGATCGCACGCGAGTTGAAGGAGTGCGGAACGTACACCGCGCTTGAGCGCTCGTTCTACGGCTTCCGTGAGGCGGAAGGGCTGTTTTCTTCCTGAAGGTGTCCTCGGCTAGGGCAGGCTGAGGCCCGGTGTGGGGCCTCGCCAATCATTCACCCCTCCTCCAGCCGCGCCAGCCCGTGCCGCAGCGCGTAGAGCGCCGCCTGCGTCCGGCTCTCCAGTCCCAGCTTGCTCAAGAGTCGGCTCACGTGCGTCTTGACGGTGGCCTCGCTCACGCCCTGGTCCTGGGCGATGTCGCGGTTGGAGTGGCCCCGCGCGATAAGTTGCAGCACGATGGTCTCCTTGGGAGTCAGCGTCTCGCGCATGTCTGGGGTGCGGAAGTCGCGGACCAGGCGGCGGGCGGCCTCGGGGTGCAGCCGCACCTCGCCCCGGGCGGCGGCGTGGATGGCGTCGGCGAGGGTATCCGAGGAGGCGTCCTTGAGCATGTAGCCGATGGCCCCGGCCTCGATGGCGCCGTTGACCTTGTGCTCCTCCAGGGTGCTCGTCAGCGCGATGACCTCGGTGTCGGGGTGCTGGCGGCGTAGGAGCCGGGTGGCCTGGATGCCGTCCATCACGGGCATCATCAGGTCCATCACGACGACCTGGGGGCGCAGGGTGCCCGCCTGGGCGAGCGCCTCCTCGCCGTTGGCGGCCTCGCCGACGACCTCGATGGAGGGGTCGAGGCCCAGAAAGAGCCGCAGCCCCTGCCGGACGACGGCGTGGTCGTCCACGAGGAGCACGCGCACGGTGGGGGCAGGGAGGGGTTCGGCGGTCACGGCGTCGGGTCTCCTTCGGGACTGGTCCCCGGGTCACGAGTCGCGAGGTCGCTCACCCGTGCGTCGATGAAGAGGTCGAGGTCGGGGGCGTCGAGGGCGCGGGAGGTGCTGGCGGCGGTGTTGCCCTGGCGGAGCCACCCCTCCGGCAGCTCGACCGTATTGCGGTCGGTGAAGCGGACCCGGGTGGAGAGGTCGCGCGGCACCACCAGCGTCATCCGCCCCCCCTCCGAGCGAAAGTCGAAGGTGCCCGCCGCCCCGTCGGGGAGGTTCAGGTCCACGTCGCCCGAGCCCGTGGTCACGCTCAGGCGGTCCACGCGCGGCAACTCGCCCGTCACGTCGCCGCTGCGGGTGCCGAGATTTAACGCCTCGGTGCGGGCGCTCCCCAGGGCGAGGCGCACGTCGCCGCTCTCGGTATTCACGCGCAGGGCGGGCGAGCGCCACTCGGGCCGGGCGCGCAGGTCCACGTCGCCCCCCAGCGTCACGAAGGTCAGCGGCCCGCTCTGGCGCCCCGGCAGGGTGGCCGTCACGTCCCCGAAACTCGACCGCACGCTGAGCGCCCGTAGCCGCAGGGCGTGGAGGTCCAGCCGCGCGTCGCCGCTGTAGGAGTCGGTCGAAAGGGTGACGGGCACGCCCCGGGTCAGCCCCACGTCCAGCTTGTGTTGCAGGGGCGTGGTGCCTCCCCGGATCACCCCCTCGTTCAGCGGCCTGACGTTCAGGCGCAGGTTGGTGTGGAGGGTGCCCTCCTGCCGGATCGTCGCCAGTTCCACCGGGTTGCGCTCGCGGCGGGTGGCCGTGCCGACGAGGGCCGCCCGTTCGGGCCACGCCAGCCCGCCGACGAGGAGGGTGGTGCGGTCCCCCTCCAGCCGGACGTTCAGCGAGTTCGCGCCTGCCAGCGGGACGCGCAGGGGTGTCCGAACCGTGCTCAGGCCGGGCGTGGGCGTGACCTGCGCGCCCTGCCAGCCCAGCCCCACCCCGCCCGCCACGAGCGCGAGCCCCAGCGCGATGCGCGCGAGAACCGGGGGCAGGGGGCGGTCGGGAGGGCGCCGGGCAATGGTCACGCGCCCACCTCCGTCTCCTGCTGGGGGACCGGGTGGGGCGCGGCGGGCAGGGTCAGGGTGACGGTCGTTCCCGCGCTCACTTCGCTCCTCACGTCGAGGGTGCCGCCCACCTCCCGCGCCCGCTCGCGCATCCCCCGCTGGCCGAGGGTCCCGCCCGGCAGGGTCGCGGCGTCGAAGCCGCGCCCATCGTCGCGGACCCGCACGGTGACCTCACCCCCCTCCTCGCGGACGGTGAGCCACACCCGGGAGGCGCGGGCGTGCTTGACGACGTTGTGCATCGCCTCCTGCGCGACCCGGTAGGCGGCTGCCTGAGCGGCGGGGGAGAGGTGTGGCTCCGCCCCCAGGTCGGCGTGGACGGTCAGGCCGTGGCGGGCCTCCAGGGCGTGAGCGTGCTGGGAGAGGGCCGCGATCAAGCCGCCCTCCTCCAGCGCGTCGGGGCGCAGGCTGAAGAGCAGGGCCTTCATCTCGCTGACTCCGCCCTCGGCGAGTCGGATGGTGTAGTCCAGACTCGCCCGCGTGCGCCCCTCGTCCCGGCCCAGCGTCGCCCGGGCCGTCTTCGCGCCGAGGGTGATGCCGTAGAGGGCCTGCGCCACGCTGTCGTGCAGTTCGCGGGCCAGCCGGGCGCGTTCCTGCTCCCCCGCCCGCGCGCTCGCCCGCTCGATGAGTTCGGCGGCGTGCAGGGCCGTGCCCGCGTGGTCGGCGATGCTCAGCAGGAAGGCGAGTTCGTCCGGGGTGGGCCCGGTGCCGGGCGCATACACCGCGCGCAGGGTGCCGCCGTCTCGCCCGCCCGCCACGACCGGCAGGGTTGCCAGGGCGCCGCCCCCCGCCGCGAGCCGCACGTCCGCCCCGCCCGCCGCGAGGAAGGGCGAGGGCCCGCGCAACTCCGGGGAGTCGGGCCCGCTCGCCGCGCGCACGGTGCCGTCCGGGGTGACGAGCGCCACCGCCCGCGCCGTGCTCGCCGCCCGCGCCTGCCCCGCCAGGTCGGCGAGGGTCGCGCCCAAGTCGTCCCCCAGGGCCACCCGGCCCGCTGCCCGGCGCAGCGCGGCCACCTCGCGGCGGGCGATCACCTCGTCCGCCCGGTTGGCGAGCAGCGCGGAGGCGAGCCGCCCCCACATCCGCCCGAACAGGTCGAGCACCGCCGCCGTGACGAGGAGCCCGCCCACGCCCGCCAGGGTCAGGCCCGCCACCCCGAGCCCGGAGAAAGCCACCGTGCCGCCGTCCCACATCACGGGAAACACGTCGGGGCGGCGGGTCCACAGCGGCGCCGTGAGGGCGAGGAGCGACACGCCGAGAAGTGACCCCAGCACCACCCAGCACAGGGCGGCGAGGGGCAGTTGCACGGTATGGAACATCAGCGCCCGGTACGTCGCCCCTTCGCTCAGGGTCGCCCGCAGCCAGGGGAGGACGCCCGCGTGGGTCGGGGGCGGCAGCACCCGCGAGAAGCGCACCCCGACCAGCCCGGCCAGCCACCGCTGCACCTCCGCGAGCGCCGGGACGAGCCAGAGGGTGCCCAGCAGGAGGGCGGCGCCCGCGAGCAGCGGCAGGGTGAGCACACCCGAGAGCGTCCCGACGGCGAGCAGGAGGAAGACCAGCCCGCCCA
The DNA here is from genome assembly GCF_025997855.1 of Deinococcus aetherius. Lineage (NCBI taxonomy): Bacteria > Thermotogati > Deinococcota > Deinococci > Deinococcales > Deinococcaceae > Deinococcus > Deinococcus aetherius. The sequence continues at coordinate 883,945 of NZ_AP026560.1, forward strand.
GCGGCAGCGCCAACGCGACGTACAGCGCCACACGGTAGGTCCGCACGCTCAGCAGATCGGAGAACGGTCCCTCCCGGCGGGCCCGCCCGGGTGCAGGTGGCAGGGTCATCGCCTCCATCATGCCCGCAGGGTAGGAGGAAGGGGAGGGGAGGAACGTCCGCCGAAAGGGGGAAGGGCTGGAGACAAGTCCGCCTGTGATCATGTCCGCTTAGCCCTCACGAGCGAGAATTAAGTGAAGTGCAAGACTCGGCGCCTTACCCTCTCCCGGTGCCTTTCCGAAAGACCCTGTTGCCCCTCCTGCTCATGGGTGTGCTGAGTGCTCCGACCTTGGCGAAGGGGACTCCTCCTGCCCCTCCGACGGCCATGGCGACCGTGCTCGCCTCAGTGACGACCGCGACGCCCGTGCAACTCGTGACGGTCGGCTTCTCCAAAGAGACGACGGCAACGCTGGCGCGGTTGCAGGCGGCGATGAAGGAGCACCCCGTCGAGACCCTCGACCTCACATTGAACACGCCGGAGGGCCAGCCCTTCCCCTACCGCGAGTGGTTCGGCATCTCCCGCGAGGCCTACGCGCAGGTCAGGGCGGCCAAGCCTGACCTCTTCCCGTCAGGCACCTCGACCCTGACCGTCCACAAGCGCGGCACGGGCGGCAGCCTGCTGGTCCTTCAGGGGGGTGACGGTCTGGAAGCCCTCAACGGCCTGCAAGTCAACCTCAAGGCCAACACCATCCGTACACCCTGGGGAACCACGGAAATCGGCAAGCCGGTCAGCGTGAACGACAAAGACGGGATGAGTCCTCGCACGGGCACCACCTGGGAGATTGACCAGGGAGACCTGACGACGGGCAACATCACTGGCGTCACGTTCACGCTGATGCGTCTCGCACGGGATGGCCGAATCCTAGTGAACTACAAGGTGGGCATCATGCGCGACTATGAGGTCACCCAGAAAACGGACCTGACCTTTCTGCTGCCCCCCGGTAACGGGCCTCTCAAAGACGCGGGCTGACGCTCGCCCGCGCCACCACCGGTAGCGGTGGCAGCCCCGGCGACTCCACCCACAGCCGCAGCGCCGCCTCCCCCCGCTCGCCCGTCTGCGCGCGGGCGAAGGCGAGGAACTCCGCCGTGCTCACCGTGCCCCCCGAGAAGCGGGCCGTGTAGGCGCGCAGGAAGGCCCGGAAGGCGCCGTCGCCGACCGCCACGCGCAGGGCCTGGAGGGCCAGCGCCCCGCGCTGGTAGGCGCTGCGGTCGAACAGTTGCTCCTCCCGGGTGGCGACGAGGGGCCGGGTGCCCGCGCGCACCAGGGTGTCGTACCACCGGGTCACGACCGCCCCCCCGTCCTCCCCCTGCGCCTCGGTCCAGATCAGCTCGGAGTAGGTCGCAAAACCCTCGTTCAGCCACACGTCCGCCCAGGTGGCCGGGCTCACGGCGTTGCCGAACCACTGGTGGGCGAGTTCGTGGACGGAGGTGCGCTCGCCGCTCGTGACCGGGATGGTGCTCAGCGTGGCGGTCTCCAGGGCGGGCAGGCGGGGCGTGACGACCGCCGTCCCGTACGCGCCGAAGGGGTAGGGGCCGAACCAGTCGGAGAGCACCCGCAGCGCCTCCCCGGTCCGGGTGTAGACGGCGCGGACGTTCGGGGGCGTGCTCACCGGGAAGTAGTCGCGCCGCGCGACCGGGGCCCCGTTCACCCCCACGGGTACGGGCGGCGCCGTCACCCGCTCGAAGCGGTCGACAAACAGGCCCAGCACGTAGGTCGGGATGGGCTCGGCCTGCGTGAAGACGAAGGTGCGCGTGCCGTTCCCCTCGCCCACGGGGCCCTCCACCCCGCTCGCCGCCGCCACGTAGCCCTGCGGCACCGTGATCCGGGTGGTAAAGGTCGCCTTGTCGGAGGGATGGTCGTTGCACGGCAAGAAGGTGTGCGTGCCGTGCGGCTCGCTGAGGGCGAAGTTCGCCCCCGCCCGCCCCCCGGCTGCCGGAACGCTCTGCCAGCCGAGTTCGACGGGCGCGGCGCCGAAGCCCGGGTCGAGGATCACGCCCGGCCGTCCCCGGTACTCCACACTCAAATGCGCCTCATGCCCGGGAAGCAGCGGCGCGGGGGGCGTCACGACGAGCTTCTGGGCCGCCGCGTCCACCCGGAAGGGCGCGGCCCGGCCGTTCCAGCGCACGGCGGTCACCGCCGGACCCAGGAAATCCAGCCGCACCTCGGGCAGGGCGCGGGTGCTCGCCAGCGTGAGGGTGACGGCGCCGCGCAACTCCGGCGTGCCGGGCCGCTCCACCGTCAGGGCGACGTCGTAGTGCCGCACGTCGAGCCCCGCCTGCCCGAGGCCGGGGAAGATGGGGTCTCGCAGCGTGTCGGCCGGGGTCGAGGTGACCGGACGCGCCGGAATCGTCAGGGGTGAGGGGGGAGACGGCTGAGCCCCCGTCCAGCCCAGCCCCCCGCCCAGACTCAGGACGCCCAGCAGCAGGAGGAAACGTCGTCCCCGGTTTTCCTGGGTCATGGCCTTAGATGGGGTAGTAGGTCCGGGCCTCGCCGCGCAGGAAGTCGCGGGTGGGCACCCAGATCAGGGGGTTGCGTTCCTCGACCTCGGGGGGCGGGCCGTAGCGCACCAGGCCCTCGACCTGCTCGAAGGGCACCCACTTCACGCCCACCACCTCGGGGTCGCTGGGACCGATCTCGCCGCTGAAGGTCGCCGTGAAGCGCCCGAAGTTGGCGTAGCACTCGTTGCGGGTGCCCGTCAGCATCTCGCCTTCGAGGAGGCTCACGAACACGAGGTCGGTGACGGTCAGGCCCGTCTCCACGGCGACCTGCCGGACGGCGGCGCTCGCCAGGCTCTCGCCCGGCAGGGCCTTGCCGCCGGGCAGGCCGTAGAAGATGCTGCCGTCGTCCATCCGCTCCTCGACGAGCAGGAGCTGCCCCTCCCGGACGAGGTAGACGTGTGCGGCGCGCTTGATGGGCAGGGTGCGCGACAGGTGGGTCATGTGGGAGGCAGTCTAGCGGGAAGGGGAGGGGAAGGGTGGGGGAAGCCGTCAGCGATCAGCCCTCAGCTTCCGACTCCATCAGCGGGTTGAGTTGCTGCGCAAACAGCTCACCCAGTTCCTGCTGAATGGTCAGGAGTCGGGCCTGAACGAAGTCGAGTTGGGCAGAGCTGGAGCGCCCCCTGAGTTTCCGGTTGAGCCCCTCCAGCGGTGCGGCGAGGGCTCTGGCCTGCTGGCGTATATGAGGAGTCGCCTGGGGTGTCTTCTCGATGCGGAGCTGAAACCCCACGACCCGGCCATAAAGCTGCCGTACGGCTTCAAGACGATCCGGCTCAGGCACATCCCCAGTTTGCATCGTCAACGTGGCGTTGCAGAACTCTCCCGCTGCCGCTCACGACCTCCCCGACAGCCGCGCCACCACGTCGTCGGGCAACCGCGCCGGGCGGTAGGTCTTGTCGGTGGCGATATGGCGGGTCTCGCCCGTCGCCAGCAACTCGTCCCCGCGCCGGACCTCATAGGAGAAGGTGAGGGTGCGCGAGCGGACGTTCCCCACCCGCGTCACCAGCGTCAGGAGGTCGTCGTAGCGGGCGGCGCGGCGGTACTCGACGTTCAGGCCGGAGAGCATCAGGAAGTAGCCGCGCGCCTCGACCTCGGTGTAGGGGAGGCCGAGCGCGTGCATCAGGTCGGTGCGCCCCACCTCGAACCACACCGGGTAGGTCGCGTGGTGGGCCACCCCCATCGCGTCCGTCTCGGCGTAACGCACGCGCAGGGCGCTGCGGGTTTCGGGCACGGTCGCCCCCGGGTCGGTCGCCGTCACAGCGGCGAGTCTCCCGCGTCGCGGAACTCCAGGGTGGGCGTGCGCCGCATCCGCACCTGGGCGGCGACCTCGCGCTGGAGGTGCCCCCGCGCGTGCGAGAGGGCGTCGAGCAGGGCGGGCATGTCGGCCCCCATCGCGCTCACGTACACCCGGGCGAGCCCGTAGTCCGCCGTCACCATGACCCGCTCGACCGTCACGATCAGCGGCACGCGCGGGTCGCGCAGTTCGGCGATGGCGCTCGACAGCACCCGCGTGAGTTGCGCCTGGACCTGCTCGGGCTTCACGGGTGGCTCCGGGGGGGAAGAAACGGCGTCATCCCTGCATGGTAGGGCAGGGAGGGGCGACCAGTGGCCAGCTTCCAGCAGCCAGCAAGGACGGGACAGGCGCTTTTTTGCTGGCCGCTCCTCACCTCGCGTAGCGCCGCCCGGTGTAGTCCGTGAACACGCCGATCCCGTACGCGACCTTGCGTACGCTGTCGAGCATCGGCTGGCCGTTCCACGCGAGGCCCGCGCTGCTGCCGCCGTCGAGGAGAAGGGCGTCTTTCACGCCCAGCCGGGCCATCACCTTGCCCATCTCGGTCGTCGTGAGCCTCGCGTGGGTGGTCACGAAGACGAGGTCGCGGCTCCCGCTCAGGCCCACGGCGCTGCGGGCGGCGCGGCCGAAGAGGGCGGGGTCACGGAAGACGTTGGCATAGTGGGTGACGACCCTGCCCGAGCGCAGGATGCGCGGGCCGGTGGCGATCACGGTCTCCATGCCGCGCCAGCTCGCCTCCAGCGGGCGACCGAGCAGGGGCGTGGTGCTCGTGATGATCGTCGCGCGGTTGTCAGGCGTGATGGCGAGCGCGGCGGGGATACGGCCCCAGGCGAGGAGACGGCCCTGCATCACGAGGTCTCCGGCGGGCACGTAGGAGCGGGGGTGGAAGTAGCTGCCGTTCACGACCGCCCGCGCCCCGCTCGTGCGCGCCAGGGTCCCCACCCGCGCCCCCGCGCTCAGGCCCGCCCGGGGCAGCACGGGCGCGACGAGCACGTCCCGGTGCCGCAGGTCCACCCGCAGCACCCGCACCGGGATGTTGAGGGGAGCGAGTGTTTTAACGCTGATCGGCCGACTCCTGGGCGCGGGCGGAATCGGCACGGGCACCCGGCGCGGCACGAGCACCCGCTGCCCGACGTAGGGGCGAGCGCGGACATTCAGACGGTTGAGCCGGGCGAGGCTCGCGGCGGTCGTGTGATAGCGGCGGGCCAGCGAGGCAAGCGTGTCGCGGGCGCCCACCCGCACGTACCCGTACACCACCCGCACCTCGGTGGTGGGCCGGGCGGGCGCGGGGCGGCGGGCAGTCACCGTCACCGTGCCGCGCGGGGGCACCCGCAGCCGCTGGCCGGGTTTGATCAGGGTGCCGCCCAAGTTGTTGGCGGCCCGCAGCGCGGCCACGCTGACTCCCGCCCGGGCAGCGATCCGCCCCAGGTTGTCGCCGGGGCGAACGGTGTAGAGGCTCGTCCGGGCCGGAGCGGGCCGAGGTGGGGTGGGTTTGGGCACCGTCGCCCTGGCCACCACGGGAGGATTCCCGCTCAGCCGCAACTTCTGCCCGGGCTTGATGGTGGTGGACTTCAGGCCGTTGAGGACCTTGAGCTTCGCCACGCTCACCCCGCTCCGCCGGGCGATGCCGTAGAGCGTGTCCCCCGGGCGAACCGTGATCGTCTTGGTCGCCGCAAGGGCGTCCGGCCCGCACAGCAGGGGGCCGAGCAGGAGGGCCAGCAGGGTCAGGCGGCGGAGCATGGACCCACAGCCAAGCACGGGCGCGCCGCGTGTGGGTGAGCCGGAACTGACGCGCTCCCCAAACGTCTAGGGCGTGGTGGGGGAAGTCGCCTACCGCCGCGCCCGCCGAATGGGGCCGAGCGGTGTGTACCCGGCGATCCGCAGGTCCAGGTCCAGGTCCCCCGCCCCCAGCCCCGGGAGGCGCGGCCTCGCCTCCAGCGTCGCGTCTCCCAGCCGGGCGACGGCCCAGGCGCGCAGCTCCCAGTCGGGCAGGAGGGGCACGGTCGCCCGCCCGTCCGGCGTGAGCACCTCGGCGATCAGGGTGCCGAACACCTCGCCCTCCGGTCGGGCGGGGCTAAGGGGAAGGTCGATAGGGGGAAACTGCCGGGCGTGGGTCATCGGGGCCACCTCCTGCCCCCCAGCGTGCGCCCGGACTCCACCCACAGGACATCGGGTGGACGGGGGACGGCGAGGCCGGGGCATCGGGGAAACCGATGGCAAGGTCAGGCCGCGCGCCTACAATCGGGGTATGACCGACCGGACGCCCCCCGCCCCCTCGCTGGCCCAGCTCCGCGCCCTGATCGCGGTGGCGGACGCCGGGGGTTTCGGCGAGGCGGCGGCGGAGTACGGCGTGTCGCAGTCGAGCCTCAGCGAGGCGGTCGCCAAGCTGGAGGCGCTGGCGGGCCGCCCCCTGCTGCGCCGGACGCCGGGCGGGACCGTTCCCACCGAGGCAGGCGCCCGGGTCCTGACCCACGCCCGCGCCGCCGTGCAGGCCGCCGCCGACGCGCTCCTCGCCGCGCAGGAGGAGAACGGAGGCCTGTCGGGCACCCTGCGGGTCGCGTCCATGCGCTCCGCCGCCACGCACCTGTTGCCGCCCGCCCTCGCGGCGTTCCGGGCCCGCCACCCGCGCGTGACGGTCGCCCTGCTCGACTCGGATGCAGGCGGGGGAGGGGCGCCCGCCGTCCGCTCGGGCCGGGCCGACCTCGCGGTTATCCTCGCCGACGAGGCCCCGGACCTGCGCCTGTCCCCCCTGCCGCCCGACGAGTACCTCTTCGTCGCCCCGGCCGCGCGCGGGACGCACCCCGTCACCCTCGCCGAGCTGGGCGCCGCGCCCCTGATCCTGCCGCCGCATCTCGACTCCTGTTACCGGCGAATCCGCACGTACCTCGCCGCGCGTGGCGTGTCCCTGACGGCCGTCTCCGAGGTCGAGCAGGACAGCGTGATCCTCTCGATGGTGGGGCATGGCCTGGGCGTTACCGTCATGCCTCGGCTCGCGCTCCTCCCCCTGCCGCCGGGCCTCGTCGCCCTGCCGCTGCCCGAACCCCTCGCCCGGCCCCTCGCGCTCGCCGCGCTGCCCCACCGGGCGGGCCTGCCGGTCATCCGGGCCTTTACCCAGGCCGTGCTCTCTCACCTTCCGGTCCCCGAGCTGCCCGCGAAGGAGCCGGGGCCTCTCCCCGTTCCGGTTTCCGCCCCACCCCTCAACTGAGGAGCCAAATGAGGAGGCGGGCCGTCCATCCCGGGGCCCGCCTCCCGCCGTGTTTCCCTCCTCAGCCGTCGTACGGTCTGCCCAGCGAGCGAGGGGCGGCGCTGCGGCCCGTGAAGATCAGCGCGATGATGGTGATGAGGTACGGCAGCGCCGTGACGAGGGTCGGCGGCAGCAGGTCGGTCCCGCCCAGGGTGATCGAGAGCGCCTGGAGGAAGCCGAAGAGCAGGGTGGCGCCCAGCACGCCGAGCGGCTTCCACTGCCCGAAGATCAAGGCCGCAAGCGAGATGAAGCCCAATCCCGCGCTGATGTTGCGCACGTACGAGTCGAGGTTGCCGATGCTCAGAAAGACGCCCGCCGTGCCCGCCAGCACTCCGGAGAGGATCACGCCGCTGTAGCGCATCCGCCGCACGTTCACGCCCATGCTCGCCGCCGCGCCGGGATGCTCGCCCGTCGCCCGCAGGCGCAGGCCGTAGGGGGTGCGGTAGAGCACGTACCACGTCACCGCCACCACCAGGAAGGCGAAGAACACGGGTGGGCTGAAACGGAGTTCGCCGACGCCCCACAGTGGCAGCGGGTTCTGGACCTTGGGGCTTTCCGTGCTCGTGCCGTACAGGGCGGTCAGGATCACGGCGGGCACCCCGCTCGCCAGCAGGTTGATCGCCGTGCCGCTGATGACCTGATCGGCGCGGTACTTGATGGACACGACCGCGTGAATCCAGGCGATCAGCCCGCCCACGAGCGCCCCCGCGAGCCATCCCAGCCAGGGGGCGAGCGCCCCGAAGGTGGGCTCCAGCACGAGCGTCGCCACCGCGCCCGCCAGCGCCCCGAAGATGATCAGGCCGTCGAGCGCGATGTTCACCACACCGCTTCGCTCGCTGAAAAGCCCGCCCAGCCCGGTCAGGAGCAGGGGCACGACGGAGCGGATAAAGGTCGCCAGGAAGGCGGTCGTCAGGAGTTGGGCAAAGAGGCCTTCCATCTAGCGGCCCCCTTTCTGGGCCTCTTCGACCCGGGCATTGACCTCGCTGCTCACGCCGAGGTTGGGCAGCGGTGTGGCGCGTTCACCGGCGGCGGCAACGGGGGCGAGTTGAGCCTCCTGCGCCGTGCCGCTCGCGTTCGTCGCCTGCACGAGCTGGGGAGGCGGCGGGTCCGTCACCCGGCGGCTGAGGAATCCGCCCGCCGCGATAAAGAGCACGATCAGGGCCTTGAGCACCGTCACGATGTCGCGGTTCACCCGGTCGAGCTGCTGGTCGACCTCCAGCCCACCGGTGTCGATGGCGCCGAACAGGACGCTCGCCGCCACCACGCCCGCCGGGGTGCTCTGCCCCATCAGCGCGACCGCGATGCCGTCGAAGCCGACGTTCACCGGGGTGTTCCCCCGCAGCCGGTATTCGTCGAGCGCGCCGCCGTTCACGTAGTGGGTGCCCGCCAGCCCCGCGAACATGCCCGCCAGCGTCATCGCCAGGACGGTCCCGCGCGCCACGCTGATCCCGCCGTACTCCGCTGCCCGGGGGGATAAGCCGACCGCCCGCAGCGCGTACCCGGTCGCCGTGCGCCACATCAGGACGCCGAACAGCGCCACGCAGAGAAGCGCGATCAGGAAGGAGGCGTTGAGCTGGCTGCCCGTGACCTGTACCGGGATGCCGACGCGCCACGTCAGCGCCCCCAGCACGAGCGCGGCCAACCCGGCGAGCAGGGTGCCCCGCCGCACCCGCGCGAGCAGCGGGCGGGCGACGAAGAAGGTGACGAGGGCCACGATTGGGGCGATAGTCAGGGCCACGCCGCCGGGGCCGCCCACGTTGAAGAGGTCGAGCAGGGTGGGCAGCCGCGCCGCCTCCTGCAACTCCTCGGTGCGGGGCTCGAATCCCTCGGCCTTGAAGGGCAGGCTGTACTCCCGCCCCAGGAAGGGGAAGGTCTCGCTGCCGATCAGGAAGATGAAGATGGCCGAGGCGATGTAATTGAGCATGATCGTGTTGATCACCTCGCTCGACCCGAACCGCGCCTTGAGAAAACCCGGAATCGCGCCCCACAGCGCCCCGCCCAGCCCGGCCGCGATCACCGAGAGGAGCAGCAGCCCCCACCCCAGCCCGGGGGGGCCGTACACGCCCACGAGCGCCGCCGCGATGGCGCCCATCGTGAGCTGCCCGGGGGCGCCGATGTTGAACAGGCCCGTGCGGAACGCGAAGGCCACGCTCAGCCCGGTGAAGATCAGCGGCGTGGCGAGCTTGAGGCTGTCGAGGAAAGGCCCCAGCGCCGTGATCGGCGCGAAGAGGGCCGAGTACACGAAATACACCACGTCACTCTTGGCGAGCCAGCGGCCCCACAGGGGCAGGGGCACCCCGCCCGAGTTCACCCCCGGCTGCACGACGAGCACGACGACCGCCCCCACGAGCACCGCGAGCGCGATGGCGACGGCGGGCACGAGCAGTCCGCGCAGGCGGTTGAGCCGCTCCCACCACGCCCGCCGCGCGCTCAGCCCCGCGACCGCCGTGATCAGCCCGCCCAGGACCGCGAGGAAGAGGCCCAGATTCATCCCGCCCCCGCCGTAGAAGTTCCGCAGCTGCCGCCGCGCGCCGGGCCGCAGGCTGGTGTCCGTCAGAACCCGCGCCGTCTCGGCACTCAGCACGCCCCCCAGGACGAAGACCGCCGCCACCCCCGCGAGGAAGGCGAGCAGGCCCGTCAGCCACACCCAGCGCGCCCGCCGCACGGCCCCCACCACGCTCGCCACGAGCAGGGCGAGGGCCAGCCAGCCGAGCGTGAGGACGGGCCCCACGGCGGGCAGGGGGGCCTGCTGGTTGGAGCTGAGGTTCAGGGTGCCCCCGGTCAGGTGCAGCAGCACGCCCCCGGCGCTGAAGTCACGCCCGAGGGTGGCGAGGGGAAACAGCAGCAGCCCCGCCGCTGCCACGGCACTCGCCACGAGGGCGATGGTGGCCGCCGTCGGCGAGGGGCGAGGGTCTGGGAGAGAGGTCATTCCTGAATTGTAGGCGCCTGACTGGACAGGCTGGAAGGTGCCCGCCCGGCCGAATCCGCCCCCTTGATCCTCCCGCCGAGTGAGGGCCCGGGATGGGGAGGGCAGCCGCTCGGGGTCGGCGTGCGCCCACCGCACCCCTCCACGGCATTGCCCCGATCCCGGTCCGCCGGGCCCGTGGGGCACGCGGGGCCTGCTATCCTCGCGGGCGGTATGGAACGCACCTTTGCCATGATCAAGCCCGACGGCGTGCGCCGGGGCCTCACGCCCGAGATCCTCGCCCGCATCCAGCGCAAGGGCTACCGCGTGGTCGGCCTCAAGCAGATGGTGATCGCCCGCGAGACGGCGGAAACCCACTACGGCGAGCACCGCGAGCGCCCCTTCTTCGGCGAACTCGTGACGTTCATCACGGGCGGCCCGGTCGTCGCCATCGCCCTTGAGGGCGAGAACGTCATCTCCGGCTGGCGGGCGATGATGGGCGCCACCAACCCGGCCAATGCCGCCCCCGGCACCATCCGCGCCGACTACGCCACCACGACCGGGGAGAACGTCACCCACGGAAGCGACTCGCCCGAGAGTGCCGGGCGTGAACTCGGCCTGTTCTTCAAGCCGGAGGAACTGCTCGGCTGAGCGCCCCCCCTTTCGAGCCGCCCGCAGGCCCCCTCACCCGGGACGCGGGCGGCGTCTTCATCTTTGTTCATCTCTGAAGGTGACCTCCCGGTCAGGCTGCAAGGGAACGGTCAGAGAGAGGGGCTTACCCTGCGGGGCGAGACCATGCTGACCCCCCGCCTTGCCTCCCCCCTCCGCCCCGAGCTGCGCCGCAGCCGCCAGCGGTTGCTGTGGCTGCTGGGCGGGGCCTACCTGCTGTTCGCCGCCGTCACGGCCCTGCTCAATCCGCCCGGCGCCTTTCCGGGGGCGTACCAGACGCCCAAGTTCTGGATCGCGGGCGTCTTCGTGGTGGTCTTGCTCTGCACGGCGCTGGCTCCCCGACACGTTCGCCGAGTCGGCGTGGGCGCGTTCATGGTCCTGACCCCGCTGCTGTGGCTGGAGGCAGGGCGGATGACGTCGTCGGGCACCCTGCCCTTCGAGCTGACTGTGTGGTCGGCGGCCTTGGCCGGTGTGGCCCCCCTGCTGCTGGGCTCCGCGTGGGGGGGCGCGGCGGTCCTGGTCTTCCTGGCGGGGCTGAGCCTCGTGCTGCTGGAGGGGCCGACCCTCTCCCCGGCGCTGCTGGCCGCCTGGGTGGCGGGGGGGCTCGCCACGGGGGTCACGGCGGGCGTCTCGTTCGTCGCCGCCCGGCTCATCGAGGCCAACATCGCCCTGCACGAGCAGGCGAGCGCGCAGCTCCAGGCCGCCCGCTTCGACGGCCTGACCCGGGTGCTGTGCCGCGCCGCGACCGAGGAGGAACTCGAAGACCGTCTGCGCCACGCCGCCGAGGCCCGGGCCCCCCTGAGCGTCGTCATGTGCGACATCGACCATTTCAAGGCCGTCAACGACCAGTACGGTCACCCGGCGGGCGACGACGTGCTGCGTGGCGTCGCCAAGCGGCTGCGCCGCACCGTGCGCGGCTCCGGCGGGCTGGTGGGGCGCTGGGGTGGCGAGGAGTTCCTGATCCTGCTCCCCGGCCTCGCCAAGCCCGAGGCCCAGGCCCTCGCCGAGCGCCTGCGCCAGAGCGTCGCCGCCTCGCCCGTCGCGGGCCTGCCCGTCACCGCCAGCCTCGGCGTCGCCTCCTACCGCCTCGCGGACGACACGGCGGACGCCCTGCTCGCCCGCGCGGACCAGGCCCTGTACGCGGCCAAACGGTCGGGGCGGAACAACGTGAAGTGATGAGGGGTCGGAGGCCCTGCCTCATCCCCATCACTCATCACTGTCCCCGGAAGGCGGGCAGCAGCGCCGGCTCCTCCCGGATGACGAAGCCCCGGGTCACGAGGCGCAGGCCCTCCGGCGTGCGGAGGATCAGCACCTCGGCGAGGCGGCCTCCCCGGGGTCTGAGCCCCTCGCCCTGGGGGGTGGAGACGGTGGCGGCGCCTTCCCCCGCCAGGCTGCGGGCGCTGAAGTCGGGGCCCTCCACCTCCAGGTCCCACGACAGGGAGCGGACGTTGCCGTCGAAACGGACGACCACCGCGCGGGCGGGGAGCGGCGGGCGGGAGGTCCAGGTGATGCGCCGCAGGCCGTTGCCGACGCGCTCGCGCCGGTCGGCCCGCGCGTCGTAGGTGCCGTTCACGGTGAAGAGGACCTGGGCGGTCAGGTCCTCCGCCGTGCCCCCCCGCGCGTCCGAGCGGCACCCGACGAGGCCCACGCCGAGCAGGGCGGTGAGGGCGAGCAGGGCGGGGACCGGGCGCGCGAACTTCATCGCCGTCAGGGTAGCCCGGGGAGGCTGTGCGAGCATGGGACATGTGGACCCCCACCGCCTCGCCCTTCTCCTGACCGCCGCCCTCATGGCCGGGCTCCTCACGCTGGGGCTGGGCCTGCAACTGGGGTGGCGGCTGACGGCACGCTGGGTCCACCACGCCCTCTTCTTCGTGGTTTGCGTGGGCGCGGGGCTCTCGGGGGTGCTCTCCGGCCCGCGCGGCCTCGCCCTGCTGCCTGCCTTGGGCCTGCTCCTGCTCATGCCGCGCACCCGGCCCGGGCGGGCGGGACACTGGCGGCTCGCGCTGTTGTGTGCGGCGGCCTTCGGGGCAGGGATGTGGGGGGCGTGGTGAGGGGCCGGGGGCACGCCGCCCTGTACCGCCGCGCTAGCCTGCACCCATGACCGTCCCGCCCGTCACGTCTTCCCCTCCCAGGACGCCCCGGACCGGGCTGATCGAGGGGATGCTCGCCCGCCGGACCACGAACGGCCCCTTTCGCCCGGACCCCGTGAGCCGAGAGCACCAGCACCTCCTGATGCGGGTCGCGCAGGCCGCCCCCAGCCACTTCAACAGCCAGCCGTGGCGCTTCGTCCTGATCGAGGACAAAGGCACCATCCGGGAAGTCGCGCGCATCTCGGGCGAGAGCATGACCGAACTCATCGAGGCGGGCGTCTTCTTCGAGCGGTACCGCCGCTACTTCCGCTTCACCGAGGCCGAGATGGAGCAAAAGCGCGACGGCATCCACATCGACCACCTGCCCGGCCCCCTGCGCCCCTTCACCCGCCGCATCTTTTCCGATGCGGGGCTGAGGATCATGCGCCAGCTCGGCGTGCCGAAGAAACTGGGCGAGGACAACCGCAGGCTGGTGGAGGGCAGCCCCCTGCTCCTCGCCGCGCTGCTCGACAAGGCGGAGTACCGACCCGGGGAGCTGAGCGGCTTTTACTCCGTCTTCGGCCTCGGCGCGGCGATGGAGAACATCTGGAACGCGGTGGGGGAGGTCGGAATGGGCCTGCAGTTCGTCTCGACGCCGATGGAGATTGGGCGCCAGTGGCAGGCGATCCGGGAACTCCTGCGGGTGCCCGACGACCTTGAACTGATGGCCGTCTACCGCCTGGGCTACCTGCCCGAGGACGGGAAGCGCCCCAGCATCGACTGGAGCAGCCGCCACCGCAAGCGGCTCTCGCAGTTCGTCTTCCGCGAGACCTGCGAGGTGCCCGAGAGGGAGGGCTGAGGGCGGCCCTTTCCTAAACGAACGGTGTGCCCTTCTCCGCCCACCCCTCTCCCGTCTCCTCACGCCTCCTCCGCCACAATGCCCGGTGGAGGAGAGAACCATGACGACACTGCAAATGGGCGCGGCACAGAGCGGCACCTTCCGCATCGGGGGAGAGCTGGAGGTCAACCGCCTGGGCTTCGGGGCCATGCGCATCACGGGGGCAGGCATCTGGGGCGACCCCACCGACCGCGAGGGGGCCCTCGCCACCCTGCGCCGCCTGCCCGACCTGGGCGTGAACTTCATCGACACCGCCGACTCGTACGGCCCGGCGGTCAGCGAGGAACTGATCCGCGAGGCGCTGTACCCCTACGACACGGTCGTGGTCGCCACCAAGGGCGGCCTGACCCGGACGGGCCCCGACGTGTGGATTCCGGTGGGGCGCCCCGAGTACCTCAAGCAGCAGGCGTACGTCTCCCGCCGCCGCCTGGGCGTCGAGCGCATCGACCTGTGGCAACTGCACCGCATCGACCCCAAGGTGCCCCGCGACGAGCAGTTCGGGGCGATCCGCGAGCTGCTGGACGAGGGCGTCATCCGTTTCGCGGGCCTGAGCGAGGTGAGCGTCGAGGAGATCGAGGCGGCCCGCCAGGTCTTCCCGGTCGCCACGGTGCAGAACCTCTACAACCTCGTGGGCCGCAAGAGTGAGGACGTGCTCGACTACTGCGAGCGCGAGGGCATCGGCTTCATCCCGTGGTACCCCCTCGCGGCGGGCGGCCTGACCCGCGAGGGCAGCGTCCTCGACGAGGTCTCGCGCCGGGTCGGGGCCACGCCGTCGCAGGTCGCGCTCGCGTGGGTGCTCAGGCGCAGCCCGGTCATGCTGCCCATCCCCGGCACGGGTAAGGTCAGGCACCTCGAAGAGAACGTGGCCGCCGCCGGGGTGCAGCTTTCGGACGAGGACTTCCGCAGCCTCGACGAGGTGGGCCGCCAGGAGTGGGAGAGCAAACGGCGGCGCTGAGCGGCATGGGTGGAGGGGTGGAGCATGGGCGAGTGGGCCTGCCTCCACCCCTCTTCTGACCCAAGATGAGCCGTTAATCGGGGTTTTCCCTGCGCCCAAACCGTGCTTTTGGTACGGCGGAGCCTCGGTGGGCAGACGAGAGAATGCCCGCCATGGCTGCTCTCCCCGTTGTCCGCTCGCTCGTCACCGGGCTTCCGCCCCACCGCGTCTCTCAGTCGGACATCCGCGAGGCGGCGCGCACCCTCTTTCCGCGCATGGCCGCCCGCCCGCACATGCTCGACGTGTTCGACAACGCGCAGATCAAGTTCCGCGCCATCTCCCGCCCTCTGGAGTGGTACATGCAGCCGCGCGGCTTCGGCGAGAAGAATGCCGTCTTCGTCGAGGAAGCCCGCGCCCTGACCTCCCGGCTGGCCCGCGAGGCACTGGAACGGGCGGAGATCAAACCTGCCGACGTGGACGCCGTCGTCGTCGTGAACACCAGTGGCCTGAGCACCCCCAGCCTCGACGCCTCCCTCATCGAGGCGCTGGGCCTGAACCGTCACGCCGCGCGCCTGCCCGTCTGGGGCCTGGGCTGCGCGGGGGGCGCGGCGGGCCTCGCGCGGGCCGCCGACCTCGTGCGCGCGGGGTACCAGAGCGTGCTGTACGTGGCGGTCGAGCTGTGTAGCCTAACCCTCGTGAAGGGCGACGAGTCCAAGAGCAACTTCGTGGGCACGGCCCTCTTCGCCGACGGCGGCGCGGCCCTCGTCGTGACGGCACAGGGCGTGCCCGGCCCGCCCCCGCTGCTCAGCCTCCACGGCGGTTACTCCACCCTGATCGAGGACTCCGAGGACATCATGGGCTGGAACGTGGTGGACGACGGCCTCAAGGTCCGCTTCTCCCGCGACATCCCCACCCTCGTCCACTCCATGATGGCGGACAACGTCTCCGGCGCCCTCGCCGCCCACGGCTGGACGCGCGAGGAGGTGGGGACCTTCGTCGTCCACCCCGGCGGCGTGAAGGTCCTCGCCGCCTACGAGGACGCCCTGGACCTCCCCGAAGGAGCCCTGAACGCCAGCCGCCGCGTCTTGTGCCGCCACGGCAACATGAGCAGCGTGACCGTCCTCTTCGTGCTGGAGGAGACCCTGCGCGAAGGTCCCCAGGGCAAGGCCCTCCTGAGCGCGATGGGCCCGGGCTTCAGCGCGGAGCATGTGCTGATCGAGTTTCCGAGTTGAGGGCCCCTGGGTTTCTAGCTCCTCCCCCTTGACCTGTAGAGCCGCTTGCAGAGGGGGGAGGCCGGGTGGGGGTGAGCGGGCAGGACATTGGAGACAGGTGGAGGAACTCTTGCGCCCCCCTCATCCCCGAGCCACCCTTCTCCAACGCAAGTGGGGCAGGGCCTACCTCCTCACCCCGCCCCGCTCCTCCCGCGCCTCAGCTTCCCTGTTCCCCGTCCACCGTCTTCTCGGGGTTGGCGGCGGCGGCGCTCGCGGGCATTCCCTCGCTGTAGCCGCCGTAGCTCTGGGAGTCCGTCTCCACGCCGCCCGCTGGAGCGCTGGGCTGCCGCCCATCGTCGCTCACGGCCCCCTGATTGACGGGATCGTCCGCGCCCGCCCCCGCGTTCTCGTCACTGACGTGCTGGTAGATGCCGTCCTGGATGGCGTCACCCGTGCTCTTCTCGCCGCCCGTGTCCCAGTTGGGGTTCGTCTGCACCTGCTCCTGGGGCACGTTGTCCTGGGGTCCCGTTCCGCCCGAGCGGCCGTTCGTGCTGTCGTCCATGTGCGTCTCCTTTCCCTCTTGGGGGGTGGTGCGGCTGGTGAGCGGGGCGGGGCCCAAAATTATGAAGCTCGCTCAGCGTACCCCGCCTCCCACCAGCCCGTGCCGAGGGTCAAGGGCGGCTCAAGCTGATCCGGGCGGGCCTTCCCCTCATCCGTCGCACCCGTGTTGTCTCCTAAGTGGTGACAGCGTGCCTGTGACGGTAACGGGAGGCGCCCAGCGGGCCGTCGCTTATGATGAAGGCACCAATCCCACCCCTGTGGGCTGCCCCCTTTGAGGGCAAGGAGGAGACCAGAGATGGCGATGAACCTGTTCGGTGCGCGCGACACGCTCACCACCAAGGCCGGGCAACCGCTCTACTACTACCGCCTGGGCAAGTTGCAGGATCTCGGGCACGACGTCAGCAAGCTGCCCTTCTCGGTGAAGGTGCTGCTCGAAAGCGTCCTGCGCGAGGCCAACAACTACGACGTGCGCGAGGAGGACGTGCGCGCCGTGGCGAATTGGAAGCCCGTCAACGAGGAGATCGAGATTCCCTTCAAGCCCGCCCGCGTGATCCTCCAGGACTTCACGGGCGTGCCCGCCGTCGTGGACCTCGCGGCCATGCGCACGGCGATGGTCTCGCTCGGCGGCGACCCCAAGAAGATCAACCCCCTGATCCCGGTGGACCTTGTGATCGACCACTCGGTGCAGGTGGACGAGTTCGGCACCGACTTCGCCCTCGCCAACAACATGGCGCTGGAGTTCGAGCGCAACCGAGAGCGGTACGAGTTCCTCCGCTGGGGCCAGCAGGCCTTCGACAACTTCGGCGTGGTGCCCCCGGCGAGCGGCATCATCCACCAGGTCAACCTCGAATACCTCGCCAAGGGCGTGCAGAGCCGCCCGGAAGACGACGGTGCGGTCGTGTATCCCGACTCGCTCGTCGGCACCGACTCGCACACCACCATGATCAACGGTCTGGGCATCGTGGGCTGGGGCGTGGGCGGCATCGAGGCCGAGGCCGTGATGCTCGGCCAGCCGATCTACATGCTGATGCCGGAAGTCATCGGCTTCAAACTGACGGGCGCGCTGCCGGAGGGGGCGACCGCCACCGACCTCGCCCTGCGCGTGACCCAGATGCTGCGCGAGAAGGGCGTGGTGGGCAAGTTCGTCGAGTTCTACGGGGCGGGCCTGAGCAACATGACCCTGCCCGACCGCGCGACCATCGCCAACATGGCCCCCGAGTACGGCGCGACGATGGGCTTTTTCCCGGTGGACGACGAGGCGCTGCGCTACCTGCGCCGCACGGGCCGCCTGGAGGACGAGATCGAACTCGTCGAGACGTACTACAAGGCCCAGGGCCTGTTCCGCACCGACGAGACGCCCGACCCCGTCTTCACCGACACCATCGAACTCGACCTCTCGACCATCGTGCCGAGCCTCGCCGGGCCCAAGCGTCCCCAGGACCGCGTGAACCTCAGCGACATGCACACGGTGTTCAACGAGGCGCTCACCGCTCCGGTCAAGCAGCGCGGGTTCGAGTTGAAGCCCGAGCAGCTCGACGCTCAGGGCACCATCGGCGGCACCGACATCCGAATCGGTCAGGGCGCGGTGACGCTCGCCTCGATCACGTCCTGCACGAACACGAGCAACCCCAGCGTCCTGATCGCGGCGGGCCTCGTCGCCAAGAAGGCCGTGGAGCGCGGTCTGAAGCCCAAAGCGTGGGTGAAGACCAGCCTCGCTCCCGGCTCGCGCGTCGTGACCGAGTACCTGGAGACCTCGGGCCTTCAGTCGTACCTCGACCAGATCGGCTTCAACACGGTCGGCTACGGCTGCATGACCTGCATCGGCAACTCGGGCCCACTCCCCGAGCCCGTCGTGCAGGCGATCCAGGAGGGCGACCTCGTGGTGGCCTCGGTCCTCTCGGGCAATCGCAACTTCGAGGGCCGCGTGAACCCGCACATCCGGGCAAACTACCTCGCCTCGCCGCCGCTCGTCGTGGCCTACGCCCTCGCCGGGACGGTCGTGAACGACATCGTGGACGAGCCCATCGCTACCGACACGGACGGGCAGCCCGTCTACCTGCGCGACCTCTGGCCCTCGAACGCCGAAATCCAGCAGATCATGGATCAGGCGATCAACGCCGAGATGTTCAAGCGGGTCTACGACGGCATCGAGCAGAGCAACGCCCAGTGGAACGCCATTCCGGTCACGGGCGGCGACCTGTACGACTGGAACCCCGAGTCCACCTACATCCAGAACCCGCCCTTCTTCGAGAACCTGGCCGGGGGGCCGAGCGAGACGGTGTCCTCCATCGAGGGCGCACGCGCGCTCGTGAAGGTGGGCGACTCGGTGACGACCGACCACATCAGCCCGGCCGGGTCCTTCAAGGCCGACACTCCTGCGGGCAAGTACCTGCAAGAGCGCGGTATTCAACCCAAGGACTTCAACTCCTACGGCTCGCGGCGCGGGAACGACCGCATCATGACGCGCGGGACGTTCGCCAACATCCGCCTCAAGAACCAGCTCGCCCCCGGCACCGAGGGCGGCTTCACGACCGACTTCACGACCGGGCAGGTGACGAGCATCTTCGACGCCTCGCAGAACTACAGGGCGCAGAACATCCCCCTGCTCGTCTTCGCGGGCAAGGACTACGGCATGGGCTCCAGCCGCGACTGGGCCGCCAAGGGCACCTTCCTGCTGGGTGTGAAGGCCGTCATCGCCGAGTCGTTCGAGCGCATCCATCGCTCCAACCTCGTCGGCATGGGTGTGCTGCCCCTCCAGTTCAAGAACGGCGAGACTGCCGACTCACTGGGCATTCAGGGTGACGAGACCTTCGACGTGATACTGCCCCCCGACCTGAAGCCCCGCCAGGACGTGACCCTGCGGGTGACGAGGGACGGCGTGAGCCGCGACATCACCGTCCAGTGCCGCATCGACACGCCGGTCGAGATCGACTACTACAAGAACGGCGGCATCCTCCAGACCGTGCTGCGTGGGATTCTGGAGCGGAGTGGGGCGGGGGCGAAGGCGTAAGACTAGGCTAAAAATTATTAGTGCTATTCTAGATAGGGGCGTTGTCCCCTATTTTTCTATGGATACAACTCAACTCGTTACTTTGTTGGTGGCAATTGTGGCAGCCTTGTCTAGCGTTATTGCTGCCATTGTTGCATCCAGAAGTGGGGCGACAGTTAAACGATTGGAGGCTCAACTAGCTCGCCAAGTTAAGTTAATCGATAAATTCTCTGACTTTGTTACAGAGAGCCAGACACTTCTTTCTACATCGTTGGTAACGCATTATGAGTTCTTTGACAACGTAAAGTATTATAGAGACGCAGCTATTAATGATGAGTCGTTGACAAATGAGGCAGTAATAAATGATGAAATGACTGGCATAGTTTTACCAAATGGGGAACCTATAGAGACACACTTGTCGAGTATTTCGTTGGAGACGCTTAGTAATTCACTCAAGGCGGAACAAACACAAATAAAAGGATTTCTTTACAAAAGAGTTATACCGGCCTCAGCATTCATATTGAATGAAATAAAATTCCTGTGGTTTTACACCAAGCTCGGTAGTAATTATGCACCCATAGTGAGAATGCTTTCCAACAAGGAGAGAAGTCCCCGCTTTCTCATAATTGATTTATTCTCCCAAATTATTGACGACAACAAGCGGCTAATAGCCTATGAGCTTGCCATCTTAAATTCACTTCCTCATGATGGGATGGAATTCAACTTTTCCAAGGAACAAGTAAATGGTCATTGTCGTTTGTTAAATAGGTACGTTTCGAGCATAACGAGCTTCAATGCGTATGTAAGTAGTAAATTGCATCCGTAGCATTAGGGCGTCGAAACTATTATTACAGAGAACGTGTCTAGCTTGTTGCCGAATCCGTTCTGCTCTTAATAACCTCACGATGGGGAAGGGCGATGTTTCGTGTTCTCTACGGGTGAACGACAATCCCCGCCACGTCCTTGCCCAGCCCTTTGAAGTCCCTGGGATTCAGGGTGACCAGCGCGGCGGCCCCGGCGCTAACGGCCGCCAGGGCGATCAGGGCGTCGAAGATGATGCTGCCCGGCAGACCGCCATCCACACAGCGCCGCATAGCGGCGAAGTACAGGGAGGGGTCTAGCGTCACCTTGGTCATGTTCGCGGTGGCGGCTTCGAGCAGTCGTGTGGCGTCCGCAGGCTGGATGCCCAGTCGCGGGTGAACGGTCAGGACTTTGTAGGTCTCGGCCAGAGTGTGCGTGCTGATGCCCAGGGCAGAGGCCGCCCCCCTCTGGGTCGTGGCCCACCCGTGCCGGGGATGATCGGGGAAGAGGGCGGCGACGAGCGTGCTGGTGTCGAAGAACGTCAGGGCGGGGGTGCTCACCACTTGAGTAGCTCCGCCGCGCGGTCCTCGCGGATGTCGCGCACCGGGTCGAAGTCGGCTGGGAGGGGCACGGACTGGGAGAAATGGATGGTGGGCCAGCCGTGTTCGTCGTACCTGATCTCGTAGGGCCTCGCCTCGGCCTCCAGCGTAAGGGTCCGGTTCTTCAGGTTGGCCCGGAGCTTACTCCCCGCGTGGAGGTTCAGGGCTTCCCGGACTTTCTTAGGGATGACCACACGTCCGAATTTGTCCATTTCCAATTCAAAGTGTGACATGGCAAAACTTTATGGAAGTGGCAATGCTGGTTGGTGAGGGGTCGTCCGGTGGCCTTACAGACCCATCCCCTCGTACACTTCGTCCAGCCTCAACTCCACGCCCAGGCAGGGCAGCCGCACACCGTCCTGCACCATCTCCAATTACCATCAATCAGAGGTCGATGCCCTCGTAGATGTCGGAGAGAGCCAGCGGAACGTTCAAACACGGCAACCTCAACTCCCCTTCCTCCTCCGCGTACTGCTCGTCCCACCTGTCGCCGTCCCTGACGTACAGGCGGGCGGCGCGAGTCGCCGTGTCCACCAGCAGGTAGCCCCGCACGCTGGGGAGGGTCGTGTAGGCGAACAGCTTCTCGCGGCGGTCCGGATCGCGGATGCTGGGGCTCAGGACTTCTACGACGAGACACGGCGAGGGGAGGAAGGTGGCGGCGGCGTCCACCGGGTCGCAGGTCAGGACCAGATCGGGATAGTAGTACCGGGTGAAGCGAGGCTGCGACAGCCGCACGCGCATGTCGCTCTGGTACAGGCGGCAGCCCTGCCGGAGGGCGACTCGGTGCAGCGCCGAGCCGATGTTCATGCAGATCAGCCCGTGTCTGCTGGCTGCGCCCGCCTGCGCGTTCGGGGTGTCCTCGCCGTGCAGGGCATAGACGAAACCATCTATGTACTCCCGCCTGAAGGGGCTGAGTTCCTCCGTGCGAAGGTACTCCTCCTCGCTGATCTTGCGCAGGGCCGGGTCGCTCATGCGGCTATGGTACGCGGGGCCGTTGCGCACCCCCACCGGATGAGGGCTGTGCGGATCGGTCCTCAGTCTGCCGTCAGGTGGATGGGGTATCACGAGCGGATGAAACTCGCTCTGCCCCTGCTGTCCCTGACCGTCGCCGTGGCCCTCGTGTCGTGCGGGGGGGCGGGCAACGCGCCGGAGCTGCCCGACGTGGACGAGACACCCGTTTGCAGTCAGGCGGCGCTCCCCAGCGGCCTCCCGGTCACGGTGGCGGCCCAGTCGACCGCCTTCGCCGGGGGCTGGGCGGCCCCGCACGTACCGGGGCGGGTGCTCGTCGTGAACAGGGAGGGAACCGTGAGCGCGCAGGGGCTGAGCCTGCTCTCCACGGTGCGGACCCAGCGGGTGACGGAGAACCTGACCCTGGCGCAGACCCCGGCGGGCGAGACGGACCGGGCCTTCGCGGGGCGGCTGGCGGCGGCGGGCCTGCGGGTGCAGCCGGATTTCTTCTACAAGGCGCTGGCGACGCCGAACGATCCCGGTTACCCGGGGAACGCGGGCTTCGAGATCGGCTTCACGAACGTCTCCCAGACGTACCTCACCCGCATCCGGGCCTCGGGCGCCTGGAATGCCCTCCAGGCGGCGGGAAAGACCCCGGTCGCCGCCCTGACGGCGGTGCTCGATACGGGCGTGGACGGTGGGCACCCCGACCTCAGCGGGCGGCTGCTGGACGGCCGGAGCTTCCTGAGCGCGGAGCCCTCCGCCACCGTGGACCTCGTCGGGCACGGCACGGCGAGCGCGGGGCTGATCGGCGCGGCTACGAACAACGGGGTCGGGCTCGCGGGGGTGACGTGGAGCGGGCGGAACGTGCTGCCGGTCAAGGTACTGTGCAGCGCGGGGGGCTCGACGAGCGACATCGCGAAGGGGCTGAACTACGCCGTGGAGCAGGGCGCCAAGGTTATCAACATGAGCCTGGGCGGTCCTGGGGACTTCGGGGACGAGGCGCTCGACATGGCTCTGAATAGCGCCGCCAAGAAGGCCGTGCTCGTCGCGGCGGCGGGCAATACCCCCAATGAAGGGGTGTACTACCCGGCCAGCAACCCCAACGTGATCGCGGTGGGGGCCGTTGGAGCGAACGACGGCAAACTTGCTTGCTACAGCGCCCGGCCCAACGCCACGGTCACGCGCAAACTCGACCTCGTGGCGCCGGGTGGGGCGGCGAGCGGCGTCTGCGAGGGGGCCACTCCCGAGCAGGACATGCTCGTCCTAGCTCCTGGAAACGGCTACGCCCTCAGCGCGGGTACGAGCGAGGCCGCGCCCCTCGTGAGCGGGGTGGCCGCCCTGATGCGCGCCGCAAATCCTGGCCTCACCGCCGCTCAGACGCGCGCGCTCCTGATCTCCAGCGCGAACTCCTCGGCGGGCCTGCCCCTGCTCGACGCCAACGCCGCCGTGAGCGCCGCTCTGCGCTGAGTCGGGAGGGTCGGCACGACCGGCCCACAACGTGAGCGGTGGACCGTCCAGAGGGAGGTCCACCGCTCGCCGCGTTCCCTGGAGGAGTTACTTGCGGCGCACCCGCTCGGACGCGAGTTCGCTCTGCGGTATGAGCAGGCCGTGCAGCAGCAGCGCGAAGACGACGAGGCCGTGCACGACGAGCAGGCCGAACAGCGCCGCGCCCGGCTGGGTCGCGTGGCCGTAGGCCCCCACGAGCTGAAACAGGATCAGGGTCAGCAGCACGCGCGGGCGGCGCTCCGGGAATCGCAGGTAGGCGTAGGTGCCCGCCCCCATGCTGAACAGGAGGGGCAGAACGAGCGCGTTAAGGATGTCTTGACCCATGCCTCATCTTGCTTGAAACGGGTGGAAAAGGCGAGATGTACCTAGACGGGTCACGCCTTCGTCTGACAGCGGTCTTACAAAGGGGGCGCTAGAGCCGGTACCGCTCGACCTGGGCGGCGTCGAGAGTGTGGTCGCGCAGGGTGGGCACGTCGAGCCAGCCGTCCCGGAAGGTGATGGGGAGGCTCAACAGGTCGTCGGCCAACTTGAGGACGAAACTCAGCTCGCAGGGCTCGGTGACCTCGGCCCGGGTCGAGAGCAGGGCGGCGTGGAGGGTGCCCAGGCCGGTGCTCGCCTGCGAGCCCACCATGCCGCGCTTGCCGCGCCCGGCGGCCTCCCGCAGCATGACGAGCCCGTCGGTGAAGCCATTGCGGGCGGTCTTCACGTTCAGGATGTCGAAGGTGTCGAAACTCAGCTCCCGCGCGAGGTCAGCGGGCGTGAAGCAACTGTCGTCCGCGACGATGGGGAGGATCGCCCGGGCGTGGAGGTCGGCGCGGGCTCTCAGCTCGCGGACGGGAAGTGGTTCCTCCACGCAGGTCAGGCCCGCCTCCCGCATGGCGGTGAGGGCGGCGGGGGCCGTCTCCGCCGTCAGCGTCTCGTTGCTGTCGGCGTACAGCTCCACCACGTCCCCGAAGGCCCGGCGCAGTTCCCGGATCACGGCGAGGTCGCGGGCGTGGTCGCGGCCCACCTTCACCTTCAGGCAGCGCACGCCCGCCGCCACCACCCGCTCGGCCTCCGCCAGCATCTCGGCGGGGGGGGCGATGCCCAGGATGAAGCTCACGCGCACCCGGTGATTTGGACCCAGCAGGGTGCCCAGCAGCGTCTCCCCGCGTGTCCGTGCCCGCGCGTCCCACAGGGCCATGTCGAGGGCCCCGCGCGCCGTGTGGTTGTTCGCCACGCTGTTCCTCACCCGGTTCAGCGCCGCCTCGTCGTCTATCGGCAGCCCGAGCAGCGCGGGGTCGAGGTGACGCAGGATGGCGACAACACTCCCCGGCGTCTCCCCGTAGATCGTGGGGCGCGGGGTGGCCTCCGCCACGCCGACCGTCCCGTCGTCCAGCGTCACGCGTACGAGGACGTGTTCGGCCGCGCTGAGCTGGCTGTGGGCGCCCCAGGCGAGCGTACCCCGCAGTGGCAGGCGGTAGGGGATGCCCTCCACCCGGGCCACCCGCGCGACGCTCACGCCCACTTCCGAACCGCCTCCACGACCTGCGCCGGGGAGAGAGCCACCGTGTCGAGGACCAGGGCCCGGGCTCGCGGCAACGTCCCCAGGAAGGCGCCCGCCGCATCTGGATCGTAGTGCTGCCGCTCGGTCACCACGATCCGCGTCTTGGCGAGGATGTCGGCGGGGGCGTGTCCCCCCTCCGCTAGCGCGGCGAGGCCGTCAAGCTCGGCGGGCGTGAACACGGCCCCCGCGCCGGGGAGGGCCGCGAGGTCGGCGCGCAGGTCGCCTCCCACTCCCCGCCCCGCCACCCGGTCGAAGGCGTCGGCGCGGCCCAGCAGGCGCCGCACCCGCACCGGGTCGGGGGCGGTCAGGGCCACGAAACGCCAGGCCGGGAAGGTCTCGGCGGCGTGCCGGACCTCCTCCAGCCCGCGCAGCCCGTCGAAGAGGGGCCGCTCGCCCCAGTGCCGGGTGTCCGCGCTCAGGGTGCCCAGCGCGTGCGCCATTCCGCCGGGGTACCGCTCCCGGTACAGGGCGGTGAGGCGGAAGCGCTCGGCGCGGTCGCTCACTGGTCCCCCTGCTCGCGGAAGGATCATTACGTGGTCGGTGATCTCGCGGCGGTCGGGAAGGACACGCACGCCCGGGTCGGCGCCCCGCAGGGCGGCGAGGGCGGTGCTCTTGCCCACCCCCGTCACCCCCACGAGGACGGTGAGGGGCAGCTCCGCGAGGGGGCGCTCGTGGGGAAGGCGGGGCGGGGCGGCCCGGAGATGGGGCAGGGGGCGGGCGGGGACGCTCATGGGCGGAGTGTAGGGTGTCGGGCAGCCTTAAGGCTGGCGTAAGGTTCAGTCAACCTGGGGTGAGCCCGGAAAATCACATTGTGGGGGCGACGTTTCTAGACTTTTCTCGGAGGATCGACACATGGCCCGACTGCAAGGAACCGGTGGCGGCGGCGGCAGAACCGCCTTCCTGATTATCTTGATTCTGATCGTTCTTTTCCTGCTCGCCTACTTCCTGTATCTCAAGCCGCAGGGCATCCTGAACCTCGGCTTCTGAAGCGGGCCTTTCCGGTCACCACCCGAAACGGAGTCTATTCATGATCAAAGGTAAGGAACTGCTCGGCCGCCCCGTCATCGCCATCGACAGCGGGGAAAAGATAGAGACGGCGCGCGACCTCGTCTTCGACCACCAGGCCAACGAGGTGCTGGGCATCCTGGTGGACGAGGGCGGCTTTTTCCGCGCGGCGAAGGTGGTGCCCTTCGAGGCGATTCGGTCCATCGGAGAGGACGCCATCATGGTGGACAGCACCGAATCGGTGACCTCCACCCGTGACGACGGCCGCCTCGCCGACGTGCTCGACTCCAAGGTCAGCCTCGTGGGAATGACCCTGCTCACGACCGACGGCCAGAACCTCGGCAAGATCGCCGACGTGTTCTTCGACGAGCACAGCGGCCGGGTCGAGGGCTACGAGGCGACGGGCGGCATCTTCAGCGACCTCTCCAGCGGGCGCACCTTTGTACCCGCGCCCGAACACGTCCAGATCGGCGAGGACGCGGCCATCGTGCCCATCAGCGTGGCGACGGCGATGCAGGAGCAGGAGCCGGGCGGGCTGAAGGGGGCTTACCAGAACGCGGCGCAGAGCGTCAGCAGCACCTACCAGAACGTCGCCGAGAACGTCAAGCAGGGTTACGGCAACATCGCCGAGGCCACCAAGGAGCGCCAGAAGGAGTTCCTGGTCGGCAAGACCGCCGGAAACGACCTCGCCCTCGACGACGGCACCGTGCTCGTCCACAAGGGCGACACGATTACCCAGGAGCAGATCGAGCGGGCCGACCAGGCGGGCAAGCTCACCGCCCTGCTGACGGGCGTGACGGGCGGGGCGCTCTCCGAGACGTACGGCACCGTCAAGGAGCGGGTGCAGGGCTCGGTCGAGAACTTGCAGGGGGCCAGCACCGAGCGCCAGCGGGAGTTCGTGGTGGGCAAGACGGCCTCGAACGACGTGGTCGCCAACCTCGCCGACGGGGTGCAGGAGATCGTCGTCCACAAGGGTGACACGATCACCGAGTTCCAGGTCCAGCGCGC
The DNA here is from genome assembly GCF_025997855.1 of Deinococcus aetherius. Lineage (NCBI taxonomy): Bacteria > Thermotogati > Deinococcota > Deinococci > Deinococcales > Deinococcaceae > Deinococcus > Deinococcus aetherius. Next base: position 910,666 of record NZ_AP026560.1, read on the forward strand.
CGAGCAGGCCGGGGTGCTCCCCGCGCTGCTCGCCGCCGCCACGGGCGGGGCCATGCAGGAGGGGATGCAGGGGCTGCGTGAGCGCCTCCAGCCCGAGACACAGACGACCCAGCCTGAGATGGACCCGCTCGACGCTACCGTGGGCCGCCGGGTGAAGACCGACGTGCGCGCTCCCAGCGGCAGCCTGGTCGCCGTGCAGGGCCAGATCGTGACCCCGGCCCTCGCCGAGCGGGCCCGGCAGCTCGGGGTTGAGGCGGCCCTGATTGCCGCGACGACCGGCACCCGGACGGGGGCGACCCCGGCGGCGGGTGCGGCCCTCTCGGGCGGGGTCGCCAGCGTCAGCGAGGGAGCGAGCAACCTGCTGGAGCGCGCGAAGTCGTGGTTCGGCGAGAAGCGTGACGAGGCCGGGCAGGCTATCGAGGAGCGCCAGGAGCAGCAGCTCGATCAGAAGGTCCGCGACGCCCTGGGCCGCCCGGTGACCCGCGTGATCCTCGCGCCCGACGACACGATCATCCTCAACGTCGGCGAGATCATCACCAACAAGGCGGTGCAGCTCGCCCGTGAGGGGAACGTGCTCGACATCCTGGTGAACAGCGTGAGCAAGGAGACGGTGAATATCGACCCCCTCGCCGCGCGCCCGCACGAGACGGGCGTGGCCGCGCTGGAGGGGCAGGACGACGCGCCCGTCGCCCTGAACCCCACCGATCCCCAGAATTCCAGTCGCTGATCCCCGGACGAATGAGGCGGGCTCCCTCCACTGCGGAAGGGGGCCCGCCTCCCGTCTGGCTCAGGAGCGGAAGATGACCTCCTCCCGGCCGAAGGAGCGCCGCGCGATCAACCCGAGCGCGAGGGCGCCGAGCAGGTTGGCCCCCACGGCGGCGAGCAGGTGCCCCGGGGTGAGGGTGCCGCGCACCGTGTCGAGGATGGCGAGCATACTCCCGAAGAGGGGGAGGGCGTAGAGGGCGCTCCCCAGCGTCAGGAAGTCGCTGAATTGCAGCAGCACGGCGGGAAAGACGATGGCGAGCGAGAGGGGCGTGACGTACGTCTGCGCCTCCTTGTAACTGCGCGCGTAGATGCTCAGGGCGATCAGGACGGCGCTGATGAGCAGGGCCGCGCTGACCACCGTGGCGAGCAGGGCGAGGGCGCTCCCGGGAGTGAGCGTCAGTTGCCCGCCGAAACTCTGCGCGATCTCGTCGGAGGTCCCCTCCTGCGAGAGGGCCGCCCGCGCCACCAGCCCGGTCGCCAGAAAGCCCAGCACGCTGAAACAGGCCGTCGTGAGCGCCGTGACGGTGGTGGCGAGCAGTTTCCCGGCGACGACCTCCGAGCGGCGGACGGGCGAGACGAGCAGGCTCTCCAGGGTGCCGCGCTCCTTCTCACCCGCCGTGGCGTCGAGCGCCGTCGCCATCGCGCCCGTCAGGACGAAGTTGAGCATCAGCAGCGGGATCAGGAAGGCGAGCTGCCCGCCCCGCCGCTCCCCCTCCGGACTCGCGTCGATGGGCGCCAGGGTCACGGGCGTCAGCGTTCCCGCGCCCAGCCCCAGCGCGGCGAGGCGGCTCACGGCAAGCTGGCGGTTGTACCCCTCCACCACGTCCTGCACCTTGGCGTAGGCTCCCGTCTGGGCGCGCAGGTTGCCGAGCCGCGCGTAGACCTCCAGCCTGCCGGTGCCGTCCCCCGCGCGGGCGGGCAGGGGGGAGGTCACGCGTAGGGCGGCGTCCACCTCGCCCGAGGCCACGGCGGCGCGCGGATCAGTCACAGGAACGAGGACGACCCCGGCCCGGGTGACGCTGCCGTCCGGCGCCCGCTCGTCGCGGGTGAGGGCCGTGCTCAGGGAGGCGGGGAGGGTGCCCACGACGCCCACCCGCTGCCGTTCCTGCGCCTGCCCGCCCACGAAGCGGCCCAGCAGCAGGGGCAGCCCCAGGGTGAAGAGTGGGATGAGCAGGAGGGGGATCAGGACGCTGCTCAGCAGGGCCCGGCGGTCGCGCACGGTGGAGAGCAGATCGCGCGCCGCCACCCGCCACACGAAGTCAGGGCGCACGAAAGACCTCGGCCCGGGGCTCCTGCGCCTGCGCTCGCACCAGGGCGAAAAAGGCCCGCTCCAGGGTGCGCTCCCCGGTGCTTCCCAGAATCTCCCCCACGGGCCCCACGGTCACCACCTCCCCCTGGTGGAGGATCGCCACCCGGTCGCAGACCTCCTCGGCCTCGCTCATGACGTGGGTGGAGTAGAGGGTGAGCCGCCCCGGGCGCCGCGTCGCCGCCACGAAGTCGAGCAGGGCCCGCCGCGCGAAGATGTCGAGCCCGCTCGCCGCCTCGTCGAGGATCAGGACGGGGGGGTCGTGGATGACGGCGCGGGCGATCACCACCTTCTGCGCCATGCCGGTCGAGTAGTCCCCCGCCCGGGTGTCGAGCGTGCGCCCCAGCCCCAGCGCGGTGTCCAGTTCCCCGATGCGCGCGTCCGCCTGCCTGCGATTCAGGCCGTACAGCCCCGCGAAGGACCGCAGCACCTCGCGCCCGGTGAGGCGGGCGGGCAGGCCCATGCCGCCGTTCACCACACCGACCGAGCGGCGCACGGCCTCGGGGTCGCGCCGGACGTCGTGGCCTGCCACCCGCACCGTGCCCGCCGTGGGGGCCAGCAGCGTGGCGACGATCCGCAGCAGGGTCGTCTTGCCCGCCCCGTTCGGGCCCAGCAGGCCGAAAACCTGGCCCTCCCCGGCCCGCAGGGTCACCTCCCGCAGGGCCGCGTGCGCCCCGTAGGTCTTGCTCAGGCTCTCGATATCGAGCACTCTCCCGGTCTCCCTCCGTATCGCTGAGGCTGTGCCGCCTCGTTCGCCCCGCAGCATACGCGGGCGATGCCGCACCTTCCCCCGAAAAGCACGCACCCCTCCGGCGCGAGTGGATCAAGGAAGTGGGGTCCGTCATGTGAAGCGGGCTTGACCGAAAGGCCAGGTTCTCCGGCACAAGCTGACGGGCGCTTCACAGGGGGCGCCGGGTCACGGTGCTGCGCCGCGCGACCGCTTACGATGCGCCACCGTTCGTGACCGGGCCCGTCACCCCGGCTCCCACTTTCCAAGCGTCTCGGGCTCTCCAGTACCTCGGGCAGGTCTCATGCAACAGGCATGAAAACCTGTCACAATAGGAAAGTTGCGCTTCTGGGCGCAGTTGAACTCGGTTCACACTCAACAACCACACCAGGGTGAAGCACGGGTGTTTTGCTCTGGTTTTAACGGAGGATAGCGCATGTTCAATCCCCCCACCCTCGAAGACCTGCAGGAGACTCGCCGGGCGAACGAGAAGCTGGTGCTCAAGGCGCTGGAGAGCAAGCCCGAGTGGGTCGAGACCGAACTCGCCAAGACGACGGGCTTGGCCCTCTCACACCTGCGCGCCGCCCTTGCCAGCCTGCTCGACCAGGGCCGGGTGCGCCGCCTGCCGGGCACAGGCACCCGCGCCGTGTACGGCCTCGCCGACCCCGGCCTCGCCGACGTGCCCGCCACGCCGCTGACGAACGACGCCAAGCGCGTGCGTGACTACCTCGAAGGCCGCGCCGACTCGGCCCTGTACATGAGCGAGCAGCTTCGCATGAGCCGCGAGGACGTGATGAAGGCCCTGTCGCTCCTGAACGCGCACGGCATGATCACCTGCACCTTCGTGGGCAGCCTGGTGATCTTCCGCCTCAAGGAGACCCAGGCGCTCGGCCAGGAGCAGAGCGCTCCCGTGAGCGGCAAGAAGAAGCAGGTCGCGTAAGCTCCTCACCGTTCCACTCCCCGGCCTCCCACAGCGGAGGCCGTTTTGTTTGTGCCCGTATGATTGGGCCCGCCGCGCTGACCGACCCTTCACACCCCCTCTGTTATGCTGCGCTTCATGAAGCTGGTGCTCGCCGTGATTCAGGATGCCGACGCCGCCGCCCTCGTGCGCGTGCTGTCCGAGAACGCCTTCGAGGTCACGAAGCTCGCCAGCACCGGGGGCTTCCTGCGGGAGGGCAACACCACCCTGATGATCGGGGTGTCCGACGAGCGTCTCGCCGAACTCAAGCGGCACGTGCAGCGGACCTGCCGCACCCGCACCCGCCTCGTGACCCCCAGCGTCCCGATGGGCGAGCAGGGCGAGGGGCTGGTCGCCGACCCCGTCGAGGTGGCGGTGGGGGGCGCGGTGATGTTCGTGCTGGGGGTGCAGGAATTCGTGAAGGTCTGAGGACGTGACTGTGGCGGGACGACGCTGCTTGCGTGTTCGGGGCTCGAACGTTCGGGCAGACTGAAGCGGTGATCTGGTTCCGGAGTGCCGCCTTCCTGCTGACCCTCGCCGCCTCCGCGCAGGCTCTCGCCCCGGTGACAGTCCGGCCGTCATGGAGCATCGCGGGCGTCAACTTTCTCGGCTTCACGGGGCAGGGCGAGGTGGTGACGCAACCGCCCTCCCGAACCGGCTGGTTCGCGCCCGAGTTGGAGCGCCGCGACCCGGGAACCGGGAAAGTCAGCGGCAGCGTCCTTTTCCGAGAGGCTGGGAATGAGGTGGGCCGGGCGGCCTTCACGCCCGACCTGGGGACACTGGCCTGGCTCAGCCGCGCGGGAGACGTCCTGACCGTCCAGACCGGAAGGGGTCGCTGGACGAGCAGCCTCCCGGGCCTGCGCGGCACCCAGGCGCTGGCCTTCAGCCCGGACGGCCGCACCCTGGCCGCCCTGAACGTCTACGGCTACGTGCAACTGTGGGACGTGGCGGCGGGGCGGCGCCGAGCCACCCTGCTGCTGCACTCGCAGCCCCGCCGCCTGACGTTCCACCCCACGCGGCCCCTCCTCGCCGTGAACGAGGCCGGGGCACCGGAGGGCAGCGTCACCCTCTGGAACACGGAGACGGGCGAGAGAGTGCTCACCGTTCCGGGGCTGACGGGTGTCCTCCACCCCTTCGGGTTCGCGCCGGACGGCTCCCTGCTGACGGGCCGGGGGTACGGCGTGGCCTTTCTCGACCTCGGGCTGGAGCGGCTGGGGCAGGGCGACTGGGGCCTGAGCGAGCGCACCCTTCCCCTTTACACTGAGCCGTGCCCACAGGGCATGGGGTCCAGAGGGTGGATTCAAGTGGTCGTCGCAACACCCTGACCAAGGAGGGTGGGATGAGCACTGGGAAGCGAAAATCAGATAGTGCGGGGCGCTGTAAGCTGCATTCGCCAGGACGGCCAAGCGTCGCCCGACGGGAGCACCAGCGGCAGTTCTGGGTGTTGATTGCGGCGGGTCAAGGGAGTGAAGATGCAGCCACAGCCGTCGGTGTCTCGCCTGCGGTGGGCACGCGATGGTTTCGAGAGGCAGGTGGTATGCCCCCCACAACATTGGCTCCCTGGAACGCCACGCCGTCAGGGCGGTATCTGTCCTTCGCCCAGCGGGAAGAGATCGCGCTCCGTCGAGCACAAGGTCATGGCGTGCGGGAGATTGCGAGGCACTTGGCAAGGTCCCCGTCGACCATCTCGCGTGAACTGCGGCGTAACGCCGCCACGCGTGGCGGCGGCCTGGAGTACCGGGCGACGACTGCCCAGTGGCACGCCGAACGGTCCGCCCGCCGACCAAAACCAGCCAAACTCGCGGTGAACGTGGCGCTGCGGGCGTACGTGCAAGACCGCCTGGCCGGGCAGGTCACCTCGCCCTGCGGGGCAACTATTCCTGGGCCGACTGTGGCGTTCAAGGGCCGTCGGCACGGGCGGCGACAGAGTCGCCGCTGGGCCAGTGCGTGGAGTCCACAGCAGATCGCCCGCCGACTGCAACTCGACTTTCCGAATGACCGCACCATGCGCATCAGCCACGAGGCCATTTACCAGGCGCTGTACATCGAAGGGCGGGGTGGGCTGCGCCGTGAGCTGGTCACCTGTCTGCGAACCGGTCGAACGTTGCGTGTTCCTCGAGCGCGTCGCGCCCGAATGAGCAAGCCGTTCGTCGCCCCCGAAGTCATGCTCAAAGAGCGTCCAGGAGAAGCGGCGGATCGGACGGTGGCGGGCCACTGGGAAGGCGACCTCATCCTCGGCCTGGGGAGCTCGGCCATCGGGACCTTGGTGGAGCGCTCGACGCGGTTCACGTTGTTGCTTCATCTCCCTCGTCTGCCCAGCCACGGTGTGGAAGCTCGCGTCAAGAATGGCCCGGCGCTGGCTGGACACGGTGCTGAAGCGGTGCGTGACGCTGTGACGAGCGCACTCACCCTCCTGCCGGAGCAGCTCCGACGGTCACTGACGTGGGATCAGGGTGCTGAGATGAGCCAGCACGCTAAACTGCGCGGTGAAACCGGGGTCGCCGTCTATTTCTGCGAGCCGCAGAGCCCGTGGCAGCGAGGCACGAACGAGAACACGAACGGTCTGTTGCGCCAATATTTTCCAAAGGGCACGGACCTGAGCGTGCACAGCGCGGACGACCTTGCCGCCGTGGCCGCTACCTTGAACGCCCGACCTCGCAAGGTGCTCGACTGGCGAACACCCAAGGAGGCCTTCGAACACGCGCTGCACGCCATTCATACTGCTGTTGCAACGACCGCTTGAATCCGCCGAGTGTGCGCCAGGGGCATCCGCGCGGCGAGCTTCAACGCCGACGGGAGCCGGGTCCTCCTGAATTTCTCGCGCACCGTACAAAACGTCTCCTCGGCCCTGCTGTACGACACCAGAACGGGACGCCTGCTGCGGGTGCTGGACACGCCCGAGACCTCCGCCACCCTCTCGCCGGACGGCAAGACGCTCCTTCTGCACAGGTACAGTGGTGAGCTTCAGGGCGCCCCGCTCCCCTGACCCCTACCGCACGCCCAGCGCCGCCAGGGCCTCCGGGAGCCCCGCAGCGTTCTCGTAACGCACCGCGTGCATCCCCACCGAGCGGGCCGCCTCCACGTTCTGCGGGCGGTCGTCGATCATCACGGCCTCTTCCGGGCGGACCTGCGCGAGGCTCAGGCCGAGGCGGTACATCGCCGGGTTGGGCTTGAGCAGGCCGAGGGAGCAGGAGGTGAAAAAGGCGAGCAGGAACTCGCCCAGCCGGTAGGTGCGGATGCGGTACTCGTTCAGGTCGTGGCCCTCGTTGTTCAGCGAGTACATCCGGTGCCGCTCCCCCAGCTCCCGCGCGAGGGCCAGCGTCTCCTCGCGCGGCTGGCTCTGGGCCTCCATCGCGGCGCGGAAGTCCTCCGGGGTGAAGGGGCGCGGGGTGTGGAACACCACCTGTTCCAGGTACTCCGCCAGGGTCATGCGGCCCCGTTCCAGCTCCGGCACCGCCAACTTGTGCCGCTCCGCGAAGTCCTCCGGCTCCAGCCCGAAACGCGCGACCACGTCCGCCCGCTGCTCGCGGTCCCACCCGTTCGTGAGCAGCACGCCGCCGATGTCCCAGAAGAGGGCCTTGATCGTCATGCCCGAGCGTAACGCTGGGGTGACCCGGATTGCCCACACGGTCCACAAAGGAAGGGCGCCCGCCATCGGCACCGGGCGCCCAATGAATCCGGTAGGTTCAGCCGTCGAGCCCGCCGTCCGAGAGGTGCAGCACCTCGGCGAGGCGCATCAGGGTGGGCCGCACGTCCTCGGGAGCGGCCTGAGCTACGGTCTCCACCTCGGCGCCCAGCGGGGGAAGGGAAGCGGCGGCTTCCGTGTACCGCCCGGCTTGCAGGAGTTCGGCGATCTTCCCGAGTTGCACGGCGAGCATCTCGCCTCTGGGGTGGTCACCCACCGCCGCCTGCCAGGAGCGCAGGTGGGTCACGGCGAGGTTGGGGTCGATGTTCTCCACGCCACCCGAGAGCAGGGCGAGCGTTTCCTCCAGTTGGTTGTTCATCGTCATGCGGAAACCTCCGGCGCCCAGAAGACCCGACCCCCGCCCGCCGGAAGGTACGCCCCCTCCCCGTGTGAAGCGAAACTGAAGGCGGCCAAGCCCTTACTTCGTGTCGTACCAGTTCGGCCCCACCCCCACCTCCACGGCGAGGGGCACGATGAGGTTCGCCGCCCCCTCCATCACCTCGCGGGTCAGGCGGGTCGTCTCGTCCACCCGGCTCTCGGGGACCTCGATCAGCAGTTCGTCGTGGACTTGCAGGAGGAGTCGGGCGCCCAGCGCGTCGAGTTCGCCGCCCAGCCGCACCATCGCCACCTTGATGATGTCGGCGGCGGTGCCCTGGATGGGCATGTTGTAGGCCAGCCGCTCCCCGGCCTCGCGCACGTTGCGGTTGGTGGCCTTCAGCTCCGGCACGTAGCGGCGCCGCCCGTACAGCGTCTCCACGTAGCCGTGCTCGCGCCCGAAAGCAAGCGTGCGCTCGATGTAGCCCCGGATGCCCGGGTAGGTCGAGAAGTAGATGTCGATAAACGACGCCGCCTCCGCGTACGAGATGCCCAGGTCGTTGCTGAGGCGGTGGGCACTCATGCCGTACAGCACGCCGAAGTTGACCGTCTTCGCCGCCCGGCGCTGCTGGGCGCTGACCGTCGCCTCGTCCAGCCCGAGGACCTGCGCGGCGGTGCGGCGGTGAATGTCGGCCCCCTCCTGGAACGCCTGCTGCATCAGGGGGTCGTCGGCGATGTGCGCGAGGAGCCGCAACTCGATCTGCGAGTAGTCCGCGCTGAGGAGCAGGTAACCCTCGTCCGCGACGAAGCCCTTGCGAATCTCGCGGCCGAGTTCCGAGCGGATGGGGATGTTCTGGAGGTTGGGGTTGAGGCTGGAGAGCCGACCCGTGGCGGCGGTCGTCTGGTTGAAGGTGGTGTGGAGCCGCCCGGTGCGCGGGTTGACGAGGGTGGGCAGGGGATCGAGGTACGTGCCCCGCAGCTTCTCCAGCTCGCGGTATTCGAGGAGAGCGGGGATGATGGGGTGCTCCTCGCGCAGGGGTTCGAGGGCGGAGACGGCGGTGCTGCGCTTGCCCGTCAGCTTGGTCTTCTTGCCACTGGCGAGGCCGAGTTCGTCGTACAGCACGGCCTCCAGCTGGTCGCGGCTGCGGATGGGGAACTCGCGGCCCGCGTGACGGTAGATTTCCGCCTCCAACTCCTGAATCCGGGCGGTGGTCGCCCCCGCCAGCCCCCGGATGTAGTCGCTGTCGAGCCGGACGCCCCGCACCTCCATGCGGGTGAGCACGCCCGCGAGCGGCTTTTCCATGTCCTCGTACAGCCTGCGGCGGGGCTCGTCGAGTTGGCCGGGGAGGTCGCGCAGGAGGTGGTGGGTCATCACCGCGCGGGCGGCGGCGCCTTCCGGCCAGGAGGTCTTCATGTACCGCTCGGCCACCGTCGGCATGTTCGTGTTCGCGGGGTCGAGGAGGTAGGCGACGAGGAGGGGATCGTCCCCCGGCTCCACGACCGTCCCCCGCACGCTGAGGTGCGCCGCGAGGGCCTTGGCGCCCGCCGCCGTCAGGGTCCGTTGCCCCACGAACTCGGCCTCGGAGACGGTGGGGGGGAAGAGGGCGGCGGCCTTCTGCGCGGCTTTCTCGGCAGCCTTGCGTGCCTTCTCCGCCGCCTTCTGCTCGGCCTTGGTGGGGGGGCGGTCCTCCTCCCCGCCCAGCAGGAATCCCTCGGGAGAGGTCGCCTGCAAGGCCGCCACCGCCCCGTCCGCCTCCCGGGGCCGTTCCTCGGCCGGGGCCACGCGCGCCACCCGCCCGTCGAAAGTCGCCGCCGCGAGCAGGTCGGCGGTCAGGTCGTCCTCGCGCGACAGCACGAAGCCCCAGGTCACGCCCTCGCCGGGAGTGCGCCACTCGGCGATCTCGATCTCCTCGGCAACTTCGGCGGGCGTGGGGTCCGGCTCGCTGACCTCCGGCGCGGGCTGCCCCAGCGTCGTCAGTTCCCGCTTCACGCTCACGAGTTCCAACTCGTCGAGGAGCTGTTCGAGCCGCGCCGGGTCACCCGCGCCGCGCAGGGCCCCGAGTTCCACCTTGAGCGGCAGGTCGGTCACCATCCGCGAGAGGTCACGGCTGAAGAGGATGTCCGACTCCGAGGCGAGCAGCTTTTCGCGGGTGCCCTTGGGTTCCAGGGTGCCGTCCTTCGCCCGGGCGAGCACGGTGTCTAGGTCGCCGTACTCTTGGAGGAGCTTCGCCGCCGTCTTCGGCCCGATGCCCTTCGCACCTGGGATGTTGTCGCTGGCGTCCCCGGTCAGCGCCCGGTAGTCCACCCACTGCCGCACGGTCACGCCGTACTTGTCGAAAACCTCCCCCGGCCCGACGAGGGAGAAGTCGTTGGAGATCACCCGCACGTGGTCGTCGAGCAGTTGGTAGGCGTCGCGGTCGCTTGTCACGATCCGCACCTGGAAGCCCTTGCCCTCCGCCATGCGGGTGAGGCTGGCGATCACGTCGTCGGCCTCGAAGCCGGGTTCCTCCAACCTCGGGAAGCCCAGCGCGTCCACGACCTCGCGGATGCGGTCGATCTGCCCGGGGAGGTCGGAGGGCGTCTGTGCGCGGCCCGACTTGTAGCCCTCGTACTGCTCGTGGCGGAAGGTTTTGACCGGGGGGTCGAAGACCACGATGACCTGGTTGGAGGGCTGCCGCGCCAGCCGCAGGGTGAAGCGCAGGAAGCCCAGGATGGCGTGCGTCGCCTCGCCCCGGCTGCTGTTCAGCGGCGGCAGCGCGAAGTACGAGCGGAAGGCCAACGCGTGCCCGTCGATCAGGACGAGGGTATCGGGGGCCGGGGAGCCGGAGGCGGGCGGGGTCATGGGGGCATTCTACGGAGGGGGGCAGGCGGGGAGTGCTGCACAGGTCCCGGTGGGTGCGGGAATTAAGTAGCTGGAACGGCCGATGCCGTTTTCGATCTTCACGCCGTAGGGTGCGGGAGTGTCTGCCGAAGCCTTCCCGCCCCCCGACCTCGAACTTCAGGAGGACGTGCCCTTCAGTGCATACGGCCTGTGTCTCGACGTGCTGCGGCCACGGCGGCGGGCTTCCACACCTGCACCCGCCGTTCTCCACCTCCACGGGGGCGCATGGGTGATGTTCGGCAAGTGGCCGGTGGCGAACGTTTTCTTTGCCCGGGCGGGGTTCGTGACCGTCTCCGTGGACTACCGCCTCGCACCGGGCACCCTCTTCCCTGCCCAGATTCACGACGCTAAGACGGCGGTGAGGTGGCTGCGTGCCCACAGCGATGTCTACGGCATCGACCCAAGGCGCATCGGCGTCTGGGGGATCAGCGCGGGAGCCCACCTCGCTGGCCTGCTGGGTACGACCGCCGGTTCGTCTGGACTGGAGGGCTTAGGCGGCGACTGGGAAGGCTGGTCCTCCGAGGTTCAGGCCATTGGCAACGTTTGCGGCGTGATGGACTTCCTCGACCCTGGGATGCCGTTCGGCCCGGAGCCCTTCCCCCTGTTCGGCGCACCCCTGGCCGAGCGGCCTGACCTCGCTGTGCTGGCAAGTCCGGTAGCCCACGTCTCGGCCGGTTCTGCGCCGTTTCTCCACCTGCACGGCAGGCACGACCGGGAGGTTCCCATCTCCCAGGCGCGGCGGATGCACGCGGCGCTGGAGGCGGCGGGTGCCCGAAGCGAGCTTGTGGAACTGGACGGCGACCACTACATCAATGAGACCCACCAGGCCGAGGTCGAAGGCAAACTCCTGGCCTTTTTCCGACGGGAACTCGCTCACGAGTAGGGTTTACACCCCAACCCGCCCCCGCTCCTCCACCACTTTCGCCAGTGCCCCGGCGACCTCGTGGATTTCGGCCTCGTCGGGGCCCTCGACCATCACGCGGATCAGGTTCTCGGTGCCGCTGGGGCGCAGGTTGACGCGGCCCCGGCCATTCAGGCGCTCCTCGGCCTGCAAGACGGCGGCCTGCACCACCTCGTCGCGGGCGATGGCCTTCTTGTCGCCGACGCGGACGTTCACCAGGGTCTGCGGAAACATCACGAGTTCGTCGTGGAGTTCGTCCAGCGTCGTGCCGAGCCCCTTCATCGCGGCGAGGGTAAGGAGCGAGGTGAGCACCCCGTCCCCGGTGGGGCTGTGGTCGAGGAAGAGGACGTGCCCGCTCTGCTCGCCGCCCAGGGTGAGGCCGCGCCCATGCAGCCGCTCGTGGACATAGCGGTCGCCGACGGCGGTGCGCTCCAGGGGGATGCCCGCCTCGCGCAGTTTCACCTCCAGCGCCATGTTCGCCATGATCGTGGTCACGACGCCCCGGTCCTGCCGGGCGCGGGCGTTCAGCAGCAGCATGTGGTCGCCCTGCACCACGTTCCCGCGCGAGTCCACGAAGAGGGCCCGGTCGGCGTCCCCGTCGAAGGCCACGCCGAGGTCGTAGTCCCCCTCCCGCACGATCTGCCGGAGGTGACCCAGATGGGTGCTCCCGCAGCCCCGGTTGATGTTGCGACCGTCAGGTGTGGTGTACACGGCGAACACGTCCGCCCCCGCCGCCTGGAAAACTCGCGGCCCGACCCGGTACGCCGCCCCGTTCGCGCAGTCCATCGCCACCCTCATACCCGTCAGGTCGGGCGCGTGCGAGCGCAGGAAGCCCACGTACAGCCGTTCGGCCTCGGTGTAGTTCGTGACCGAGCCGAGGTCCACGCCCGTCACGGGGGGAAGGCTGGCAACTCCGTCCACGGCGGCCTCGATCTCCAGTTCGGTCGCGTCGCCGAGTTTTTCCCCACTCGCGCCGAAGAACTTGATCCCGTTGTCCTCGTAGGGGTTGTGCGAGGCGCTGATCACCACGCCCGCGTCGGCCCCCAGGTGGCGGGTGAGGTAGCTGACGCCAGGGGTGGGTAGCACGCCGACGTGGACGACGTTCACGCCCCGGCTCGTCAGGCCCGCCGCGAGGGCCGCCTCCAGCATGTCGCCGCTCTGCCGGGTGTCCTTCCCGATCACCACGCTGGGGTGGGGATTGCGCCGCCTCAGCACCTCGCCCGCCGCCGCGCCCAGGCCCATCACCCACGCGGCGGTGAGCGGAAACTCGCCCGCGACGGCCCGCACGCCGTCCGTTCCGAAATACTTGCGCTCGCTCATCGTGGGGTCAGTGTACCCCCGTGAGTGAAGTGTGCATGATGCTCACCCAGGCAGCGGGCGCCCAGCGACCCGTGAGGGCAGGCAACTCCGGACGCCTTCGTCGCGTACCCTGAGGCATGAGCGGATTTTCGGGCGGCTCCTTCTCCTTCAGTCACAGCGGTGGTCGTCACGGCGCGTTCAGGCGGCGCAGCCACAGCAGCGGGCGCCGGGGCGGTTTCCTGGGCGGCGCGCTGGGTCACAGCCACAGCAGCGGCCACCGGGGGCACTACGCTGGGGGCGGGCACTACCGCCAGACCCGGCGGCGGGGCGGCCTGGGGTGCCTGGGGGCCTTCCTGGCCGGGGCGGCGCTCACGGGCGGCTCGCTCGCCGGGCTCCTCACGCTCCTCGCTTGAGGCTGACTGCCACCCTGGGGGACTGGCGGGACACGCTGCGGGGGGGCGGTCCCGCCGTCTCGTCCCGGGTGTGGCCCGCCGGGCTGCGGGCGGCCTTTCCCGGCCCGCGCCGCCGGGTGGAGGCCTGGGAAGGGGAGGGAGCGGCCTTCGCGCGCTACGCGACCGGGCACGGTCCCCTCTTCCTGAAGTACCTCCCGGCCGGGTGGCGGGACGAGCGGGCCTACCGCCGTCTGGCCCGTGAGGCCGCCTACCTGCGCGACCTCGCCCCTCGCTCGCCCGTCCCGCACGCGCCGCTCCTGCACGCGGCCCTCGACCCCCACGGTCTGCGGGCGCACCTCATCACCCGCGACCTGACGGACGCGACAACCGGGTGGGGGGCGTTCGGAACCGACGACGAGCGGGAGGCGGCGCTCGTGGAGGTCGCGCGGCTCCTCGCCCGGCACCACGCCTTCTGGCTGGACCGCCCGGAACTCGTCGGCGAGTGGGGTTGGGACGCGGCGCGGGCCGTGCGGCACGCGGGGCGGATCGCCGCCGACCCCGACCCCGGCTGGACGCCCACCGAGGTGAGCGCCGTCGAGGAGGCCGCCCGCGCCCTGCCCGCCCTGCTCACCGCCACGCGCGGGGTCACCCTCGCCCACGGCGACCTGCACGCGGGGCAGGTGCTGTGGCCGAAAGACGGCAGCCCACCCGTCCTGATCGACTACGGGCAGACGCACGCGGCCCCGCTCGGGGAGGACCTCGCCCATCTCCTCGGGGTGCGGTTGGACGCGCCCGACCGGGCCAGGTTGGGTCCCGGCCTGCGGGAGGCGTACCGGGCCGAACTCGCCGCGCACGGGCACTCCCGGACGCCCGCCCAACTTGGGGACGAGGAGCGGGCGGGGCTCGCCCTGAATGTGCTCGCCACGGCGCGGCAGGCGCGGGCGGGCAGCGGGGACGGGGTGCGGGAGGCCCTCGGGCGGGTGGCCGGGGCCTGGGCCCAGGGGTGGGCGGCTCCTCACAAGCGGCGCCTATCCTAGAGCATGGTGTGGCGCGGGTGGGCGCTGGCCCTGCTGTGGGCGGGAGCCGCGTTCGGGCAGACGGGGGACGGCGGCGTGTCCTTCGGGTCGCCCACGACCGCGCCGCGCTTCTCCGAGCGGGAGCGGGTGCCCGTCACCCTGCCCCTGTGGCGGGCCCCGCTGGAGTACAACGACGAGGGCTACGCGGTGCTTGCTGCCAGCGGCTCCCGGGTGGTCGGCCTGAGCGGGCAGACCCTCTGGGCGCGGGAGGCCGCGAGCGGGCGGGTCCTGTGGCGCCGGGGTGGGTTCCGCCCAGGGTTAGCCGCGAACGCGACCTTTGTGGCCGCCACCACGCAGGGCGGCCGGGTGGCGGTGATCGAGGTAGGCACCGGGCGCGAACTCTGGTGCCACAAGCTCACGGTCTCGGTGCCCTCCGCGCTGCGGTGGTTCGGCGACCTGCTGCGGGTCTCGGGCGTGCCCCCGGGCGGCCAGTTCGGCCAGGATCAGGTGCTGACGGGGCTCGGCGGGGAGCGGCGGTTCGTCACCCGCCCAGACGAGACCGTGGAGCACCGGGCCGGGAGCCTGCTCCTCACCGCGAGCCGCAGGGACGCCCTGCTGGGCCAGGGGGGAGCCTACGCCGCCTGGGACGCCGGGACGGGCGGGCGGCGCTGGACGGTGCGGGCCGCGAGCTTCCTGCGGCGCGAGGGCGACACCCTCTACTTCCAGGCCGTGCCGCCCGAGTCCGGTCTGGTGGAGGGGCGCGGCACCCAGCCGCTCCTCGCCGTGGACGCCCGAACGGGCCGCGCGGTGTCTCGCCCCGTCCCGCTGTCCTTCCCCGAGTTGAGCGGGGCGCGGGGTGCCACCTTCGGGGGGGTCGCGCTGGACGGGCAGTGTCTTTGGGTGGCTGCGTGGGTCGGCGACGACCTGAGGGTGGTGGCCTGTCACCGCCGCGACGGCGAGCCGGGGGGAGCGCGTGCCTCATTGCCGGAAGGGGGCCGGAACGGGGGGCGCCTCGCCTGGATCGGCGGCCCGGCCCTGGGGCGGCTGTGGTTCACCGACACGGTACGGCTGGTGTGGGGCGCGAAGACGACGAACGGTGGACTCCTCGCCTTTCCGCCGCACGGGACCCACACCGAACTCTCGCGCCTCGACGTGACGGGAAACCGCCTCGTGGTCGCGGGGACCGACGGGCAGGTCCTCGTGTACCGGGTGGACGCCCTGGGCGGCACGAACACGCCCCGTGTAGTTTCCCGCCACGTCACCACCTCGCGCCGCTTCGGCCCCAGCGTGATCGTGCCCGGCGTCCTGATCGTTCAGGGGGAGAAGGAGGTGCTGGCCTTCCCGGCCCGCTGAGGGTCCTCCAGCCCCAGAAAGGCCCGGTGGCGGCCCAGTTCCGCCTCCAGCCCCCTGCGAAAGGCTGCCGTCTCGCGCACGCCGGGGACGA
Organism: Deinococcus aetherius; assembly: GCF_025997855.1. NCBI lineage: Bacteria > Thermotogati > Deinococcota > Deinococci > Deinococcales > Deinococcaceae > Deinococcus > Deinococcus aetherius. The sequence continues at coordinate 926,355 of NZ_AP026560.1, forward strand.
GGTTCACGTCCGCGCGGAGTTCGCCCCCCTCCACCCTCAGATTGGCCCACCCCACCGCTCGCTCGGCCTGGAAGACGGGCAGGGCGTAGTACCCGAACTGCCGTTTCGCGGGCGGGGTGTACGCCTCCAGGCGGTACGTCCAGCCGTGCAGGTGGGTGAAGCGGCGGCGGTCCCACACCAGGGGGTCGAAGGGCCCGACGACCCGCACGCCGCGCGGGGTGGGCAGGGCTCCCGCGTCCCACCCGGCAGGCCACACGTACCGCACGCCGTCCACTCGGGCGCCCGTCAGTTCCTCCCGCACGGCGACCCGCAGGGCCGCGCGCAACTCGCCGTGCAGGTGCGGCAGCCCGAAGCGCGAGAGGCCGACGAGGTAGCCCAGGCTCGCCTCCGGGAGCGGCCCGTAAAGCCCGGCGAGGAGGTGGACCGTGCCGCGCACGCGCTCGGGTGTGGGAAGCGGGGCCGCCCGCAACGCCGCGAGGTGGGGCGCTGGGCCGTACAGCCGCACGCCGCTGACCCGCCGGGTCACCCGCACCTCCCCCCGGCGGTGCAGGAGGTCGAGCGCCCGGGTCGTGGCCGCCGACTGCCCGCCCCAGGCGTTCACCACCCGGCCCCGGCCGAGCAGGGCGGCCACCTCGCGCGGGTGAACCTCCGCCCGCTCCCCGACGAACGCCCGCACCGCCTCCAGCAACTCCGGGTGCTCGCGCTCCAACGGGCTCTCGCCGACCTCGCGCGGGTGGAGGAGGGCCTGCACCGGGCGGGTCACGAAGCCGTAGTTGGGCAGCATGTCCTCCTCAACGGCGAGGGTGGGGTACAGCCGCTCCAGGTCGCCCGCCCGGTAGCCGCGCACCCGGGCCATCAACGTCAGGTCCTGCGCGCGGGCGGGAGCGCGGATGGGGTCGGCCTGCACGAAGACCATGTGGTCGAGGGCTGACCGGAGCGACGTGCGCGGGCCGAGGGTCCGGAACGCGAAGGCCCTCAGCCCGGCGGGGGTGAGGGGGGAGGGGTGACCAGGCATGGGGGGAAGGTAGCGCGTTGTCGGGGCTCGACCCGGCGACCCACCGCCTCCACCGTCGCGACATGCCGCGACGGGGCGGCTCAGTCTGCCCCGACCGTCCCGGTGTCGCCCGTCCTGACCCGCCGGGGCCAGGCGACGAGCGCCACACCCGTCAGGATCACGCCCAGGGCGGCCCAGCCCAGCCCCGTCAGCGTCTCGCCGCCCAGCCCCACCCCGAGGAGGACCGCCACGACCGGGTTGACGTAGGCGTAGCTCGTGGCGAGGGCCGGGCGGGTGTGCGCCACAAGGTACATGTAGGCGCTGTACGCGACGAGGCTGCCGAAGACGATGAGGTAGGCGAGGGCGCCGAGGCTCGCGGCGGTCGGCGTGCCCCAGCGTTCCCCGAACAGCACGCTCAGCAGGGCCAGCAGGACCCCGCCCGTGACCATCTCGGCGGCGCTGCCCATCAGCCCGGCGGGGAGGGGCAGGTGGCGCGACCACTGGCTGCCGAACGTCCAACACAGCGGCGCGAGGATCAGGAGCAGGGCGGCGAGCGGCGTGGCATGGAGTTCGCCCACGTTGAGCAGCGCGATCCCGACGAGCCCCACCCCGATCCCCAGCCACTCGCGCCCGCTCGTCCGCTCGCCCCACAGCCGGGCGAAGAGCGCCGCGAAGAGGGGAGAGACCGCCAGCACGAGCGCCGCGACGCTGCTGCTCGCGTCCCGCTCGGCGAGGGTGACCAGGCCCGTCCCGCCGCCGAGAAGCAGGAGGCCGACGGCGGCGCTCGCCGCCCACTCCCGCCTGCTCGGTGCCGGGACGCCCCGCCCGCGCAAGAAGGCGTAGAGCAAGACCCCAGCCACCAGGAAGCGCGTGGCGAGCATCCCCAGCGGCGGCAGGCTGCCTATCGCCACCTTGATGCCGAAGTACGTGCTGCCCCACACGACATACACCAGGGCGAGACAAAGGAGCACGGCAGGGGTGAGGCGGGCGGCGGGGGTGGCGGTGGGGGTCACCCGGAGAGCATACGCGCGCTGTGCGAATTTGCCGCCCGGTCGATGTGGGGCCCGTCCTACACTGGCGCCCGTGTGGATCTCGGAACGGCACTGGACGCTCCTTCTCGCGGTCGGCGTGCTGACGGTGGGCGGGCTCGCCCTCGGCCCCGCCCTCTTCCCGCAGGCGCATGGGCCCACCGTGACCCACGCCGAAGTGCCTCCACCTGCCGGGGCGCAGGAGCCCGTCGCCGCCCCCGAGTACCCGGCGACGGCGAGCGTGAAGCCGCTCATCTCGGGGAGAGTCAACCTCAACTCGGCGTCCACCGAACAGCTCGAAGCTCTGCCCAAGATCGGCCCCGCCCTTGCTGCCCGCATCGTCGCCGGGCGCCCCTACCGCAGCCTCGCCGACCTCGACCAGGTGAGCGGGATCGGTCCGTCCACACTCTCGGCCCTCACGCCGCTCGTGACGTTCTGATGCTCGGGAGACACGCCGCCGCGCCCGGCGGCCGAGCGTTCACCCCGAGTCCCACCCGCGCCGCCTCCGGGCGTCTCGCGTGGTCCGTCCCGCTCGCCTGCGGGGTGATGAGCGGCATCCTGCTTGGGCTGGGAGTGTGGTGGGGCCTGCTCGTGGGCGTGCTCGGCGCGGCCCTCGCCGTTCTCGACGGAAGGGCCGCGCTGGCGTTGCTCGCCCTCGTCGGGGCAGGGCTCGGCTTCGGCTCGGAGCGCCTGAACGCCGCCAGACCCGACCGGATGGCTCCCTGGGTGGGCGCGCAGGTCACGCTGACGGGCGAGTGGGACGGGCAGTTCCTCCGCCTTGAAGACCCGCCCGCCCGAGTGGCCGTGTCCCCGAAACCGCGTGTCCCACCGGGCCGGGTGGTGCTCAGCGGTCGCCTCGTGCGCCCGGAGGGGCAGGATGTTCCGGGCGGTTTTGACCAGGCGGCCTGGTTGCGCGGGCAGGGGGGCCTCTTCGTCCCCGCGCCCACCACCGTCCTCGTCGGTGCCCGGCTGCGGCGGAACACGCCGGAAGGTGGCCCGCACGGCTGGTTCCGCCGGGGCCTCACCGTCGGTCTGGGGGAGCGGGAGGCGGCGCTGATGCAGGCGGTCGAACTCGGCGACCGGGGTGACATCGGGCGCGAGGACTTCGGGGAGGGGTACTCGGTGCGGGACGCCTTCGCCCGCTCGGGCCTCTCGCATCTGATGGCGCTGAGCGGCCAGAACGTCGCCCTGCTGACGGGCGCGGTGGTCTGGCTGCTGATGTGGTTGCGGGTGCCGCTGGGGTGGCGTTATGCGGGGGCGCTCCTCTTCCTGGGGCCCTACCTGCTGCTCGTCGGCGTGTCCCCCAGCATCTTCCGCGCCGTGCTGATGGGCGGGGCCGTGCTCCTCGCCTATGCCATCGGGCGCGGGCGGCCCGATCCCTACGGCGTCATCGCCCTCGCCGCCGCCCTTTGCCTGCTCCCCTTCCCGTTGTGGCTGCTCGACGTGGGCTTTCTTATATGCACTATGCTGTCAACATAAGGGCGACTAGAAATAGTGAATGAGGCTAAGAACTAACTCGATACGGCATGAGGGGTTGGCCGACAGCATGATGCAGCGCCTCGTGCTTTGGCAGTCCCCTTTCCCCGGCACCCCACTGGTAGGCAGGACTGACCAAGCTTCCCCAATGTTGGCAGGGCGAGGCACCAATGGCCGCTAAGATGGCGCAACAATTACATTTGACTTCAGCACGTTGGGTGGGGACGAGTGTGTCAATACCCTGGTTGATCCGAGGGACATTTTTGACGCCCTGCCCGGCAAAGCCGGCAAATACGCATATCTCCGCGACGTTCAGGGCGAAGTGCTCAGCGGCTGGCACGATGTATGACAAAAAAGGAAAAGGAGTTTTTGGTCACGAGGAACAAAGGATACTGGTAAGGCTGTAGATCAAATAGATGATCACTCCTGCTCACAGCATTGTGTAGTTCCTCGCGTAGGAAGAGAAATAGATACGTTCCCTGAAATTCAAATACCTTGTATGATTTGAGGCTGGGTAGGGTTGTGAGAAAGAACGACACGAGCCGGAGTGAGGCGAGGAGCCTCTGTCGGGGTCAAAAGTAAGGTTCAGGCATGAGAAGTCGCCTCCAGTGCGATGTTTTCTGCGATGGAAGACACCCGGAGCCGACCCGGTGAGTCTAGCCTCTGTACCCTGCTCGCTCAGCACCTCCCGCTCAATCCTCGATGGCTGACGGTTCTGAGCGCCCTGATCCTAGCCGTGATTCAGGCGCGGAGCGTGGTCCTGTACCAGCTCCGTTCAGCTTGTTGATCTGCCGGGCCCTGACGACATGGGGTACCAGCGGTTCAAGCGCTTCGGGCAGTTCTCGCTTCCCGACCTCCTCCGATGCCCGCTTCGTCCTGGACCGGACCAAGTGGTAGCTCGGCCAACAGAACGTCAGCATGCTCCTGCTGAGGAGCCACGCTCTATTCTGTCGCCATGGCCAACGGCATCATCCGAGACAACCGTGTGAACTGCTATTCAGTGGTGGAAACCATGCGCGTGGACCAGTACCTGGAGCTGGTCAATCAGGCTTATCAAAACCGGGGTGGTATCGAGAAACAGCGGCAACCCCTGAGGACAACGACGGCGATTCGTATCCGCGATCGAATGGTCGAGGATCTGAGACGAGGCGCAGTTCTCCCCCCGGTTGTTATCGGTGTCGTTGTCGATCAAACAGCGTTTGCCAAGATCACTCCTGCATCCACCTCTCAGGAGGTGGATGCAATCATTGCTGCGGCGGGAAGCGACTCAATCTCGATCATCGATGGCATGCAGCGGACGACAGCCCTGCGGGAAGCTCAACTCCATGACGGGGTCACTGTTTCCGAGCGTCAGATGCGCGTAGAGTTTTGGATTACGGAGGACGCCAACAGTTTGCTCTACCGGATGCTTGTCCTCAACACTGGGCAGGTACCCTGGAATCTTCAACGACAGATTGAGCTGATTTTTCGCTCCATTCTCAAGGAGATTAAGCAGCGCGTGCCGCAGATCGAAGTCTTTACGGTGGATGACGTGCGTCGCCGGGCTTTGGGAGGACAATTTCAGGCCAGCGAGGTAGCAGAACTCTTTATGGTGTTCGGCGCCAGAAAGGAGACTATTGATACCAAAGAGAAGCTGGCAGATGAATTCACAAAACTCGACTTCATAGAGGCAACCAGTGACCGAGAGTTTAATACTATGTTTTATGGTGTACTTGGCCTTTTATCTGAAATAGACGCGGCTTTCTCAAGGTACCAGGGTGAGCCTACAACGGAGGTGCATGAGGACGATGACGCAGGCAAAATACGTTTTCGCAAGGGGCGTGATCTCTTTGCCAGTCAACCCGCACGTGTCGCCTTTATGGCGGCAATGTCTCAATTCATCTATGGTCGGCCTGGTATTAATAAAAACGAGAAAGAGCACGCCACCGCACATGCTGCCCTTTTGGCGAATGGAAAACAGTTTATTGTGCGTTTGAATGTTAAAACACCTACTGAGATAGGGCAATTTCTTGATTTTGGAACCTTGAATCAATTGATTAGCCGCCGAGTGGGAAAAGTTGGTGAGTTCGAGCGCAGTTTCTTCTTCAAGGCTTTCGCTACGCTGCTTGAGGAGAGGTTTGAAGTCGAATCGATGGTACCGAGCTGGAGAGCCTATTGAAATGGCCAGAGGCATCACCAGTTCGAACACCCTGATTTTCGAAAAGCTGAAGCAGCGTTATCAGGAGGCCGGGGGAGAGTATGAGGTGGCTGGATCTCACTGGATCTCCAGCCATCACGAGCACAGACCATTTATTACAGGGGCAAAGATTACTAGGGGCGAGCAGTACATCTACAACAGCCGACTAAGCTTCAGCACACTTCGCCTTAGAGATGAGCTTTACCTCGTCTGCGTTGGATTCGAGCCCGAAGAAATGGACTCTGAGATGTACTCTCCTGTAGACAACGACCCGGCATTCACAGTTGTCGCGCTCTCAGAACTTCCTGTGCCGCCCCGACGTAGGTTGCACTGGAGATCGCTTTATGACGAGGTGCTAGGTCTGAGCGACGAGAGTCCTGGGTATCAAGGACATGACTTCGATATCATCGTGCGCTTCTTTGAACCGTACAGTGTGTTAAAGGTGTTGCAACCCACCGATTTCAACGTGTTTCGGGGTGTCTTCGATCTGTTAGTGTCGAACCCAGATAATCTCGAGCTACCTTTTGGGCAGACCACAGTAGCTGAGTTTAAAGGTCTCCTTGCGGCACCCTGCACCGAAAAGTTGCCCTACGGCGCACTGCTCGCGTCACTGCTTGCTCCGCGCTGGGACACATGTTTCCTTCAACTCTACCGCTGCGTGGAGCGTCTCCTCGCCATCCCGCAGTACGTTGAAATGACCAAGCGAATGAGCGCAACTATCTCGCTAGAAGATTTTAACGCTGCGACGGAAGAAATTTTGAGTTGGCGTCCTCGGGAAGGCGATGCCCTGGAAATGCTGCTCGACCAGGTCTCCGACGCGAGTAAGGAGCAACTCATGAGGGTCGTCAGTCATCTCCCGGGACTTGGGCAGGAGGCGCACCCCGCAAAGGTCTTCTACAAGGCGCGAAACATCCTTGTGCACGGTCAGTATGAGTACAACGCAATCGATATGCCAGATGTAGATTGGAACATCCTCGTACGGGCGACGCTGATGTTCATTCGGGAACTGCATGACATCTACTTGAGCAAGCTCTAATCGAGGCTGCACCTGGTTTGATCGCACTCATGCTGGATCAAACACTTGCCAGCCCTCCCAGGCAATTTCCCGGCCTCCGAGGAGCCCCGGCTCTGGCTAAGGCACTCACTTCTGGTCTCGCTGCGCACGGAGAGGGCGGTAGAATCGTCTCACATGGGCTCGTATTTCGGACTATACATTGGTGACCAGAGGGTTCTGTCTGGCAAAAGCTACGTTGGCGGGGATTTGCTCTCTGTGTTCAGTGACTCTGAGCGAATGGTCATGAACCCGACAGAGAACGATAGGCTCCTGCCCTTCGCCCCAAACTCCTGGGAGGACCCCCTCGAGGGAACGTACTTCTTTTACCGCACCAAGGCAAGTCACATACGTCAGCGCTTGGACATTATGGGTATCAATTTGAGAGAGGTGCGCCGCCTCTTTGAAATGTTCTACCGGCAGGTTGAAGCTGAAAACGCCTATTTTCGCTCTGGTGTCCTTGCGGATTTGTACGAGGCGGAGGGTCTGGTAGACGACTTCGAGGAGTATACCTTCGGACGTTGGTTAAATTTGGTGGAGCTGGCTCTTAAAATAAATTACAAGGTTATTTTTGGTCAGCTTGAACCACGAGATCAGCTCAAGGAGCTTCGTTCAAGAACTTTTGAGTATTTTTCGGGAGCCATGGGCTTTCCGGACCATGACATCGATTTTCGGTACCTTCTGCGTGTGGCGCTCGATTTCCTACCCGATGCGGAGGACGTCACCCTCGATTACACTGATTTGGTCGCCGGAGGGTACTACGGGGAGGACGATTTGCTGTGCGCACAGGCGGTTGAATCAAGCGCGCAGGACTACACCCTTAGTGAGAAGGTCGTCGTCCTCGCCGAGGGAACGACCGACATGCCGGTGCTGCGTGACAGCCTGCGATTGCTTTACCCTCATCTTGCCCATTACTTCGCCTTCGCCGACTTCTCGGTCGTGAACGCCGAAGGTGGTGCGGGCAGACTAGTGTCCTACGTTAAGGCCCTAGTCTCGATGCAGCTCAAAAACCGCGTAATCGCGGTTTTTGATGCCGATACCGGCGCCCGCGCAGCGCTACGTGGGATGCGGGACTTGGCGCTGCCCAAAAACATCAAGGTCATGCAACTCCCGCACCTTGCGCTCGCTGAGCGCTACCCGACCATCGGCCCCACCGGCGTGAGCGAGCTTGATGTCAACGGCCTCGCATGTAGCCTTGAGTTGTATCTTCCGCCCGAGCTGTTGCAGAACCCAGAGGGGGATTTGTATCCGGTCCAGTGGCGTGGCTATGACCAAGCGCTGGGGCAGTACCAAGGCGAGATTATGGGCAAGACGCAGATCCAGAAAGCATTCTCCGAGACAGTGCGTGCCATTGACGAGGGTCGTGTGCAGTTCGAAGACTACACCTGGGACGGCCTACGCGCGGTGTTCGAGGAGATGCTCAGAGTGCTCGAGGGGGGAGACGAACAAGGGTTGCCCTGAGCGAGATAGTCCTCCAACGGCCTGACCCGCGTGTTTTGCCTACCATTCGGTAGTGAACACCAAAACAAGGAGTTTTGGAAAGCTTGGGAAGGGATTCCAGACCGATCACGGGGGAATGTCTGAACAGCCGCCTTTCGGCTGGCGGCTGGAAGAGGAAGAGGGTATCATCCCGGAAACCAGATTTAAAGAAAGCCGAGGTAGGGGAAGGCCCCTAATCACTCGGGATCGAGTCCTCTACATCGTTCACGGCTCGGTATTCCAGTTAGGTCCCCAGCAGGGCACCCGCCTTCACCAGCCCAGCTAGCGAGCCCAAGAGAGACAAGGGCGAAGATAGCAGTAAGTTAAGGCGTGGAGGAGAAGTACGACGTTCAGCCCTTCGTGATCGGCATGGTGCCTATGGCTGCTGAGTTCGAGCAACATCGTCCAGGCGAGCGTCGAGGTATCGATGACACCACCTCTACGGCTGTTGCGTCACAGGAGGCGGTCCGTCGGCTTGCTGTGAACAGTCAGAGCGCCCCGCCCCTGCCCCCTGAACTATGCAAGCGCCATGTGGCCCAACAGGGGATACAACGCCGTGCCGTCGAAAGTTGGTTAAGGATAAATCAATGGTTAAAAAAAAGAGTAAGAGAACTCCTAAGCGTAGCGCTGCGTCCGGTCTCTCTCTACCCGACACATCCAAATGGCAACCGCGCGACAAGGCTCAACAAACCCTCCAATCGGCTTTTTTGCTTAGGTGTATAGCGGCCGAGAGGTCCATTAAACAAGGGGTATTGCAAGAAAAAGAAATGGCAATAGATAACTTCGACTCTGGGCCCGGTGTCGAGGATATTCTTCGTGAAGCGATAGGGGATATACTTCCAGTGCGTTATTCAGTACGCTCTGGCGTCATCAATGATAGTCTCGGAAGAACGGCTGGAGATTTTGATGTCCTTGTGTTTAACAGCAATTGGTTTCCGATTATTAAAGGTGGGGCAACTAAAACGTCACGACGATACCATTATCCTGTGGAAGGCGTGTACGCTGTCATCGAGGTAAAACAATCCTTGGGTTTTGAGGAGTTGGACGCGGCTATGGAAAAACTTGTCGTTTGCCACCGACTTCATAGACCGAGTACGCTCGCATATAGGATGACTGAAAATCGTGAGGGAAGTGATTGTAATCACGGCCTTACCAATCCTCTTTATTCAGCTATCGTCGCTAGTGATTTAAAAGACGGCGTGAATTTCGAAGACTTAATAGAACGATTCTACCATATTAACAAAACTCTGAAGCGTTTAGAGGTGGTTAGAGCATTGTGTGTTCTTGGACATGGTACGATAACGTGGGGAGTCAGGAGCCAACTTTCAGAAATCAGACCAGCTCTATTCATGTTGGATGATCTATACCAACCAATTGTTCCAGCTTATCACTCCCCCCGACATTCAAAGTCCTCGCTGTATAGCTTTATGTCTGACCTACTCCTGCATCTATATCACTCCATTCTTGCACCGGAGGACGTAGCACCCAGTTATGGTGTATCCAATCAGTCAATATCAGCTCCCAGTTCTGAAGAAATTAGGCTTGATCCCGATGAGGAATGGTTAGAGCGTTTGAAGGTGATTTGTAAGAAAGAACATATGTAGATTGGTAATTCTCGACATGCCTGCGTTCAGGCTGGCTTAACGGTCACCTGACCATTCTTCCAGGCCACCCTGTCCCGTGTCCCGTAATGTGCCCAGAACTCCTGCGGCACAGCACCGGGGACTTCATAGCGCAGGTAGAGGTAGCTAGGCTCCGTCTCCCCCAACCCCTCATTCACCTCAGCGCACACAAGGGTCGGGTGCTGGAGCTGCTGAAAATGGGGGTCCGCCCCGAGCAGGCGCCCTGCGGCGTCCAACAGCGACTGCTGGCAGGGCGTCGGCGTTCCCACGCTCCCATCCGGGCGAACCACAGTGATGCTGATGCTCGTGTCAGGCATGGCTGAGCTTAGCGTCGGGGCGCCCGGTAACCCGCCGCCTGGGCCGCTACCGCACTGGCAAAGCAGTTCACGGCCTTCGTGCGGGCATAGCTGCTGTCCCCGCTCGGCAGGTGGTAGATGCCAGACTTGCTCACCTTGATGGGCGCCGTTGCCGGGCAACTCCCGTCCGCGTTGGGCGGGGTTGCGCCGCTCACCTGACTGGCTCCCTGGGAGGCAGACACCGTGGGCGCCTGGGTGGCCGGAGCAGTGCTGCCTTGGGCTGGCGTCAGACCGCCGGGCAAGGGACCAACGTACTGTACATAAGCCGCCTGCCAGTCCCGGGCGATAGCTTGTTGCGCCTCCTGAAAGGTGATCTTGCCCGAGCAGGCCAAGTCATGCAGCCGGTTTTCGAGCTGGTCTTTGACGTGGGCATTGAGGGGCTTTGTCTGATAGGACTCGGGCCAGAGGTTACGGACGCTGTTGCTCCCGCCGAGTTCGAGCGAGATCAGGTGGTCCACCTCGTACTCGCCCTTCTCGCGGCTCTTTATGCCGTAGGACTGGTACACCTGCTCCTTGAGAGCTTGCGGCACGTTGCGGACAGTCTGCGTGTACCCGGGCTTGCAGATGATGTTGGGGTCACTCGTCAGCACGTCCCCTGAGGTCTTGATCGGATCGGGAACCACTGGGGCTTTCAGGTTGTAGGAGGTGGCGAGGCCCGGCGTCATCAGGGTCAGGGCGAGCCAGATGCTCACGCTTCTGGGGGACATGAGGAGAGTGTAGGCCCGGTCGCTCACGGGAAGCTGATGGGGAGAAAGCCGTCTCCGAGCGCTCCTCCAGCTCCTCGCGCAACAGGCGGATTTGTTGTGCGTTGGCCGCCGCGTGCGGTTCTTGATCACTCACGTCGGGCAGCATGACAGGGCGCATGGCCGAGCGAGGTGTCAATGTCGGGTTCGTCGTGAGCAGTTTCGGCGGAATGGGTGTGACCACCCCCCTGACGTTTACGGCCGCTGCACCTCCTGACTCGCCTCGCTGTTCCCCAGCAGCGCGCTGGGGAACAGCCCGGACTTTTTCTTCTCCCGCAGGCGATACGACTCGCCCTTGATGTTCAGCACATGGCTGTGGTGCAACAGGCGGTCCAGAATGGCGCTTGCCACCACCGGGTCCCCCAGTACCTCACCCCAGTCGGCGAACCCCTTGTTCGCCGTCAGAATCACGCTGCCCCGCTCGTACCGCGCGGCGACCAACCCGAACAGGGCGTTGGCGGCTAAACGGTCATACGGCCAGACCCCGAACTCGTCGATCACCAGCAGCTTTGGCTTGGCGTAGTACCGCAGGCGGTGTTCCAGTCGATTCAGGGCCTGCGCTTTGCGCAGGTCCTCCATGAGCTGCCCGGCCCGCACGAACAGCACCGTCTCCCCGTGGGTGATGGCGGCCAGGCCCAACCCCACCGCCAAGTGCGTCTTCCCGACGCCGGGCGGGCCCAGCAGGATGACGTTCTGCCCGTCCGCGGCGAACGACAGCGTGCTCAGCTCCTTGACCAGGCGCTTGTCGACACTCGGCTGGAAGGCGAAGTCGAACTGCTCCAGGGACCGCATAAAGGGCAAACGGGCCTGCTTCAACCGCCTGGCACGGCCTTCCTCGTCCCGGGCCGTGACCTCGATCCGCAACAGGTCGGCCAGAAAGTCCGCGTACGGCAGCTCCTTTTTGGCCGCCGCGTCCAGACGGCTCTCCAGCAAGCTTGCCGCATGCGGCAAGCCCAGGGCCAGCAGGTCATCCCGGCACCGCAGGGTGGCGATCATGCCTCACCATCCCGGAACACGGTCGCCAGCACCTCTTCCAGGGTCGCCGTCTCCCCAACGGCGACCAACGCCTCGTACTCGGCCAGCGGGCGTTGCTCGACCCGCATCTCGGGCAGGCCCTCGGTCTGGGTTGCCAGCAAGGCCCGGCGGCGCCGGGAGTCGTCTCCGGGTGTGGGCAGCCCGTCGTACTGCGCTTCCGCCAGGAAGCGCGCTCCCCGTTGCGCCGACCGGGGATGCACCGCGATGCGCATCCCCCCGCTGAAGAGCTGTACCTCCAGGTGGTCAGCCTGCACCTCGACCGTCTGCCCGGCGTAGCGCCACGGGACGCCGTAGAAGTTGCCGCCGTACGACACGAACCCGTCCCAGGCCACCTTGCGCACCTCCCGCACAAACACCGACAAAGATTCCAGTGAAGGGAGTGGGGTCAGTGTCGGGCGTTCCAGGGCGAGCCGTTCCACGGGCTTCTCGCGGGTGGTGCCGTGAGTGCGGACGTTCGCCACATGGTCAAGCCAGTGCCTGGCTTGACGGTTGAGATCGGCATCGTCCACGAACCGTGCCCCCAGCCAGAAGTTCTTCTCGACGTACCCGACCCCACTCTCCACCTTTCCCTTGGTACGGGGCCGGTAGGGGCGGCACAGCCGAATCGAGAAGCCCAACCGCAAGGAGAAGTCCAGAAACTGCGAATTCCAGACGGGCTCGCCGTTCTGATCGCGTTCGAGGACCACCTGTTTGGTGTTGTCGTACAGGATGGTCTGGGTCAGTCCGCCGAAATAGGCGAACGCGTTGAGATGGCAGCGGATGAAGCTGGCGGTATCGGCCTTGCGGATGAACTCCACGTACAGCGCCCGAGACCAGCCCAGCACCATCACGAAGGCCCAGATGGAACGGGTCTGCCCTTCGAGGTTCAGGTAGCTGTAGCGCCCGAAGTCCACCTGCGCCTGCACCGCAGGCGCGGTCTCAAAGCGGGGCGTCACCCGGGTGGCGGACACGGGTGTCCGCCGAAATGGGCGGATAAAGTCCTTGACCACCGTGTACTGCCCGGTGTAGCCCTGGACTTGCACCTCGCGGAAGAGGACGACCGCACTCAGGACGCCCTGCCCGATGCGCTCCTTCAGGTAGGGGACATAGGGGTCGAGCTTGCTTCCCCGTTTGGGACGGGGTTTGGGCTGTGGGAGGCCCGGGGCTCGCAGGTACTTCTTGACGGTGTTGCGGCTGAGGTCGAGGGTGCGGGCGATGCCGCTGATGGTCTGTCCTGTGGCCTTGAGTTCGATGATTCGTCGCACCTGGGCGCCTCCGAGCATCCTGACCTCCGATTCACCGCGAATCGTAGGCCGGAGGGGGCTGCTACCTCGAAGTGGTCAAATCTGTTCCGCCCCTTCTGGTCATGTTGAAACCGCCACCGTCACGAGGACGCAAGTGCGTCTTCTACGACGGGCACGGCTCCACGAATTCCACCCTAACCCAGGGGGAACAGCATCTCAACCCCGAGCCTCGTCTAGCCGCACTTTGCGTTCGGTGAGCCCCAGCAACCAGTCACTGGAGAGGTCGAGGACGGCGGAGAAGGCCCGCACCTCATAGTCACCGCGAATAGGGATTGACTCGGAGCGCCAAGTGTGATTAGGCGGGGAGGTCAAAGAACTTGAGGTTGTGGGCGAGGACGAGGAGGGCGACCTTGAGCCGCAAGCTCGCCATCGTCTTGACCTGCCCCCACCGCAAGCCGGAACCCACCAGCACCGAGAACGCCGACTCGATGATCTTGCGGGCAGCCGCATATTCGTCTTTCCAACGAGGGTCAGGACGCTTGGCATTGCTTTTGGGTGGCGTCAGGTACGTGCCGGACTGATAGCCTTTGTCCCCAATCTGCTTCGGCCCACCGAAGGTGGGCCAGTCGCGGTTCATCACGCACCCGACGGTGAAGTCATGCTCGTTGGCGGGCCGGAGCACGTACTGGGCGATTTTGCCATTCAGGGTCGTCCAGGCATGCAGCTTGAACCCATACACCGGGCCGGAGGTACTGAAGCCGTGTCGTGCCCCCTTGAACTTGCAACGGGGAGCGCGCTTGAAGGTGCAGACTGGGAGGGGTTCGGAGTCCACGGCCACGAAGTCCAGTGCCTGGACTTCGACACTCGCGCCCTCGATCACAGGGGTCAAGCGTTCCAGCCGGGTACGGGCCTGGACCTCCGAAGGGTAATGGGGACAGTGGTTGAGTTTGAGCATCCTCCACCAGCCCCTGAAGTAGGGTGCTTTGTGAATCCGCTGCAATAGGGCCACCGCCACCAATTCGGCGTCACTGATCTTCTCGTGGGGGTGGACCAGCTTGGATGGCATCTGGGGGGTCAGCCAGACCGTCAGGCGTCGCAGGGCGTCGGGAATGGGGAGTAGACTGAGGTCGGGACGGCACATGAGCACCGTCCCTTTGCCATTTCTCCCCCCACCCTGTCAACCCCTATTCGCGGTTAGTCGAAAGCTGCCCGAAAGCCTCCCTCAACCTTGCTGATCATGTTTGGCGTGATGTCCAACCCATAGCGCTCGTAAACCAGGGTACTCAGGGCGTTGGTCGTCAACGGTGGGGTGTGGTGGTGCCGGGCAAGGCGCAACCGCTCCCCAATGATGTTCTTGCCAACGGCTCCCTGTTGCTTGTTGCGCAGGGAGGCTTTACGGCGGGAAGTCACCGCCCCACCCTAGATTTCTCGCCTGGAAGACTCGACTCTTAGCTAGAAGGATGTATTCTAAATAAGAAGAAAAATACACCTCTCGAACCTGCCTTCCATAGGGCGTGCTCTCTCGCCCTCGGCCCGTCGTCTTTTCTCGCTATTAGGTCTGTGACCAGCCCTTGCTGTCTCTCCTCCCCGCTGCCCTGGAACAGCACGTCCTCGCCCGCGAAGCCATGCCAGACCCCGGTCTGTGACCCGTCAACCGAGGAGCGTGATGCCTGGCACTCCACCCCTGCTGCTACTTCCGTCCCGGTTCGTCCAGGTCACTTACCGGGCCAACTTGGACGACTTTCTCTGCGTCGCCCGGATGGCTGCCGGTCGCCTCGTCCATCCCACTGGTCAGGCGTGGCAGCTCGACGGTTGTAAGAGCGACCGTCTCTACCTCCGCCTGCTCTACGGAGAGTTGGCTGACCAGCTCGGCCTCGTCCCCTATCTGGATGAGGAATTCGATCTCATCGTGAACGCTTCCACGGTGACCATCGGCATTCACACGCGCCTCGCCACCACCGCTGCCCTCTTCGACCAGTTCATCGGCCACTTGGACCATCTGTTGCCTCGGAGTACCCCATGAGCCGCCGCCTCGCGCTTCTCCTCCCCCTCGTCCTGTGCGCCTGCCAGAAGGGCCCTGATCCCCAACAACTCAACGCCTCCGCCCAGTTCTTCCTGGACAACGGCGGCCTCACCCTGCTGAGCCGGACCGGCCAGGCAGGCACCCAGCCCTGCCTCAAGCCCCTGAACATGAAGCAGACCTTGCTGGGTGGACCCTTCGGCGCGTCCGAACGCCTCGTGGACTTCGTTGAACGCCACCAGCTCGCCAAGACCCGCCACGAACAGCGCCCCTCGGGATACGAGGGCGTGACCTTCACCCCCGTTGCCCCCTACGAGAACAACTGGGTCGGCCAGGGTGACTACAAGAACTTTTGCTTCGGCAAGATCACCCTCGTCAAGGCGGAGGCGGTGCCCGACGCCAAGACGATCACCGCCGGGGAGGCCGAGCCTTACATCATCCCTGGCACGGAGGCCCGCGCCACCCGCATCACCTATCGGCTCGAAGACGTGCCCGGCGGGTCGTTCGTGGACGACCTGAAGGCCGCTCCCAACTTGCTGGTCCGGGGCTCCCTGCTGCCGAAGAGCTATGGGAAGGACCTCACCGTGGTCGCCACCCTGCCGCTCAAGCCCGAGAACTTCAACGTCAAGCCCTGAACCGGAATGGGAGTCCCCATGAAGAAACTGCTGCCCCTGCTCGTGCTGGCCTCCGCCGTCTCCTGCGCGCCCCTCCCCACCCAGACCGTTGCCCCGACGCGGGTGACCACAACTGTCGGTTACGTGACGGGCACGATTCCCGCTGGCGCCGACAATCCTGTGTTGGCGGCGGTGGTGTCAACTGCGCCGACCGCGCCGACGACCTCGGGACGGCAGCCGTGGCGGGCCGAGGAGATCGAGCGAAACCAGGTGGTGTTGCGGTCCAACGCGACGAGCCAGAACACCTCGACGTTCGGGAGCTTCATCCAGACACTGCCTCAGGAGATGACCTGGGGAGTGATTTCGTCCGGGAACACGACGACAGTGACGGCGACGTACAGCAGTGCCTATGCGGCCACCGCCCAGTACATCTTCGACCAGCTCGACAAGCGGTTCAGACGGGTGAGGTGACTCCCGAGCGAGCAACTCGCCCAGCCTCCCCCCTGCGAACGGAAGCCTCTTCGAGGAGCAGATCGACGTTGCCAACTTCAAGGGGCGAATGCGCGATCTGCTGCTCGCTGCCAGTAGCCTCAACTGGGGCAAGATCAGCCTCGCCATCTTCGGCAGCATGTTCCAGGGGGTCATGGACAAGGCCGAGCGCCGTGCCCTCGGTGCGCACTACACCTCCGAGGCCAACACCCTCAAGGCCCTCGGTCCCCTCTTTCTGGACGAAATGCATGCCCTGCGCGACCAGGCCCGGGGCAAGTCCGCCCGGTTGCGGACCTTCCTCAACCTGCTGCCGACCCTCCGCTTTCTCAACCCCGCCTGCGGCAGCGGCAACTAGCCAGATGCCATCTTCGAAGAAACATTGACGTTTGCCGCACAGCGCCGAACTTCGCTGCAACCGTTTACTGCGTTCCCGCCTGAATGCGCTCCACCTGCAACTTCTTGTCCCGAATGCCATCCAAGGTCAGTTCCAAGCCTGCCACCTCCCCCACCCAGTCGTTGGCCCGCGCCTCTGTCATCAACCGTATGGTGTCTCGCTCAATCTCCAACAGGCGAGGCATTTGATCCGGGTCCATTCGCAACATGGGACAGCGCACGCAAGCGTGTTCGTGCGCACACGGCGTTTGGTAAGGCCGGTAGCAATTGCCCAAAGCCAGTTGCCGACGCCGAAAATGGCTCTCAAACTCCTCCAACTCGGCTTTGGTCGGCTCGCCGTACTCATGTGCTGGGCGCTCGCTGCGTCTGCGCGCCAAGTGTTGATGGTACGCCTGATGCGCTTCCAGGTCGTAAACCGCCACATAGCCCATTGTGGTGTTGAGGTTCTGGTGGCCGAGCATCCAGGCGACGATGTGCACGGGCAGGCCCTCGTTGACATGTCCGGTGGCGAACAAGCGCCGAAAGTCGTGCAGCACGAATCGCACCGGCTCTCCCCGTTCGTCTTGTAGGTTGGCCTGTGCACAGGCCAACTCCAACTGGTCACGCAAAAATGTTGCGCCCACGTGGCACTGCCGCCCATGTCGCCGTCTGAGGAACAAAAATGGCAGCGATGCTGACATCACGCGTTCACCGCGGTCGTATTGGACCGTGCTTGGCACCACACCATCTGGTCCTGCGACGCGGCGGCGAATCTGGGCCAGGACAGCCAGCAGCTCCTTGCTCACAGGGATCATCCGCTCCCGATCGGTTTTCGAAGGAGCAATGTTTAGAATAACGACCGTCTCACCGCTCGCCAACGTCAATTTGCGTAGGCTCAGGTCGGTCAATTCCAAACATTCTTCTATGCGGAGACCCGTGAGGCGCAGCACCTCCAGCCCGGCCCACGCCCAAAAGGCAACTTCCTCCTCCTCTTCTATGGATCGCCGGTATGCCTTCGGTTGATCAGCGCGCCGGAAGTACAGAATTTTTGACTGAAGCCCAAACACCGTCAACCCGTTGGGTCCCAAACGCTCGTACCTCACGCCGTTGACTTCAAATTGATCGCCTACGGCCACTTGACAAAGTTGCTCACGAATGGCTCGCACCTCTGTGAACCGGCGGCGAAGCCATCCAATCAAGCGCGTCAGGTGGGGTGCCAGCCTCCGAATGCGCTCATGCATCCGCGCTCGCTGGTTATGAAACCTACTCGTTGAGTTGAAGACGGCTATGTCTGAATCCGTGATCGGCGATGGGTAAAGATGCCCGCTCCACTCATCCGGACGGTGAACGCACCACTCGCGCAAGTCCATGTAAAAGTTTCGAACGGTGTAGAACATTTGCTCATCCCGCTTTTGACCTTCGCTTCGGTCGGTGTCGATCACCGCCTTCTTCCATGCTCGTGCAACGTCAGGAGGCAGGCGCAGTGTGTCGATGCCAGGCGAATAGGTTTCGATCCAGTGCCAAAATCGCGTCAGCCGTTGGGTAAGATTGCATAGCGAGCTGTAATCCAGAGTCGGCTCTAGCTCTTCTAGATAACGCACGATGAGGTCGCGCACCACCTTTGACTGAAGACCGCGCCGATCCACAAGCTCGGCAACACTCTCTTGATAGAGTCGTCTTCGCATATTAGGGGTTAGAGGAGGATCAACAATCCAACCCAATGCTATCATTATATTTTGTGCATGGACATAGCCTTTCGGGACGATGTTGTTATTATAACAATATTCTGCATATTCAAGAAAATGAGGTGTCTTCAAGTCTGGTACACCCAAACCATTTTTTAAGGAGATTCGAGCGAGCGCCAGCATGATATTGTTCATGCTTTGTGCGCTGATATGAGATTTAGCTGCATGGTCAGCTATCATTGCTTCTATTTCTTTTTTATCTGCCCAGTAGATTTTATTTGTGTTATTAAACAGGGGTTTGGTAAGAAAATCGTAACTGGGTCGTACTCCGCTCAAAGATGTAAAACGTTTTATAGCGTTAATTATGCAGCTTGTTACATCTTTGTTGAATCTTATTCCGGGCCACTGGCTTTCCTCCTTTCCCAATAACGACTCTATGGCATTCCACTTCTCCTGCCAATTCTCTCCCACTTGCACCTCAAGCTCGCGCATAAACAAATTGAACGCAAAGTTGTATCTCCCTTGTGTAGTAACGAGATGCTTACTAACGGATTTTCCGTGGAACATTAAAATTTCATCTGATGTGAGTTCGGTTATCACAAGTCTCCTTCATCAGTTTTGAAAAAAGCGGCGAGATCATCGGTATCGTAATCACATGCGGTTGTCAAAGGTGTTGTTTCTTTGCGCGGCTCATTGAAGTGCCGCAACACCTGACGTATGGCTTCCTGGGGCTGAACACGCAAGTAGGTCTGTGTGGTGGTGATCCACCTGTGCCGCAGGTGTTTTTGCACATGCACAAGGGCCATGGTCGGATCACTTGCCAGGCGGATGCCGCAGGTGTGACGAAAGTCGTGCAACACCCAGTTGGTTCCCAGCCGGTCGTTGACGCGATTGAGCACGCCCCGCAACGCGGAATAATTCAGTGGTCGGTAGGGCCCGCGTCGGGTTTGCCAAAGCATGTCAAACGTTGACAGGGCGCGGCCAGCCAGGTAGAGGCGGAGGTAGGTGAAGGATTCGGCACTGGCCGCCACCCACTCCGGGCTCCGGGACCCTTTGGTGATGACCCGCACGGTCTGGCTGCCCCAATCCACGTCGCCTGGGGTCATGCCCAACAGCTCGCCCGCGCGCAGGCCCGCCGACAGCAGCAGATGGACCATCGCTCGGTCGCGGTGGCAGGTCAATTGCTCGATGACCGCTCGCACCTGATCGTCGGACAGGGCGCGCGGTAACAACGCGGGCACCTTCTGACGGAACGGCGCACGGCTCGGCAGCGGATACGGATGGACACCTCGAAAGAGGAACGTCCGGGTTCGGCGCAAGGGCCGGGCAGGATTGGCCTGGACAAACAAGTGCTCGTCTTGCAAAAACGCATAGAAACTCGCCAGGACGCTGAGACGGTGGTTAATGGTGGTGGGCTGGTAGCGGGCTGCGAGCTTGGCCTTGCCCGTGACCGGGTTGACGCTGCCCGCTGGGGGCCGATCTGCACCGTGCAGTCGGTACGGGTTGGTGCGGGAGCGCAGATCGTTGACGTACTCGCGGACATGACTGGGCAGGGCCGCCGACCACTCGGTTTTTTGGCGATGCAGGAAGCGAAACCAGTCAACCAAAGCATAGGCGTATGCCTTGACGGTGGCGGGGCTCTTGTCGCAGGCGGTCAGATGCGCGAGGTACAGGTGCACACACTCCACCACCTCACCGCCTGCGTCTTTAAGCGCAAAAAGGGGGGTCTTCCCCGGCTGGAAGTAGACCTCGAACGGCTGAGCATGGGCCTCCATTGAACCTCCCCTGCTGGAGGTCACGCTGGTCGCCATCACACGCTCCAAAACCGCAACAGGGACAGTCGCCTTGCCCCATACGCCTGCACAGCAGGCTGCCAATTCAGACGTTGACGCGCGCCCATGCATGTTGACCTCCTGCGGTCATACATGTCCAGGGCGCGCATACCTGGTTCGTGCCGGATGTGGGGCTCTCCGAACCGTCTTCAGTGGTGCTCTCCGTGCGCTGTGTGAACCTTACACCGGCGCAGCCCCTGAGCGCTAGAGGTCATCTCAAAAGTGCCGCGTACCAACACCCTCCTGCTTTGCACATCACGTCCATGATTTCGAGGCCACTGCCTTTTTCCGCCGACTAGAACGAAGTTGCTGCTGTTTGGCTGGGCTGAATACTCCCGCGAGAAATGCCTGGCGCAGGGCCAGCAGCCGGGGATCTCCCGTCTGCGTATACAGGCGCCAAAGCAGTCGGGGAAAAACCCCTCTCCGATTCCACTGACGAAAACGCCCGTAACAGGTGGATTTGGGTGGATATTCCGCTTTGGGCAACTGATCCCACTGGGCTCCTGACAAAAGCACCCACAACATCCCCTCAAGCAGTTGCTTGTCCGGGCGAGGGGTTCGGCCCATCTTCGACTGTTTGCGAGGTGGGCGCACAAGGGGAGCGACCAATGCCCACTGTTCCTCACTGAGCCGCATGTCACAGCACCAGCCTGCGGGCAGCGTACGGTACGGCAAGGTCCGTAGTGCGTTTAACGTATCAACTCTCCTTCCTGGCCGTCCTCGGCCTTTCCCTCTCGGGGCAGGCGGCGGCGCGACTCCCCGAGCGGTGGCCCCACTGGCTGCGCCTCGCGCTCGTCGCCACCGTCCTCGCGGAACTCGCCACCCTCCCGGTGACCCTCGGAAACTTCGGGCAACTGCCGCTCGTGGGCCTGCCCGCCAACCTGATCGCGGGCGTGATCATGGCTGCGCTCGTGCCGCTGGGCTTCGTGGCGGGGCTGCTCGGTCCGCTCGCCGTGCTCGTGAACTGGCTGACCGCCCTCCTCGCGGCGGCCCTGCTCGGTGTGGCCGGGGTCTTCGGGCACGCACCCGTCCTGACCTGGGGCGAGGTGGGTCCGGCCGGGGTCGTCGCTTACGCGGTGACGGCCCTCGCGGGCGCACTGTGGCTGCGCGGTCGTCTCCGTGCGTCCGCCCTGCTCGGCACACTCCTCGCCTGCGCTCTCCTGACCCTGCTCCCCGGCCTGCTGAAACCCGCCCGGGAGATGGTGTTCATCGATGTTGGGCAGGGAGACAGCACCCTCATCCGTGCCCCCGGCCTGAGCGTGCTGGTGGACGGGGGCGGCTCGGTCGGCAGCGACTACGACGTGGGCGGGCGGACGGTCGTTCCCGCCCTGCGTGCCCTGGGCGTCCGGAACCTGTCGGCGGTTGTGGCGACCCACGCCGACACGGACCATATCGAGGGATTGTCGAGCGTCCTGCGCACCCTTCCGGTCGGCGAACTCTGGATCGGGCAGCGCAAGGCGGACGACCCCGTGCTCGGCGAACTTCTTACCACCGCCCGCGAGGAGGGCGTGCCCGTGCGCGAGGTGCGGCGTGGCGATCAGGTCACGGCAAGCGGCGTCACCCTCACCGTCCTGTGGCCCGCCGGGCGGGTGTGGAGCACCGAGGACAACGAGAACAGCGTCGCCCTGCGGGTCGAGTCCCACGGCTTCCGCGCCGCCCTGCTCGGCGACCTGCCCGCCCCCGTCGAGGCGCGGCTCGGTGTCGGCGACCTCGACCTTCTCAAGGCCGCCCACCACGGCAGCCGCCACAGCACCGGGTCAGACATCCTGCGCGAGAGCACCCCCGCCGACGTCCTCATCAGCGTAGGACGCAACACCTACGGCCACCCGCACCCGGACGTGCTGAAGCGTGTTCAGGAGGTGGGTGCCCGTGTCTGGCGCACGGATAGGGTCGGTACCGTGCGTTGGCCCTTACCCTGATCCTGGGACAAGCAAAACCCGCCGGGATCGATCCCGGCGGGTCTTGACTTCCAGAGGCTTACTCGCCCTGCTTCTCGTTCTGGTTGCCCTCGGTCTTGGCGTCGTCCTTCTTGTCGCCGCCCAGGCCGAACTGCGCGAAGAGGTCGGCGTACACGTCGCCCAGCTTGGTGCTGATCTTGCCGCCGCCCTGAGAGGCGTCCTTCGCGTTGAAGGTGTAGTCGGCACCGCCGCCGCGCCCGCCGCGCCCGCCGCCACCGCTGCGTCCGCCACCCTGGCCGCCGCTGTAACGGTCACTGCGCGAGCCGCCGCCCTGGCTGACGAAGTCGCGCACGGGGCCGCCACCGCCGCCCAGTGCCCGGCGCCGCGAGAGGCTGGCGCGCTGCTCCACGGGGTCGATGTTCAGGATCACGGCCTCGATCTCGTCACCCTTCTTGAAGAGGTCGGCGGGGTTGTTCACCCGCTGGGTATCGAGTTCGCTGATGTGGATCAGGCCCTCGATGCCTTCTTCGATCTCCATGAAGACGCCGAAGTCGGTCATGCCGGTGATCTTGCCCTTGACCGGCGTGCCGGGCGGGTAACGGTCGGGCAGCGCGCTCCACGGGTCGTCCGTGGTCTGACGGATCCCGAGGCTGATCCGGCGCTCCTTGGGGTCGATCCGCAGGATGACCGCCTCGACCTCGTCGCCTTCCTTCAGAACCTCGTTGGGGTGGCGCACCCGCTTCGTCCAGCTCATCTCGCTGACGTGCACCAGGCCCTCCAGGCCGGGTTCCAGCTCCACGAACGCCCCGAAGTTGGTGAGGTTCGTGACCTTGCCCCGCACCCGCTGGCCGATGTGGTACTTCTCCACCGCGCCCTGCCAGGGGTCCTCGGTCAGCGACTTCATCGAGAGGTTGATGCGCTCGCGCCCCTCGTCCACGTCGATGACCTGCACCTGCACCTTGTCGCCCACCTTCACCACGTCGCGCGGGTGGTTGAAGCGGCCGTAGGTCAGCTCCGAGCGGTGCACGAGCCCGTCGATGCCGCCCAGGTTCACGAAGACGCCGAAGTCGGTGATCTCGACGACCTCACCCTCGAAGGTCGCGCCGGGCACCAGCTTGCCGATGGTCTGCTCGCGCGCCTGGGCCTTCTGGGCCTCCATGATCGCGCGGTGGCTGATAATCACCCGGTTGCGCTTGCGGTTGAGCTCGATCAGCTTGACCATCAGCGGCTTGGCGACGTAGGGGTCGAGGTCGTTCACCCGGCGGGTGTCCACCTGCGAGGCCGGGAGGAAGGCCCGAATGCCCTCGACCTGTGCGACCAGCCCGCCGCGCACCTTTTCGAGCACCTCGACCTCGAAGGCCTCGTCGCGCTCCTGCATCCGCTCCAGCACCCGCCAGCCCTTGTCCTGATCGGCCCGCTTCTTGCTCAGCACGATCTGGCTGTTGGCGAGGTCCACCCGCACGACGTACGCCTCGATCTTGTCGCCGGGCTTGTACATCCCCTGGGCTTCTTCGAGCGTGACGGGCTCCTCGGCGATCTGGTTGAGGGGAATCGTGCCCTCCACCTTCGCGCCGACGTCCACGGCGATGCCCTCCTGGCCGATGAACACGACCGTGCCGTCCACGATGTCGCCGCGCGACACGGCCTGGTGCTCGGTCGCCTCGCTGGCGAGCACATCCTCCATCGTCATGGCGGGGTAGTCGCGGTCGTCGGTGCTCGCCTCAGCGGGAGCGGCCTGCGCAGCCGGTTGGGCCACGGAGGCGCTGCTCGCCGTCTCCGTGACCGCCATGTCCGTCTGGCCCGTGCTCGTCTGCCCCTCGCTGATCTGGTCGGTGCCCGGCGTGGGCTGAATGGTCCCGCCTTCAACGGCGGGGGTCTGGGTCTGGTCTTCCATGAACTCCTGTCCTCCTGGGCTCCCGGCACTTCACGCGCCCGGCGCCCTGTCCCTGTACCTGCGCTTAAGCGCGGCAACACCACACTCTAGCACCGCCCATCAGGGGGGGCAAGCGCGACGTGATGGCGTTACACACGGTCTATTCGATGTTTACCCGCTTTCAGGCCCTCCTGGGCAAGTCCCCGGCGGTTGACGCCCGGGAAAGGGGCAGCTATACTCCCTCACGCTCACCTGCCTGGAATGGTGCGCGGCCAGAGTCGGCGATGGGGCATCGTCTAATGGCAGGACGACGGTTTCTGGCACCGTTAATCAAGGTTCGAGTCCTTGTGCCCCAGCCAAAGAAAATCCCCGCTCCAGGCGGGGACTTTTTATGCTTGCAATTTTGGCTCCTGCGTTCATTTTGGGCCTGCGCTGTAGTAGCGCTGTAGTAGGCCCACCCGCGTCAATCGGCTGCCTCTTGCGCTCCTGCGCTCCGTCCGTCTCCTCAACAGTGTCCTGTGAGGGCGCCATGGCATCTACCTCAGGTGTTGAAGCCCGCCGCTCCTCAAAGGGGTCCACCAGCCACTCATCGCGTTCTGCGTCCAGGACATGGCGGTAAACCTGGAGGGTGACGGTCACGTCGCTGTGCCCCAGGTTGCGGCTGACGACCTCGATGGGAACGCCCCTCCGGGCCAGGATGGTGGCGTAGGTATGCCTCAGGTCGTGAGGCGTAATGTCGGGCAGACGCTCGCCGCTGAGCATGACCTGCCGCAACTCGGGCCGTGCGGAACGCGGCACCCCCCGTCGGTCTACATGCCCCACGTTCTGCGGGTCAGACCACCGGATGAGCGTCCTTAAGGCTGGCCGGAGAATGTCGGGGGCCAGCCAACCTCCCTGAGCTGTGCTGAAGACCACCCCCAGGTCCTGCCACAACTCCCCCGCCTCCCGGCACTCCTGAGCCTGACGCGCCTTATGCACCTGGAGCACCTCGATCAGGGCCGAGTGCATCTTCAGGGAGCGGTTGGAGGTTTTCGTCTTGGTGCCCTTGACCTTCCCGCCGGTCTTCTCCCGGTTCCGCGACTGCCGGACGTGGAGCCTGCCATTTACGAGGTCCACCTGATCCCACTGAAGGGCCAGGATTTCACCGCGCCTCAGGCCCAGGCTGGCGCCCAGGTAGAGCGCAGGCCACATGCGGAACACCCCGTGGCGGTAGAGCGTGCTGCCGAGCCGCTCGAACCGGGCGAGCTGCTCCGGGTCCAGAGGTTGCCCTGCACTCCGCTGCCTCTCCGCCTTGACGCGCTTAATGCCGATGGCCGGGTTCCGGTGAAGTACCTGCTCTACCAGCGCGGCGGCAAACAGCGCCCGAACCCGACCAAAAACGTAGGCTTGCGTCCGGGCCGACATGTTGCCGCCGTGATTCATGGTCTGCTCAGCCAGCTTGAGGGCAAGATCATTGAGGTGCATGGGCCGAACAGCCTGGAGATGCATATCCCCGATGTGCTTGAGCGCGTAGTTCAGCTCCTCCCGGTAACGCTTCACTGTGCTGGGAAGGCTGCCGAGCTGCTGTTGCCTCAGCCACCGCTCTGCATACTCCGCTACCGTAACCTTGTCGGGAATGGAGAGGGCGCCGCGCGCCAGGTCTGCCTGTGCCTGGGCCATTTCCTTGTAAGCGTCTGACTTTCTGTCGGTCGTGCCGCTTTTGGTCTTGCGCTTACGCTCCCCGCTGGACGTGTCATAGGTAATGGTGATCGTCCAGGCGTACTTGCCATTCTGCTTCTTGTAGACCGTTCCTTGGCCGTTCCCCCGCGACTTGGTCTTCTTGGCTCCGTTTTTCTTGCTTGCCGTCTTTGCTGTCATTCTCCAACACCGTGCTTTCCAAACGAGTACAAAGGCTATGTCTGCTGACCACCGTTAACTTGCTGGCCGTCAGCGACGTGATTTGCCGTAAGTGGCCTTTTCCCTGAGGGTGTAGTTGACCCGGAGCAGGCATTCCTGGCATAGAAGGTGGGTGGAAGGGTTACACGACGACTCCTTTACTCTGTACTGGCATATTTAGATCGGAAAAGAAAAAGCGCAGGCCCTCAGGCCCGCGCTGTGAATGAATGGTAGGGGATTGCCCCTACATACGCAAGAGAAAAATCCTTCATTTTTTGGAGCGGTCCTTGCCCATCAAAAGATTCTCCACATACTGGGCAAACTCCTCCGGGCTCACTGACCCCTGGAACTTCTCCTCCCCACGGGCCTCCGCGCCTTCCTGACGGCGTCGCTCCAGTTCCTGGGCCTTCAGGTCCAGAAGGTCACGTAGCGCCTCCAGACGGGCAGCAAACACCGCAAACTCCCCATCCCGGACATGCTTGCCGGGGAGCATCAGGTGTCCCACCAGGACGCGGGCTAGATCAAGGGTGTCGATGCCCTCCTCCTTGGCCAGGCGCCTCAGGGTCTCCACCAGCGGGTGAGAGTCGTCAAAGGAGAGGGGGAGGGGCCACAACGCCTCCTTCAGCGTCTCGACATGGCGGCTGAGCGGCGCGGGAATCGCAGGCTTGCGCCCCCTGCGGATCGCCTCCACCAGCTTGTGCCGCTCCCACAGCGCCCGGAATCCGGCTTCATCACTTGCCACCACATTCATCTGGTCCATCTGACAGGTGCCTCCTGTGCCCCGTGCACCCTGCTTCACGGTGGCCGACCCGACGATGCCATCGAACAGACCAAAGATCAAACTTTTGCCGTCCTGGACAACATTCATACCGTTTGTGGTGATGCCCGTACAGGAAGGCCGCCAACAGGCTAAGGAAGCTGTTAGCGGGACAGGACGCTGGAAAGGGGTTAGGGCTGGGCTTGGGTCAACTTGTAAGCTGCCTGACTTGCTCTGCTCCGGGAGCCATTCCAGGTCGCCCAAACCGCAGCCGGTTGAGCAGCAGGGCATTGACCGTCACGATGACGGTGCTGGCACTCATCAGCAGGGCGGCCCACTCCGGGCGCAGCAGGACGCCGTAGGCGGGATACAGGACGCCCGCCGCGAAGGGGATGGCGAGGACGTTGTAGATCGCCGCCCAGAAAAGGTTCTGCTTGATCTTGCCCTGCACCTGCCGCGCCAGAGCAATGCTGACAGGCACCGCCGCCGGGTCGCTTCTCACCAGCACCACGTCCGCCGTCTCCACCGCCACATCGGTCCCCGCCCCGATGGCGACCCCGACCTCCGCCTGTGCCAGGGCGGGCGCGTCGTTCACACCGTCCCCCACCATCGCCACCCGGCGGCCCTGGTGCTGCAACTCCTGCACCTGGGCAGCCTTCTGCTCGGGCAGCACATCTGCGATCACCGTATCCAGGCCCAGTTGCCGTGCCACCGCTTCCGCCGTGCGGCGGTTGTCCCCGGTCAGCATCACCGTCCGCACGCCCAGACCGTGAAGCGCCCGCACGGCCTCCCCGGCGGACACCCGCACCCGGTCAGCCACGGCGACGATCCCCGCAAGCTGTCCTTCCACCGCGACAAACATGGCCGTCTTGCCGTCCCCCGCCAAGCGCTCGACCTGTGCCTCAGATTCCCCCAACGCTATGCCCTCCTGCTCCATCAGCCTGCGGTTGCCGATCAGGACCCGGCGCCCCTCCACCCGGGCCTGCACTCCTTGACCGGGGATAGAGTCGAAACCCTCCACGCGGCTCAGAGCCACGCCCTGCTCCCGCGCGCCGCGCACGATGGCCTCTGCCAGGGGATGCTGTGAGGGCTGATCGGCGGAGGCGGCCAGGTGAAGCAGCTCGGTTTCACTCACACCCGGCGCGGGCACGAGGTCAGTCAGGGCGGGCTGGCCTTCGGTCAGCGTGCCCGTCTTATCAAAGATCACGGTGTCCACCCCGGCGGTCGCCTCCAGCGCGGTGGCGTTCTTGAACAGCACCCCCTCCCGCGCCCCCTTGCCCACACCCACGGTGATGGCGGTGGGTGTGGCGAGGGCCAGGGCGTCCGGGCAGGCGATCACGATGGCGGAGACCGCCGCCGTGAGGGCAAACACGACTCCCGCCCCCAGGAAGGACCAAACCAGGAAGGCGATCAGCCCGCTGCCCAGGGCAACGAAGACCAGGTACTTCCCCGCTCGGTCAGCGAGGCGCTGGGCCGGGGCCTTGCTCGCCTGCGCGTTCTGCACCATCTGCACGATGCGGCTCAGGGCGGTGTCTGCACCCACGGCGGTCGCCCGGAAGTGGAAGGCCCCGTTCTGGTTGACGGTGCCGCCCGTCACCCGGTCCCCCGCGCGCTTGCCCACCGGCACCGGCTCTCCAGTAATCATGCTCTCGTCCACGTAGGAGGTGCCGGACAGCACTTCCCCGTCCACCGGCACGCGGTCCCCCGGGCGCACCACGATCTCGTCCCCGACGACCACCTGCTCCAGCGGCAGCTCAACCTCCTGATCGCCCCGCATGATCCAGGCTGTGGAGGGGGCCAACCGCAGCAGAGCCTCGACCGCTCGTCCGGTGGCGAAGCGTGAGCGCATCTCCAGCCAGTGTCCGGCGAGGGAAAAGGTCGTGAGCATGGCGGCGGCCTCGAAGAACACCTCGTCCGTCCGCAGGAAGAGGGTGGCCCACAGCGAGTACAGGTACGAGACCAGGATGCCGGTGGCGATCAAGGTCATCATGTTGGCTTCGCCCCGTCTCAACGCCCGCCAGGCGGCACTAATGAACGGCCAACCGCCCCACCACACCACGGGCGTGGACAGGATCAGGCCAAACCACCCCATGCTCAGGCCAAAGGGCGGGGCGAGACGGAAGCCCAAGCTCTCCCCGATGGGGGAGAACAGCACGATGGGGAGGGTGAGCAACAGCGACACCACGAAGCGCCGCAGCATGTCGTTCACCATCTCCGCACCGTGACCCGCGTGCTCGTCGTGGCCCATCCCGGGCTGAACCTCATGCCCGGTGTGGCCGCCCGTCACAGAAACACCGCCATGAGCAGCGTGCTCACCGGCTGCCATCCCGATGTGCGGCGCGTGCCCTGTCTGTCCCGGTGCTGCCGTGGGCAGGACGTGGTGTTCATGGCCAACCTGGGGATGACCCGGCTGGACGGCGGACGGAGAGCTGTCCTCGCAGTCACAGGCGTACCCGGCGGCATGAAGGTGGTGCTTCAGGCTCTCCGCCATCACTGTCCCCGGGTCGTAAGTCAGATGCGCGACCCCGCGCGTGCGGTCCAGGTGAACGCCCGTCACACCCGGAACGCGGGCCAAGTTCTCCTCCAGGTCGGCAAATTCGCTGGCATCGAAGCAGTTCTTGAACGACACCTCCAGGACCCCCTGGCCTGCGCCGTGTGGGTGGTGCCCCTCGTGTCCGTGGTGCGTCATCGTTTCCCCCTCTCACCTCCGTGAGGCTGTGGGGTCAACGTAGAGCGGGTGTGTTCAGCTCTTGTAAAAGCGTCCGGCGGGCTTGGGCCTCGTCCTTGAGCCCGCCTTGAGGGTCGCCTGGGCTTTACACAAGCTGAACACAGCGCTGCCTACGCTGACCGGGCACGGGTGTTCACCCACCGCTGCATCTGGAAACTCGCCGCTTTTGCCGCCCGCCCACGCCCCAGGGAGACCTTGCCATGCCACAAAACACCCAGCGGATGCTCCAGACCCACCCCAACCCTGCCAGCGTCTTCGATCAAGCCGCCCTGGCCGCCTGCATCGACGCCTGCTTCGAGTGCGCCAACGTCTGCACCTCCTGTGCAGATGCCTGCTTGGGTGAGCGCGAGCACCTGATGCACCTCGTCCACTGCATCCGCCTCAACCTCGACTGCGCCGACGTGTGCGGCACCACCGGGCGGGTCCTCTCGCGGCTCACCCAACCGGACCAGAACGTCCTGCGCGCCCAGCTTCAGGCGTGCCTCGCCGCCTGCAAGGCTTGCGGGGACGAGTGCGAGATGCACGCCCGCGATATGAACATGGCCCACTGCGGCGTGTGCGCGGAGAGCTGCCGCCGTTGTGAACAAGCCTGCCAGCAGCTCTTGGGGAGCATGACCGCATGAACAAGGTGATCCTGACCCTGACCCTCATGGTCCTGCCCGTGAGTGCCGCCCAGGCGGGTGGCAGCGCGGGGGGCAGCATGTCCGGCATGTCCATGACCATGCAGATGAACATGGACATGCACGCCCGGATGCAGCCGCTCCTGAACGACCTGCGGGACCTCTCCGGCACGGCCTTTGACCGGGCGTTCTTCTCCATGATGATCCCCCATCACCAGAGCGCCATCGACATGAGCCGGGCCGCCCTGCCCCGGCTGCGTGATCCCCTGATCCGGGCCTGGGCGCAGGGCATTATCGACGACCAGCAGAGGGAGATCGCGGAGATGCAGGCCGAGTTGCGCCGCCTGGGTGGGGTGGACACGGCGCGGCAGAACCGGATGCGCCAGGCCATGTCGGGCATGAGCGGGATGATGGCGCAGGCACAGAACCCCGACCGAATGTTCCTGGAGATGATGCTGCCCCACCACGGCGGCGCCAATGACATGGCGAACATCGCCCTGCAAAACGGGCAGAGCGAGCAGGTGCTGGGCTTGGCGCAGCGCATCATCATGGCTCAGGCCGACGAGATGCATGACTTCAGGGACTGGCTGCGGACGCACCCGTAGGAGGGCGCCGCGCGGGGCACCTGTCAAAGCTGGGCCGATGCCTCTCTTCTGGGCATGGAAGGTGGGGGGACCGAGGCCAACGGCAGCGTGAACGTGAAGGTGCTGCCCTCCCCGGGCCGGGAGGCGACCTCCAGCCGCCCACCCATGCCCTCGGTAAGCCCCCGGGCGATGGTCAACCCCACACCGCTCCCACCGTCCAGGCGGCTCCGCGCGGGGTCCCCCCGGTAGAAGCGTTCAAAGATGCGCCCCAGGTGCTCGGGGGCGATCCCCGTTCCGGTGTCGGTGACGCGGAAGCGCACGCAGACGCTCGCCCGTTCGGCCTCCACCTCCACCCGTCCCCCCTCCGGCGTGTGACGCAGGGCGTTGGACAGCAGGTTGGTAAGCACCTGTGAGGCCCGCTCCAGGTCCGCGCGCACTTCGGGAAGGTTGGAAGCGTGCCTAACCTCCAGGGTCACGCCTTTGGCGGCAAACGCGTCCTCAAATCGCTCCTGAGTGGCGAGCAGAAGTGCACTAGGGGCAAAGACGCTCGGGTGCAGCTCCACCGCCCCGGCCTCCACCCGAGAGACCAGGCTGAGGTCGCGCACCAGACGCTCCATCGCCCCCACCTCACGCACGAGGGAACGGGCGGCGTGTTCCGGCGACATGACCCCATCCGTCATCGCGTCCGCGTACCCCCGCAGGGCGGCCAGGGGTGCCCTCAGCTCATGGGCGACGTTGCCGATCAGCTCGACGCGTCCCTGCTCCACCCGTTCCAGGGCGGCGGCCATACGGTTGAAGTTGCGCGCCAAGTCGGCCAGCTCGTCGCGGCCTTCCTCCGGCAGACGCCGGGCGTACTCCCCGCTCGCCAGGTCGCGGCTCCCCTCCCGGAGGAGCTGCACGCCCCGGACCACCCGCCGGGAGGACAGCAGGGCCGTGCCCGCCGCCACCAGGACGGCCAGCGGCAGGGAGGCCAGCAGGGCGCGGGTGAGGGTCATCCGCATGCCCATCTCCAGGTCGGGGCGCAGGCTGGCCCCCTCCGGGCCGAGGAGGCGCACCATCTGCTCAACGTGGCTGCGGTAGAAGGCGGGCGCGATCCACTCGGCGGACAGGAACAGGCCGCCCAGGGCCAGCCCGATCACCAGCAGGTGGGAGAGCAGCAGGCGCGGGAAGAAGCGCATGGCCTAATCCTGCGCTTCCCGGAAGCGGTAGCCGACCCCGCGCACGGTCTCAATGAAGCGGGGGTGGTCAGCGTCATCCCCGAGCTTTCGGCGCAGACCTGTGACGTGGACATCGACCACCCGCTCCGTCCCGGGAAAGTCGCTGCCCCAGACCCGTTCCAGAAGGCGTTCGCGGGTCCAGGCCAGGCCGGGATGCTGCGCGAGGGCAGAGAGTAGGTCGTACTCCAGCTTGGAGAGGTCGAGGAGCTGCCCATCCAGACGGGCGATGCGGGCACGCAGGTCCAGTTGAAGCCCCCCGCCGGTCACGGTATCCCGGACGCCCACCCGGCGCAGCAGCGCCCGCACCCGCGCCACGACCTCCCGGGGGCTGAAGGGTTTGACCACGTAATCGTCCAGGCCGATGTTCAGGCCGCGCAGCTTGTCCTCTTCCTCGCCGCGCGCCGTCAGCATCAGGATGGGCAGGTCTAGCCCGGCGGCGCGGGCCTCATGAGCCAGATCGAGGCCGGACACACTAGGCAGCATCCAGTCCAGGATGGCGAGGTCCGCCCGGGGTAGCAGGACACGCGCCCGTGCCCCATCGGTGGCCTCCAGGACCGTGTGCCCTTCTGCAGTGAGGTAGGCACGCAGGATTTCAAGGATGGCGGGGTCATCGTCCACGATCAGGACATTGGGCATGCGACCTCCAGTGTGCCGGGAAACGGGAAACACAAGGCCCTGCCTCCTGGGTGAGGCAGGGTCAGGTCTGCGGGTCAGCGCAGCGGGTAGGTCTGGAACTCGTACATCTCCTGAGCCTGAGCACGGACGATATCCCGGGCGAGCTTCAGGACGCCTTGGTTCTGGGACTTCTGCAAGGCGAGGGTCGCCATGTCGATGGCGGAGGCGTGATGGGGCAGCATGCCCTTCACAAAGGCCCGTTCCTTGTTCCCCGCCTGCTTCACCTCAGCGGCCATGCTGCTCATCGTGGTCTTCATCATCCCGGCCATCTGAGGGTCCACACCGCCGTACCCCCTCAGCAGCGTGTTCATCTGGCTGATCTCGCGGTTCTGGTCCCGGATGATGGCCGTGGCCCAGCCCCTGACCCGGGCATCCTTGGAGCCCAGCACCACCTGGCTCATGGCGACGGCGGCCTGGTGGTGGGGGACCATCATGGAGAGGAAGGCGCGGTCGAATGCCTTGCCGGTGAGCTTGTCCAGGGCGCTCATGTCCGTAGTTGCGGCGGTCTGGGTTCCAGCACTGGGCAGCGTGTGGTTCATCCCGCTGTGGTTCATCTGGGCCAGGGCAGGGGGGAGCATGACGCTGAGTGCCAGAGCGGTCAGGAGAGTTGTTCGCACGTCGTTCACCTCAGCGTTGAGGGTAGGAGCGTGCTGTTAAGCTCGCGTAAAGCGGCGTTCCGGTACGCGTCCGATACGACTACCAGCCCGCCAGATCGTCCTTAAGGTCGTCCACAGCCAGGGCGGCATACCCCTTCCGTGTGGTGTCCACGCTCTCATGCCCCAGGTGAGCGGCCACCCGCCCGAAGTCCTTCACTTGCTTGAGGAGCCGCGTGCCCGCATACTTGCGCCCCGGGTGGAAGCCCCGGAACTTTACTCCCGCTGCCTTGAACGCCTTCTTGAGGTGGTAGCGGGCCGTCTCCGTGTCCGAGAAGCGGAACACCCGGTCGGTGCCCGTGGTGCGGTTGCCGTCCGCATGCCCTGTGCCCTCCGGGCCGTACTCCGCCCGGTAGTCCCGCACCGCCCGTGCCAGGGACGTGCTCATGGCCACGACGCGGCTCTTGCGCCCCTTGCCGGAGGTGACGTGAATGCGCCGGGCGCCCTCGTCCAGCTCCTCCCATCTCAGGGCCAGCGCCTCGCTGATCCGCAAGCCGCCGTGGGCCGTCAGGAGCAGGAGGAAGCGGGCCTGGGTATCCGCCACCCGGAGCACGTCGTGAAGCTCGTCCTCGGTGTACGGGGGGCGCTTCACGATGCCAGGCGTCTTGTCCTTGGGCACCTTCACGTCCTGGAAGGGGGTAGCTTCACACGCCCCCGCCCAGCGCAGCGCCCGGTAGAGGGCAGCGGCGGCGGCCACCCGCTGTGACACCCCGGACGGAGCGCGCCCGGCAGCCAGCAGGGTGTTCACGTAGCCCTGCCCGTCGTGTCGACCGGGTCGCAGGAGGTTCACGGCCTGCCCCGTGGCCCACTCCAGGAACTGCCGGACACCCCGCTGGTAGGCAGCGACCGTATGCGGGCTGGTGAGGACGCCGGAGCCCCCCGCGTGGCTGAGATAGGCGGTGGTGAGGCTGACCAGGGCAGCCACGTCCTTTTCTCCCGCCGCCTTGACAGCCCGGCGCCTCAGCTCGTCATCATGGAGGGCAGTCCACTCCCGGGTGAGGGCAAGGAGATCACCCCGGTAGAGGGCGAGGTCGGACCCTTTGACGGCTGGTGGAACATCAGGCATAAAACGCATTATGCCTGAGGAAGTAGGAGTGAGCCCCCGGCCCGAGAACATAAATCACCGAAATGGACCGCCTGCATAATGTGTTGCCTTAGTTACGTTTTCTGCGTATCATCGGGTATGATCAACCCTTTTGCGGAATTTGAACGTGAATCCCTGAAGCTGCTCAAGCAGGACGGAACGGTGGTAGAGGGCCTTCGGACTACGGGTATCAGTAAGGGGAAAGTAATATTTTTCCGTGAGGACGTCGACTTCCAGGAGGGCGACATGCTGGAGCGACGTCTGCCGTCTGGACGTGTAGAAACATTCCAAATCGATGACGTGGAATACGTTGCAGCGTTGGACGTTGTACCGGGACATTACACCTTGAGAATTACTAACGTTGCCAAGCCTAAATCCACTCCAATGCCATACAGCGTGACCTACAATCTTCATGGTTCCAACACTCGGGTCAACATCCACTCCACCGATTACTCTCACAATGTGGTTGGTATAGACCCGGCAGACCTCTTTAAAAAAGTTGAGGAAGCGCTGGTTGGAGTGGTATCTGATGCGGCTGAACTTGGGGAACTTAAGCAGCAGTTGGCTGATATGCGCGCCGCACAGGGACAGCCTACCTTCACCACGACTTATGTCAAATTTATGGAGATTGCCGCCGACCACATGACTGTGTTGGCGCCCTTTCTTCCAGCCCTTGCCCAACTGCTCGTGTTATCCAGCGGCGTTACAGGCTGAGGTTTGCTCAAGCCCTAACTTGCGACGCTAAGGGAGCGCCTAAACGCCGCTCTCCATCCCAAACATCTCTGGGAGCGGCAAGTCTGCCTCAACCCCGCGTCTTCACGGTGGTCGCCTGTGGGCGGGCGCTGCCGCGTGCCGCTCCCAGCAGCGTCAGGGCCGCCCCACCGCCCAGCCCGGTCATCAGGAGCAGCGAGCCGCCATACCCCCCCGTCCAGGTGAACAGCAGGCCGACCCCCAGCGGCGTGAGGGCCTGCGCTAGGTTCACCAGCCGCGCCATCCAGCCGTTAGCCGCACCGAAGTCCTGGGGGGTGTGGTGCTGAGCCAGCAGCTCCGCGCGGGCCAGGGTCAGCGCGCCGCTGGCCAGCCCAAACGCGATGATGCCCGTCACCACCATGGTGCGTGCGCCCGTGCAGCGCAGGAGCAGGGCGGAGAGGGCGAGCTGCGCCAACAGGAACACGGTCAGCGGCAGCGGCCCCAGCCGCGCGAGCAGCGGCACAACCAGGGCGCGCCCCGGCAGCGCGGCCAGGCCCGCCAGTCCCGTGAGGCTGGCAGCCAGGGCCGGGGCGTAGCCTGCGGCCAGCAGAAGCGGCGCGAGCTGCAAGCCTACCCCCACCGTCACCACCCGCGCGAGGGTGAAGGCCACCGTGAGCCGGACCAGGCGGGCGTCCGGTCTGAAGGGCGGGCGTTCTCCTCGGGGTGTCCCTGCCCCTCCGTCCGGCAGCACCCGCCAGGTCAGCGCCCCGACGCCCAACAGCAGAGCGGCCAGGCTCACGAGCGCCACGCGCGGGCCGCCCCCCTCCAGCAGGGCGGTCGTCAGGGGCACAAAGATGGTGCTGGCCAGCCCGGCGATCAGCGTGATGGTGAGGGTCGCCCGCGTGCGGGCCGCCCCCTGCACCTGCTGCCCCAGCACGGTGAACACCGCCTCGTAGAAGGTCAGGCTCATGGCGACCCCGCCCAGCAGCCACCCGGTGATGAACAGCGGGTAGCTGGAGGTCAGGGCCAGCGTGAGCAGCGCCAGGGCACCCAGGAAGGCCCCCCCGCTGAGCAGCGTCCGCCCTCCCCGCGCGTCCAGAGCGCGCCCCACCACTGGGGCGATGAAGGCCGTCACCAGCAGGGCCAGCGTGAAGGCCAGGCCCGTCTGCACCCGGCTCCACCCCAGGGCGTGCTCGGCGGCCACCGCGAGGAGGGGCTGGGCGTAGTACAAGGCCCCGTAGCTGACGGTGCTCAGCAAGGCCAACGTCCACACGAGGGGACGTGTGGACGCGGACAGGGCGGGCATCAGCCGAGGGTGATGAGATCCGGGGCGGCGGGCGTGCAGCAGCCGCTCTCCGGGGCGCAGGAGGCGCTGGCGTCCGTGGCGGGGGTGCCGCAGGCGTCCGAAGCCTTGCACTGCACGCCGGGCGTCCGCAGGTGGACCTGAAGGCGATCCGGGAGGACTTCCAGCCCGGCAACGTGGTACTGCATGGCAGGCAGGGCGCTGTTCCCGTACTCAAAGCGCACCTCGGCCTGGCTGGAGACGGGGACGCGCCCGGCCACGCGGTCGTAGATGGCCAGGAACTTGCGGTTGGTCATGAACCCGGCTTCCGCCTCCTGTGCGGAACCGTCCATGAGCTGAATGATCGTCTCCCGCCAGGCGTTCGCCTTGCCGCCGCAGTCCATCGACTCGATGCTGACGGCCTTGACCTCCGTGACGTGGTAGCCAGCAGGCACGAGCAACTCCCCGTTCAGGTGGAACTCCAGCGGGCGCTGCGGCTCCGCGCGCAGCATCTTCAGCAGGTCGAAGGTGGTCGTGTGGTCTGGCAGGCCGGGGATCGTCTGGGTCATGGCAGGCTCCTTCAGGGGCAGGTGCATCAGGGTGGCGGTCTGGGGGCAGGCGTCCTGGAACTCGCGGGAGGCCAGCAGGGCGGCGGGGGCGCTGGCGCGGGGCACTTCCGTGAAGCCCAGGCGCGGGAAGTAGGTCGCGGCAGTGGTGGTGAGCAGGTAGACCTCCCCCAGGCACATGGCACGGGCCTGGTCGAGCACCTCGCGGACCAGCCCGGCGGCCACCCCCTGCCCCTGGGCGGCGGGTATGACGGCTACAGAACGCAGGAGGCCGACCTGCCCGTACCGTTCCAGACCCGCCAGGCCGAGGAGGGAGGAACCGTCCTCCGCCAGCCGCAGGTCTTCCAGGTGGTCGGCCACTCCCGCCACGGGTAGGCTCAGGGTGTTCAGCAGCTCCTCAATGCGGGGCAGGTCGGTGGGGGTCGCCGGACGCGTCAGCATCCGCATCCCGCCTCCCCGTCCAGCTCCGCCTGGAGCGCGGCACCCAGGCTGGTGAGGAGCCGGAGTGTGGCGGCCCGGTCCTCCTCCGGCAGGCGGGCCAGCACGCGGGCGGACTGGGCGTTGAGCTGCGCGTCGAGGTCACGGGCGGCGGTCTGCCCGGCGTCGGTTAACCGCAGCAGCAGGGCGCGGCGGTCGCCGGGGTGGGGCGTCTTGACGAGGAGGCCCTGTTCCACGAGGTCATCCGTGCTGCGGCTCAGCCACGCCTTGTCCAGGTTGAGGGCGCGGGTCAGGGCGGAGAGGGTCTGGTCGCCCTCCCGCCCCAGGGTGGTGAGAATGACGCACTGGGTGGCGGACTGCACGTCGCAGCAGGCGAAGTTGCGCTGTTGCAGCTCGCCGAACAGCCGTGTCACCGTGCGGAGAAGGGCTCCCGCCTGGGTAGCCTCCTCCGGTTTGTTGTCATACACAACGGTCATGGCCTGACTGTACGCGCGGGTTAACTCGTTGTCAACAGCAACGTTTGAGAGGGGGTCGGAGGCGGTTGCCGGGCCTGCCCTTCACGCCTGCTGGCGGAGCCAGTCCTGAATCCTGTCCTCGATCTCGCCCCGCACCTGGCGGAAGACGGCCAGGCGCTCCTCCTCGTCGCCCTGGGCAGCGGCGGGGTCATCGAAGGCCCAGGACAGGCGGTAGGACGTGTGGGGGAAGATGGGGCAGTTGGCCTCCGCCCGGTCACACACCGTCACCACGTAGGTGAAGTG
This sequence comes from Deinococcus aetherius, assembly GCF_025997855.1. Taxonomy (NCBI): domain Bacteria; kingdom Thermotogati; phylum Deinococcota; class Deinococci; order Deinococcales; family Deinococcaceae; genus Deinococcus; species Deinococcus aetherius. Next base: position 964,248 of record NZ_AP026560.1, read on the forward strand.
CTCCCCGAGGAGGGGCCGGACCCCCTTGGCCAGGAGATGCCCGGTGGGCAGACCCCGCTCCTTCAGCACCTTCAGGGTGAGCGGGTTGATCTCGCCCGGTTCCAGACCAGCGGACTGCACCCGGAACCGTTCACCCGCGTGGTGTTCTAGGAGTACCTGCGCCATCTGCGAGCGGGCGGTGTTGCCCGTGCAGATAAACAGGACGCTGGGGGGACGGGAGGCAGGGTTGGGGGTCTGAGGGTCCGTCATATTGGCTCTCCTTCCGGCCTGAACTCCTGCGCGCGACCGGGCTGGGCCTCCAGGGGCTGCGCCGGGCTTAGGACGTGGTTGGTGGCGACAGCCAGGGCCGCGCCCAGCAGCGGGGCTACCCAGTACACCCAGTGCGCCGTCCAAATCCCGCTGGCCAGGGCCGGGCCAAAGGAGCGGGCCGGGTTCATGCTCGCCCCGGTGATGGGGCCGCCCATCACTGCCTCCAGGGCCACCACACCGCCGACCGCCCACGGTAGGCCGGAGCGCAGGGCCACCAGGAGGAGGAAGAAGGTCAGCAGGGTTTCCAGCGCCAGGGCCCGCGCCCAGGACCCGGCGGGCACCGTCACGCCCAGGTGGCCCTCCCGTCCAAACAACGCGAGGAGGGTGAACGCGGCCAGGGTGGCTCCCAGGAGCTGCGCGCCCAGGTAGGGCAGCACCCGCCGCCGGGGGAAGCGCCCGGCGAGGGCCAGGGCAAAGGTGGCCGCCGGGTTGATATGCGCGCCGCTGATGGGGGCCAGCGCGGCGATGACGGCGGTGACCGTCAGGCCGAACACGGCGGCCACCCCCAGGTGTCCCAGCGCGCCCGTCTGCGCCTGCACGACCGCCGCTCCGGGGCCGAAGAACACCAGGGCAAAGGTGCCCAGACCCTCCGCGAGCAGCGCCCGCGATAGCAGAGGCGTCATTTCAGGCCACGCGGACGGCAGGGCTGTCCTCATAGGAGGGCGGCACGGGCTGCCCCATCTCAAGGGCCTGCACGAGGGCGGTGAACTGCTCCGCGAGCTGGTCCCGCACGGCCCGCCAGCGGTCCAGGCTGCCCCCACTGGGGTCCACGAAGGGGTAGTGGAGGCGGGTGGTCCTGCCGGGGTAGACCGGGCAGGCTTCCGCCGCGCTGTCACACACCGTCACCACGTAGTCGAAGTTCTGCGGGTCCGGCACGTCGTCCAGCGTCTTGCTGCTGTGGCCGTCCAGGCTCAGGCCGATCTCCGCCATGACCGCCCTGGCGTCGTCCTTCACCCGCGTGGCCTCCGTCCCGGCGGAGTGCACCTCCAGGTCGAGGCCCGCCTTCCGGGCGGCCTCACGGGTGAGGGCTTCTGCCATCTGGGAGCGGGCGCTGTTGTGGGTGCACAAGATTAGAACGCGGGTCACGCCCTCAGCATATGGATTTTGTTTGATGGGTCAAGTGCGCCCCGCCCGCGAAAATCTCGGTCAACAGTGCCCCACCCAACTGAAAGAGTTGGTCCTGGCGCAGGGTGTAGTAGGTGTTCTTGCCCCGCTGCTCAGACGTGACGAGCTCGGCGTCGCGCAGGATGCCGAGGTGGTAGGACACCTTAGACTGGGGCAGTTCCAGCAGGGCCTCCAGGTCACAGACGCAGCGCTCACCCTGCGCGAGGTGCTGCACCAGGGCGTAGCGGATTTCGTGGGAAAGGGCCTTGAGCTGGTCAAGCACACTGGGGATGGCCAGGGCGGTCACGGGGTCATTGTAGGTGTGGAATCAAGCTGGCTTGATGCGTGGGAGCGTTAAGACGGCTCATCGGTCCCTACAGGAAGACTGCCGGGCTGACGTGCAGGTGTTCCGCCAGCGCGCGTACCTGCGCCAGGGTGAGTTCCTGCCCACCGGAGAGCAGGCGGCCCAGCTCCTCACGGTCGATGCCCGTGGCCTGCGCCAGGGCGACTACGGTGACAGCTTGCTGCTCCATCAGGAAGGCGAGGAGGCGGTACGGTGGGGAGGCGGGCATGGGGGAAACCGCCTCCTCATAGGCAGCGATGTGCCCGGAGAGCAGGCCCAGCAGGCTGCCCAACTTCGGGTGCTCCGCCTTGGCCTCCCACACGGCCTCCAACAGGTGCAGAGCAGCGGCGTGCCGCTCTTCCGTCTCAATGGGAGCAAGCAGACCGTCAACCGCTTCAGAGGCGGCTTCCCAAACCCTGAAGAGGGTGTCATGGCTGATGGTCATGGTTCTCTGGGGTCGGGGAAATGGGCTTAAGCATCAGGAACTCGACGCCGTTAAGGTTGCTGATCTCTGGGTCTTCATCCGCTTCCAGCGCCGCCCGGTGCTCGGCCTCCGTGGTTGTTGGGGCAGGCACCTCCACGCCGTCCTCCTGCAACCACTCGATGTGAAGGGCCATCCCTTCTTGAAGGAGCTGGAGCACCTCGTCACGGCTTTGCCCCGTGGTGCTGACCCTGAGGTCGACGGTGTAGCCGCCCCAGTTGGGCACTTCATCGGTTGGCCCCTCAATGACACACAGGTAACTCGGCATCCTTCTCCTTGGGCAACCGCCCCAAGCGGCTTCAGAACGTGACTTGGTGCTGGGCTGCTGCTGGTTACGGTAGCTCGGAAGTCCTCCAGGTGGGATAGGCGGGATGGCCTGTCGCCTAGGGCGCTGGCCGTGGCGGTCTTCCGGCGTATCCTGAAGGCATGGCATGTCTCCTGATGGAGCGGCGCTCCCTGCGTCGCGGGCTGGCAGCTTGAACAGCCTCGGTAGGGTCTGACCAACCCAATTCGCCCCGTGACGCGGGGTGAAAGTATTCAGAAACGGCACTCACGCGCCATCGTTCGCCACCACCGCCAACGCATCATCCGCCGCCGTCTCCGCCGGGCCTATGTGAAGGAGTGGCCCCCCAACCGCATCTGGGGTTGGCGCTACAAGGCCTGTGGACAGGCCAGCAAGAACAACACCGTCTGTAGCTGTGGTCTGTGCCGGGCAGAAAAATACCGGGATCGGCCCAGGAAGCGGCACCACTGGGAGGAGTGAAGGAAGGGGGACAGGCGCGAGCTTGTCCCCCTGCACACTTCAGGCTAGGAGCAGCTTGCGCGGGGGCGTCTGCTTCCACGCCGCGCGCCGCAACGGCCTGGAGACGGAACAGGGCGTCAGGTCCCCACATCTACCCAACTTGGAAGGAGCTTGGTAGTGCTCCTGATGCTAACAATAGTTGGTTGATATGCACGTTTGTATTTGAGCTTAAATTTGAGATTTAATTCAAGAATCCGCTTTTTTAATAGGCGGGGTATTGGTCATTTCCATATACTGGAATAGCTGTAATTGACCCCTAAGCTCGCGGTTTGCCGTATGGGCGTCGGCCTCCCATTCAAAATAGTTCACTGACTGAGTAACGTCGCACACACCGTAACGGTCCACGGATGCGGTTCGCCTGCCGTTAGAGAAGCTCGCCTGGATACGAACTTCTGTGCGTGGAGGTCCTTGTAGTACGGCAACCAGAGTCGGCCCCTGATGAGGTAGCAAAATATGCTCGTGTCTAAGCTTGTGGGTACGGCAACTGCCATCCGGCCAGGTTTCAGAAATTTGGCATGATATAACGGTCACCGGATCAAAGCTCAAGTTTTCCAAATATAAGTCAACTACAGGTTCTCCCAAACGGATGTAACGATGAGTGTTAATAGCTACGATAGGCTCGGAATTTGAGGGTGAATTAGATCGTTCCATGTAGCCGTTTAGTGACTCATCAACGGCATAGACGCCCTGATATAGTGTTCCTTGCCGCTCGGATAGATCAAGCCGCCCATCGTCGTAACACTTAACAATACCCCTACGAGAAACGATGTCGTGTCGCACGCCATTTGAGACTTTGGCATATACCGTAACCTCAATTTCTTCACTATAACGTGGTGGTTGACTATCGCCAAAGGTCTGAGGCGCCCGCACGACAGCCAGATAAATTTGACCAGGATGGTGCTCAGTTGGCCCGACAATCATAGGATGCTTCAATTCCAAAATCTCCGTTTTGCTGCTAGTGCCGATATCAACATAACCAATATAAGATTCATCCATATTGTAGTGAAAGCGTGTGATGTGAATTTCTACTCTTGCCTCCTCAAGTTCAATTTCTTCATTCAGAGGCCCACGGAGAGAGATTATCATGAATGGTGAGCCGGAGTAGATAACCGAAAAAGCATCTATCGAGGCTTCAATTAGAATATTCTTCCGCTCACCCTGACGACGAAGTTCATCGAGATCACTAATAGCCTTATCATAGCCCGGCTTTGCCAATTGGTATGCTTTTATAGCAAATAACACAGCTTCAACACCCGCAAACAGCATAGCTACATTCATTGCGAAAGGCAAAAAATCTTTAGGGTTTGGGTAAAGAGCGGCTCCATATAACAGCAAGATGACCATCAATACAAGCGCAAGCAGGCTTGTTAACATCAGGTTGATCATCTTAGTCTCCTTTGTAATTCAGTGATAACAGTGTCTTTAATGCATTTTCAACAAATCAGTAAAGGTTTGTTTTTAAGGAAGTGCCAGGACCGCTGCCCGAGAGTATGGCGGTACTCAAAGACACTGAGGATGAGCTTTGCCTTAAGCAGAGTGGAGATGACCAGCCATAGTTCTTATGCTCTCACGCCGTCACTGCCTCTCTAGGCTGAGCCCGCTCCCCGTTCAGCGCCAGCAGGCGCGCCAGCACCTCCGCTTCCGGCAGGGGCCACTCCCAGTCGTAGGCGGTAGCCATAGCCTCATCAAGCCGCTCCTGGGCCAGCTTGAGGGTGTAAGCCGGGGAAGTGCTGTCCTGGACCTCAGAGAGGGCATTCAGCATCCCCGTGAGGGTGTGTCCCTGCGCCTTCATGGCCGTCCGTGCCGTCTCCAGGAACCGGGCGGCCTCCGCCACACAGGTCTGGGCAGTGGGCGTCCACTCCGGGAGGGGGAACGTCTCAAAGCAGGTGGTCGAGGTGTAGGTCAGGTCATTGCCCTTGCCGTGTGTGCTGGAGTTGGCGTTGGCCCACAGGACGTGCACGCGGCTGTTCAGCACCCCGTACATCCAGTCCTGGTTACTGGCCACCACCACCAGCCGCCCGGAGGGGAGGTCCCGCGCCTCACACCACACGAAGGCCCGGTGCTTGGCGACGATGGAGGTGGCGAGGTAGCGGGAGAGGGGGGCTAGAGCGCGGCGCATGGCGGGCATCACTTCCCCAAGCTGCCAGTAGCGCTCCCGCCTGGACTTCCGGTTGTTGTTGGCCCGGACGGGCTTCACATGCTCGACCACATGGGCAAAGGGCACGAGGTAGCGGGCGGCTTCCTCCTCCGTGCGGCTGGCAAAGTCGATCACCCAGGTGTCCCCGCGCACGTCCACGAGGTCGTCGCCGTTGAGCAGGGGCCGCAGCACATCCGCGTTGTCCGCCCCGTCCGGGTTGGGCAGGGTCAGCCAGGCGCGGGCCGTGGTGCCGGGCAGATCAAAGGCTCCGGCCAGCTTCACGCCCTGGAAGCTCAGTCCCGCGTTCTCCGGGAGGCGCGCCGCGCTGGTCACATCTGCTCCGGCGGAGAGGTTGGCGTGGATAGCGGGGACGGGCGTCAGGACTTCCCGCTCCGCCGGGGTGCCTTCCGCCTCCAGGTGGCCCAGGACGCGCTCCGTCTCGCTGCCGTCGTCAAAACACACGGCGGCCACCCGCACGGCGGCCCCGTCCTGCAACCAGGGCAGGTTGGGCCACGCGCGGAAGATGGCCCCCGCGTCATTGATGCGCTCCAGCACGCGGCGGTTGCCGGGCATGTTGATGCTGTTGGTGCTGATCAGGCCCGCCCGGCGTGTGGGGCCGTACTCGACGGAGGCGCGGGCCTTCTCGAACCAGTAGCAGACGAGGTCGCTGCTAGCGGGGACGCGCCCCTGGTACGCCTTGCGGAGCTGCCCCACGTAGGGCAGCCCCAGCGCAGGCCCCTGCTTCTTCTCCCCCAAAAATGGGGGGTTGCCTACAATAAACTCCACCTCTGGCCACGCCGCTTCCGTGCCGTCCGGGTTCAGCAGGGCGTCCCGGCGCTGGATGTTGTCCAGCCGCTGGAGGACGGGCGTCTCCCAGTGCGAGCCGTGGGCGGCTTGGTATTGAAGATGCGCGATCCAGACGGAGACGCTGGCCAGCTCATGGGCAAAGGCTTCCACCTCGATGCCCCGGAGCTGCCGGGGGTGCACCAGGGGCGGCATGGCAAAGGGTCCAGCCCCTAGCTCAAAGCCCAGGGAGCGGACCTCCTGCTCCAGGTCCAGGAGCTGCCCCAGGGCCACGACCAGAAAGTTGCCGCTGCCGCAGGCCGGGTCGAGCACTGTCACCTGACTTAACCGGGTGTGGAAGGCTTGCACGGCCTCCAGGGCGGCCAGCTTGCCCCCGCGCTTCTTGCTCAGGGCTTCTGCCTGCGCCTTCACGGCCTCCCACTCCCGCCGGAGGGGTTGCATGAGCACCGGGTCCGTCACCCGCACGATGTCGCGGACGGCGGTGTAGTGCGCGCCGCGCTTGCTGCGCGTCGCCGCGTCCAAACTGGCCTCGAAAAGCGAGCCAAAGATGGCGGGCTCCACCTGCGACCAGTCCAGGGTGGAGGCGGCCAGCAGGGCGTCCGCGTCCTCACGGGTGATGGGGAGGGCAAAGCCGTCCTCGTACAGGCCGCCGTTGATGTGGGGCACGTCCTCTCCCCAGAACTCCCCGCCGTGCTGCATGGCCGTGAACAGCTCCTGGAAGTACCCCTGGCTGCGCTCCGGGTGCTCGCGGGCGCGCTTGAGCACCTTGGTTAGCAGCCCGCGTGGCAGCAGGCCCACGTCCTCACTGAACATAGCGAAGACCAGGCGCATCAGGAAGTGGGCGGCCTCCACCTGGGCGGTGCCCCGCGTGGTGAGGGCCTGCGCGACCTGCCCAATGCGGGCGGTGGCGTCCTGGGTAACGCGCTCGCGGAGCTGGCGGGGGTCGAGCTTGCTGAGGTCCCGGAACAGGGCGCGCAGGGCGGACAGCGCGGTGAGGTCCCCGCTGACCGGCGCGTCGCGCTCAATGTCGTCCAGCGTAATGCGGATGGTCCGGGGACTGCTGGCGGTGAAGTTGGTGTGGATCTCGATGACCTGGAAGTCGCTGACAACCAGCAGCGGCGGGTTGCCCAGCTCGCGGGCGTACAGCAGAGCTTGCTGGAGGGCCTTGCCGAGGCTTTTCCCGCCGGCTTTGTACTCCCACACGAAATGATCGCGCAGGAACACGTCGGCAAAGCCCGTCTCCCCGGTGCCCGCCTTTTTGACGTGTTTCTCAAAGGCGTAGCTGTCCCCGGTCAGGTCGCTGCTGGGGGTGGACTCGCCCAACAGGGCCGTCACGTCCCGGTAGTGCTCGGAATACCCGGCCCTCTCACTCACTCTGGGGGCCAGCACGCGCCACTTGGCGGCGAATTCGGCGGGGTTCACCGGGACAGTATGGGGTCTAGCTTCAAAGCACCGTGCCTCATCTGCCGCACCGGGGCGGCCTTCAAGCCCCCAGCTCGTCCGGCCAAGTCCACGGTGCAGAAAGGGGCTGCTGCAACTGCTCCAGCTCGTTCAGGGAGGAAAGGGTGAGGGGCTGAACGGCCCTGAACGGATTCCAGTTCCCCCACTGTCCCGCGTAGGGAAAAACGCGGGGATGCGGCTGGACCTGCTGCCCGTCGCGGGAGACAAGGAAGCAGAGGGGCCAGGTGGGGTGCGTGGCCTGCTGCTGTTGATGAACGCCGTGCAACTCCGGGGTCAGGTGCAGGGCCTCCTGGAGGTCGCACTCGACCCAGAAAGCGTCTGTAAGCCGTGCCGGGTCAAAGAGGTCACAGGCCGGAAACCACAACCGGATAAGCATGGGGCGACGATGGCGTACTTCAGGGCCGGTCACAAGCCGGTTTAAGGCGTTGCCGGGGGTATATGTGGGGGCGTTCCTGCTCCACAGAGGGAGAGGCGGCTGCTGTGTGTAGGGGAGCAGCCATTTTTGCTGGCGGGAGGTGGAGGGCAACGGGGGCAAAACCTCCTAGGAATAAAGCCATCCAACGCCGTTTGACGCCGGAGATCACATTCTGGCAGCCGGAGGGCGGGCGCTCAGGCTGCTTGCGCCTACCCTGACTGCTCCCCCTTGAGCTGGGCGGGGTCCAGCACAAAGTCCGGGTCCAGCAACTCATGAACCTGAAGGTCAAAGGCGGAGGCGATGCGCTGGAGCGTGCTGACCCTTAGGTCGCGCTTCCCGTTCTCGATCAGCCCGATATAGCTGCGCTGCACGCCCACCACGTAGGCAAAGTCGTCCTGATTCATGTCCACGGCGTTCCGCACAGCCTTGATCCGCTGCCCCAGCCACTTCTGAAGCTCCTCGTCGTGGGGTGGACGTTCGGGACGGGGACGGATGCGCCGTGGGACTGCCATCCCCTCAGCCTTGCGGCAGAAACACCTTCAGGCGACATGCCGGAGTAAGACGGATGAAAGTGTGTCACACAATAAAGTGCATCCGTGACACTCCCTACCCTCATCCTGTATGCCCTCTGGTTGGCTCTCACCGCCTGGACCATGCCCCTGCACTGGGTCTATCCCCTGATCGTCTTTGCCCTGGGGGCCGTCATCCTGCACAACTCAGTGCAGGGTGGTCCCCTACGCGCCCTGGTGAAGTGGGTGCAGGCCCAGCGCAAGGTGGACGGGCGCCGCGCCCAGCAGCTCACCTTTGCCGCCGGGTTTCTGGCGGTGCTGGCCTGCACGCCGGTCGTCGCCGTGAGCAGTCGTCAAGCGGAGGAGCGCCGCTTTGAGGCCCAGCGGTTGGAGGCGGAGGCGGACCAGCGCCGTGAGGCGGCGGCCCGTGCGGAGCGGGAGGCGGCGGAGGCCAGGAGAGCCGCAGCTCAGGCGGAGGCGGAACGCATCAAGGCGGCCCAAGAGGCAGCGGCGGCCAAGGCGGCTGAACAGCGCCAGGCACAGCAGGAGGCGGATGCCCGGCGCCGGGATGCCGAGGAGGCGGATCGGCAGCGACAGGAAGACGCCCAGCGGGCGGAACAGAAGCGGAAGGACGACGCTGAGCGGGCTGAGCAGGCACAGCAGGAAAAGGACCGCCAGGAGCAGGAAGCAGCTCAACAGGAGGCCATCCGCCGGGCGGAGGAAGGCCCATACACCCAGATGCAGGCCGAGGAAATGTGTAGGCAGGCCATCGCTGAGAAGTTCAGCGTGCCGGTCCGGCATGTCTTCCAGGTGGGGAGTATCTGGGAGAACCTGAACAACGGTGCCCGCAACGTCCGTTTTGGGGATGGACGCCTGTGGTTCTGGCGTGCCGCCTTCAGATTCGGGGCCGATGACGTGCCCTACGACCTTCTTTGCAGGGTCCATGAGGACGGTCAGGTGGAGGTGGTGGAGCAGTGAGGGGTGCTGGCGCTCCGGCAGCAGCAGGGTGCCGATGGAGGCAGGATGATGGCAGCGCTGTAGAGCTGCATGGGGGAAATTCAGAGTTGAAACTACCCAGAAACCTGTGCCAGGAGCGGGGGAAGTGGAGGGCGTAAGGGTAATCGAGCCGGTCATAAATTAGGTCAGCCGCCTGCCCGGCCTCCAGTCCCGTGGGAAGCGCCACACCAGCGGCACCCGCTCGTCATCTCCGCCGCAGATCATGTGTTCCGCGATCTCATTCAGCATCTCCAGGTGCAGCTCATCGTCGGTGGGGAGCCTGGCCCTCGCATCGGGGAATTTTCGGATGTACTGCGCCAGGGCCTTCCGGTCCTGGGGGGTGTCGCCCACGATGACGCCGTGCAGGCCCGGCGCAAGCTCTACGCCCGCCCCTGCCCCTAGGCCCCTGGGCGCCTCCAGGAGGGCCTTCTGGTAGCTCGCGCACAGGCCGCTCAGGTGAGTGGCGCTGTGCTGATGCGTGTTGTCCTGGAGGCCCCGCTCAATCACGGTCAGCATGCTCCGTATCCGTTTTCCCTTCACGCTGAGCAGGCCCGTCATGGCCCACTTGGACCCGGAGACGAGGGCCTCGCGCCCACCGCTCCAGTACAGGGATTCCCCGTCAAGGTGGAGGAGCCGCAGCGTGAGCAGCACCAGGGTGCCGTGCTCCCGGTACATCCTGTCCAGCTCGCGGATGAAGCCAACGGCTCTGCCGGGTTCGCACCGGGGCTCACCCCCGTAGCGCCGCACTTGCGCCAAGGCGTTGAAGTAGAACTCTTGCTCCGGCGTGAGCGGGTCCGGGAGGGCACGTCGGGGGAAGTGGCCCCCTGTGGCTGTCCAGGCGCGCTTGTACTGCTGGTCGCGCCGGTCGCCTTCATAGCGGAGGTCACGGTCGTGCAGCAGCTCTACGCCAGCGAGTTTTAAGGGGGTGGGACGCTTGCTCATGGGAAGACTCCGGGGGTTGGGGAAAGCGGGCGGTGGGGCGGGAAGGTCCGTGGGCACCCACGGAAAAGCCCCGCCGCTGCCGGGAAGACAGGGCGGGGCTGGATGTGCTTGAGGATGCCGTCAAAGTTTGGACAGATACTTGTCTCTCATAAGTTGGACAAAGACTTCGCGGCAGTAAAAGCTTCCAATCATATATTTCACTTCAACAGCGTAGTAATTGCCCTTTTTAATGAGTCGATCAAGATTAAGCGCGGACAGTTTGAGGTAGTAGCAGGCTTCGTCATAGCTGTAGTAGGGCTGGTCGGGAATTACGGAAAGTTTGACTCTTGCCACGTTGGCTCCTTAAAAGGAAATTGAAAACCCTGCCTGTAATAGCGGGGAGCTGGGTATGTGTAACCTGGACCGGGAGGTGTATTTCATGAATTTGAGGGTGTAGCAGTCCGTGACTTTAAGATTGCCTCTGCCGCATGCGTATGGCGGCGGGGGCTTACGCGACATCACACCAAACTATGAAGGCGGTGGGTAAAAGTCAATGCTTTCCATTTATAAACTCTTCAATAGCGCTGAGCGGGATCAGAATTTTCCTGCCTGCACGGACACAGCGGATGGTGCCGTTGTTGAGCAGTCGATACATAGTGTTCCGCCCAACGCCCACTAGGAGGCGGGCCTCCTCAAAAGGGATGGTGAGACGTTGAGGGGGGTCTTGGTTATCGATTAACTGCGTCATGTTGGCTCCTTGGTGGGGCAAAGGCACGTTGGTTTGGCTAAGCTGGAGGTGCTCACAAAGGCACATCGGAGACGCTACTGTTGGGCGACTTTGTAACCCTCATGCGGCGGTGAATTTCGGGGCATAAAAAAGCCCCCGCCTCGTAGAGCGGGGGTCATGGCTTTTGCTGTGAGGTCAGGAGTTAGAAAGCAAGAAATCCTCCAGTGAGGTGAGCGGAACCAAGACGCGCCGTTTGAGGCGCACGACCTTGAGCCTCCCGGAGGAGATCAACTTATCCAAGGTAGGGAGGCTGATGCCGCCCAGCATGGCGCAAGCCTCCTCTCGGGTGAAGGCAAGACGGGGCGGCGTGGGGGCGTGTGTCATAAGGGTCCTCCGGGGAAACGCGAAAAGGCAATCCGGGGTCGACTCGGAATGAGCTAACCCCGGATGAACGACGGCGCTGTGCCTCAGGTAGACTTGGGCAACTTAAGCCCATTGTAGGGTTCGAGCGCGCACTTTCAAGCGAAATACAGCGACGGGGGTTGTGTTGGCGTCTGTCGTCTCCACAAGGACCGGAGGGTGGGGGAGGTGTGGACCGCACAGGCCGGGGCCTCCCCCTGGAAATTGCATTTCCCGTCCGCTGTAGTCCTGCTGTAGTAGCGCTGTAGTAGACGTGGGGACAGGGGGGGACAAGGGGAGACGAGATGGGACGGAGTAACAGAAAGAATGCGGCTCAGACACACTTTTGGTAAAAATCCCAGCCAGCCATCAGAGGGGCGATCAGAATTCTGGCACCGTTAATCAAGGTTCGAGTCCTTGTGCCCCAGCCAAAAAACATGGCGCCCTCGCCCGCTGGCGGGGGTGTTTTGCTGCTGGGTCCCTGTCAGGACGGCCCCGTTCGGACCGTACAGCTGTGTAAGACAAAACAAACTACTTTGAAAATCAAAGTGTGCCCGACTGACCTTCCCGGAAAGTGAGCGGTGGTACGCTTTTCCCATGACGAGCGTCCCTCAAGACTACGACGTGGTGATTGTCGGCGGCGGGCCCGCCGGGCTGACGGCAGCCATCTACACCGGCCGGGCCAACCTCAGAACCCTGATCCTCGAAAAAGGGCTGCCCGGCGGCCAGATCGCTCAAACCGAGGACGTGGAGAACTACCCGGGCTTCCCAGAGCCCATCAGCGGCATGGAACTCTCGCAGCGCATGGTGCAGCAGGCCGAGAAGTTCGGCGCGCGAATCGAGATGGACGAGGTGGAGGGCATCGAGTGCATGCCGGGCGAGCACGGCCACACCTTCACCGTGCGGGGGTACGGCGGCACCTACCGCGCCCGCAGCGTGATTCTCGCCACCGGAGCCAACCCCAAGCGACTCAACGTGCCCGGCGAGGAGCACTTCTGGGGCAAGGGCGTGTCCACCTGCGCCACCTGCGACGGTTTCTTCTACCGGGGCAAGAAGGTCGTGGTGATCGGCGGCGGCGACGCGGCGGTCGAGGAGGGCCTGTTTCTGACCAAGTTCGCCGAGGAGGTCACCCTGATCCACCGCCGGGACACCCTGCGCGCGAACAAGGTCGCCCAGGCCCGCGCCCTTGCCAGCCCCAAGATGCGGTTTATCTGGGACACCGTGGTCGAGGAGATTCAGGGCGAGGACAGCGTGACCGGCGTTCGCCTCAAGAATCTCAAGACGGGTGAGGTACAGGACATGCCCACCGACGGCGTGTTCGTCTTCATCGGGCACGTGCCGAACACCGACTTCGTGCGGGACACGGTGAAGCTGCGCGAGGACGGCTACGTCGAGGTCGAAGGCGAAATCTACACCAGCGTGCCCCTGCTCTTCGCGGCGGGCGACGTGTCGGACTATGTGTACCGCCAGCTCGCCACCAGCGTGGGCGCCGGGACCCGGGCCGCCATGAGCGCCGAGCGGGCCCTCGCCGCGCTGGAGGTCGAGCAGGGGACGGTGGCGGCGGACGACTGAGCCGGGTCCGGGAGGGGGACGGGTGCCGGGGGATTTGCCCTCCCACCCGTCCCTTCGCCTATCCTCACCCCATGCCCGCCCCCAGTTTCCCCACCCGGTTGAGCCGCAAGGTCCGGGGGTACGCGGGCAAGGTCGGGCGGCTCACCCGCAGCCTGAGCCCGGCCCACGTCCACCCCGACGACGGCTGGGCCACCTCGCACCTCACCCCCGCCGAGCGGCGCGTGTACCTGGGCATGGACCCCCGCGACCGCGAGCACGCCTGCCGGGTGGCCCGCCACCTCCTGCGCGATCACCCGCGCTCGGCGCCCGAACTTGTGGCCGCCGCCCTGCTCCACGACTGCGGCAAGAGCATCCGCCCGTACCGGGTGGCCGAGCGGGTGCTGGTGGGCCTGGTGCCCAACCGCCTCGCCCGGGTCGTGCCGCTGGGACCCCTCGCCGTGCGCGCCTACCATCCCGAACTCGGGGCCGAACTCCTCGCCCGGGTGGGAGCGCGGCCCCGCGTCGCCCGCCTCGTCGCCCGTCACCACCACGCAGGGGGCGACCCCGACGCGGCGCTGCTACACCACTACGACGACCTGGAGTGAGGCTGCCCCTAGACTTTGCTATCGACGGAGGGCAAGGTGTCCCTTGGCCCTGGCTGAGCGGCTGGGTTGGTCACACGCCCCTTCACCCGTTGCTTCGCAGCGCCCTCTCTGCTTCGCAGCTTTGCAAGTCCCACCGGGGGAGAGGGGCAGCAGAGCGAAAACGCCAGGTCACAGGCACATCTGCTCTGCCTCCTTCTGTTGTGGACATCCCGAACCGGATCAAGAGCACAGCCCGGGGATGCCCCACTCCTTCTTGACTTCCTCCACAGCCCTGCTAGAATCTTTCTTCGCGCCTGACACCGCCTTACCCGGCGGGCTCCACCGGACGGCCCCATCGTCTAGCGGTCAGGACAGCGCCCTCTCAAGGCGCAGACACGGGTTCAAGTCCCGTTGGGGTCACCACACATGCCGCTTCCCCGTGGAGGCGGCTTTTTTCGTGCTTTCCGCTAGGCTGCCTCCATGAGCCTGCCGCCCGCCCTGGCCGAACTCGTCGCCTACTTCGAGCCGCTCTCGACGGTTCGCCGCGACTTCCGGGGGGCGGTGACGTTGCACACGCCGGGGGTGAACGTCCTCGCGCTCAATGCCACCTACCTCCCGGACGCGGACCAGGGCCGCCTGCCCCTGGTCCGCGCCTGGCATCACGCCCAGGACATGCCCGCCCTGGTGGCGAGCGCGGGGGAGAGTGCTGGGGGAGAGGAGGTCGCCGCCCTGCGGGTGGGCGAGTACCACCCTACCGGGACCGAGTTCACCGGGGATGTGGGCGTGATCCGGGTGGAGCAGGTGGGCCGTCTGCACCTGCCCGTCTGGGCGGCGACGCTCGCCGAGGCGTACGGCACGCCGGAGTGGGCTTCCGCGCTGTCCCGCCACCTTGCGGCGTGGCTGGAGGGGGAGCGGGACGTGACATTGCTGCTCGCCTACGCGGGCTCCGAGGAGGTCGGGGCGCTGCTGTGGCGTGCGATGCCCGGCGGTGGGGGCACCGCCCACCTCTGGGGCACCCTCGACCCCGCCGCCGACGCGCCGCTGCTCGACACGGCACACGCCCTGGGCGGGGGCCTGTGGGCCAGCCTGCCGGACCACAGCCCCCTGGGTGTCCAGGACGAGACGGTGATCACGTTCAGCCTGCTGGACGGGGAAGGGTGAATTCGCCCGTGCCGCGTTTCCGAGAGGATCTCCCCCAGGGGACGACCGCCCACCCCACCCGCCCCTCGCTCGTGTCGCGGCGAGCCTCGCCGTGAGGGCAACGCAGGTCAAGCACCGTTTCGCGCGTGACCCGGTCACCTGGGGCGCCTATCTGCTCCTGGGTTACTTCGCCTTCCTCCTGAACGTCCTGGGGCCGCTGCTGCCCTTCCTGCGGGAGGAGCTGGGCCTGAGTTACGCACAGGCGAGCCTGCACACCAGCGCCTTCGCGGTGGGCCTTCTGATCGCCAGCGTGACCGCCGACCGGCTGGGGTGCCGCTTTGGGGCCAGGGCCGTGCTGTGGTGCGGGGCGGCGGGGATGGCGGCAGGCGGGCTGCTCCTCGCGGCGGCGCCGAACTTCCCCCTCAGCGTGCTGGGCGCGCTCGTCATGGGAACGCTGGGGTCGATGACCCTAGTCCAGGTGTCGGCGGTGCTCGCGCGGCGGCATGGCGAGAGGCGACCCCAGGCCTTTGCGGAGGCCAACGCCGTGGCGAGCGTGTGCAGCGTCCTCCCGCCCCTCGCCGTCGGGGGGGTGGTGGCCGCCGGGCTGGGCTGGCGGGGCGTGCTGTGGTTCGCGGCGGGGCTCCTCGCGGTGCTGGCCGGGGTGTTCGCCCGGGTGGGCTTCGGTCGGCCGGGTGGGCCGGAAGCCCGGGCCCGCGAAGCCCTGCCCGCCCGCTACTGGCGCCTCTGGGCGGTCCTCCTGCTCGTGGTGGCGGTGGAGTTCGGGGTCGCCTTCTGGGCAGCCGACTTCCTGAGCGGCGTTGCCGGTCTGACGCGGGCCGGGGCGGCCACCGCCGTGAGCGCCTTCCTGCTGGCGATGCTCCTGGGGAGGCTGGCGGGCGGCGCGCTGCTCTCCCGTCTGCCCGCCCGGCGGGTGGTGGCCCTCTCGCTGATCGTCGCGCTGCTGGGCTTCCCGGTCTACTGGCTCGTCCCGGTGGCCGCCGTCCGGATCCTGGGCCTGTTCGTCACCGGGCTGGGCGTGGCGAACCTCTACCCGGCGCTGCTCTCCCTTGCGGTGGGCACGGCGCCGGGCCGTGAGGACGTGGCGAGCGCCCGGGCGGCGCTGGCCTCGGGCCTTGCCATCCTGCTCGCGCCCTTCCTGCTTGGGGCCCTCGCCGATGCCTCCTCGCTCTTTCTGGCCCAGGCGGTCGTGCCCGCGCTGCTCGTGCTCGCCGGGGGGGCGCTGGGGTGGGCCGGGCGGGGGGAGGGACGCGGCACGCCTTCGGGCCCTTGAGGTCACGGGACGCGGACGGGAACGGTAAGCTGTCCTTCACGAATGCTGCCCGGGTTCATCCCTGTTCAAAGACGCCGGTTCAACACCGTTCATACTGAAGGCCCGGACGTACCGCCATGACGCAGACCCCCGAACCCCCCATCCATGACCTCGACACCATGCTGTGCTTCAACCTGTACGTGGCGTCGCGCAGCATGGTGATGGCGTACCGTCCCCTCCTCGAACCCCTGGGCCTGACCTACCCGCAGTACCTCGTGATGCTGGCCCTCTGGAACGCCCCCCACCCCCCCACCGTCAAGGCCCTCGGCGAGTGGCTGCACCTCGACTCCGGCACCCTCTCGCCCCTCCTCAAGCGCCTGGAGGCCGCCGGGCACCTGAAACGTCACCGCCGCGCCAGCGACGAGCGCGAGCTGGAGGTGACGTTGACCCCCCAGGGACGGGCCCTGCGCGACCAGGCCGCCGACGTGCCCCGCCTTATCGGCGAGCGGGTGGGGCTGAACGACCGGCAGACGCGGGAGCTGATCGGGCTGCTGCGGTTGGTCATCGGGAATCTGGACGAGCAGGGTTAGATTTTCAGCTTGCAGCCCCCCTACCAGGCGGGAATCACGACCTCCAGGTCCGCGAAGGACGTCTTGTAATGGGCGGCGTCCAGGGTAATCAGCCGCGCCCCACGTACCGCCGCGTGCGCGCCGATCAGGAAATCCGCGAGCAGTCGCCGGGGCGTACCTCCGCCAGAAGTCCTGCGCTTACCGGCGTAGGGAGCAAAGGCGGCTCCGGCTGAGCGCCAGATCGCCTCCTCCAGCAGCCAGTCCACGCGAATGCCCGTTGCGTCCAGAAAGCGGTCGAGCAGCGAGGCGGTGATGCCCGGCCCCGCCAGCAGTTCCGCATGGACAACCCCGCAGACTAGCAGTTCCCCTTGCTGCCGGGAGGCGTTGAGCACGCGGCGGATGGCCGCCTCGGTCCCTTCCCCCCGCAACAGGGCGCTGATGACATTGGAGTCGAGCGTCGTCGTCATTCATCGCCTGTTCGGAGGTCCCGGAAAAAGTCCACCGAAGACGTTCCCTCTGGAAGAGGGGCCACCACGCCAACCCAGGCGGCGAACGGGTCCTCCGGCTCCGTGATGGGCGTCATCACCACCTGACCCGCATCGTTGACCGAAACCTCAAGCTGCGTCCCCTGCCCCAGACCGAGTTTCTTGCGGACCTCGACCGGCAGCGTCAGTTGGCCCTTGCTGGTCAGCGTCGTACGCATGGATCGTCCTCCTTACCGATAATCTACGGGGTAAGGAGCATTGGGAGGGTGCCGTCCTTACAGCGGCATATTCCCGTGCTTCTTGTACGGCCGCGTCTCCGCCTTGTCGCGCAGCATCCCGAAGGTCTGGATCAGCACGCGGCGGGTGTCCTCCATCGGGATCACGTCGTCGATGTAGCCCTTGGCGGCGGCCACGTAAGGGTTGTCGAAGGTGTCCTTATACTGCTTGATCTTCTCGGCGCGGGTGGCCTCCGGGTTCTCCGAGTTCTGGATGTCGCGGCGGTAGACGATGTTCGCCGCTCCCTCGGCGCCCATGACGGCGACGGCGGCGGTGGGCCAGGCGTACACCACGTCGGCGCCCATGTCGCGGGAATTCATGGCGAGATACGCCCCGCCGTAGCTCTTGCGGGTGATCAGGGTGATCTTGGGGACGGTCGCCTCCGCGTAGGCGTAGAGCATCTTCGCCCCGTGCCGGATGATCCCCGCGTGCTCCTGCGCCACCCCCGGCAGGAAGCCTGTCACGTCCACCAGCGTCAGGATCGGGACGTTGTAGCAGTCGCAGGTGCGGATGAAGCGGGCCGCCTTGTCCGAGGCGTCGATGTTCAGCGTCCCCGCCATCACTTTGGGGTTGTTCGCCACGATGCCCACGGGAGAGCCGTTCAGCCGCGCGAAGCCGCAGAGGATGTTGCGCGCCCAGCCGGGCTGGATTTCGAGGAAGTCGCCGTCGTCCACGAGTTCGTGGATCACGTCGTGCATCGCGTACGGCTTGCGCTGGTCGGGCGTCACGAGGTCGAGGAGGCGGTCGTTGCGGCGGTCCACGGGGTCATGGCACTCGCGCACGGGCGGTTGCTCACGGGCGTTCTGCGGCAGATAGGAGAGCAGGTCGCGGATACCGTCGAGCACCGCCTCGTCCCCGTCGTACTCCAGGTGGGCGACGCCCGAGCGGCGGGTGTGCACGTCCGCCCCGCCGAGCTGGTCGAAGGTCACGTCCTCGCGCGTGACGGACTTGATGACCTCCGGCCCGGTGATGAACATGTACGAACTTCCCCGGCTCATCAGGATGAAGTCGGTCAGGGCGGGGGAGTACACCGCGCCGCCCGCGCAGGGTCCCAGGATCGCGCTGATCTGGGGCACGGCGCCCGAGTAGATCGCGTTGCGGTAGAAGATCTCGCCGTAGCCGCTAAGACTATCCACCCCCTCCTGAATCCGCGCGCCCGCCGAGTCGTTCAGGCCGATGACCGGGCAGCCCGTCTTGGCGGCGAGGTCCATGACCTTCGTGACCTTGGCGGCGTTCATCTTGCCCAGCGAGCCGCCGAGGACGGTGAAGTCCTGGCTGAAGACGAAGACCTGCCGCCCGCCGATGGTCCCGCGCCCGGTCACCACACCTTCGCCGGGGGCCTCGACGCCCGCCATCAGGCGGTTCCCGCCGTGTTCGACGAAGGTGGAGAGTTCCAGAAAACTGCCGGGGTCGAGCAGGCGCTCGATGCGCTCGCGGGCGGTGAGCTTGCCGCCCTCGCGCTGCTTTTTCTGGCGCTCGGGGCCGCCGCCCGCTTCGACCTTCGCGCGGCGCTGCTCCATCGCGGCGATCAGCTCCTGCAATTCCAGCCCGGGTTGTGTCATGGGGCCATGCTAGCGGGGCGGACGCCAGGCTGGACCGCGTTCCCGGACAGGAGACACCCCCGCGCGGCAGGCGGGCACGCGGGGGTGAGCCCCGAAGTTCAAGAAGGCAGGCCGCCCAGCAGCGTCCGCGCCCGCTCGGCGACCTCGGCGTCGGCGAGGATGACGTAGCGGTCGGCGCGCATCCCGCCCACCGAGGTGAAGTCGCGCCGCCCGCCCGTGACCGCGTAGCCGATCAATCCCCAGATCAGGCCGGTGATCGCGCCCAGCACCATGCCGTAGGCGACGGCGTACAGCAGATTGCCCCCGCCCAGCCCCAGCAGCCCGAAGAGCAGGCCGATGAAGAGGCCGATGAAGAGCCCCTGCCCGAAGCCCAGGCTCGCCGCGCGGCCCCAGTCGAGGCGGCCCGTGACCTGCTCGACGGTTTTCAGGCCCTCACCCACGATGGCGGTGCGCTCGACCGGGAACCGCTGGTCGCTGAGGTAGTCGACCGCCCGCTGCGCTTCGAGGTAGGTGGCATAGGTCGCCACGTTCACGCGCGCACTCTGGTCAGGGATGAGGGCCGAGCGGGGGTCAGGCTGGGTCACGGGGTCACTCCTCCCTGTCCAGCGTAGGGACCGCTCCCGGCCCGCATCTGAGGGGGCGCTTCAGGAAAACTCATCCTTCCGCTCAGAGGGGGGTGGGCATCCGCTCCCGGCCCCAGCCCCCCGCCTCCACCACCACGCCCTCCTCTTGGCGCATCCGCACGATGTTCGCCAGCGTCAGGATCGGCACCCCCAGGTCGGCGAGCTTCGCCCGGCCGTCCTCGAAGCCCTTCTCGATCACGCAGCCCAGGGCGAGGAGTTCGGCGCCGCTCGCCGCGATGATGTGCGACAGGGCTCGCAAGGTGCCTCCCGACGCCAGGAAGTCGTCCACGACCACCACCCGGTCCCCTGCCTCCAGAAACTCGCTGCTCACGAAGAGGTCCACCACGCCCCCCTTCGTGCGGCTGACCGACTGGGCGGTGTAGGCGACCTCGTGCATGGTGACGGGCCTTTTCTTGCGGGCGTACACCAGCGGCACTCCCAGCACGAGCGCGGTCGCCAGCGCGGGGGCGATGCCGCTCACCTCGATGGTGACGATCTTGCTGGGCTGCAGGGGCGCGAAGCCCGCCGCGAAACGCTCGCCCATCTCGCGCGTCAGGCCGGGGAGAAGCTGATGGTTGACCAGCCCGTCCACCTTGAGAATCCCGCCCGGCAGAATCCGCCCCTGCTCCCGAATCGCGTCCACAAGCGCCTGCATGGGGGCGAGTGTACCCGCCGGATGGCCGATGCTCGCTGCCGCCTGTGCAGGGGAGACTGGGGCGTGTCCGAACTCCCCGACCTCACCCCCGCCGAACTCGGCGCCCTCGCCCGCAAACACGGGCTGCGCGGCCCCCTGGAGAGATTGCCGAGCGCGGGGATCGTCAACCGCGCCTACGCCAACAGCGAGGTCGTGCTGCGCGTCGCCGTGCCGGGGGACGAGACGGGCGAGGAGGACGCCCGCACCGAGGCCGTCGCCGTGCCCGCCGCCCTGCGAGCCGGAATTCGCACCCCGCCCCTCCTCGTTTTCGACGACAGCCGGGACGTGGTGGACGCGCCGGTCACCGTGTACGCCCGCGTGAACGCCCCCAGCCTGCACGGCACGGGCTGGGACGGAGCCAACCCCCGCCTCGTCCGCGCCGCCCGCGAGACCGGGCACGAACTCGCCCGCCTGCACCTGGCCGTCACCGACGTGCCCGACCCGCGCGGCTGGCTGGAAGTCTGGGACCTCCCGGACGCGAGGGAGGGCGTGGAGGCCGCCGCCCTCGGGCGCGTCGACCGCATGACCGCCGACTGGGCCATCCGGCTCCTGACCCGCACCGCCGCGCTGCCCCGGCCCGCCTCCCGCTTCCTCCACGGGGACGCGCAGCCCGGGAACCTGCTCGTTCACCCGGACGGCTCGCTCGCCGCGCTCATCGACTGGGGGGATGCGGGGTGGGCGGACCCCGCCCTCGACTTTCCCGCCCTGCCCCCTCACGCCGCCGTCCACGCCCTGAGGGCCTACCGCGAGGTGGCGCCCCAGTTGCTCGGCGACGGCGCGGAGGGCCGCATCCTGGAGGTGTACCTGAATATGGCCTTCCGCCGCCTGGGCCGGGCCCCCACGTCCCGCGAGCTGTGGAGCGCGCGGCCTGGGGGCGTTCTCGCCCACCTCCTGCGGTTCGCTGTGGACGCCCCCGGGGAGTGGCGTGAGTGGCTGCGGGAGTAGAACGCCTGGGCGGGGCACAAAAAATCCGCCCTCTCGGGCGGTGATGCAAATAAGATAGCGTGAGATGCAACGGCTGTCAAACCTATGCAGCCCATCCCCGCTTACCCCAGCTCGTTGATCTCCGGCTTGAACCCCACCTCGCGGATGTAGCGCAGGTATTCCTCCTCGCTCAGCGCCTCACGCTGGCCGCTCAGCGCCACGAAAAAGGCTTCGAGGACGTTGGTGGCGAAGTTGCGGCGGCCGATGCGCGGGGTGGTGGTGATGAGGCGGGCGACGCCGCGCTCTTTCATCCAGGCGCGGTCGGCCTCGGTGATCGTCTGGGTGAGGATCGTCTTGCCGCCCAGGTCGCGCGGCGCGTACCGCTTGGCGTAGTGGGTGTCGCCCGCGATCACGTCGGCCCAGGCGTAGAGGCGGGTGCCCTTGCCCTCGACGCTCGTCTCCTGCTTTTCTCCCGTGGGGTAGAACCAGTCCTGCGGCAGCTTGGTGATGGCGGGCAGGGCGAGGTGAGCCACCCGGCGCAGCGCGTCGATGGACCGCAGCGGCACGTTCAGGTTCAGGCCGAACACGATGTCGCCGTACACCACGTCGGCCCCCGCCTGCGCCAGCGCCTCCGCCATGCCGAAGCGGTCCACGGCGGAGACCATCAGCACCCGTTTGGTGCGCCAGTTCAGCAGGGGATCGAGTTGCGCCACGGCGTCGCGTTCGAGGGTGTTCTTCAGGCCGCTGCCGTCGAGCACGGGCGTGATCTTGGCGTGCGCGACGAGCTTGCGGACGTTGCCGAAGGTGTAGCGTTTCCCGTCCGCGATCACGTACAGGTCCGCGCCCCCCAGCCCGAAGGCGTCCACCCGCCCGTCGAGCGCCTGGAAGAGGGCCGCCGCCTTCCTCGCGTCCCCGTCGGTGCCGATGCGCTCCAGCACGAAGGGCTGGCCCAGCACGCTCATCTCCTCGCGGGCGTTGCGCTTGCTGTTCCCCAGGGACACGCTCACCACGTGCTTGAACCCCGCCGGGGCCGGGTGCCACCCGCTCAGAAGATCGGACATGGGGGGCATTGTAAGGGAGCGGTCAGCTTTCAGCGGTCAGCCGTCAGCCGGGGCGGGTTGGGTGCTGGAGGCGAAGTCCGGGGCGGACTGACAGAAAAAGCCCCAGCGGGTGCCGAGGCTTTTTCTCCTGCTGACTGCTGAAAGCTGGCGGCTTACCACTTCAGGGATACAGCCCCCGCAGCGCCCGCGCCTCCAGCACGCGCGTGCAGGCCACGATGTAGGCGGCGGTCCTCAGCGTGACCCCGTGCTGTTCCTTCACGTCCCACAGGCCCAGGAACGCCTCGCGCATGATGCGGTCGAGGCGGGCGTTGATCTCGTCCTCGGTCCAGAAGAACGAGGAGAAGTCCTGCACCCACTCGAAGTACGACACCGTCACGCCACCCGCGTTCGCCAGCACGTCGGGCACCACCGTCACCCCGCGTTCACGGAGCAGGTCGTCGGCGGCGGGAGTGGTCGGCCCGTTCGCCCCCTCGACGATGAGTTTCGCCCTGATCCGGCCCGCGTTCTCCGCCGTGATCTGCTTCTCCAGCGCGGCGGGGATCAGTACGTCACAGTCCACGCCCCAGAACTCGCCCGTGGTCAGCTCCTCGGTGCCTTCGAGCCCGGTGATCTTCCCGGTGCGGGCGAGGTGGGCGGCGGCGGTGTGGGGGTTGATTCCGGCCTCGCTGTGGACCGTGCCCGTCACGTCCTGGATGGCGACGATCTTCGCGCCGTGGTCATGGAAGATGCGCGCGGCGGCGTTGCCGACGTTGCCGAAGCCCTGAACTGCGATTCGCGCGCCCCCCAGCGGCATCCCGAGCTTGCTCAAAGCCTCGGCCCCCGTCACGAACACGCCGCGCCCGGTGGCGTCGCCGCGCCCCAGCGAGCCGCCCAGGGACACGGGCTTGCCCGTCACCACGCCCGTCGCCGTGCGGCCCACGTTCATAGAGTAGGTGTCCATCATCCACGCCATCGTCTGCGGGTTGGTGTTCACGTCGGGGGCGGGGATGTCCTTTTCCGGCCCGATGATCAGCCCGATCTCGGTCGTGTAGCGGCGGGTCAGGCGTTCGAGTTCGCCCGTGGAGTACTTGCGCGGGTCGATG
This sequence comes from Deinococcus aetherius, assembly GCF_025997855.1. NCBI lineage: Bacteria > Thermotogati > Deinococcota > Deinococci > Deinococcales > Deinococcaceae > Deinococcus > Deinococcus aetherius. The sequence continues at coordinate 987,477 of NZ_AP026560.1, forward strand.
CGGATGCCGCCCTTGCCGCCCCCGTACGGGAGGTTGACGGCGGCGTTCTTGATCGTCATCCAGGCGGAGAGCGCCATCACCTCGCTGAGGGTCACGTCCTGGTGAAAGCGCACGCCGCCCTTCGCCGGGCCGCGCGACGTGTTGTGCTGCACCCGGTAGCCCTCGAAGTGCGCGACCGTCCCGTCGTCGAGGTGAATGGGCACGTCCACGACGAGGATGCGCTTGGGCCGCTTGAGCGTCTCGACCCAGTACGCGAGCTTGCCGAGGTAGGGGGTCACCCGCTCGACCTGCTCCAGGTAGATCTCGTACGGCCCGATGTTGTTCGGATCAAGGTAACTCGGCAGGGTGTGCCCGCCGAGCTGGGGTTGAGCTGGGGTCTGGTTCTGGGGGTCTTGGGTGGCGGTCATGGGGAAGCCTCCGGTTGGGGGATGGGAAGGGAAAGGAGCGATCAGCCGTCAGTAAAAGCCCTAATGGCTGACGGCTGAGAGCTTCACGGATACACGCCCCGCATCACGCTCGCCTCGTGCAGCCGCCCGAGGGCGAGGGCGTAGGCGGCGGTGCGCAGGTCGTCCACGCCGCGCGTGCGGCAGAAGGTGGTCACCCGGTCCACGGCGGCGTTCACCCGCGTGTCGATGGCGCGTTTGATCTCGTCTTCCGTCCAGAAGAAGTTGCTGGCGTCCTGCACCCATTCGAGGTAGTTCACGACCACCCCGCCGATGCTGGCGACGAGATCGGGGAGGATCGTCACGCCCCGGCCCTTCAGGAAACGCTCGGCCTCGGGCAGGACGGCGCGGTTCGTCGCCTCCACCACGTAGCGGGCGCGGACGGCGTGGGCGTTGCCCGCGTTCACGGCGCCGTAGTCGTAGGCGAGCATCAACACGTCCACGTCGAGTTCCACGACCTCCCCGGCCTCGATGGGGGTGGCGAAGCCCTGCACCGTGCCGTGCGCCTCCCGGTGCCGCGAGAGGGCGTCCAGGTCAAGCCCCCCGCTGGCGAAGGCGCCCCCCTGCTGGTCCGAGACGGCGATCACCAGGGCGCCCTGCTCGGCGAGGGTCTGTGCGGCCTGGCGCCCCACGTCCCCGAAGCCGTACACGGCGACGCGCGCCCGGTTCAGGCTCTCGCCGCGCCCCTCCAGGATGCGGCCCGTGACGAGTGCGGCGCTGCGGCCCCGGGCGTCCTTGCTGCCGTAGCTCCCGCCCAGCGCGAGGGGCTTGCCGACCACCACGCCGTTCGTGGTGGAGCCCGTGTTCTCGCCGTAGGTATCGAGCATCCAGGCCATCGCCTGCGGGTCCGAGCCCACGTCGGGCGCGAGGATGTCCTCGGTGGGGCCGATCAGGTCGACGAGTTCGGAGGTGTAGCGGCGCACCAGGCCCTCGCGCTCGTGGGCACTCAGGAGCGCCGGGTCCACGTCCACTCCCCCCTTGGCCCCGCCCAGCGGCAGGTCCGCCACGGCGGCCTTGAGCGTCATGATCGCGGCCAGCACCTCGCACTCGTGGGCGTTCAGGCCTGCCTTGAAGCGCACGCCGCCGATGCTGGGGCCGCGCGCCGTCGAGTGGACGGTGCGGTAGCCCTGGAAGACGCGCACCGTGCCGTCGTCCATCCGCACGGGCAGATTCACGCTCACCGTGCGCTTGGGATACTTGAAATAGGCGAGGGACTGGTCGGTCACCTCGCAATGTGGCAGCGCCTCCTGAAGTTGCTCCATCAGGCCCTGCCAGTTGAGTCCGGATGCCCTCATCACGCTTTCCTCCGCATTGGTCTAGCGTTCTGAGCATACACGCATAGACAGCACCCCGCCGAGAAAATGGGATTGCAGTAAAAGCACGCCGCCTTGCAAATGAAAGGAGAAGGACTCACTGCATCGGGTGACAGGGTACTCGTCGGGCCCTTCCCCTCGACCCCATCTCCCGTCAGAAGTCATTCGTAAGGCGGAAGGCGGCAAACGAAAGGTGTCCAATTTCTTCGGACGCCCTCCCCCTGATCCGCCCGTTTTCTCAGGAAGCGCGGTCGATCTCGTGCCGGGCAAGGGTGGCGAGGGCGTCGCGCGCCTCGGAGGGGGGCAGGGCCCCGAGGGCGTCCACGGCGAGCGCGACACGGCGCCCGATCTCCTCGCGGGTGGCGTCCACGGCCCCCGTGGCAAGGGCGAGGTCGCGGACGCGGGCCACGTCGCCCTCGGCGGCGGCGCGGCGGGCGAGGACATCGCGGACCTCTTTCTGTTGGGGACTGTCCAGCAGGAGGAGGACGGGCAGGGTGGCCTTGCCCTCGCGCAGGTCGCCGCCCACCGGCTTGCCGAGCGTGTCCTCGTCGCCCGCGAGGTCGAGGAGGTCGTCGCGCATCTGGAAGGCGAGGCCGTACTCCCGCCCGAAGGTGGCGAGGGCCGCGTGCTCCTCCCCGGGGGCGCCGAGCAGCAGGGCGGGGGAACTCGCGGCGAGTTCGACGAGGGCCGCCGTCTTGCCGTGGATCACGTCGAGGTAATTGCCCAGGCTGTAATCGGCGTACGCGGCGACCTGGAACTGCAAGACCTCGCCCTCGCACACCAGGCTGGCCGTCTCCCCGAAGGCCCGCACCAGGGGGGCGCTCCCCGGCAGTCCGGCCAGCAGCATGAGCAGCCGCGAGAGCATGAAGTCCCCGCTCATCACGGACACCACGTTGCCGAATCTCCGGAAGGCCGCCTGCTGACCGCGCCGGGTGTCGGCGTCGTCGATCAGGTCGTCGTGCAACAGGGAGGCCGAGTGCAGCAGCTCCACGCACGCGGCGAGGTCCGTGACCCCCGGCCAGTGGGGGTGGGCGGCGTCCGCCCCAAGCGCCTGCGCGGCGAGGTAGGTCACGGTGGGCCGCGCCCGCTTGCCGCCCGCCATCACGAGGTCTTCTCCGATCAGCTCGATGAACTCGACGCGCGACCGCAACACCTCGCGCAGCCGCGCCTCGAAGGCCGCGCCGGGGAGGATCAGGGACGCCACGCCGGTCATGCGGGCAGTATAGAAAACGTCCGGTGGGCCGAACGTACCTCCTGCGGACAAAGGGGACGAAAGCCCTGGGGGGAGCGGGGGGTGGTGCGGTCTGTCTTCAGGCGGCCTCAAGGGAAGGTGACACCCGGCTCAAGGGGTGAGCGCCCCTGCCCTCCCTGAGAGGGCCTTGTTCCCCGACTTTTCCCCCAACCGGGTTCGGGGTGTCTGCGACAGAAGGAAGCGTCACTCTGTTGCCCCTCTCCCCCCGGTGGGACTTGCAAAGCTACGAAGCAGAGAGGGCGGGGTGAGGGGGCGTGTGACCGGCCCAGCCGCTCTCCCCAGGGCCAAGGAACGCCCTGCCCTCCGTGGAGAGACAAGCCTGGCATGTTCCTTTGTCCCTCGCCCTGCGCGCCTGGCCCGTGGTAGAACCGGAGGCAATGGAAAGTGTCGTTGCCCTCTTTCGTGAGCCGCAGCAGGCGCGGGTGGCCCTGAGCGCCCTGCAAGAGCGCGGCTTTGACCGTGACCGCCTCGGCTTCAGCATGCTCGACGCGATCACCAAGGACACCATCGCCCAGCAGACCGGCGTCAGCCCCGAGGAGGGGGCGCCGGGCGGCTCGGGCAGCGTCATTCGCGGGACCCTGCTGGGCACGCTCGCGGGCCTGGCGCTGACCTTCCCGGTGTGGGTGTTGCTGTTGATCATCCCCGACACCCGCGTCTACCAGGAGGGCGGGGTCCTCGCCATGCTGTTCGGCGCCATCGGCGGGGCGGGGCTCGGCGGGCTCTTCGGCGCCCTGACCGGCAGTGACCACGGGGACTACGTGAAGCTGCTGCGCCGCATGGGCGTGCCCGCCGGGCAGGCCGAGCGCTTCTACAGCGGCATCAGGGCGGGCAACGTCCTCGTGATCGCCCGCGACCCCGACGGGGCCCGGGCGGGCGAGGCCCTGAACATCATGCGCCGCTACGGGGCCATGCGCCTGGAGGATGCGACGGGCGGGGGCCGCCTCCAGAGCGAGCGTGTCGGCCAGGACGGTCACTGAGGCTTCACGGCTCGCCAGGGCGGTGGGGGAGACCCCGCCGCCCTTCTCGTTGGCCCCTGGTCCGGCCAGACGAGCGCCGCGTCCTCCTCCGGGGTGTCGCCCCGGCGCCGGATGCCCGCGCTGGGTCGCGCCGAGACCCCCTCCCACAGCACCCGCCGCTCCGGGCTGCACGACACGACGACCTCTCGGCTCAGATCGAGAAAGGCCATGAAGAGCTGGGGTTCACCTCCCGCCATCGCAGGTACGCGGCCGGGGAATCGCTCGCCGTCCACGCCCGCACGCCCGCCGGGTCGTTTACGTCGTCCGTCGTCTGCGCCGAAGGGCAAGGCGTCCAGGGTCGGGAGGGAGGCGGGCCCACGCGACAGCACCGCCGCCCAGTCCACGTGCCCGGCCTCGCCCACGGCCTCCAGGGTGCCCGCCTCCCGGCCCCACACCGGGCCGCTGGGATGCAGGCCCCACCAGCCCGGCTCGCCCTCCGGGTCGGGCGTCCTCAGGCCGGATGCCCGTGCCGCCCCACACTTCAGGCCGCCCAGCCAGGCGGGGAAGAGGGCGTCTCTCCCGGGCCGCTCGGGCACCCCGCCCTGCACCCGCACCGGCCACGCACTCAGCAAGGAAAAGCGCCCGCAGGAGGTGACCGGGCCGAGCGACTCCAGCAGGGCCACCCCCGGCGCCCCCGCCGCCCGCAGGTGCAGGAGAACGTCCGCCGGGGAGAGGTCGGGAGGCAGGGGATAAGGTCACGCGGCGGATTCCAGGGAAGGGGCCGAATGGGGCTGCGTGACTGCTCTGGCCGCCGAAGCGGGAGGTCGCGGGGTTACCCTGCGGTATGACGGCAATGGATTCGCAACAGCCCCAGGAGATTCGGGCCGGATACGTCGAGGTTGCGGGCCTGTCCACCTGGCATGAGGTGGGCGGGCGTGGCCCCGCCGTCGTGCTGTTGCACGGAGGATTCTCGGGCGCGTCCTCCTGGGCTGCCCAGGCGTCAGCCCTTCGCGAGGCAGGATTTCGCGTCTATGTGCCGGAACGTCGGGGGCACGCCCACACCCCCGACGTGGAAGGCCCGTTCGGCTACGGAGTGATGGCGGACGACATGGTGGCGTACCTGGATCAGGTCGTCGGGGGCCCTGCCGATCTGGTCGGGTGGAGCGACGGCGCCGTGGTCGCCGTGCTCGTCGCCCTGACCCGCCCGGATCTGGTGAGACGGCTGGTGCTGATCGGCCAGTATTACAACAGTTCCGGGAAGCTGCCGAACAGCCCGCTGTTGGCCTTTCTGCGCTCCCCCCAGGCGGTGGGCTACCTGCGGCAGGAATACGACGCCGTCTCGCCGGATGGTCCGGGGCACTTTCCGGTCGTGTTCGCCAAGATGATGGCGATGATCGAGCAGGAACCGGAATTGGACCTGGACCGCCTGCGGGAGGTGAACGCGCCCACGCTCGTCCTCCAGGGCGATCAGGACGAAGTGACACTGGGGCACAGCATCGAGGTCGTCTCCAAGCTGGCGGGGGGAAGGCTGGCGGTGCTGCCGGGAGGCCACGCCCTGCCGATGGAATGTCCGGAGGTGGTCGGCAGCCTGCTGGTGTTCTTCCTGCGTGCCGGAATGGCGCAAGGAGACGAACCGGGAACGCCCCGGGGTTGAGGACCAGCTTGCATTCTTGGGAAGAACCGCCAGCCCGCCTGGCGGCCTTCCCCTCGGCCGCCAATTGCCAGGAAACCCCTACTCCCGACCCGGATTTCCGGGTAGAATGTCCCTATGTGGGTCTCGACCAAAGCACAGTACGGTCTGCGCGCCCTGATCGAGATCGGGCGGCGGGGCGGCGAGGCCGTGCCGCTCAAGGACGTCTCCGAGCGGCAGGGCATCAGCCAGCACTACCTGGAGCAGATCGCCAGCAACCTGCGCCGCGCGGGCTTCATCAAGAGCGTGCGGGGGGCGCACGGCGGCTACCGCCTCGCCCGTCCGGCGTCGGCCATCAACGCCTACGAGGTTGTCACGGCGATGGAGGGCAGCATCGCGCCCGTGTCGTGCGTGGAAGAAGACCACGTCTGCGACAGGGGCCACGTCTGCGGCACGGTGGACCTGTGGCAGCGGGTGGACACCGCCCTGCGCGACGTGCTCGGCGGCACCACCCTCGCCGACCTGATCGCGGACAGCGAGCGGCAGGAACATGCCCGGCTGGTGCAGCTCGAACCCAGCTTCGTCGTGCCAAGGCTCTGAACCTCCTGTCCCCGTCTTCCCGCCCCTGCGGCGGGATTTCTGTTTGGGGCAGAAGTCCGGGACGTTCCGCCTTCCCCTCCGTATCCTGCGGGGGATGTACCGCCGCATAAAGCCCGCCCTCTTCCGCCTGGACGCGGAGGACGCCCACCACCTGACCCTGCGGGCCCTGGGGGCGGCGTCGCGGGTGCCCGCGTGGCCGGAGGCCGCCCGCCGCCTGAACTCAGCCGGGGGTCATCGGCTGAGTCAGACGCTCTGGGGCCGCCCCTTCGCCTCCCCGGTGGGCCTGGCGGCGGGGCTCGACAAGAACGGGGAGGCCGTGCCCGCCTTCTCCGCGCTGGGCTTCGGCTTTCTGGAGGTCGGCACGGTCACGCCCCTCGCCCAGCCGGGCAACGAGCGTCCCCGCCTCTTCCGCCTGCCCGAGGACGCCGCCCTCATCAACCGCATGGGCTTCAACAACGGCGGGGCGGAGGCCCTGCGCGCCCGCCTCGCCGCTCTGCCCGCTCGCCCGGCCCCCGTCTGGGTGAACATCGGCAAGAACAAGGCCACGCCGAACGAGCGGGCGGTGGAGGACTACCGCGCCTGCGTCCGCGCGCTTTTCGAGGTGGCGGACGGCTTCGTGGTCAACGTCAGCTCCCCGAACACGCCGGGGTTGCGGGCCTTGCAGGCGGCGGGTGACCTCGCGGACCTCGTGCGCGCCGTGCTGGACGAGGTGGAATCGGCCCGCGTCCGCACCGCCCGCCGCGCTCCCCCCGTCCTCGTCAAGCTCGCCCCCGACCTGCACCCCGGAGATTTCGAGGCGAGCGTGGGGGGGGTGGTGGAGGCCGGGGCGAATGGCCTGATCGTCAGCAACACGACCCTGGGCCGCGATGGCCTGACCCACGGGCACCGCGTTCAAACGGGCGGGTTGAGCGGGCGTCCCCTCACGACGCGGAGCACGGCCCTGGTGCGCGACGCCTACCGCCTCACGCGCGGGCGGGTGCCCATCGTCGGGGTGGGCGGCGTCTTCACGCCCGAGGACGCCTACGCCAAGCTCCGCGCGGGGGCCAGCCTCGTCGAGGTCTACACGGCGCTGATCTACGAGGGGCCGGGTCTGGTCGCGCGGCTGAACCGGGGCTTGAGTCGGCTGCTGGAACGCGACGGGTTGCGGAACGTGGCGGAGGCGGTGGGGGTGGACGCCTGAGCGCAGTCAGTCTTCGGCCTCCATCAGCCCGGCCGTCTCCCGCTCGTGGCCGTGGGGGCTTCGTGACAGCTCGCGGCGAACGTTCGCCCTGTCCGGCGCCGACTTATTCTGGCTGAGCTTGTACTTGCCCTCCAGGCGGGTCACGGCGACCTCGAACGTGACCACGCCCGCAAGGAGGCGCCGTTCGAACTCCTCCGGGATGGCCCGCATGTCCGGCGTGAACGCCCCCACCATCCCGTACGCGATAGCGCGGGTGACCTCACCCTCCACTACCCGCGCGTGGCCGTAGGCGTGGACCACCGCGTAATTCCAGGTGGGCACGTTGGGCACCGAGTCGTACCACCCCGGGTCCACCAGGGCGTGCGGCCCCTGGAAGATGACGAGCACCTCCTGGTCGCCGAAGTGCCGCCACTGCCCGTTCGCGCGGGCGAGGTGCGAGCGGAGGAACACCGTGTCTGCCTCCTCCTGGATCAGCAGGGGCAGGTGGGTGGCGAAGGGCACGCCGCCGGGCGCGGTGACGAGCGTGGCGAAGGAGTGCGCCCGCATGAAGCGCAGGAGTTCGTCCCGGTTGTCCATGCGGTTGTGGGCGGGAATGTACATGCCCCAGGATAGGGCGCGGCGCGGGCTTACCCGGCCCGGCTGAGCCTTCCGCGCAGCAGCGCCGGGCCGTGTTCGGCGGCGGTGCGGACCAGGATGCCCATCTTGTGTGGATTCGCTTCCAGGTCGATGCGGATGCCCAGTTCGGCGGCGCTCTCGCTGCACGCGGGGCCGATGCTCACCACGACCATGCGGCCCAGTGCGGCGCGCACCTCGGCCTCCAGCCGCAGCCGCTCGGCGAACTTCAGGAAGTGCAGGAGTTGGGTGCCGCTGGACAGGAGCAGGAGGTCCTGCCCGCCCAGCGCCGTGTCGCGGACGGCGAGGCCCAGCGGAGCCGTGTCGTGCGGGAAGGCGCAGCGGTAGACGGGGACGCTCGTCACGCGCAGGCCAGCCCCGGTCAGCGTGCGCAGCATCGCCCCGGGGGTCGGGTCGCCGTATTCGAGGATGACGGCGTGCTGGCCGGGCTTCAGCGTCCCCAGCAGGTGGTCCTGAACCTCGTGCCAGGTGTGCGGGCGGGGCACGACGGTCCCGGTCAGGCCGAAGGTCTTGAGCGCCTGGGTGGGCTTGTTTCCCCGTGCGACGAGGGGCACGTCCCCCAGTTTCTCCAGGTGCCGGGGGTCGCGCGCCGCGAGGTCGCGCAGGAACATCTTCGTCCCCACGCCCGTCATGCAGGCGACGGCGTGAATGTCGCCCGCCGCCAGCCCCGCCTCGAACCGCGCCAGGTGCGCGCTCAGGTCGAGCTTCTGCTCCCTCATGCTCGGCGCGACGGTCGCCTCCCCGCCGTACTTCTGGATCAGGGTCGCCATCTCCTCCGCGCGGCGCGACTCCAGGCTCAGGACCCTCAGCCCCGCGAACCAATCCACACGTCACCGCCTTCCACCCGCACCGCGTAGGTGGGCACCATGACCGCCGGGTCATCCAGGCTGAGACCCGTCTCCAGGTCGAAGGCGTGCTTGAGGAGGGGAGAGGCGACCTTGAGCGTGTCGCCCTTGCTGCCGGTCAGACCGCGCGCGAGCACATTCGCGCCCGTGAAGGGGTCGCGGTTCCCCAGGGCGAACACGCGCCCGGCCACACGGAAGACGGCGACCTGCTCGCCCTGCACGAGGGCGCACACGCCGGTCCCCGGCAGGATGTCGTGGACGGCACACACGCGCGTCCAGGTCTGTTCGGAGGAGGGGGGAGTCAGGGTCAGGGTCATGGGAGGGCTCCTTCGGGAGGGGTCAAAGAGGCTCAGGCATGAGGAAGGGGCCAGAGGATTTCCTTCCAGCTCACTCAGTCGTCCCCGCCCGCCATCGGCAGGGGGATCAGCTCGTGCAGGGAGGCCGGGCGAATCTGACCGCGCTCGTTCACCCACTGGACCCCGTTGTCGCGGGCGTCGGAGTTGACGAAAGTTCGGAAGCGGGCGTGGCTGGTGGGGTCGGCGAGGGCGGCGGCCCACTCGTCGAAGTAGGAATCGACGTGCCGGGCCATCGCCGCATCGAGGTCGGCGCAGATGCCCAGGGTGTCGTCCATGATGACGCCGCGCAGATAGTCGAGGCCGCCCTCCAGGTTCTCCAGCCACGTGCTTGTCCGCTGGAGACGGTCGGCGGTGCGGACGTAGAACATCAGGAAGCGGTCGATGGTGCGGATCAGCGTCTCCTCGTCCAGATCGGCGGCGAGGAGGACCGCGTGCCTGGGCGTCACGCCGCCGTTGCCGCCGACGTACAGGTTCCAGCCCTTTTCGGTGGCGATTACGCCGAAGTCCTTGCCGCGCGCCTCGGCGCACTCGCGGGTGCAGCCGGAGACGCCCGACTTGATCTTGTGCGGGGAGCGCAGGCCCCGGTAACGCAACTCCAGCCTGACCGCCAGGCCCGTCGAGTCCTGCACCCCGTAGCGGCACCACGTCGAGCCGACGCAGCTCTTCACCGTCCGCAGGCTCTTGCCGTAAGCGTGGCCGCTCTCGAACCCGGCGGCGATCAGGTCGCCCCAGATCGCGGGGAGGTCGTCGCGCTGGGCGCCCAGCAGGTCGATGCGCTGCCCGCCCGTGATCTTGCAGGACAGGCCGTACTTCCTGGCAACCGCACCGATGGCGATGAGGCCCTCCGCCGTGATCTCGCCGCCCGGCACGCGGGGCACGACCGAGTAGGTGCCGTTCTTCTGGATGTTCGCCAGGAAAGCGTCGTTCGTGTCCTGAAGGGGGGCGTGCTCGGCCTTCAGGACATATTCGTTGTGCAGCGTCGCCAGGATGCTCGCCACGGCGGGCTTGCAGGTCTCGCAACCCAGGCCGGTGCCGTGGGCGCCCAGCACCTCGTCCCAGGTGCGGTGGCCCTTCACCCGGATGAGGTTGAAGAGTTCCTGCCGTGAGTGCGGGAAGTGCTCGCAGATGTGGTTGACGACCGTCTCGCCCAGACGCCGCAGTTCAAGCTGGAGGAGGCTGTGCATACTCGGCACGCAGCCGCCGCAGCCCGTCCCCGCCCCGGTGCACTTCTTCAGGCCCGCCACGTCGCGGCAGCCTCCCTCGATGGCCGAAACGAGCGTGTTCGTGCGGACGTTCTCGCAGGAGCAGACGAGCGCATTGGTGCTGACCGGGAGGGCTTCACCGCCGGGCAGGGGCGGCACGATCAAGGTCTCGGGCGGGACTGTGAGCGGCGTCCCCGAGAGCGCGAGGTCGAGCAGATCGCCGTAGCGGGCGGTGTCGCCGACGAGCAGACCGCCCAGCACGCGGGTACCGTCGGGGCTGAGGACCAGCTTGGAGTACGTGCCCCGCACGTTGTCGCTCAGGCTCACCGAACGCGCGTCCGGCGTCTGCCCCTTCGCGTCGCCGAAGGAACCCACCTCGACGCCGAGGAGCTTGAGCTTGGTGCTCATATCCGCGCCGATGAACCTTGCATCCGTGGGCCCGCTCAGCCCCAGGTCCGCGAGGAGGTTGGCCGCCGCCACCTTCGCCATCGCGTAGCCGGGGGCGACGAGGCCGTAGACCCACCCGCCATGCAGGGCGCACTCGCCGACCGCGTACACGGCGGGGTCACTCGTCACGCAGCGGTCGTCGATCTGAATACCGCCGCGCTCCCCGACGGTCAGGCCACACGCGCGGGCGAGGTCGTCGCGGGGCCGGATACCCGCCGAGAAGACGACCAGATCGGTCTCCAGCCGCGAGCCGTCCGCGAAGACGAGGGCCGTCACGCGCCCGGCGTCGTCCGTGCTGACCTCGCTCGTCGCCCTGGAGGTGTGGACACCTATGCCCATGTCCTCGATGATCCTTTTCAGCAGCGCCCCGCCTTCCGCGTCGAGCTGGGCGGGCATGGGGTGGGGGGCGAACTCGACCACGTGCGTTTCCAGCCCCAGCTTGCGCAGGGCCCCGGCAGCTTCCAGCCCGAGCAGCCCGCCGCCGATCACCACGCCGGTTTTAGCGTCCTGAGCGGCGGTGCGAATCGCGTCCAGGTCGCCCAGCGTGCGGTAGACGAAGCAGCCCGCCGCGTCCCTGCCGGGAGTAGGCGGCACGAAGGGGAAGGAGCCGGTGGCGAACACGAGCGCGTCGTAGGCGAGCGTTTGCTCCCCCGTCTTGCCCGTGACGTTGACCGTCCGCGAGTCCCGGTTCACGGCGGTCGCGCGTCCCCAGGCCACGTGGACGCCCTGCTCCTCGTAACCATCTGCGGTGGCGAGGGAGAGGTCGGGGCAGTCGTCGTCGAAGTGGGCACTCAGGCGCACCCGGTCGTAGGCGAGCCGCGTTTCCTCGCTGATCACGGTGATGCTCAGGGTGTTCGCCTCGGCCCCAGCGCGCAGGTTGTCCACGAGGCGGTGACCGACCATGCCGTTCCCGACGATGACGACGTGGGGGAGTTGGGTCTGGGGAATGGCTTGAATCATCTGGTCCTCCAGGTGGGCCGAGCAGGAGAAACGGCCCGCCGCCATGCCCCTATTGAGGAGGAAGAGATGCAAGTTGTCAACAGGCAGAGAAGAACTTGAGCATACTTCTGGCCCCATTACCCTCTCAAGGCCCCATTCCTATGCAAATCGTCTACAAATTTGTTTACAAGCTGCAAATTTGGCCTTGACTCGTCCCCCGTCTCCTGCCAGGGTGCGCCCATGTCGAGTGCGCCCTTCCCCAGCCGCGACCCCTCCACGCGCGTCGTGCGGACGACCTGCCCGTACTGCGCGGTGCAGTGCAATTTCGACCTGCACGTCGTGGACAACCTGCCCGTCAGGGTGACGCCGACCAAGGAGTGTCCGGTCGCCCACGGCACCGTCTGCAAGAAGGGCCTGTTCGCCCTGAACGACGTGCGGCACCCCGACCGCCTGACCGGGCCTCTGCTGCGGAGGAACGGCGAACTCGTGCCCGTGAGCTGGGCCGAGGCGCTGGCCTACGTGTCGGAGGCCCTGCGGCCCCTGCTCGCCACCCGCCCGGATGCGGTCGGCGTCTTCGGCAGCGGCGCCCTGACGAACGAGAAGACCTACCTCCTGGGCAAGTTCGCCCGCCTGGCGCTGGGAACCGCGAACATCGACTACAACGGGCGCTACTGCATGTCCTCGGCGGCGGCGGCGCTGAACCGCACCGTGGGCTACGACCGGGGCCTGGGCTTTCCGCTGGGCGACGTGGCGACGAGCGACCTGATCCTGCTCGTGGGCGCGAACATCGCCGAGACGCTGCCGCCGGTCATGCAGTACCTCAAGGGGGCGCGGGACCGGGGGGCCACGGTGTATTCCATCGACCCGCGCGCCACCGTAACAGCGAAGGTGGCCGGGCGTCACCTCGCCGTGCGCCCAGGCACCGACGGCGTGCTCGCCCTCGGCCTCCTCCACCTGATGAAGGCGTGGAACTGCATCCGCCCGACCGCCCCCGCCCACGGCATGACCGAGGTGCTGTGGCAGGCCGACGACTACCCACCCGCCCGGGTGGCGCACGAGTGCGGCATCTCCGAGGACGAACTGCTCACCCTGGGCAGGCTCTACGCTGGCGCCCACAAGCCGCTGATCCTGACCGGACGCGGCCCCGAGCAGCACGCGCACGGCACGGATACCGTGCAGACGTACCTCAACCTCGCCTTCCTGACCGGGCACTTCGGCAAGCCGGGCGGCGGATACGGCACGCTGACCGGGCAGGGAAACGGCCAGGGCGGGCGCGAACACGGGCAGAAGGCGGACCAGCTTCCCGGAGCGCGCAGCCTGCGGAATCCGGGGCACCGTGCGGAGATCGCCGCCCTGTGGGGTTGCTCGCCCGACGACCTGCCCCAGCCCGGCCGGAGCGCCCAGGAACTCTTCAACGCCTGCGGTGAGGAAGGCGGGATCGAGGCCCTGATCGTCCTCGGCTCGAACCCGGTCGTCAGCGCGCCGGGAGCCCTTCAGGTGCGCGAACGGCTTGAAGCCCTCAAGCACCTCATCGTCATCGACTTCCTGCCCAGCGAGACCGCGCAGCTCGCCACCTTGGTCCTCCCCGGCTCCATGTGGTGCGAGGAGGAGGGGACCACGACCAACTTGGAGGGCCGCGTGCAGCGCCGACGCAAGGCGATCACCGCCCCCGGCGCGGCCCGTGAGGACTGGCGCATCCTGTGCGATCTGGCGGCGGCGGTCGGGCGGCCCCGGGGCTTCACCTACGCCACCTTCCGCGAGCTTCAGGACGAGTTCTTCCGGGCGACGCGGGGTGGCGTGGCCGACTACGGCGGCCTGAGCGCCGAACGCCTCGACCGGGCGAGCGCCCAGTGGCCGGTGCGGAGTGCGGACGGCCCCGACACCCCCTACGCCTACGCGCCGACGTACCCCACGCCGGACGGCCTCGCCAGGCTGCACGTCCCGAGCTTCCCGCCGCCTCCCGCGCCTCGGGGACTCACCCTCACGACCGGGCGGCTGGGCAACCAGTACCAGAGCGGCACCCAGACCCGCCGCAACCCGGCCCTGCGCGCGAGCCTCGAACTTCAGGTCCACCCGGAGACGGCCCGCGAGCGCGGCCTGAACCCCGGCGACCTCGCCCGCGTCACCACCCGGCACGGCACGCTCGACCTGCCCGTGGCGCTCAACCCCGGCCTGCGCCCCGACACCTTGTTCATGCCCTTCCACTGGGAGGCGAGCGCGAACCTGTTGACGAGCCCCGACAGTCTCGACCCTCACTCGCGGATGCCCGCCTTCAAGGCCACGCCCGCCAGCCTCGTGCCCGTTCCCGTCACCGCACTCGCCGGTTCCATCTCTGAAGGCCGCCCCGCCCGAACCGCCCCGTTGGAGGGGGGAGTGCCCGTCTGACCGATCCCGCTCAGCCTCCACCCCCGGCCCCCCGTTTCGCTCCCCCGAGGTTCCCCATGACCCAGCCCGCCAATATCCCGCTCCCCGCCCTCGCCCTCAGCGCCGACGCCCGGCGCGTCGTGACCTGGAGCACGCTCGGCTTCACCCTGATGTTCGCCGTGTGGGTGATGTTCTCCATCGTGGCCCTGCCGATCCGCAAGGGGCTCGGGCTCACCGACGCGCAGTTCACGCTGCTGACGGCGATTCCGGTCCTCACGGGCTCGCTGCTGCGCCTGCCCGCCGGGCTGCTGGCCGACCGGCTCGGCGGCAAGAAGATGTTCCTGGCTGTGACGCTGGTGACCGCCGCCTTCTCGCTGGCGCTCTCCTTCGCCACGGGGTACGACACGCTGCTCGCCCTCGCCCTCGGGGTGGGGCTGGCGGGGGTGAGCTTCGCGGTGGGGAACGCCTGGATCGCCCAGTGGGTGCCCGCCTCGCGGCAGGGGCTTGCACTGGGGACCTTCGGAGCGGGGAACGCGGGGGCGAGCATCACCAAGCTCGTCGCGCCCCTGCTCATTACCCTCGTGCCTGCCGGACTGCTGATTCCGGGTGGGTGGCACTTCGTCCCCTTCGTGTTCGCGCTGACGCTCGTGCTGTGCGCGCTCCTGACCGCCCGGCTGACGCCCGCCGACGCCGCCGTGCGTCCCCAGCGCACCCTCGCCGACTGGCTGCGGCCCCTGGGCAACGTGCAGGTGTGGCGCTTCGGGCTGTACTACGTCGTGTTCTTCGGCGCCTACGTGGCCCTGAGCCTCTTCCTGCCGAAGTACTACGTGGACCATTACGGCCTGCCGCTGGCGGAGGCGGGCCTGCTCACCGCCCTCTTCATCTTCCCGGCGAGCCTGTTGCGTCCCCTGGGCGGCTACCTGAGTGACCGCTTCGGGCCGCGCGGGGTGACGATTACCTCCTTCGCGGTGATGCTCCTCGGCCTGTTGCCCCTGACCCACGAACTCCCGCTCGCCACCTTCCTGGGGCTGACCACCGTGGTCGGGGTTGGCATGGGCGTGGGCAAGGCGAGCACCTACACGCTGGTCGCGCAGTGGTATCCGGGGCAGATGGGCGTGGTGGGCGGTCTGGTCGGGCTGCTCGGCGGGTTGGGCGGCTCCATCCTCCCGCTGACCTTCGCGGCCCTGGGGCCCTCGATGGGTGCCCAGGCGGCCTTCATCACCCTGCTCGTTGTGACGTTCGCCAGCACCGTGATCTTCGTGGGGAGCATGTTGCGCCTGCGGGCGCTGGGGCGGCGGCCCAGCTTCGCCTGACCCGATCACCGCAGACCGTGGGGGAGGGGCCGCGTGCCCTTCCCCTTCTTCGTGCCCGGTGGGGTAGGGCCTTCCCGAACAAAACCCGAAGTAGGCCACCCCCCGGCCCGTGTTAGCCTCCTTCCCGTGATCCTCTCGTGATGCTCGCTGTGATCGGTGTCGGCCTGCTCGCCGGGGTGCTGGGCGCGATTCTCGGCCTCGGCGGCGGCGTGGTCGTTGTGCCCGCGTTGGAGTTCGTGCTGCCGCACTTCGGCCACCCCATCACCATCGGGCAGGCGGTCGCCGTGTCGCAGATCGGGGTGCTGGCGGTGGGCCTGAGCGGCGCGGCGAGTTACCTGCAACAGGGGTTGGTGCGGGCCCGGACCGGATACCTGCTCTCGCCGTACACCATCGTCGGCGGCGCGCTGGGCAGTTTCCTGGGTCTCGTGCTGCCCGCCCAGGCGGTGGCGACGGTGTTCGCCCTTTTGCTGCTGTACTCGGCCTACAACCTGCTGCGCGGCCTGAGAAGGGTGGAGGTCGAGCGCCCCCCCAGCCGTCTCGTGCCCCCCGCCATGACCTTCGCGGGGGTGATGAGTGGCCTGCTGGGCATCGGCGGCGGGACGGTGCAGGTGCCGGTCCTCAACCTGCTCGCGGGCGTGCCCATCCGGCAGGCCATCGCCACCTCGACCTTCATCATGGGCCTGACCGCCGTGGGGAACGCGCTCGTGTACCGGGCGGGCGGACTCCTTGACGTGCGCCTCGCGGCGGGGGTGGCGCTGGGCGTCCTCGTCGGGGCGCGGGCGGGAGCGGGGCTGCAAAGCCGGATTCCTGCCGCGCAGCTCAAGCTCTTTTTCAGCCTGCTCCTGATCTTCACGGCGGGGCAACTGCTGTGGAAATACTGGGCCTAGGGAGGTGGGCGGGTGACCAAACAGAGGCAAAAGGCCGCCGGTCGGCAGATGCACGTTTTCAGGGTGGTGAGCCGGGTGAAGGTGGCGGGCGAGCGCCGATATCCCTACCGGGTGCTGGGCCTGCCCCAGGGGGCCGACCTGCACGGGCTCGCGCAGGCCATCGTGGGCGCGTTCGGCTTCGACTTCGACCACGCCTTCGGCTTCTTCGACACCCCCGATCCCTACCGGGCGAACGTGGCCTACGAGCTGTTCCGCGACCTGGAGGGAATGGAGGGCGGTCCCGCTCCCGCCCCCCAGGGGATGCCCAGTGAAACCGACCTCGCCCTGATGCTGGGGATGGAGGCGCTGGACAAATTGGCCCTGCTGCGCGAGACCGCCGACTTCCTGGCCCGCCGCCTGGAGGAGGAACTGCTGCCCCGACTGCCCGAGCGACTGCGCGACCCCGTGCGCCTGCGTCTGCGGGAGTTCACCGCCGACCTGCTGGACGTGGAGGGTCTGGAGGCGGCCCAGGCGGAGGACAGCCTGCCCCTCCCCCCGGAGGCCCGCGAATTGTTGCGGCAGCCGGGCGGCCTGGAGGGGCTTCTGGGGATGTTCCAGGTCGTGCAGACGGCTCCGGAAGCTCTCGGCGCCCCCACCCGCGAGGAACACGGCGTCACGGGCGTTCCGGCCACCGTTCCCTTCGAGCGGCAACCCAAGTGGACCTTCCTCTTCGACTACGGCGACGACTGGACCTTTGACGTGACCTACCAGGGCGTGCAGGACGCCCCGCCCCGTGTCCGATTGCCGCGTGTGCTGGAAAGCCTCGGCACCGCGCCCGAGCAGTACCCGGACTATGAGGAGGACTTCGAATGACTCGCCCCCCGTCTGACACCGAACTCGCGGGTCTGCCCGCCTGGCTCTACCCGGCGGGGTTCTGGGTGGCCGTGGTGCTCCTCGCCCTGGGCGTCCTGTTGCCGGGTTACGCCTTCCTCGGCGTGGTATGCGTGGCGCTCGTGCCCGTCCTCGCCGCCGTGTGGGTGGCGCTGGGGGCGTGGAGGAGAGACCGCCGCCTGAGCGTCGCCGCACTCGCGGCCCTGGGGGGGCTGGCGGTCGTGTTCGTGGTGAAGGGCTTCCTGCCCGGAGGGTGAGATCGGGTCGGCGCCCGGTCCACCATCTTCTCTAAGCTGAGGCATGATCCCTCGTGCCGCCCTGTTCGTGGGGCTGACGCTGCTGCCTTCCGCCGCCCTCGCCCAACGCACGCCGCAGGAGTTGGCGCAGGCACTCCAGACCGCCGCCCGCGCTGGCGACGCCGCCGCCTACCGCGACCTCCTCGCCCCGAACGGCACTTTCACCGTCGAGGGCGCCAACTTCGCGGCGGACCTCGCGCGCCGGGCTCCCGCCGACGTGACCTACACCCTCGGCGATCTGCGCCAGCAGGGCTCGCGGGCGACGGCGAACCTGACCCTCGTGTGGACCCGCGTGCCGGAGGGGAAAGGCCCGGCCGAGGGGCAGGCGACCCGGGTGACGCTGCCTGTGGGGCTCGTGCGGGTCGGCGAGGTCTGGCGGTACGCGGGCGAGGCGTTCCGGCCGTTGAAGACCGACACGGGCACCCTCCTCGCGCTGGACGTGCCCGGACTGCCCGAACGTGTTGCACCCCTCGCCCCGCTGCTGCCCCGGGCCGCCCGCGAGGTGCAGAACGTGCTGGGCCTGACCGTGCCCCCGGACGCCGTGGTCAAGGTCTACCCGGACTCGCCGATCCTCAGCGCCAGCGTCTACCTGTCCCTGCCCCCCGTCGCCGGTTGGAACGAGCCCGGTGAAGCCATCAAGCTCGTCCTGGCAGGCGGAACCCCGGCAGAGGTCGAAGGGACAACGCTGCGAGTGCTCACCCATGAATTCACCCACCTCGCCGTCGGTCTCGCGGCGGGCCCCGGCAGGGACAAGCGCATTCCCTGGTGGCTGCACGAGGGACTGGCGAACTTCGCGGCCCGCGCCTTCGTGCCCGGGCGGAGTTGGCAGGCGTGGCACAGCCGGGCGAGTGCCTACGCCAAGTCGGGCTGGGTCCCCCTCTCCGAACTCGCCGACTTCCCCTCGGTTCCCGAGAACCGCTGGGACAACGCCTACCGCCAGGGCCTCGGGGTGGTGGAGTTCCTGGCTCAGACACGGGGGAAAGGGGAGCCGTGGCGCCTCACTCAGGCGTTCGCAGAGACGGGGGATGCCAATGCTGCGGCCAGAGCCACCGGGTTCCCTTCCTTCACCGCATTAGAGGCTGCCGCCCGGGCGTGGCTGGCGGGAGGCTGAACCCCGCCCCACCCCCAATTCCCTTGTGCCCCTCCGAGTGGACAAACGCCCCCGCGCGCCCTAAAGTTTGAACTGAGTTCAAGAATCGAGCCAGAGCCACCGGAGGTCGCATGAAGATACAGAAAGCCGCCGTCATCGGCGCGGGCGTCATGGGGGCCGCCATCGCCGCCCAGCTCGCCAACGCGGGCATTCCCGTCACCCTGCTCGACATCGTGTTGCCCGACCAGCCCGACCGCAACTTCCTCGCCAAGCAGGGCCTTCAGCGGGCGCTGAAGGCCAGCCCCGCCG
Source organism: Deinococcus aetherius (assembly GCF_025997855.1). NCBI lineage: Bacteria > Thermotogati > Deinococcota > Deinococci > Deinococcales > Deinococcaceae > Deinococcus > Deinococcus aetherius. Next base: position 1,006,402 of record NZ_AP026560.1, read on the forward strand.
CCTTCATGGACCCGGTGCGGGCCGTGCTGATCACGCCCGGGAACCTCGAAGACGACCTCGGCAAGCTCAAGGACGCCGACTGGATTCTAGAGGCGATCATCGAGAAGCTTGACGCCAAGCGGGACCTGTGGGCGCGGGTGGAGGGCGTGGCGAAGAAGACGGCGATCATCTCCTCCAACTCCTCCGGCATCCCCATGCACCTCCAGATCGAGGGCCGGGGCGAGGACTTCCAGCGGCGCTTTGTCGGCGCGCACTTCTTCAACCCGCCGCGTTACCTGCACCTCCTCGAAGTGATCCCCACGCCGAAGACCGATCCCGAGGTGCTGCGGACCTTCTCCGAGTTCGCGGACCACACGCTCGGCAAGGGCGTGGTCGTCGCCAACGACGTGCCGGGCTTCGTCGCCAACCGCATCGGCGTGTACGGCATCATCCGCGCGATGAAGCACATGGAGCGCACGGGCCTCACGCCGGACGAGGTGGACCAGCTCACCGGCCCCGCCCTCGGCCGCGCGAAGAGTGCGACCTTCCGCACCGCCGACCTGAGCGGGCTCGACATCATCTACCACGTCGCCAACGACCTCGGGAAAGCCACGCCGCCCGACGAGGACTTCAGCCTCACCGACACCTTCCGCCGTCTGGTGGAGGAGAAGAAGTGGCTCGGCGACAAGACGGGCAGCGGCTTCTACAAGAAGACGAAGGACGAGCGCGGCAAGACCAAGATTCTGAGCCTGAACCTGGACACGCTGGAGTACGAGGACCGGGGCAAGGTCAGCGTGCCCGCCGTGGAGGCGGTGAAGAGTCAGCCGCTCGCCCAGCGGGTGAAGGCGCTCTACAACGCCGAGGGCAGGGAGGGCGACTTCCTGCGCGGCGTGATGAACGACGGTTTCTGGTACGCGGCGAAGATGGCCGGGGTCGTGTCGGGCCGCCTTCAGGACATCGACAACGCCCTGAAGTGGGGCTTCGGCTGGGAGGAGGGCCCCTTCGAGACGATGGACACGCTGGGCGTTCAGACCGTCATCGCCAACCTGGAAGCGGAAGGCCGCACCCTCCCGCCCCTGCTCCAGGCGATGAAGGAGTCGGGCCGCGAACGCTTCTACCAGGGCGAGGAGACCGTCACGCCGACGGGTGAGCCGACGCGGTACGAGGCGCCCTACTTCATCCTGACCGACCTGAAGAAGGACGCCACGAAGGTCGTCAAGAAGCGGCCTGGCGCGAGCGTCGTGGACCTCGGCGACGGCGTGCTCCTCGTCGAGTGGCACGCGAAGATGAACGCGCTGGGGGAAGACCAGCTCCGCGCCGTGCAGGACGCGCACAAGCTCGTGGGGGAGATGGGCTACGCGGGCCTCGTCCTCGGCAACCAGGGCGAGAACTTCAGCGCGGGGGCGAACCTGCCGCTGATCCTCGCCCAGGCGCAGGCCGAGGAGTGGGACGAGCTGGACAGCGCGATCAAGCAGTTCCAGCAGGTCACGACCTCCATGCGCTTCAGCCCGCACCCGACCGTGGCCGCGCCCTTCGGCCTGGCACTCGGCGGCGGCTGCGAGTTCTCGATCCACGCGGACCACATCGTCGCCAGCGCGGAGACGTACATGGGTCTCGTGGAGGTCGGCGTCGGCCTGATCCCCGGCGGCGGCGGCACGAAGGAAATGCTGCTGCGCTTCACGGACCAGCTTCAGCCGAATCAGCCCCTGCTGCCTGCCGTCCAGCGTGCCTTTGAACTCATCGGCACGGCGAAGGTCTCCACGAGCGCCCTCGAAGCCCGCAAGCTCGGCTTCCTGCGCGACCACGACACCATCGCCATGAACAAGAACCGGATCATCGAGGAGGCCAAGCGGCAGGTCCTCGCCCTCGCGCCCGGCTACGTGCAGCCCACGCCGCGCCAGGACATCCCCGTGATGGGCGACGCTGCCATCGCCGCCGTCAAGCTCGCCCTCTACGGCATGACCGAAGGCGGGTACGCCTCCAAGTACGACGCCGAGGTGGGCACGCAACTCGCCCGAGTCCTGGGCGGCGGCACGGGCAACAACCGCACCGCGAAGGTGAGTGAACAGCACCTCCTCGACCTGGAACGTGACGCCTTCCTCACCCTGCTGGGCAAGAAGGGCACGCAGGACCGGATTGCCCACATGCTCAAGACGGGCAAGCCGCTGAGGAACTGAGCGTGAGCGAGCGTCCCCGCCTCCTCGACTGTCTGCGCCACATCCGCAAGCGTCGCGTCGCCGCCTGGGCTGCCCTGGGCTACGCTGCCCTGCTGGCGGTCGGGGCCTTCGTCGGCGCCGAGATCACCCTGCGGTCCAAGACGCGCCGGGTGAAGGGGACGTTCGTACCGGTGGGGCGGCGGGGGAACTCGATCTACCTGCCCGCCTCGCCGGAAACGCTCTCACGCGGCGTCATCGGCATCGTGCCCCTGCGGCCCAACCGGGGACATGCGATCTTGGGACCTGCCAAGATCGTCGGGACCCTCGTGCGGCGCGAGGTTCAGGAGGAGCACGGCGTGTTGCCCAACGGCGCCCTCGCCTGGGCCTCCACCTTCGTCTACAACGGTACCCCGGCGCAACTGGGTGTGCCGTACCAGAGCACCGCCGTCCACACGCCCCTGGGAGACATGCCCGCGTGGCACATCCCGCCTGTCTCGGGCGAGCGGGACGCCATCGTGATCGTCGTCCACGGGCACGGGGGACAGCGGTCACAGGCGCTCAGGATGCTTCCGGCCCTGCGGCGCACGGGCGCGGGTTCCCTCTTCGTCACCTTCCGCAACGCCTACGGTGCCCCCCGCTCCGGGAACGGCTTTCACACCTTGGGCGACGAGGAGGCCGAGGACGTGCTCGCCGCCCTCCAGTGGGCGAGGGAGGCGGGCTACCGGCGGGCAGTGCTGTACGGCTTCAGCATGGGCGGCAATATCGTCCTGAGCGTGCTGCGCGACAAGTTCCAGCCGTTGCCCCTTCCCGTCCTGGGCGTCATGCTCGACTGCCCGGTGCTCGACTGGCGCGCGACGATTCGCTGGCAGGGGCAGAGGTACGGCCTGCCGCCCCTCGTGGCGAGGCATGTGGCGACCTTCGTGCAGTACGTCGTCACCCGCCGCTCAGGCCAGGACTTCGACGCGGTGGACCAGATCAAGGCCGCGCCAGGCTTCCGGGTGCCCATCCTCCTGTGGCACGGCACCCGCGACCGTACCATTCCGGTAGCGCAGGCGGACGCCCTCGCCGCCGCCCGCCCCGATCTGGTGGAGTACCACCGGGTCGAGGGAGCCAAGCACATCCGCTGCTGGAACCTCGACCCGGCAAAGTATGACGGGGCGCTGGAGGAGTTTGTGGCGCGGGTGTTGGGGGAGGTGAAAGCGTGAGTTCTCTGCTCGTAGTGGTGCAACGCCTTTCCTTCGAGTGGGGCAAGGAGGCGCGGGGTGGTCCACTCGCTACCCGGCGCACCCAAGCCCTTAAGCACGCGCTTCTGCCTACATGGAACCTCAAGCTCTCGACAACTGCTCTGGTGCAAGTTCTGGAGCTTAACGATGCTGACGTTTTCGCCCAAGCGCGTGAGCGGGTGTAGGAGTACGAGAAGTTGGTCTCTGCTCGCCCTGCCGAGCTTGAGATCAGGCTTGACGGCGACGCTCTCCGCGTCATGCCCTACTCAAGTAACCCACTGGGGCAGAGCAAGATCACTGAATTGCAGCCGGGTGAGACGGCAAAGTACGAGTGGAACGAGCGCATCGTCCTTGAGCACACCTGGCGGTACAAGCACACCATTTTGAATGTTGCCCTGACTTCCCGGCCTCCCGACACGCGACTGTTCTACAAGCAACCCGATCACCACGAGTCAAAGCTCGTGCAGATGTATTGAAAGAGGAGCTTCCCATGCGTGATGCTGTCATCGTTTCTGCCGTTCGTACCCCTGTCGGTCGCGGCGTCAAAGGCACCCTTGCCAACACCCGCCCCGACGACCTCGCCGCCCTCGTGCTGTCCGAGGCCGTGAAGCGCGCGGGCGTGGACCCCTCCATCGTGGAGGACGTGTACATGGGCTGCGCCATCCCCGAGGCCGAGCAGGGCCTGAACGTCGCGCGCATGGCCGCGCTGCGGGCGGGGATGCCCGACTCGGTGGGCGGCGTGACCGTCAACCGCTTCTGCTCCAGCGGCCTCCAGACGATTGCTATGGCGGCGGCGGCGATCCAGACCGGGCAGGCGGACGTGATGCTCGCGGGCGGCGTGGAGAGCATGAGCATGGTGCCCATGACCGGCCACAACCCCAGCCCCAACCCGGACCTCGTGGACGAGCGCCCCGGCGCCTACATCGGCATGGGCCTGACCGCCGAGAACGTGGCCGCCAAGTACGGCGTGAGCCGCGAGGATCAGGACGCCTTCGCCCTCCGCAGCCACCAGCGAGCGGCGGCGGCCCAGGACTCGGGCAAGTTCGACGCCGAGATCATCCCCGTGCCCGTGCAGGTGGATAAGGTCAAGGGCACGAAGCTCACGAGCACGACCGTCACCTTCGACAAGGACGAGCTGATCCGCCGCGACGCCAACCTGGAGGACATGGCGAAGGTGCGCCCAGCCTTCAAGGCGACCGGCTCGGTGAGTGCCGCCAACTCCAGCCCCTTTTCCGACGGGGCCGCCGCCGTCCTCGTGATGAGCGCGGAGAAGGCGCAGGAACTCGGCGTGAAGCCCCTGGCGAAGTTCCTGGGCTTCGCGGTGGCGGGCGTGGAGCCCGAACTCATGGGCATCGGCCCCGTGCGCGCCGTGCCGAAGGTCCTCGCGCAGACGGGTCTGACCCTGGACGACATCGACCTGATCGAGCTGAACGAGGCCTTCGCCGCCCAGAGCCTCGCCGTGGCCCGCGAGCTGGGCTTCGACGAGGAGAAGATGAACGTGAACGGCGGCGCCATCGCCCTGGGGCACCCGCTGGGTTGCTCGGGCGCCAAGCTCACGGCGACAGCGATCTACGAGCTGCGGCGCCGGGGCGGCGGCAAGGCGCTGATCACCATGTGCATCGGCGGCGGCATGGGCGCGGCGGGCGTGATCGAGGTCTTCCCGTCCGAGGAGGAGGGGCAGGGAGAGCAGGCGGCGGACTGAACCGAATCCTTCCTTTCGGCAAGCCCCGGCTGGTGCGGGGTTTTGTCTTAACTTCTGAAGATAAAGATCTGCTCAAGAGCGTGCCCCGGCCTTTACTCACAGGCCTCATAAACTGTAAGAGCTATGGATCGGCCTACAAACCAGGAAGGGATGACGCCAAATGACGTGCTGGTAGAGCTGGGTCGCCTATTCCCTGAGAGCTCTGTCATTCACGCTGACGGAGATTCCTATTTCATGGCGAAGGCAGACCAGAAAATGCCTTTTGCCACGTTGGTCACCTCCGATCAACATGACGCAGCCTCGAACCTGAACCGTGAGGGCGTCTACCGCTTGAATCTGGGGGTAAAGCGGGACACTTACATAACGCTGTTCGGAGCGGTGCCGAAACCCCACACGGCTTGGGACGTGATTGACACGGGTCACAACTACGCGGCCCTCGATACCCTGATGCCCCATCCCATCTATGCACCAATGGGTTGGATCTGCGTCCTGAATCCGGGCGCCGCAACCTTTGAGAGGCTGCGCCCACTGTTGCAGGAGGCCTACGAGAAGGCAGGGAGGCACCAGTAAGGGGTCCATTTACTCACTTATGGTCTTGAACCTCGTGAGCGGTGCCTGCGCCTCCGCCTCACCCACGTTGCCACCCGCGCCGTTCCTTTTTCTTGCGGCCGACTGCGCTACCCTCCCCCCATGTCCGCTCCGGTTGCCACCCCGGCCCGCTCCCGCCTGCGCCTGCGCGTGACGGCGGCGGCGGAGTCGCATCTGCGTGCCGGGCATCCCTGGCTGTACGAATCGAGCGTGCGCGAGCAGAACCGGGCGGGCGAGGCCGGGGAACTCGCCGTGGTATACGACCGCCGCGACCGCTTCCTCGCCCTCGGCCTGTACGACCCTGCCTCGCCGCTGCGGCTGCGGGTGCTGCACACGGGCTCTCCCGTCACCGTGGACGAGGCGTGGTGGGCGGCCCGGCTGGATGCGGCCCTCCTGCGTCGTGCGTCCCTCTTCGGCCCCGATACCGACGGCTACCGGGTGGTAAATGGTGAGTCGGACGGCTTTCCCGGCGCGGTCGTGGACCGGTACGCCGACACGCTCGTCCTCAAGCTGTACACGGCGGCGTGGTTTCCGCACTTGCCCCTCTTGCTGCGGCTGTTGGAGGACCGCTTTCCCGGCTTCCGAGTGGTCCTGCGTCTGAGCCGCAACACCCAGGACGCGGCGGGGGAGGTGGGTCTGCACGACGGCCTGACGCTCGTGGGCCACGAGCCGGACGGCCCGGTTATCTTCCGCGAGTCGGGCCTGCGCTTCGAGTCGGACGTGGTGCGCGGGCAGAAGACCGGCTTTTTCCTCGACCAGCGCGAGAACCGCCGCCGGGTGGGGGAGATGAGCCGGGGGCGGCGGGTACTGAACGCCTTCTCGTTCTCGGGAGGCTTCTCGCTCTATGCCGCGAGGGGGGGAGCGTCCGAGGTCGTCAGCCTCGACATCAGCGCGCACGCGCTGGAGAGTGCCCGGCGGAATTTTGCCTTGAACGCCGACGATCCCCAGGTTGCCGCCTGCCATCATGAGACCGTACAGGCCGACGTTTTCGAGTGGCTCTCGGATACCCGGCGCGAGTTCGACCTGATCGTCCTCGATCCCCCGTCCCTCGCGCGGCGGGAATCGGAGCGGGCGGGGGCGATTAGGGCCTACGGCAGGCTCGCCGGGGACGGGCTGCGGCGGCTGGCGCGGGGCGGCATCCTCGTCAGCGCGTCGTGCTCCGCCCACGTCAGCGCGGAGGAGTTCTGGGACGTGGTGAGGGGGGCGGCGGACCGCTCGGGTCGCAGGTGGCGCGAGCTGGCGACCACCCGCCACGCGCCCGACCACCACGCCACCTTTCCCGAGGCCGAGTACCTCAAGGCCATTTACCTGCGACTCGACTCCTGAGTCTACACTTCCCTTGTGGGCGGGGGGACGCGCAAGATCATCCATGTGGACATGGACGCCTTCTACGCGTCGGTGGAACAGCGTGACGCCCCCGGGCTGCGTGGTCGGCCCCTCGCCGTCGCCTGGGGGGGCAAGCGCAGCGTGGTCCTCACCGCGAGCTACGAGGCGCGGGTGTACGGGGTCCGCAGCGCCATGCCCCTCTACCGTGCGCTCGAACGCTGCCCCGGTCTGCTCGTGGTGGAGCCCAGGTTCGACGCCTACCGAGAGGTGAGCGCGCAGGTGCAGGACATCTTCGCCGCCTACACGCCCCTCGTCGAGCCGCTGTCGCTGGACGAGGCGTACCTGGACGTGACCGCGCCGCTCAGAGGTGGGCCGAGCGCCACCCGCATCGCCGAACGTCTTCGTGCCGAGATTCGTGCGGGGACCGGGCTCACCGCCACGGCGGGCGTGAGCGTCAACAAGTTCCTGGCGAAGCTGGCGAGCGGCATGAATAAGCCCGATGGCCTGACCGTCCTGCTGCCGGACGAGGCCGACGCGCTCCTGGCGAAGTTGCCGACGGGGGACTTCCACGGCATCGGCCCGGCGACCGCTGCCAAGCTCGCCGCGCACGGTATCCACACCGGGGCGGACCTGCGCGCCACGCCGCCCGCGCAACTCGTCGCCTGGTTCGGCCGGGTCGGCGAGCACTTCGCCCGCATCGCCCGGGGGCAGGACGACCGCCCGGTGGAGCCAGGCCGCGCGCCCGTGAGCATCGGCACCGAGGAGACGTACGCCCAGGACCTGCGCACCACCGAGCAGGTCCGCGTCGCGTTGCCGGACCTCGCCCGGGCGGTGGAGGGTCGGCTCACGCGGGCCGGGCTGGCGGGACGGGTGGTGATTCTCAAGCTCAAGTTCGACGACCGCAGCGGCGTCACGCGGCAGGTCACCCTGGGCCATGCCGTGCGTGACGCGGGCACGCTCTCGCGCCACGCCGCCCGCCTCGTCAGCACCGAGTTGATCGCGGGACGGGGGGTGCGGCTCGTCGGCATCACCGTCTCCGGGCTGGGCCCCCCGTCCGAGCCGCCCCCGTCCCTCTTCGGGGAGGTGGACGGGGAGGGTTCTTCATGTGGGGCTGACCCGGAGGAAGGCCACCGTGTCGGGCGGTTGTGGGTAGGATGGTGACGACTCGGGCTTTTTACCTGGAGCATGAAGACGGTGGGGCCTTCCCACCCGCGCCGGGGTCAGCGCCGCCCTGCGCAAATCCAACCTCCCGCCTGCTCGTCATGCGGTTCGACGACGTGTTGCAGCCCCAGGTCGCCAAAATCCAGATCGTCTCGGCCGACAGCCTGAAGTGAGGCCCGCCCGGGCCGTCTCTCCCGGGTGTGTCCGTGTTCCGGGACGCGGGAAGGATAGACAGGCGGCGCGGCGGCAGGCTACATGACTTCCTTTTTTCGCCCGCGCCCCCGCCTATCCTGCCTGGCATGAGGGCCCGCCCGTGAACAACGAGATTCCCGTGCAGAGCTTAGGCCCGCAGGGCGAGGTCATGGCGCACGCCGTCGACGCCTGCGTGCACTGCGGCTTCTGCCTCCCCGCCTGCCCGACCTACGCGATCCTGGGCGACGAGATGGACAGCCCGCGCGGGCGCATCGTCCTGATGAAAGAGGTGCTGGAGGGAGAGTTGCCGCTGGCCGACGCCGCCCCGCACCTCGACCGCTGCCTGGGCTGCCAGGCCTGCGTCTCGGCCTGCCCCAGCGGCGTGCCCTACGGCGAACTCATCACGAGCTTCCGGGGCTGGAGCGAGCCCCTGCGGGAGCGCAGCCCCTTCGACCGGGCCAAGCGGGCGGCCATTCTCAAAATCCTTCCCGCCCCCAGGGTCTTCAGCGTGGCGGCGAGGGTCGGCCAGTACGCCAAGCCGCTCGCCCCCCTCCTCCCTGCCGCCCTGCGCGCCCCGATGGACCTGTTGCCCGAGCATGTCCCGGCGATGCAGCCGAATGCCAGGGTCACGCCCGCCAGGGGCAGGAAGCGGGGCAGGGTCGCCTTCCTCGCCGGGTGCGCCCAGCAGGCCCTCGCGCCCAACTTCAACGCCGCGACCCTGCGGGTGCTCGCGCGCAACGGCATCGAGGTCGTGATCCCCGAGGGGCAGGGCTGTTGCGGGGCCGCCGCGCTGCACACGGGGGCGCGGGACGAGGCGCTGCGGCTGGTCCGCCAGAACCTGCGCGCCTTCGACCCGGACGAGTACGACGCCATCCTCTCCAACGCGGCGGGCTGCGGGGCGGGGCTCAAGGAATACCCGGTGGTGGTGCACGGCCTCGAAGGCGAGGAGCGGGCGCGGGCCTTCGCCGCCAAGGTGCAGGACATCTCCGAGTACCTGGGCAAGCTGCTGCGGGAAGGGGACCTTGAACGGCCCATGCCCACCTCGCGGCCCCTCACGGTCGCCTACCACGACGCCTGCCACCTCGCCCACGCGCAGAAGATTCGGCTGGCGCCCCGCGAACTGCTGCGCGCCATTCCCGGCGTGACGGTGGCGGAGGTGCCCGAGGGCGACCTCTGCTGTGGCTCGGCGGGCACCTACAACCTCGAACAGCCCGAACTGGCGAATCAACTCGGCGTCCGCAAGGCGGGGAACATCCTCTCGACCACCCCCGATCTCATCGCCAGCGGCAACATCGGCTGCCACACGCAGATTCAGAGTCATGTGCGCCGTCAGGGGAGCCGGGTGCCGGTGCTGCACACGGTCGAGGTGCTGGATCTGGCGTACCGGGGGGAATTGTGACGCAGAGGCAGTGGTTGGTGGGCAGTGGTAAGTGGGAAAAAACAGAAGGCTGGGGGCTCGCTATTTGCTCCTCCCCCCTTGTGGGGGACTTGCAAAGCTGCGAAGCAGAGGTTGGGAGGGGGGGAAAGCGGGCGACCCGTTCCTGTGATCCAGCCATACGTCCCACGCCTGGAGCCCACCCATGACCCCCGAGAAAGTCGCCTCCACCCCCGGCTCCCCCGCCCGGGGGCCCCGCTCGAACGGCGTGCCGGACAGTCCCCTCGCCGCCGAGCTGACCCGCACCCTCGGCCCGAAGAAGGTGCTCAGCGCCCGCTCCGAGCGCCTGAACTACCGTTACGACGCGATTCAATTCGGGGAGACCCCCCTGGCGGTCGTGCTGCCCGAGTCGACGGCAGACGTGGTGACGGCGGTGCGGGCGGCGCGGGCGGCGGGCGTCCCCGTCGTGGGGCGCGGGGCGGCGAGCGGGCTCAGCGGCGGGGCCGCCCCCCTGCGCGAGTCGCTGGTGATCTCGTTCACCCGCATGACCCGGCTGGAGGTCTTCCCGGAACGGCGCGAGGCGCGGGCGCAGTCGGGCGTGGTGACCCTTTCCGTGACCGAGAAGGCGAGGCCGCACGGGTTGATCTATCCCCCCGACCCTGCGAGCTTCCGCACGAGCACCATCGGCGGCAACCTCGGGGAGAACGCGGGCGGGCCGATGTGCTTCAAGTACGGGGTGACGGGCGACTACGTGAAGGGGCTGGAATTCGTGGACGAAGGCGGCGAGGTGCATGAATTGACCCGCGATGCCTACGACCTCGCCGGGCTCCTCATCGGCTCGGAGGGCACCCTGGGACTCATCACCGAGGCGACGCTGCGCCTCACGCCTCCTCCCAGGTACACCCGCACCCTGATGGCGAGCTTTCCCGAGGTGGGTGAGGCCGCCGAGGCCGTCAGCGCCGCCATCGCCGCCGGGGCGGTGCCGAGCAAGCTGGAGTTCATGGACCGGGCCTGCACGAACGCGGTCGAGGACTTCCTCGCCATCGGCCTCCCGCGCGAGGCGGGAGCGGTCCTCCTGGTGGACACCGACGGCGACGACCTGGAGACGGTGGAGGAGGAACGGGCGCTCGTGGAGGCCGCCTGTCTGCGGGCCGGGGGAACGGTGCGCCGGGCGGCCACGGATGCCGAGAGCGCCGCCCTCTGGCAGGCCCGCCGCAGCGTGTCGCCCGCCCTGGGCCGCATCCGCCCCCAGCGCATGAACGAGGACATCGTGGTGCCCCGTTCCGCGTTGCCCGACGTGGTGCGCGAGATTCGCGCGCTCGGGGACGCCTCGGGCCTGCCGCTCGTGCAGTTCGGGCACATCGGCGACGGCAACCTCCATCCCAACATTCTCTTCGATCCCCGGCGCGAGTCCCCGGCCGCCGTCCACGACCTCGCGCACGAGATCGCCCTCGTCGCCATCCGCCACGGCGGGGTGCTCAGCGGCGAGCACGGCATCGGCACCATGAAACGCCCCTTCATGCGCGAGGCGGTGGACCCGGTGACCCTCGGCGCCCTGTGGAGCGTCAAGCACGCTCTCGACCCCCGGGAGCTGCTCAACCCCGGCAAGATTCTTCCCGACGAGCACGAGGACGCCCCCCATGCCCATCCTTGACCTCTCGCCCGGCGACCAGACCGTGACCGTGAGCGGCGACACCGGGCTGCTGGAGGTGTACGCGGCCCTGCCCCCAGGCCTCTTCCCCCCCTTTCCCCGGGTCGAACTGCCCGGCGGCGTGGGCGGCCTCGTCTCCCGGGGAGGCTTCGGGCAGAACTTCTTCTTCGGCGCGGAGGTGCTGGGCGTGACCTTCCGCGCTCCCTCCGGCCGGGTCGTGAAGGCGGGTGGGCGCACGGTGAAAAACGTCCAGGGCTACGACCTCACCCGCCCCTTCGTCGGCTCGTTCGGGGCGCTGGGCGAGGCGCTGGACGTGACGCTGCGGCTGAGGCCCGGCCTGAGCGTGCGGCACGTCGCGGCCCCCGGTGACCTCGCCGCGCTGGGGGACGTCGGCGCCCGCTTCGCGTGGCAGGACGGGGAGGAGGTCCACCTGATGCACTTCGGCCACGCGCGGGAGGTGGATCGTGCTCTGAGCGTGCTGCCCGGCGCCCGCGAGGTCACGCAGGCCCTCGACCTGCGCCTCCGTTTCCCGGACGGGCTGGGGGTGGGGGAGGGTGCCGACCTGCGTGACCGCCGCTTCGGCTGGGTGAATGGGGTCAGCGTGCCGCCCGTGCCCGGATTGTTCGGCAAGTTGGCGGCGGCGTTGTAGGGCGCAACTTCAACGGCTCAACCGAGGTCTTTTACCCCCTCTCCCCTTGCGGGAGGCTTGCAAAGTTGCGGGGAGAGGGGTGGCGAGCGCCGCTCGTCCTTTTGCCAGACGACGAAAATGGGTTTTTCGCCAGTTTCGCAATTCGCATCAGGCGTCCCCCGGGGGGAGGGGGTGAGCGGGTCGGGCAGGAGAGGCCGCAACCTCCCCTCACAACCTCCCGTCCGCGTACACGTCTCCCCGGCTGGCGGGCAGGGGCACGTGCCTCCGCTCGTCCGGCTTGGCGAGGAGGGTCTGGAAGATGCTGAGGTGCCCGGCGGAGAAGTAGTACCCGCAGGCATGGAGGTAGATGCGCCACAGGCGGTAACGCTCCTCGCCGAGTTCGGCGCGGGCCTCAGCCTCCCGCGCTTCCAGTCGCCGTGCCCACTCGGTCGTCGTCCGCGCGTAGTGCTCGCGCAGGTTCTCCACGTCGCGCACCTCGAAGAGGGCGGCGTCCGCGTACCGCAGGGTCTCCCAGATCGGGAGCAGTTCGCCGTCGGGAAAGACGTACCGGCGCGCGAAGTTCCCTGACTGGATCAGGTTCGAGACCTTTGCCTGCCCCAGCCCGTCGCTGATGGCGTGGTTCATCATCAGCCCGCCGGGCTTCAGGACGCGGTGGGCAGCGGCGAAATACTCGGGCATGTTGCGGCGGCCCACGTGCTCGGCCATGCCGACGCTCGCGATCTTGTCGAACTCGCCCGTCACGTCCCGGTAGTCGCGGAGTTCCAGCGTGACGAGGTGTTCCAGGCCCGCCGCCCTCACCCGCGCCCGGCCCTCGTGAAGCTGCGCCTCCGAGAGCGTCACGCCGAGCACCCGCACCCCGTACCTCTGCGCCGCGTAGACCGCCAGCCCACCCCACCCGCACCCGATGTCGAGGAGGCGTTCGCCCTCCTTCAGGCGCAGCTTGCGGCAGATCAGCTCCAGCTTGGCCTCCTGCGCCTCGTCGAGGGTCTCCGTGCCGCGCGGGAAGTAGGCGCACGAGTAAACCATCCGTGTGTCCAGCCACATCTTGTAAAAATCGTTGGACACGTCGTAATGTGCCTGCACCGCTTGCCGGTCACGCTCGCGGCTGTGGGCCTCGCCGTGCAGCCGGGCCAGGGGCGTGGGAGGTCTGGCGTTGGCCCCCCGGCGCAGGACCCTCACGTCGCGCAGCAGGGAGGCCACCTGCGCCGGGGAGAAGTGCGGATTCAAGGTGTCGGCCAGCCCCACAATCCTCCCGAAGTCCCCCTCGATGTCGAAGTCGCCGCGCAGGTACGCCTCGCCGAGCGCCACGTCGAGCGGAAGACGGAGCATCCGGCCCAGCGACTCCGGGGAGTTCAGGACGAGCCGGGCGGCGGGCTCGGGCGTGGAGGCGGGGAGTTCATGGCCGTCCCACAGCCGCACCGCGAAGGGCCGCTCGGGGGGAAGCACGGCGGTCAGCACGCGCCGGGCCGCCTCCAGCAGTTGCGCCTCGCCCGGCCGGGTGCGGGCGCGGGCGACCACCACGGCCCCCAGGGCGGTGAGCACGGCGGCCAGCCCCATCGTCTGAGCGGAGGTGGCGGGCGAGGGGTTGGGCTGAAAACGGGGCGGGTCAGAGGGGGACATGGGACCTCCAAAGGGGTGGGAGAAGTGCCGTTCAGGATAGTGCCCGTCCGTCCCGGCGCTTCCGGGCGCTATCCTTCGCGGACGCCACAGCACCTGCAACACATTGAGAAGAGGGCCGGGAGGGCCCCGGGGGGAGCATGACGAACATCGGATCAGGTCCGGGCAGGTCGAGGCAGACGCGGGTCTACGTGCGCGGACTGGGCGGCGAGCGCCCGCGCGTGCCGGTGGGCCCCGACAGGCTCGAAGCGGCGGCCCGCGCGAAACTGAGCGCCCCCGACTTCGCCTACCTCGCGGGCGGGGCGGGCACCGAGCGGACGATGCGGGCGAATCTCGCCGCCTTCGAGCGGGTGCAACTCCTGCCCCGAATGCTGAGCGGCACCCGCGAGCGCGACCTGAGCGTCGAGCTGCTGGGCCTGACCTTTCCCACGCCCCTCCTGCTCGCCCCGGTCGGCGTTCTGGAGTGCGCCCACCCCCAGGCCGACCTCGCCGTGGCCCGTGCCGCCGCCCAGGAGGGCGTGCCCTTCGTCTTCAGCTCCCAGGCGTCGGTCCCGATGGAAGCGTGCGCGAAGGCGATGGGCGACTCGCCCCGCCTCTTCCAGCTCTACTGGGGCACCGACGACGAGGTGACCCGCTCCTTCGTCCGCCGGGCCGAGGCCTGCGGGGCGCGGGCCATCGTGCTCACCCTCGACACCACGCTGCTGGGGTGGCGGCCCCGCGACCTCGACCTGGGGCACCTGCCCTTCCTGCGCGGGCGCGGCATCGCCCAGTACCTCAGCGACCCGTTGTTCCGCTCGCGGCTGGACACACCCCTGCCCGCCCCCGCCGTCCAGCCGCCCCGCACGCCCGCCCTGCTGCGCGCCGGGGCCGAACTCGCCGCCAAGGGCCGCGCCTTCGGTCTCACCCCCACCCAGATGCGCGCCGCCGCCGCCCGCTTCACCGCCACCTACACCCGCCCCGACCTCGGCTGGGACGACGTGAGCCGCCTGCGCGAGTGGACCCGGCTGCCCCTGCTCCTCAAGGGCATCCTCCACCCGGAAGACGCCCGCGAGGCCGCCCGGCGGGGGGTAGACGGCCTCATCGTGAGCAACCACGGTGGGCGCCAGATCGACGGGGAGGTGGCCGCCCTCGACGCCCTGCCCGGCGTGGTCTCGGCGGCGGGGAGCCTGCCCGTCCTCTTCGACAGCGGCGTCCGCACGGGGTCGGACGTGGCGAAAGCACTCGCGCTGGGGGCGCGGGCCGTGCTCCTCGGGCGGCCCTACGTCTACGGCCTCGCGGTGGCGGGGGAGGCGGGGGTGCGGGAAGTTATTCAAAACGTCCTGGCCGAACTCGACCTCACCCTGGGCCTGCTGGGCGTGCGGGCGGCCCGCGATCTTGGACCGGGGCACCTCGTCCCCCTTGCCTCACAGACACAGCCCTGACCCGACCCGGTATCCTGCGGGGCGTGCATAAGCAACTTGCTCTCATGACCGCGCTCCTGCTGGGCGCGGCGGGCGCGCAGACCGTGGACCTGCGCATCCTGGAGACGACCGACCTCCACACCAACGCGCTGGGCTACGACTACTACCAGGACAAGCCCACAGGCGAGTTCGGGTTCGAGTACACGGCCACCCTGATCAAGCAGGCACGGGACGAGAAGCGCAACACCCTGCTCTACGACAACGGCGACCTGATCCAGGGCACGCCGCTGGGCGACCTCGTGGCGCGGGTGCAGCCGCTTAGGCCCGGCCAGCTCCACCCCATGCACGCGGCGATGCGCGTGTTGAAGTACGACGCGGGTAACCTCGGCAACCACGAGTTCAACTACGGCCTGCCCTTCCTCCAGCAGGTGCTCGCCGCCGCGCCGATGCCGTACGTCAGCGCGAACGCCTACAAGGACGACGGCACCGGCAAGCCCGGCGAGAACGCCTTCACCCCCTACGTGATCCAGCGCAAGGTCGTCTACGACACCGAGGGACGCCCTTACGTCCTCAACGTGGGTGTGATCGGCCTGCTGCCCCCGCAGATCGTGAACTGGGACAAGACCAACCTCGACGGCAAGATCGTCACCGCCGACATCGTGGAGACCGCCCGCAAGTTCGTCCCGCAGATGAAGGCGCAGGGGGCCGACATCGTGGTTGCCATCGCCCACAGCGGCATCAGCGCCGACTACCAGCCGGGCCAGGAGAACGTCGCCGCCGAACTCACGAGGGTGGACGGCATCGACGTGGTCCTCAGCGGCCACAGCCACCAGGAGTTCCCCGGGCCGGTGTACAAGAGCATCCCCGGCGCCGATGTCACCAAGGGCACCATCAACGGCAAGCCCGTCGTGATGGCCGGGTTCTGGGGCAACGACCTCGGCATCGTGGACCTGAAGCTGGGCTACGACCGCAAGACCCAGAAGTGGACCATCGCGGACGGTACGGGCAGCCTGCGCCCAATTTGGGACAAGACGGCGAAGAAGAGCCTCGTCACCCCCGACCCTCGCATCGCCAGCGCGGTCAAACAGGCGCACGAGGCCACCCTGGCCTACGTGCGCGGCAAGGTCGCCGACCTCGCGGCCCCCATCAACTCCTACTGGGCGCTCGTGCAGGACGACCCCAGCGTGCAACTCGTGAGCAACGCGCAGACCGCCTACGTGAAGGCCGCGTTGAGCAACACCCAGTACAAGGACCTGCCGGTGCTCTCCGCCGCCGCGCCCTTCAAGGCCGGGGGCCGGGGCGGGGCGAGCTACTACACCGACATCCCCGCCGGGACGCTCGCTATCAAGAACGTCGCCGACCTGTACGTGTACCCCAACACCGTGCAAGCCGTCCTCGTGAACGGCGCGGGCGTGCAGGAGTGGCTGGAGCGCGCCGCCGGGCAGTTCAAGCAGATCGATCCCAGCAAGACCGAGCCGCAGGCCCTGGTGGACGACTCCTTCCCCACCTACAACTTCGACATCCTCGACGGGGTGACGTACGAGATCGACGTGACCCAGCCCTCCCGCTACAACAGCAAGGGCGAGCTGGTGAATGAGGGCGCCCGCCGCATCAAGAACTTGCAATACCAGGGCAAGCCCATCGACCCCAATGCGCAGTTCGTGATCGCCACGAACAACTACCGCGCCTCGGGCGGCGGCTCCTTTCCCGGCTTGAACGGCAAGAACATCATCCTCCAGGCCCCCGACGAGACCCGCCAGGCCCTGATCTCCTACTTCCAGCAGCAGAAGACGGTGAACCCCACCGCCGACGGCAATTGGAAGCTCACCCCGATTCCTGGCGCGACCCTGCTCTACGTGAGCAGCCCGAACGCCCAGAAGTCCCTGCCCGCTGGGGCGACGCTGCTGCGCACGCGCGAGGACGGGTTCGCGGAGTACACGATCAAGTTCTGAACGCGCACGAAAGAAGAAAGAACCGCACCGAATAGGGTGCGGCTCTTTTTAATGCCCGGTGATCACGCCGGGTTCTTGGGGCCTACTTCTCGCTCACGTTCACCAACCCGCCGGGGTACAGCTCCACGACGCCCGTGACGAGGTCTTGCACCAAGAAGTCGTGACGGTAGGAGCCCGCCTTGTTGAAGGCAGCGCCGTCTCCAATGACGCTGCCTGGAGCCGCGTCTGTCTCGATTCCGACGAGGGTTGGAATCTCCCGGGCCAGACCTTCCCCGTTGCTGTCGTACCACAGGGAGATGATGCGGGTGGGGTTCACGTTCGTCCCCTGGATCTGCCAGATCGCGGAGGCCGGGGTAAACTTGCTGGCCGCGCTCTCGTAGGTGGTGGTGACCACGGGACTCAGATTGGCAATCCCCGCGCTGCTCCGGTCCACGAGCACGTTGATTTCCTTGATGTTGCTGTTTCCCGCCGCGTCGGTGGCCGTCACGCGCATCACGTAGTTACCGTTCTCGACGAACGGTTGCCCATCGATGAGCACGCCCGTATCGAAGACGCGGTAGAAGAGCCCGGCCTTTCCGATGGGAAAGTTGAAGTTGTACGCGGATGTGTTGCAGGTCTGGGTAGATAGCTTGGTGGCCTGGTCGCAGGTGAACTGGAGCTGCACCTGTTGAATTGCGTCGCTGTCGCTGACCTGAACGGCGATGGCGCTCTTGCGGGTGAGAACAGGGCGGCTGCTGCTCTGGGGGTTGTTGGTATCGCTGCCGTAGAACGCGGGTAGGATGATGTTCACTGCGGGAGGAACGTTGATCTGGGAGAGGTTCGAGACCTTGTTGACCGCCGTGAGAGTACGGCTGGTGCTCTCACCGCTCAGCAGGACGTCTGTACGCGCCCGCAAGGTGTAGGTCCCATTGAGGTACTGGGTGGCGTTGAAGTCCACACTCAGCTTCGCCTGGTACAAACCCTCGTTTACCTTGCTCAAAGTTCCGGTCTGGGTCGTCACGAGTTGCCCACGCGAGTCGATAACGTCGAGCGCAATGTTGCCCGCCTCTGTCGTGAAGCTGAAGCCCGTGTTGTTGCGGCGGACCTGAACCGTCACGTCCGTGATCCCTGTCACGTCTCCGCCGTTGGCGGGAGTGACGATGGTAAGGGTCGGAGCGACCAAGTTGCTGATCTGTACC
Organism: Deinococcus aetherius; assembly: GCF_025997855.1. Taxonomy (NCBI): domain Bacteria; kingdom Thermotogati; phylum Deinococcota; class Deinococci; order Deinococcales; family Deinococcaceae; genus Deinococcus; species Deinococcus aetherius. The sequence goes on from NZ_AP026560.1 coordinate 1,024,551, forward strand.
GTGCTGACGCCGCTCGTGCCGCGCTGGTCCGTCGCGTCGATAGCGATGGCCCGCAGCCTCAAGGCTCCGTCCGGGAACTTCGTGGTGTCGATGTTGAAGGTGGCGTTCTCGCTCGCAGCCGTGTAGGTCGTGGTGTCCACAATGCCGTTCGCGTCGGTGACCTCCAGAATCAACTGCTTCACGGCGACCCCAGGCGCCACTCCCGCCGAGGCGGTGATGCTGAGCACGTTGCTGTAGGGCTGCGTGCCGGTGTTGTTGATCAGCAGGACCGGGGTGGGGGCGGGCGTCTCCTTGGAACTGGCCTGGTAGTTGACCGTGAAGGTGCGGCTGGTGCTGTTCCCCACGGCATCGACCGCGACCACCGTGTAAGACGCGCTGCCTGCGGCGCCGCCGCTGACGTCCGCCGTGACGCTGCCCGTCCCCGAGCCGACAAGGGTGCTGCCCCGGTACACGTTCAGGGTCACGCCCGCGACGTTGTCGGTCGCGCTGGCCGTCAGAGTCCCCGTCGCGCCGACCACTAGATTCGCGCTCGCTCCCTCTGCAAGGGCCGCTCCGTTGAGCGCGACGGTGCCCAGGACGGGTGCAGTAGCGTCTACCGTAAAGTTGGTCTGTGCGCTCGTGCTGGCACCCCCATCGTCCGTCGCCTTGACGGTGAGGGTGTACGTTCCTCCCGTCAGGCTGGGCAGCGTAAGGGGCAGCCGGGCCTTGACCTCCTCACCGCTGAACTTGCCGTTGGAAATAACCTTCGAGCCCTGCGCGACCGTCCACTCGATCCGGCTGACGGTGCCGTCCGAGTCGCTGACGTTCAACGTGAACTGTGCGCTGGGGCCGACCACGACCGCCGTGCCCAGCTTCGCGCCGCTGGCGCTCAGAATGCTGGCCTCAGGGGCCTGATTGCTGCCGCTGGTGGAGGCCGAGGTGCCAGGCGTCGTGCCACCGCACGCGGCGAGCAGCAGGGGGAGGGTGAGGGCCAGGGCGCAGAGAGGGCGGGGGGTCATCAAATTCACTCCTCGGAAGTCGTCAAGTTGCAGGTCACAGCAAGAGGCGCATTTTGCACCTGGAGCGGTGTGATGCTGCGATTCAGGTCGTCACGGCCGGTAAGGGTGACGTTGAGTTTGAGGGTGGGACAGTTTGTGCCGCTGGAGGCGACATACTCCTCCACTACAGCGCTCGCTACCGAGTCATTTAAAAGAACGAGACTTCCCAAATCGACGTTCCGGGGGTACGGCGTTTTGAGCGTTCCTGCGCATTGATCGGTAGAGGTGATCAGGGTTGCATCGGCACTACTGGTTTGGCAGGCGTAGCCGCTCATGACATGTGTAGACACGCCTCGCTGGGCCTGCCCTTCGCTTCCCCCGAATCGTGTCCCGGCACTGTCCTTAACCGTGAGCTGGTACCCATCGAGTGTGACTCCCAGGCTGCTAGGAGCGACCACGAGGCGTAGCGAAGGCTGCTTGATCTCGTATTCGGTCTCGAGGCGCTTCAACGCCCCTGTCTGAGCGTTAACCACCTGATTAACGGTCACGGTGATCCCCGCGTTGTCGACGCTAGGCGTCATTCCAACCGTTGGACCAAAACTGGTTCCTGCCGAGCCGCATGCGGCAAGCAGCAGGGGTAAAGCGATGGCGGGCAAGAGTCTCTTCATTCTTCGATTTCCTCCGGTCCGGTGGTGCTGAGGTCGGGGTTGAGGACGTAGAAGGCGAGGCGTTTCATCCCGGCCAGAAAGTCCACGTTCTCCACGATCACACCACGCCACTCGTCACCAATTTCTTGCAGACCGGAGCGTTCCACCGTACGCGGCTGGATCACGACCGGGGCGAAGTTGAGGATGCCGCGCACGCCCGCGTCGGCGAGGCTCTGGGCCGCGTCCTGCGCTCGTTCGGGTGGCACGGCCAGAAAGCCCATGTCCACCCGCGTGCTCCCCACGAAGTCGCGCAGCTCGTCCGTGTGCCGCACGGTCAGGCCGCGCACCCCGGTGCCGATCAGGGCGGGGTTCACGTCGAAGAGGCCGACGTACTGAAACTGGTAGTCCCTCGCGCCGGGGTAGTTGGCGATGGCCTGCCCCAGACGCCCCACCCCCACGATCACCACGTTCCAGGTCTGGTTCAGGCCCAGCACGCGCAAAAGCTCCCGCTTGAGGATGGGCACCGTGTACCCCAGGCCGCGTGTGCCGAAGCGCCCGAAGTACGCGAGGTCCTTGCGCACCTGGAAGGCCGTCACCCCGGCTAGAACGGCGAGGTCGGTGCTGCTCGTGCGGGCCACGTCCTGCGCCTCCAGTCCCTCCAGGATGCGCAGGTAGGTGACCAGGCGGCTGATCGTGGCGGTGGGGATCCCGGTCACCCCGCTCACCGCACCCGGAAGAAGTCGTGGCCGCTGGCCGCCAGGTTCGTCTCGGCGTTCGTGAGGGCGGAGCCGCTGAAGGGGCCGACCAGCACGGTGACCTTGCGCCCGTCGGGGGCGTTCACGGTGGGCGCGTAGCCCTCGTTCCGAAGCCGCGAGACGAGACCCTGCGCGCTCTCGACCTGGTCGAAGGCCCCCAGTTGGAGGTACACCGGACCGCTCGGGGCCGCCGGGGCGCTCGCCTTGGGCTCGGTGCTCGTGGGTGGGGTGGGCGTGGTCGGCGCGGGCGCGGGCACCGCCTCGGGGGGAGCGGGGGACTCGGTGGCCGGTGCGGGGGCCGCCGAAGTCGGGGCGGACGTCGAGGGCCGGTTCGTGTCCGGGGTGGCGGGGGTGGGGGCTGGCGGAGGGGAGATTTCGGTGGTGTCGCCCTTCAGGCTGCGTCCCCGGGGCGGGTAGAGGACTGCTCCCGGGTAGGCCCGCCGGATGTCCGCCAGGGCGCGGCGGGCGTTCGCCTCGTCCTCGAAGGGGCCGATCTGCGCCACGACCTGATCGCCTAAGTCGATGGGGTAGACGGTGTACCCCAGGTCGCTGACCCCCTGGGTGAGCCGCTCGGCCGTGCGCCTCGTGGCGAAGGACCCCAGGCTGACCCGGTAGTCGCTGCGCAGGGGGGTGCGCTGCTCGCTCGTAGCCACCGGGGCGGCGGCGCGCGGAGGCGTCGTCGTGTCGGGCGGGGTCGTGGTCGAGGGCGAGGTGGTCGTCTCACTGCCCTCAGCGTCCGGGGTCGTGGTGCTCGCCGAGGGCGCCTCCTCAATGGGAGCGGCGGGCACCACGGGAATCTCCGTAGTGCCTGCCGTGTTGTCCCCGTTGTCCTGCCCGCTCGCCCCCCCCGTGTCCGTTGTGGCCGCCGCCGGGGGGGTTGAGGTACTGGGCGTCGGCTGCTCGGTAGGTGTCTCGGTGGCGGTCGGCGGGGCCGCGTCGCCTGTCCCGCTGGAGGAATCGGGGGGCGTGACGGTGGCGGTGGTGCCCTCAGTCGCCTCAGTGCCCGGCGCGGTGGGAATGGTGATGGGTTCGGGTGTCGGTTCGGTGGCGGGCGGGGTCGTGGGCGTAGGTGTCTGCGCCACGGGCTCAGGACGCTGGCCGACCAGCAGGAAGGCGAAGCCGCCGAGCAGCAGCAGCACCAGCAGGCCGATCAGGAGGTCGGGCCAGCGACGGGCCTTGCCGGACGCGCGGGTCATTTCAGCGCCCCCTGCGCCTTGGCGTTGCCGAGGTTGGCGGCAGTCTTCAGGGACTGCCGGGCCTCCGCCTCGCGGGTCTGGGCGCGCTGGGCCAGGCCGAGGAGATACCAGGCCTCATTGTTCTTCGGCTGTTCGGTCACCAGGCCGCGCAGCACCGCCTCGGCCTCCGGGTAGCGGGCGGACGCCAGGAGCGCCGAGGCGAGGTTCTGGCGCGCGGTAGGCGTCGGGTCGAGCTTGACGCTCTCGCCCAGGGCGGTGGCGGCGCCCGCGTAGTCCTTCTGGGCGTAGGCGCTCAGACCCAGCCACAGGTAGGTCTCGGCGCTCGGGGCCCTCATTGCGCTGGAGCGTAAGGCGGCACGCGCCGGGCCGTACTGCCCCTGGCGGTACGCGGCGAGCCCCCGCACGAACTGGGCGCGGGCGAGGGTGGCGGGGTCCGGGCTCAGGCGCAGGGCCTCGGCGGCGTCCCGCGCGGCGTCTGCGTTCTGCCCCAGGGCGAGCCGCAGGGCGGCCAGACCGACCCGGTACCCGGCCTGACGCGGGGCGAGCCGGACGGCGCTCTGGTAGGCGGCCAGCGCCCCGGAGCGGTCCCCCCGCACGACCCGCAACTCGGCGAGCCGGGCGAAGGCGGAGGCGTTGCGCCCGTCCGCCCGGGTGGCCTCCTGCGCGGCGAGGACGGCCCCGCGAGCGTTACCGGAGGCGGCCAGCACGTCCGCCTTGCGCAGGAACAGCCGCGCCCGGTCCTCACCGCCAGAGACACGTGCGGCCGCCGCGTCGAGTTCGCGCACCGCCCGGCTGGGCAGGCCCTGCACCACGTAGATGTCGGCGACCAGCAGCGCGGCCTCCAGGTGGGCGGGCTGACGCTGCAAGACGGCGTACGCCCCCGGCAGTGCCAGGGCGCCCTGCCCCGCCAGCGTGCGCGCCTGCGCCAGCCGGAACTGCGTGTCCACGTCGTTCGGGTCGAGCGCCACGACCTCGGCGAGGGTGGTGCTCAGCCCGGCGAAGTCCCCGGCGCGGGTCTGCTCGGCGGCCAGGGCCTCCAGCACCTGCCGCACGGTGGCGGCACCCGCCTTGCCGCGTGCCAGAGCGGCGGCGTCGCCGTAGAACTTGAGCGCCTCGGCGTAGCGCCCCTCGCGGGTGGCGATCACTCCCAGGTTGTACGGCCCCTCGTAGCGGTCGGGGGCCAGGGCCATAAGCTGCGTGAACTCGAAGGCCGCGCCCCGCAGGTCGTTCTGCGCGAACAGGGTCAGGCCCAGCCCGAAGTGTGGTTCCGGCTGCGCGTAGTTCTGGGCGATCAGCCGCTCGAACAGGGTGCGCGCCTGCCCGAGCTGCCCCCCGCGCAGCGCCGCCTGCGCCTGACCGAGCGCGGCGGTTTGCGCGGGGGTGAAGGGGATGGCTGGGGTGACCGGTGCCGCCGGAACGGTCGGGGAGGCCACCGTGGCGGGGGTCGGTGGGGTGGGCAGGGACGGCACACGGGGGACGGCGGGGGTGCCCGTCTGCGTCAGCGTGTTCTGCACGGAGATCGCCGTCGAGGTCTCGACCAGCGTCTGCGCCGAGGCGGCGGGGGCGGCGGCCAGCAAGAGGCTGAGCAGCACCAGGGGGGTAGGTTGAGTCACCGGGGGCCTCCTGTACGGGGGAACGGGGGAATCGTATCGACGCGGCTCTTTCTGAACCCTTACTCACCTTGCGTGCGCTGGGCGCTGTAATTGTTCCACGGCGGGGCGACGACCGTGTTGGGCAAGGAGGCGTCTGGCCCGGGGCTGTGTGGCACAGAAAAAACGCGCCCTCCGGTCACGGAAGGCACGTCCAGCAGATGAGGTTGGGAGGCTAGGCCGGAACCGCCCCCGCCACCGCACCGGGCCGCTTGAGCGCAAGCTGACCACAGGCCGCCCCCGCATCCTTGCCGCGCGAGCGCCGCACGCTCACGTCCACGCCACGCGCCTCCAGAGTGTCGTAGAACGCCTGAATCTGCGCCTCGGTGCTCGACTCGAAGCCCGAGCCGTCCCAGGGGTTCATCGGGATCAGGTTGACGTGGCTCACCAGCCCGTCTAGCAGGTCGGCCAGCAACTCCGCCTGCCAGAGGTGGTCGTTCACCCCGCGCAGCATCGCGTATTCCAGGGTCACCCGGCGGCCCGTCACCGCCTGGTACTCGCGGGCGGCGGCCATGATCTCGGGGATGGAGTTGGCGGCTCCGGTCGGGATGATGCGCTGCCGCGTCTCCTCGTCGGGCGCGTGCAGGCTGATCGCCAGCTTGATGCCGAGGTCGTCCTCGGTGGCAAGTTTGCGGATGCCGTTCGCCAGGCCTACCGTCGAGAGTGTCACCCGCCGCTTGCTCATGCCGAGGGCCCGGGGGTGCAGGAGGATGCGGGCCGCCGCCATCGTGTTCGCGTAGTTGAGCAGCGGTTCGCCCATCCCCATGAAGACGAGGTTGCGGAGTTCGCGCGGCGCGATCCCCTCGCCACCCGCCACCGCGAGCACCTGACCCACGATCTCGCCCGGGGTCAGGTTGCGCCCGAAGCCCATCGCGCCCGTCGCGCAGAAGGCGCACTTGGCGGGGCAGCCCACCATCGTCGAGACGCAGATCGTCTTGCGGTCGAGGTAGGGCATGTAGACGGCCTCCATCTGCCGTCCGTCTCCCAGGGTGAAGAGGTATTTGACGGAGCCGTCGGCACTGCGAACGGTCTCGATGTCCTTGAAAGGGTTGAGTTTGAAGTTGGAGGCGAGGTCGGCTCGGGCCTCTGCCGGAAGGTTCGTCATGGCGTCGAACGTCCCCACGCCCTGCACGAAGACCCACTCCAGCAGTTGCCGCCGCCGGAAACCGTCCAGCGGGTACTGATCAGGGTGAAGGTCGAGGAGAAGCTGCATCAGGAGATTTTACCGTGTTGGGCAGGGTGGGGGGAGGGGCAGATGCACCTTCGACGGGTGTGGTGTAAGGGTGGAAGTATGCTGCGAGAGTGAGGTTGAACATGCGCGCCCATACCCTCGCCTGGGTCCTCCTGGCCGTCCTCGCCGCGCCTGCAATGGCGCGCGGTGGAGGTGCGGCGGCGCCGCTGATGCCGTTCGCACAAGCCCCGCGGTTCAGCGGAGCGTCCGTGCCCTTCACCGTCGAGATCGACCTGTCCCGCAGACGCACCCAGCCCGGCGGTCCCCTCCGCATCCTCGTCACGGCCATCACACCAGGGGGCGAGGCCGTCAATATCGAGAGCCGCCCCGTCGGGATCGGCGAGAAGCTGACCTGGAGAGGGCGACTGCCCGCGCGGGGCAACTTGATCATCCATGTGCTTGACGCGGGGAGGACGGCGACCAGTACCGACCTTCGCCGGAACGGAGAGCCTGTCCGCCTCGTCATCACCGGCGACGAGAAGGGCAGCTTCGGGGTGAGCGATGGCAGATGTCCGCCCCGTACAGGTGGCATCTGCGGGGTAAGTTCCCGCTAGCCGTACCCTGGACGCATGGCGGCGCCCGACCCCACCCTCAGCGTCCTCGCGGCGATGATCACCCCCGCCGTGCTGATCAGCGGCGCGGGCACCCTGCTGATGAGCACGAGTACGCGGCTGGGCCGCGCGACGGACCGGGTGCGGCAGCTTACGGCGCGTTTCAAAGTGCTCGTTTCCGAGAACGGACAGCAGGAGCCGTTGGCGCGCGAGGAAAAACGCATGATCATCCGCCAGTTGCCACGCCTCGCCCGCCGCACCCGCATTATCCAGCGGGCCATGACGGCGCTGTACGTTGCGGTCGCCCTCCTCGTTCTGACAAGCATCCTGATCGGCTCGGGAGCATTGTTTGGGGCGGCGTTCGGCCCTGCGCCGGTGATCCTTGCCATCCTCGGCGCGGCCTCCCTGGCTTACGGAGCGCTGTTGTTGAGCTTCGAGACACGGCTGAGTGCGCGGACGACGCAAGAGGAGATGCATTTCCTCGTCAACCTCGGCCAGCATTACGCCACCCTCTACAGCGACGAGCCCGAGAAGGTGGCGCGCGAGGTGTAACGAAAACCCCCCACCCGTCTCCGAGTGGGGGTCAAGAAGTTTAGCCGTGCTCAGTCGGCGTAGCCGGGAACGGTCGGCGTGCTGCCGGGGCGGGTGTCGTCGTAGCGTTGCGTCCCCGTCACCGAGTCGGGGCTGCGGCTCTCCTCGCCGTACTTCTCCAGCGTGCGCTCGTCGGCGACCTGCATCTCGCGGACGGTGGTGAGGCCTGTGCCCGCCGGGATCAGCTTGCCGAGGATCACGTTCTCCTTCAGGCCGATCAGATCGTCCACCTGGCCGCGCATGGAGGCTTCGGTGAGTACGTGCGTCGTGTGCTGGAAGCTCGCCGCCGACAGCCAGCTCTTGGTCGTCAGGCTGCTCTTGGTGATGCCGAGCAGCACCGGCTTCCAGGAGGAGGGCGTCTTACCGTCCTCCAGCGCCTCGTTCGCCCCATCAACCTCCCAGCGCTCGACCGTCTGACCCTCCAGCAGGTCGGTGTCGCCGCCGTCGGTGATCTCGACGTAGCGCAGCATCTGCCGCACGATGACCTCGATGTGCTTGTCGTGGACCTTCACGCCCTGCGAGCGGTACACGCGCTGCACCTCCTCCACGAGGTAACGCTGGGCGGCGTCGGTGTCGCGGTAGAGCAGAAGGTCGTGCGGGTTTACGGCACCGCGCGTCAGCGGCTGGCCCGCCTCCACCCGGTCGCCGTCGCGGACGACGAGGCGCAGGCCCTTGCTGATCTTGGTCGCGGTCTTGGAGCTGAAGGCCTCGTCCTCGGCCTCGATGCGCACGAGGTAGCGCTCCTCCTCCTCCTCGATGCGGACCACGCCGTCACGGTCGGCCACGACCGCCTGGTTCTTGGGCTTGCGCGCCTCGAACAGCTCGATCACGCGGGGCAGACCCATCGTGATGTCGCCGCCGCCCGCCACACCGCCCGTGTGGAAGGTACGCATCGTGAGCTGCGTGCCGGGCTCGCCGATGGACTCGGCGGCGACCACGCCGACCGCCTCACCCATGCTGACGGGCTTGGCCTGCGAGAGGTCGTAGCCGTAGCACTTCTGGCACACGCCCGCCTTCACGCGGCAATTCAGCGGTGTGCGGACGAACACCTCGCCGATGGTCCTCGCGTCCTTGGTAATCGCCTTCACGTCCTCCAGGCTGAGCATCTGCCCCGCCGGGAGGGTGCGCCCCGCGACCTCCACATCGGCGGTGAGGGTCCGACCATAGATGCTCGTCTCGATCTCGCTGCCCTTGCGGGTGCGCCACTCGCCCGTGCGCTCGTCGGTCCCGCCCAGCGGAATCACCGTGTAGTCGGTAGTGCCGCAGTCCACGTCGCGGACGACGACCTCGTGGGCCACGTCCACCAGCTTGCGGGTCAGGTAGCCCGAGTCGGCCGTGCGGAGCGCCGTGTCCGCGCCGCCCTTACGCGCGCCGTGGGTGGAGATGAAGTACTCCAGCACCGTCAGACCCTCGCGGAAGGACGCCTTGATGGGCACCTCGATGGTGGAGCCGTCCGGGCGGGCCATCAGGCCGCGCATTCCCGCGAGCTGACGGATCTGCTGCGGGTTACCACGCGCGCCGGACTGCGACATGATCCACAGCGGGTTGAAGGGGTAGTTCTGCGAGAAGTTCTCGAAGACCGCGTTCTTCACCTCGTCGGTGGTGTCGTTCCAGAGCTGCACGACCTGCTTGTACCGCTCCTCTTCCGTCATGAAGCCGAACTCGTAGTTCTGCTCGATGGACTTGAGCTTCTCGTCGGCCTCCGCCAGCAGCTCCGCCTTGTTGGGCGGCAGCACGATGTCGTCGATGCCGATGGTGATGCCCGAGGTCGTGGAGAGCTTGAACCCGCTGTCCTTCAGCGCGTCGAGCAGCCCCGCCGTCGCCTCGATCCCGAGATGCTTGAAGCACCCCATGATCATGTCCTTGAGGTTGTCCTTCTCGTAGGCCGTGTCGAGGTTGACCAGCGTGTCGACGAGGTGCGCTTGGTTGCCCAGCGCCTCCTGCACGAGGCGGCGGAACATCACGCGTCCGGCGGAGGTCTCGTACACGGTGCCGTTCAGGCGGATGCGCACGTGGTCCTGGTAGTCGATCCCGCCGCGCTCGACGGCCATGATCGCCTCGTCGGGGCTGGAGAAGACGTACTTGATGCGCCCGGGGCTCGTCTCCACGCCGTTCACGGTGATCGGCGTGTTCAGCGCGACCTTGCCGTCGTCGAGGGCGGCCAGGGCGTCCTGCTCGCTGGAATAGGCGCTGCCCGCGCCGAGGTTGTCGCGGCGGAGTTGCGTCAGCGTGAAGATGCCGAGGATGATGTCGCGGCTGGGCTTGACGTTGGGCTCGCCGTTCGCGGGCGAGAGCAGATTGTGCGCCGAGAGCATCTGGATGCGGGCTTCCGCCTGCGCCTGCGCGCTCAGCGGGACGTGAATCGCCATCTGGTCGCCGTCGAAGTCGGCGTTGAATGCCTCACAGACGAGCGGGTGAAGCTGGATGGACTGACCCTCGACGAGCACGGGCTCGAACGCCTGGATGCCGAGGCGGTGCAGGGTGGGCGCGCGGTTGAGCAGCACCACCTTGTCCTCGATCACCTCTTCCAGCGCGTCCCACACGGAGTCGCGGGTGTCGCGGTAGCGCTCCAGCATCTTGCGGGCCTGCTTGATGTTGGTGACCTCGCCCTTTTCTTCGAGCACCTTGAACAGGAACGGCTTGAAGAGTTCGAGGGCCATCCGCTTCGGCACCCCGCACTGGTGCAGTTTGAGCTGCGGGCCGACCACGATCACGCTTCGACCCGAGTAGTCCACGCGCTTGCCGAGCAGGTTCTGCCGGAAGCGGCCCTGCTTGCCGCCGAGCAGGTCGGTCAGCGAGCGCAGGCTGCGGTCGGAGCCGGGGTTGGTGACGGGGCTGCCGCGCCGCCCGTTGTCGATCAAGGCGTCCACGGCTTCCTGAAGCATCCGCTTCTCGTTGCGGATGATCATGTCGGGGGCGCCCTGGCCCATCAGCTTCTTGAGGCGGTTGTTGCGGTTGATCAGGCGGCGGTACAGGTCGTTGAGGTCGGAGGTGGCGAAGCGCCCGCCGTCCACCTGCACCATCGGGCGCAGGTCGGGCGGCATGACCGGCACCGTCTCCAGGATCATCCACGAGGGGTTGTTGCCGCTGCGCTTGAACGCGCGCACGACCTCCAGCCGCTTACGGGCCTTGGCGCGCTTGTGGCGCGAGGAGTCCCGCATCTGCTCGCCGAGTTCGGCCTCCAGTTGATCCAGGTCGAGGTCGTCGAGGAGTTCTTTGACCGCCTCGGCGCCCATCTTGGCCTCGAAGTCGTAGGACTCGATCACGCGAACCTGCTTACGCACGAGGTCGATCTCGATGCGCCCGCTGATCTCGCTGCGGAGATTGCCGCTGTCGGCCAGCTCGTCACCCGGCTCCACCCGGTCGCCGTTCACGACGAGGGGCTCGTCCTGATAGGCGTACACCTTCGCCTTGGAGACGATGATGCTCGCGGGCGCGTGCAGGGTGATCACGCCGTCCGCTTCCGCCACAACCTCCTCGTCCTTGTCGATGGCGCCGATCACGCGCTGCCTCGCGCGGACCTCGCTGCCGTCGCCCACGAGGACGTGCATGGTCGGGTTGATGGGGTACTCGGCGCGGCGGGTCCAGTGGACGGTCGCCTTCACGTCCCCCTTCTTCTTGGGGAAGGTCACGGCCGAGAGGCGGCTGTCGCGGCTCACGCGCAGACGGTTGCCCGCCTCGGCGCTCGCCAGCACGGTCCCAGCCTCCACGATCTCGCCGGGGACGACGGCCACGTTCATACCGTGCGGTACGTACACGCGGGCCAGCAGGTCGCCCTTCGGAGCGGCCTGTTCCTCCTCGCCCTCGACGGGCTCGGGGGCGGCCACGGTGTCGCGCAGCTCGATGAGCACGCTGTCCTCACCGAGGTCCACGAGGAAGGCGGTGCCGTCCACGGGGCTCGTGATCTGCACGTCCCCTTCCAACTCGGCCAAGATCTCACCGGCGCGGAAGGCGTCCTGCTCCACCAGCACGTCGGCGGGCAGGGGCAGCGAGGCCTCTACCTGCTCGGCGTAGGCGATCTCGGCGCGGCGGGGGAAACGGTACTGCGCCAGACCGTCCATCTTACTCACGACGTTGCCGCCGACGGTCTGCCCGCGCGTCACGTACTCGCCGTCGCGGACGACCGCCTCCTGCCCGTTGGGGATGGTGTAGGTCTCCTGCCGCCCGAAGCGCAGCTCGCGGTACTCGTCGTCGGTCAGCAGCTCACCGCGCTTGAGCGGGCGGCCTTCCTTCTGCGCGTTGAGGGGCTGGGTGACCAGGAAGGAGCTGAAGTACAGCACTTTCTCCAGTTGTCCGGCGCTGAGGTCGAGCAGGGTACCGATCTTGCTCGGCGTGTCCTTCACGTACCAGATATGCGCGGCGGGGGTTGCCAGGTCGATGTGACCCATGCGGTAGCGGCGCACCTTGCTGCTCGTCACCTCGACGCCGCAGCGCTCGCAGACCTTGCCCTCGTAGCGCTGGCGCTTGTACTTGCCGCAGGCGCACTCGTAGTCCTTCATCGGCCCGAAGATGCGCTCGTCAAAGAGACCTTCGCGCTCGGGCTTGAGGGTGCGGTAGTTGATGGTTTCCGGCTTCTCGACCTCACCGAACGACCACTCACGAATCTTCGCGGGGCTGGCGATGGCGATGCGGACCTTGTTGAAGTCTTTCAAAGCAAGTGCTCCTTGGGTGGGAGGCTTGGGGGAGCGGTCAGCGATCAGAAGTCAGCTTTCAGCAACCTCGGCTTGGGCTTGAGCTTTCGCCGCTGACGGCTGAAAGCTGAGAGCTGACGGCTTATCGCTTCGGCATCATCCCTTCGAAGATGTCCACGGCCTTGTCGCCGTTGTCGAGCACCTCGACATCCAGGCCAAGGGAGTGGAGCTCCTTGACGAGCACCTTGAAGGACTCGGGGATGGTGCTGCCGCTGACTTCCTCGCCCTTGACGATGCTCTGGTAGGCGGCGTCGCGTCCGTCGATGTCGTCGGACTTGATCGTCAGCATCTCCTGAAGGGTGTGCGCCGCACCGTACGCTTCCAGCGCCCACACTTCCATCTCGCCGAAGCGCTGGCCGCCGAACTGCGCCTTGCCGCCGAGCGGCTGCTGGGTGATCAGGCTGTACGGGCCAGTCGAGCGGGCGTGCAGCTTGTCCTCGACCATGTGGTAGAGCTTCATGACGTACATGGTGCCGACCACGACCGGGCCGCTGATCGGCTCGCCGGTGCGCCCGTCGTACAGGACGCTCTTGCCGGTGCGGGCGAGGCTCATCTGAGCAGGCTCGAACTCGCCGTTGGGAGCGTTGATGACGCCCAGCTTCCCGGCGCGCTCCAGCACTTCCTGCTCGCGCTTGTCCACCTCGAAGCCCTCGTCCTTGCGGCGTTGCAACCTCTCGGCGGCGGCGACCTCCAGCATCTCCTTGATGGCGATCTCGGTGGCCGAGTCGAACACGGGCGTGATGAACTTCTGCCCGGTCAGGCGCGCGACCTCTCCGAGGTGCGTTTCCAGAATCTGGCCGAGGTTCATGCGGCTGGGGACGCCGAGCGGGTTGAACACGAGGTCCACGGGGGTGCCGTCTTCCAGGTAGGGCATGTCCTCGGGGGGCAGAATCTTGGAGACCACGCCCTTGTTCCCGTGGCGGTTCGCCACCTTGTCGCCGACCTGAAGCTGGCGCTTCTGGGCCACGTACACACGCACCATCTCGCGCACGCCGGGCTTGAGGTCCACGCCCTCGTCCCCACGGCGGAACCGCACGGTCTTCACCACGATGCCACCCTGGCCGGACTGCACGCGCAGGGAGGTGTCCTTCACCTCGCGCGCCTTCTCACCGAAGATGCTGCGCAGCAGGCGCTCTTCGGGAGTCGGCTCGCTCTCGCCCTTGAAGCTGGTCTTGCCGACGAGGATGTCACCGGGCTTGACTTCCGCACCCACGCGCACGATGCCGTCCTCGTCGAGGTCACGCAGCGCGGCTTCCGAGAGCCCCGGAATGTCGCGGGTGATCTTCTCCGGGCCGAGCTTGGTGTCTCGCGCCTCGATCTCGTCCTTCTCGATGTGGACCGAGGTGTAGAAGTCCTTGCGGACGAGCCCTTCGGAGATGCAGATCGCGTCCTCGAAGTTGAAGCCGTCGAAGGGCATGATGGCGATGGTGATGTTCTGCCCCAGCGCGAGGCGACCGAGGTCGGAGGCGGGGCCGTCGGCGATGACCTGCCCGGGCCGCACGTCCTCGCCCACGCTCACGATGGGGTGCTGGTCGAGGTTGGTGCCCTGGTTCGAGCGGGTGAAGCGCACGAGTTCGAAGGTGCGGATGTTGCCCGTCACCATGCCCGCCTGAGCCGAGTCCTCGGTCAGGGTCACCTGGATCACGCGCGAGTCCACGTAGCTCACGCGGCCCGTCACGTCGCTGATGACGCTGGTGCCCGAGTCGGTGACCACACGCTCCTCGACGCCCGTGCCCACGGCGGGGCTGTCGGCGCGCACGAGCGGCACGGCCTGCGACTGCATGTTGGAACCCATCAGCGCGCGGTTCGCGTCGTCGTGCTCCAGGAAGGGGATCAGCGACGTGTTGATCGAGACGATCTGCTTGGGCGACACGTCCATGAAGTCCACTTCGTCGGGCGTGTACAGCAGGGGGTCACCCTTGCGGCGAGCCAGCACGCGCTCGTCGGCGAAGGTGCCATCCGCGTTCAGCGGGCTGTTGGCCTGCGCGATGGTGTAGCGGTCCTCGATGTCGGCGGTCATGTAGATCACGTCGTCGGTGACCTTGCTGCCCTCGACCCGGCGGTACGGCGCCTCGATAAAGCCCAGCTCGTTGACCTTGCTGTAGCTCGACAGCGAGGAGATCAGGCCGATGTTGGCGCCTTCCGGCGTCTCGATGGGGCAGATGCGCCCGTAGTGGGTGCGGTGCACGTCGCGCACGTCGAAGCCTGCCCGCTCACGGGTCAGACCGCCCGGCCCCAGGGCCGAGATGCGGCGCTTGTGGCGCAGGTCGGACAGCGGGTTCGTCTGGTCCTTGAACTGCGAGAGCTGGGAGCGACCGAAGAACTCGCGCATCGCCGCCACGATGGGGCGGTTGTTCACGAGTTTGGTCGGAGTCGCCGCATCGGGGTTGCCCAGCAGCATCCGCTCGCGCACGCCGCGCGCCATGCGGCCCATGCCCACCCGGAGCTGGTCGGCGAGCAGCTCGCCCACCGTGCGGACGCGGCGGTTGCCGAGGTGGTCGATGTCGTCCTCGGTGACGGGCACCTCGTTCACCACGCCGTCCTCGTCCGCGCCGAGGCCCACGGTCTCCAGGCCGCGTTGCAGCGCCATCAGGTAACGGATGGTGTCCACCAGACCTGCGTCGCTGAACTTGCCGTCCTGGAAGGTCAGCAGCGTGCGCTCCTCGCGGTGCACGCCCAGCTTGGTGTTCATCTTGAAGCGGCCCGGCTCGCCCAGGTCGTACCGCTTGGGGTCGGCGAGCAGCCCGTAGAGGTACTGGATCGCCTTGTCGCGCTTGGGCGGGTCGCCGGGTCGCAGCACGGTGAAGAGGCGCAGCAGGGCCTCGTCGGCGCTCATGCCCGCACTCTTGTCCTCGGGGAGTTCAGCGTCGGGCTCGAACTCGGTGAAGAGGGAGCGGAGCTGGGCGTCGTCGTAACCGAGGACACGCAGCAGCAGGCTCACCGGGAACTTGCGCTTGTTGACCTTCATCTCCAGCACGCCGCCGTTGAACTCCAGCTCAATCCACGGCCCGCGCTTGGGCATGGGGATGATGGCGGCGGTGTAGAGCTTCTTGATGCCCTTGTAGCTCGACGTGAAGTACACGCCGGGCGAGCGGTGAATCTGCGAGATCACCACGCGGTCGGCCCCGTTGATCACGAAGGAACCGTCCTCGGTCATCAGCGGCAGGTCGCCCAGGAACACCTGGTCTTCCTTGATCAGCCCGCTGTCTTTGTGGATCAGTTGGAGCTTGGCGTACATCGGCGCCTGGTAGGTCAGGTCCTTCTCGCGGCACTCCTCGGGGGTGTAGGGCGGCTCGCCGAGGCGGTACTCCAGAAAGTCGAGCACGAGGCCCGTGGAGCGGCCCTTCTCGGTCTCGTCGATGGGGAAGACTTCGCGGAAGGCACTCTGGAGCCCGGTGTTGTCGCGGCGGTCGGGTGCTTTGTCGGCTTGCAGGAACGCCTTGAAGGAGTTCACCTGCACTTCGGTCAGATTCGGGAGCGGGATGACTTCGGTGATCTCACCGAAACGCTCGATGCGCGGCTTCTGGTCGGTAAGGCTCATTCACACCTCGGTTCCCCTGAAAAACTCCTGCGCGGCCTCCGGGGCGGGAAACGGCGCAGTCGAGACGACAGCCCCTCCGGCTGTGTCCCGTCATTGACGTGCTAGATTGTGGAGTCCGAATTGAAAACGGCGCGTACCTGCAAGGCTCTCCTGTCCGGCCCATCATGGTCGGCGAACAGGAAGTATAGACGAGACAAGAAGCGCCTGTCAAGAGGCGTGGTGGGGCCGATGAGTTTGACCTGAGGATAGCACCTTTTGCCCCACAGGTGCGGAAACGCCTGGGCGCCGGACCCCGTACCATCAGGTGTGAGTCTCTTCGGCTTCCTCAACCAGTACCCGTGGCTGGTGTACCTGTCCGGCGTACTCCAAATCGTCTTTCTGGTCCACGCGGTCGTTACCCGGCGCAACTTCTACTGGATTTTCATCCTCCTGATCGGCTCGTATCTGGCCGTGCTCGCCTACCTCTTCCTGGAAATCCTGCCGGGCTTGCGCGGGGGAACGCGGCGGGCAGGGGCCGCCCTGGGGGCGGGGCTGGAGGCGATCAAGCCGCTCGACACCCGCATTCGTGAGGCGCAGGAACGGCTGGCCGAGAGCGACACCCTCTCCCACCGTGCCGACCTTGCCGCCCTTCAAGCACGAGCAGGTCGTCCCGACGAGGCGCAGGCGACCCTCCAACCCCTGCTGAACGGCATCTACGCGGACGATCCGGTGGTTCTGCTGACGAGCGCCGAACTCGAACTCGCGCGGGGGAACGCCGCTGCCGCCGAAAGCCTCCTCAACCGGGTGGACCTCAAGACGAGTGCCGCCACCCGCACCCGCAGCCTGACCCTGCTCGCCCAGGCGCAGGAAGCGCAGGGCAAGACCGCCGAGGCCGACCAGACCTACCGCGACGCGATGACCGCCGCCACGACGGAGGAACCACGCACCCGCTACGCCGCTTTCCTCCTGAAGCAGGGGAGACGGGACGAAGCCGCGCGGCTGCTCGATCAACTCGCCCGGACGGAGCAGCGGGCTACAAATCTCTACCGCCGCCAGGAGCGCGAGTGGTTCCAGATGGCGGCGGGGCTGCGGCGGGAGTTGAGGTGATCGGCAGCGGCTGCGGGAGGGCGAGGCGCCAGCGACAAGCAAGCCTGGCGGCTGAGCCGGGGGAATTTCCCGCCTGAGGACTGAGGACCGAACCTGATCGAATCAGGCCGCCGGAGCGTTCTCCCTCCCGCTTCGAGGCGCCTACTCCACCACGTCTATTCCCGCCGCCCGCACCCGCGCCTCCACGTCCCGCACGCCCTCGCCCATCACGCGCATCACGAAGCGGCGGCGAGGCTGTCCGCCTCTCTCCCCCTGCCCCGAGGTGGCGACGCTGATGATGTTGCTGGGCAGCACGGCCCCCGCCGCGCGGGCGAGGCTGCCCGGCGTGTCGGGCATCTCCAGGGTGAGGCGCGTGCCCCCCTCCCGCAGGCCCAGGATGTCGGTGAGGGCGCGCAGCACGTCGGTGATCGTGAGGATGCCGCGCAGGCGCTCGTCGCCGCCCAGCACGGGGAGGCCGCCCACCCCGTATTCCTGCATCCGCAGCGCGGCGTCTTCGAGGGACTCGTCCTCCTGTGCCGTGATCACGGGCCGGGCCATCATCTCGGCGACGGTGAGCTTGCTCAGGAGGTAGTTGAGTTCCCAGACGCTCAGGGTGGTCGCCTGACTGGGCACGGCGTCCTTGAGGTCCTTGCGCGTGGTGATGCCCACCAGTTGGTTCCCCTCCATCACGGGGAGGCGGCGAAACCCCCGCTCCTTGAGGAGCCGCAGGGCGTCCATGACGGTCGTGTCCGGCGTGACCGTGAGGGGGCTGGGGGTCATCCAGTCGCGTACGAGCATGGCCCAACCTTACCCTCCCGATCCTCCTCCCGGCTGACGGCCCGCTGACTGGGTATGTGAGTAGACTGTGAAGAGATTCATTCGGCTCAGAAAGGCCCGTGCTAGCTTGCCCGCCATGAAGATCAACGCCAAGGCGCTCGCCCCTCTTGCCATCGTGGCCGCATTCGGCCTGGGCACCCTCGCCCCACACGCCCAGACCACACCGCAGAAGATCGCCTTCGTGGACGTGCAGCGCCTGCTCGCCGCCCACCCCGCCGACAAGGACCTCCAGGCGATCCAGCAGAAGGCGAACACCGAACTCAGCGGCCTGCAAAAGCAGATTCAGGCCATCGACGCCAAGGGCGCTCAGGCGACCGCCGCCGAGAAGCAAAACCGCGCCACCCTGGTCTCGACCCTCCAGGCCAAGGCCAAGACCTACGACGACCAGATGAAGCCCAAGATGGAGACGGTCGAGAAGGCCGTCGACGCCGCCGTGAACAGCACCGCCAAGGCGAACGGGTACAGCATCGTGATGGACCGGGGCGTCGCCGCCCGCAGCGGTCTGGTGGTCTACGCCGACAACAGCACCGACATCACCGAGGCGACCCTCAAGGCCGTCAAGTAAGCGGAGCCGCCCGGAAACGGCCCCCGCCTGCGCGCGGGGGTTTCTGGTTGAAGTCTTCCCAGCCTAGAGGAGCCCAATCCTGATGAAACCTGCCCTTCTCATCCTGCCCCTGGCCCTGCTCGCCACCGTGCCGCACGCCGCCCAGACCCGCGCCCGCGTCGGCATTGTGGACGTGCAGCAGGTCGTCGCCGCCCTTCCCGGCAGCGCCGGCTACCTCAGCCTCTCCAAGCGGGTGGACGCCGACCTGAAGGGCAAGCAGGCCAAGCTTCAGCAGCTCATCTCCAGGGCCAACGCCTCGCGCAGCGCGGCCGATATCCAGGCCGCCCAGAGGGCCCAGCGGGAGTTCCTGAGCACCCAGCAAAGCCACCAGCAGCGCCTCGCGACCCAGTTCAAGCCCCTGGCGAGTAAGCTCAACACGACCGTGGCGAACGTCGCCAAGGGCAGCGGCTTCACCGTGGTCCTCGACCGCCGGGTCGCTGCCCAGTCGAACCTCGTGGTGTACGCCAACACCGCCACGACCGACCTCACGCCCGCCGTGCTGCGCGCGATCAAGAAGTAAGGTCCGGCCCTCCCAGGCCCCCGCCTCCGTCGCGTGCGGAGCGGGGGCCTGTTACGCTGCTGCCCATGACGGACGAGAGGCGGGACGAGGGGGAGAAGGAGGAGCACGTTTCGGCCCGCCGGGCGATCTTCGGGGCACAGGAGGAACGCATCCTTTCCAGGCTCGCGGCCCTCGACCCCGACCTGATGGCGTACGTGCGCGACTTCGCCTACGACACGGTGTACGAACGGCCCGGCCTCGACCTGAAGACCAAGGAGCTGATCGCCTGCGCCCTGCTCGTCAGCTTGGGCAGCCCGACCGAACTGCGAACCCACCTGCGCGGCGCCCTGCGGGCCGGGGCGAGCGAGCGCGAGGTGCGCGAGGCCCTCCTGCTGTGTGCCCCGTACCTGGGCTTTCCGCGCGTGGTGGCGGCCTTCTCGCAACTTCAGGCCTTGCTGGAGGCGCAGCAGAAAACCCCCACCCGCGAGGGGTGAGGGCACCGGGCGACGAGGGTCAGAAGGTGGTCTTGACGCCGATGCGGGCCTTGAAGACGGTGCCGGGGCGGACGAACTTGTTGCTGATGGCGCTATACCCGGCCTCACCCTGCTGGAAGGTGTCCGAGCCGGTGTTAATCGAGGAGCCGAAGAACTGGTCCACGCCCAGGTCGCCCACCAGACTGAGGTTTCCGGCGAGCGCATAGCTCACCATCACGCCCGCGCCGATGCCGAAAGCGTTGCTGGAGTAGGTCGTGCTGCCGCTGGTCCCGTAGTCCTCGGTCGAGCGGAAGAAGCCGTAACGCCCGCCCGCGTACAGGGTCGCGCCCACGCCGGGGGTCAGCTCCCCGACGTTGTAGGTGCCGTCCACGCTCAGGACCGTGTGGCTGCCCGACTCGCTGGCAACTCCGTCCTGCTTGGCCTGCCCGAAGGTGTAGGTCGTGGGGAAGAGGGTTCCCGTCGGGTCAACCGGGCTGCTGTCGTTGATCGCGTCGGCGGCGCGGGTGTAGCTCGCCCCCACCTTAAGACCGAACGGTCCCGCGAGGTTGGGCGCGTGGACGAAGGCCTCGCCGCTCAGCCCGTTCGCGTAGCCGCCCGTCAGGCCCAGTTCGAGGCCGCCGCCTGTGCTAAAGCCGACCCCAAGGGTTTGAGCGCCCGCCGTGGCGAGCCCGGCGCTGATCGTGAGTGCAAGAAGCTTCTTCATGTCGCCCGTAGCCTGAGGCCCCAAGATGAGCGAGCGCCCTCATGTGATTGATGGCGACTTTATGAACTGGACAGACGGGAGTCAGGTCGGGGGGAGTCCGGTGGGGGAACCCGGCGAGAGAAGATGGAGGTGGGTCTCCCTTCAGGTTGTGTGTCAGAGCGGGAAGAACCTCGCTCCCCCACTCCTCCCGCCGTCCAGCCGGGAAGAACGTGGACATCATCGCCAGAAAGCCCGGCCTTGGCGCCCGCCCGCCTCCCCTGCTAAACTTACACCCGGTTCAATTCCTAACGCCGCCGGAGCAGGCGAGGCCGAATACACGGTGCCGCTCCAGGCTGACTCCTGCGGAGGCCCCATGAAGATTCTTACGTTGGTCAGGCAAGTGCCCGACGCGGAGGCCCGCGTCAAAATCAGCGCCGGAAGCGTCGATCTGGAGGGCGCGACCCTCGTCATCGACGGGATGGACGAGTACGGTGTGGAAGAAGCCCTCCGGCTGCGCGAGGGCGGCGCGAACATCGAGGAGATCGTGGCGCTGGCCGTCGGCCCCAAGCGGGTCGAGGACGCCCTGCGCACCGCCCTGGCGATGGGGGTGGACCGCGCCATCCACGTCGAGACGAGTGAATTGCTCGACCCCATCGCCCTGAGCCGGATCGTCGCGCAGGTTGCTCAATCGGAGGGGGCGGGCCTGATTCTCGTCGGCGGGCAGGAGGCCGACTGGGACAGCCAGGCGCTCGGAGCCGCGACTGCCGAACGCCTGGGCTGGCCGCAGCTCACCTGGACGAACGAGCTTCGACTGGAGGGCGACAGCCTCACGGGCCGTCATGACGTGGACGACGGGAACGAGAACTTCCGCGCCTCCCTTCCCGCCGTCGTGACGACCCAGCAGGGCCTGAACGAGCCGCGCTACCCGACCCTTCCCAACATCATGAAGGCCAAGCGCAAGGAACTGCGTAAGGACAGCCTGGAGCAGTACGGGGCGCGGCCGACCGTCCGCGTGGTGAACGCCGAGATCCAGACGCGTGCCCGGCTGAACCGGATGATCGACGGCAAGGACCCGCAGGCCGCCGCCGAACAGCTTCTCGACCTCCTGCGCAACGAAGCGAAGGTGCTGGCATGATCCTGATCGTCGCCGAACACGCGGGCGGGAAGCTCGCCAAGTCCACCCTGGAGATGGTCACCGCTGCCCGGGAGTCCGGGCGCGAGGGACCCGTCACCGTTCTCGTCCTCGGCCAGGGAGTCGCGGAGATCGCCAACGCCGCCGCCGCCGTGGCCGATCAGGTCCTCGTGGCCGATCTCCCCGCGCTCGCCACCTACAACGCCGAGCTGTGGGCCGCCGCCACTGCGCAGATCGCGCAGGAGGGCGAAGCGCACACCGTCGTCATCGGCGGCAGCCGTTCGGGCCGGGAGTACGCCCCCCGCGTCGCTGTGAGGCTCGACGCCCCCTACCTGGAGGACGCCATCCACCTGGCGAGCACGGGCACGGCCCTCCAGGCGCAGCGGTACACCTACCTCGCCCGGGTGACCGAGACGGTCGAGGCGGAAGGCCCGGTCGTCGTGGTGAGCGTCAAGCCCGGCGCCTTCGCCCCCGCCGCGCCGCTGGCCGCCCCCGGCGAGCAGTACGACGTGGAACTCGACCTCCCCGCCCCACGTGTCGAGGTGACAGGCCGGAGCCTCGAGAAGACGAGCCGCGTGGCGCTCACCGAGGCGGACGTCATCGTGACGGGCGGGCGCGGGGTGGGCAACCCCGAGAACTTCAGCCGCTACGTCGAGGGGCTGGCCGACCGCCTGGGCGCGGGCGTCGGCGCCACCCGTGCCGTGGTGGACGCGGGCTGGCGGCCCTACGCCGAGCAGGTCGGGCAGACGGGCAAGACGGTGCAGCCCAAGGCGTACGTGGCGCTGGGCGTCAGCGGCGCCGTGCAGCACCTCAGCGGCATGGGCAAGAGCCGCTACATCGTCGCCATCAACAAGGACGCCGAGGCGCCGATCTTCAAGGTCGCCGATTACGGCATCGTCGGGGACGTGAACCAGATCGTGCCCGCCCTGATCGAGGCCGCCCGGAAGTAGATTCCCGCGCCCGCCGGAGCCGCCTGCCCCCTGTGGGTGGGCGGTTTTTCATACCGCGCCTGAAAAATTGTGCTTACATTATGGAGGTCACCTTAATTCAGCCCGTGTTCGACCCGTCTGGACCTTTCTATGTCCGTGCGGTGCCCAGGTTCCCCAGGAGACGTGCATGAAGCTCACCCCCCTCGCTGCCGCCGCCCTCGCCCTCACGCTCGCCGCCTGTGGACAGACGCCGACCGCCAACGGCCCCGCCGCGCAGGACACGCTGGCCGCCGACTACGCCGCCCGGCCCGAGTTGCAGGACGCCGAGAGCCAGGCGATCCTGGCGCGGTACGGCAACGACCCCGGCCTGCTCGCCGCCCTCCAGGAGGCGTACGGGGAGCGGCCCGCGAACTTCAGCCGCCCGCAGGCGCCGGTGGTGAGGGGCCTCGACCTCGCCAGCGACCGCCTCGCGTACATCAAGGGCGTCGCGTGGGGCACGGTCTCCGGGTACAACAGCCAGTACGGCGCCTATGCGGGCACCACGGTGCCCTACTCCGGCCTCGACTGGACCCGTGACGGTTGCTCGGCGCCCGACGGCCTGGGCCTGGGGTACCGCGAGGACTTCCGGCCCGCCTGCAACGTCCACGACTTCGGCTACCGCAACCTCAAGGTCTACGAGCGCACATCCGCCAACCGTCTCGCCACCGATGACGCCTTTTACGCCAACATGAAGACCATCTGCGCGGCGAAGAGCTGGTACGCCCGGCCCGGCTGCTACAGCGCCGCTTACGCCTACTACCAGGGCGTGCGGGTGGGGGGCAGTGGCAGCTTCTAGCGCATTTGACGCAAGAAGCATTGCCCCCTGAGGGAAGCGTAGGGTCCTCCGCCTGGAAGGCGAGATGCTTCGCTGCGCTCAGCAGGACATCGTTTCCGTGTCAAACGCTCTCACCGCGTCGGGCGGGAGGAGCGCGGGGGCGAGGTGCGCAGGGTCCGCACCTCGCCTTTTCCACTGACCACCAACCACTCCCCACTCACGGTCTGTCCCCCCTCCGCCTGCTAAGCTCCCCGCCGTATGACGGGTGAGCGCGTTCTGTGTGCGATGTCGGGCGGGGTGGATTCCAGCGTCTCGGCGGCGCTCCTGAGGGACGCGGGCTATCAGGTCGTCGGCGCGATGATGCGCTTCTGGCCCGACGACAAGCGGGCCTCGACCTTCGATACCTGCTGCTCGCCGGACGCCGCGTACGAGGCACGCCGGGTGGCCGAACAGGTCGGCGTGCCCTTCTACCTCCTCGACTACCGTGAGCAGTTCCAGCGCCACATCGTGGGCCCCTTTATCGAGGAGTACGCGCGGGGCCGCACACCCAACCCGTGTGTGAACTGCAACACCAAGGTCAAGTTCGACGAGCTGGTGAGGAAGGCGAGGATGCTGGGCTGCCGCTACGTGGCGACCGGGCACTACGTCAAGCGGGTGGAGCGCGAGGACGGCAGCGTGGAATTCCACCGGGGCGACGACCCCCGCAAGGACCAGACGTATTTCCTGTGGGGTACGCCGAAGGAGGCCCTGCCCTTCATCCTCTTCCCGGTGGGCGAACTGGAAAAGCCGCGCGTGCGCGAGATCGCCGAGGAGCGCGGCTTGCTGACTGCCCGCAAGCCTGAGAGCCAGAACATCTGCTTCGTGCCCGGCAGGGTGCAGGACTACGTGGCCGAGCAGTTGCCGCAGAGTCGGGGCTTCATCTGCGAGATCGGCACGGGGGAGGTCGTCGGCGAGCACCTGGGCACCCAGTTCTACACGCTGGGGCAGAAGAAGGGCCTGGGCCTGTACCAGTCGCACCGCGTCCGCCACGTCGTCCACCTCGACCCGGGGACGAATACCGTTTGGGTGGGCGACTACGAGGACTGCCTGTGGAACGGGCTACGGGCGGAGGGGGCGAACTACCTCCTCGACCTCGCCGAGTTGCCGCGTGAGGTAGAGGTCCAGGTGCGCTACCGCACGAAGCCGGTGCGGGCGACGGTCCTCCACGCCGATGAGCGGGGCTTCGAGTTGCGGTTCGAGGAGCCCCAGTTCGCCGTCGCGCCCGGTCAGAGCGCGGTGCTGTACGCCGGGACGAGGTTGCTGGGCGGCGGGTTGATCGCGGACCACGCGCGGGAGTTGCCGGTGGTGGGAGAGGACCGGAGGGTCGCCGTCTCGTCCTGAGCGGTGGTGGTCTAGCCCCTCCTCCCTTGTGGGGACTCGTAGAGCTGCTCGCAGAGGCCGGGACTTGTAAAGCTCCGCAGGAGAGGGGGGAATCGTGAGCGTCCCCCAGCGCCCATTTCCCGCTCAACTCCCCGCGAGATTCGTCCCTCAATACGTCTGCCCCGCCTCCACTCGCCCCTCCGGCTCGCGTCCCGCTGCCATCTCCTCAAGGAAAGCCCGCGTGTACTCCGCCCCCCGCGCAACGAGGTCGGAGGTCGTGCTGGCGATGTGCGGCGTGATGATCACGTTCTCCTGGGCCCAAAGGGGATGCCCCTCCGGCAGCGGCTCGGGGTCGGTCACGTCGAGGACTGCGCCGCCGAGGTGCCCCGAGTTCAGCGCGGCGAGGAGAGCATCGGTGTCGATCAGGTTGCCGCGCCCCTGGTTGCTGATCCACGCGCCGGGCCCCAGGCGGGCGAGCACGTCGGCACTCACGATGCCCTTGGTCTCCGGCGTGCTGGGCAGCAGCAGGACCACCCAGTCGGCCCCGGCGAGTGCCGCGTTCCGCTCGGCCTCGGGGGTGCGGGAGCGGATACCCGTTACGTGCGCCCCGAGCGGGGTCAGCAACTCCTCCAGAATCTTGCCGATATGACCGTAGCCCCAGATCACCACCTGCCTGCCGTCCAGCGTGCCCAGGTCCATCGTCGGCTGCCAGCGACCCTCGTGCTGCGCGTCCCGGAAGCGGTGCAGGCCCCGGGCGGCGGCGAGCATCCCGGCGGCGGTGTGGACGGCCACGGCGCGGTCGTGCAGGCGGTGGGCGTTGTAGAGGGTGACCCCCTGAGGCAGCCTGCCCGCCACATGGTCGATCCCCGCCGTGAGGGTGAGGACCCAGCGCAGGCCGGGTCGCCCCAGCAACTCGCGGCGCAGCTCGGGGGAGGCGAACCACAGGACTACTCCCTCGGCGCTGCCTTGCGGGGCCTCGTCGCGGGAGAAGAAGCCCAGCTCCACCCCCTCCACTCGCAACTCGCGGAACTCGGGCAGGTCAGGCACCAGCACGCGCATTCAGCCACTCTCCTCTCGTGATCTCCATGTGAACGTCGGTGCGCCCGGGGCCGGTCGTGCGCCCGACCTCGCGGAAGCCGCAGGCCAGGAAAGCCCGCTGGGCGCGGCGGTTGTGGCCGAAGGTGGTGAGGCGGACCCGGGCGAGCGGCACGGGCCGGGCCCGCCCCCGCTGTCCCACGTCCCCCTCCCCGGCGAAGGCCCAGGCGAGGAGCGCCATGACCGCCTCGCGCCCGTAGCCCTGGCCCCACAGCGAGCGCACGCCGATCATCACGCCCAGGGTGGCGACGGTCGGGGTCGTGGGGGGCGGGGGGCGCAGGTCGTACAGCTCCGCACTGCCGATCAGTTCGCCCGTTTCGCTGAGGACGCCGAAGCCCGCGCGCTCGCCCGTGGCCTCCTCCTCCAGCATGACCCGGCGGAAGAGCCATTCGGGAAGCCGGATGGGTTTGGCGTCGTTCCAGTCGGCGAGTTCTCGGTCGCGGAAGAAGCGGTAGAGGGTGCTCCACTCGGCGGGGGTGAACTCGGGCACCGGCTTGAGGGTGACGCGGCCCCACCCGATGCCCGTGCCCTCCGACTCCATGCGCGTCAGTCTAGCCTCCCCGTCGGTGTCGCTGCCGCGCCGAGGGTTCCCAGCGCCCGCGTCACGTCCCGGGTCAGCCGTTCGAGGTGAAAGGCGTCCCCCTCCGCCCGCTCGACGGTGCCGCCCTCCCCCACGACGATCAGCGCGAGTGCCCTCCCCCCCGCGTGCCGCACGAAGACGCCCGGGTGCCCCGCGAGAGCGGCGCGGTCCCCCTCGGGCAGCACGTTCCACGCGGGGTCCTCGCCCGTCAGGCCCAGGTGGGCGGTCGGGAGGCCCCGGGCCGCGAGTTCCTCCTCCAGCCAGGCGAGGGCGTCCAGCCGGCCTCCGAGAAGCCCCTGCTCGATATGGGGCCGGGCGAGGTTGTAGCGGATGGGCCTCCCGTCGCGGCGCCGCACCTCCCCGCCCGACGCCCGCACGAGGGCGTGCCCCGCCGCGATGTCCCACTCGCTGCGCGGGCTCATGGTGAAGGTCACGTCCGCCTCGCCCGCCGCGATCCGCGCGAGCTTGAGGGCAATGGAGCCGCTGGGCGCCATGCCGGGGAGGGAGGCGCGGTGCAACTCGCGCCGGAACTCGGTGTCCGACACGCTGACCACGTACTCGCTCCGGTCGCTAAATCCCGCAGGCTCGCCGTTTTTCGTCACGCCCACGCCCACGACCCCGGCAAAGAGTTCGTCCGTGGCGGGAGCGTACACCACACCCAGCACGGGGTCGCCCCCCACCGCCAGGCCGATGCTGACGGCGAAGTCGGGGCTGCCCGTCGTGAACTCCTTCGTGCCGTCGATGGGGTCCACGATCCACACCCGCTCGACGCCGAGCCGCGCGGGGCTGTCGGCAGCCTCCTCGCTCAGCAGGCCGTCCTCCGGGAAGGCGGCGTGCAGCCCCCGCAGGATCAGGTCGGAGGCCTCGCGGTCGGCGGCGGTCACCGGGTCGTCGGCCCCCGTCTTGTGTTCGACCGTGAGGCCCCGCCGCAGGTGCGCCCGCAGCAACTCCCCCGCCTCCAGGGCGAGACGGGTGGCGGCGTCGAGTTCGGCGAGGAGGGGAGGGGAGGTCATGGCCGGAGAATAATGCTGGCGGGGCAGGAGTGAGGGCGGTGTGCCAGAAAACGTCGTCTCCGACGTTGCAAGGTCACGTTCCGGACCTCCGTCTCTTTCAAGCTGACGACGGGATGAGCCGTGTCGAAGCGTTCTCTTCAGCCCCTGGGCCCGTATGATCAACCGATGTTCATGGCGAACCGGACTTACCCTGGGCCATCCCAACCAAGGAGGAAATAACGTGAAACGAATGCTTGTTGCAGGTGCCCTGATCCTCGGTCTCGTGGCGTGTGGTAAGAACAACCCAGGAGGGGGCGGTGGCAACGGGAACGGGGGTAACGGGGACAATGGCACGACCGTCACCCCTGTCCTGACGGACGCCTACAACCCTGACCCCTCGGCCACGGAGTCCACCGACCCCCGGGTGCCGTACAAGGGTGACTGGGTCTGGGTTGCCAAGCTGCCTGACGGCTCCTACCAGCAGGGCGTCATGACCATTTCGGAGCGCGGTCAGCCCACCGACCAGGCCAAGAACGGCGGGTTTGGCTCGAACTCCACGTGTGCGAACGACACCTGCACGACCCCGACCAACGAGACCTTCGCCGTGGTCCTGAGCCAGGTGACCAACTCCGGCGCCCAGTTGAGGGCCATCCTGGGGAGCCGCCTGACCATGACCGACAGCGACAACAAGGTCACGCTCAACGCCAAGGGCCGCCCGGTGATGTCTGGGGCCGGAACGTGGGAGCCGACCAGCCAGACGGCCAAAGTCGCCTTCGTGCAGGTGGACACCAACCCGGACAAGAGCTACGGGACGGTCCTGTCCGACGTGTTCACGCAGGCGAAGACCGCCGCCGATCAGGTGACCGCCCAGCGGGTGCAGTCCCTCCCCAGCCTCGACCTGGATTCCATCCTGAAGTAACCCCCGAACCCGAGCGGCGGCACCCCTTGTCTGGAGGAGTGCCGCCGTTGCCGTCTCCTGTACAGGGCGCGTACGTCCCTCCCCGTCAGATCCCCTCCCGGTTTCCTGTGCGGCGTGTGGGCGAGGAGAATTCGGGTCGCTCCTCCGCCCCCACCGCCGTCCCCTCCAACCGCAGCAGCGCCGGGGAGAGGAACCCTGCCAGGCTCGCCAGCGCCGAGAGCACGCCCGCCGCCACGAACAGCCCCCGCACGCCGAGCCACTCGCCGAGGGGCCCGGCCAGGGCCAGTCCGACCGGCCCCGCCAGGCCCATCACGGTCGAGAGCAGCGACAGCGCCCGGCCCTGAAGTTGGTTGGGGATCACGGTCTGGAGCACGGCCGTCATGGGCGCGTTGCCGTAGCTGAAGGTCACGCCGCTCACCACCCACCACACGACCGCCAGCCAGAAGGCGTGCCCGGGCGCGAGGGCCGTCAGGGCCACCGCGAGGCACGACAGCGCGAAGGCTACGAGCACGGTCGCCACCCGCCGCCGGGGGGCGAGGACGGCGACGGCGAGCCCCCCCGCGATCATCCCGACCCCGGAAAGTCCCTCCATCAGCGCGACCTGCCCCGCGCCGCCCCCGAAGTGCTCCTTCACGAGCAGCGGGGTCAGGGTGAAGGTCGGCATGATCACCAGCACGACGGCCGCCATCACCGCGTAGAGTTGGCGCAGGCCGGGGTGGCGCCACACCAGGCTCACCCCCTGCCTAAACTCGGCCCAGACGCCCGCCCTTTCCCCAGGCGGGAGGCGCAGTTGCGGCACCCGGAAGACCAGCAGCGGCAGGATGCCCAGCAGGGCCGTCGCCACGTCGAGGCCGAGGGCCGCCCACAGCGGCAACGCGCCGATGGCGAGGGCTCCCAGCGGCGCGGCGGCCACCGTCATGATCCCCTGGAGGGTCTGGTTCAGGCCTGCCGCCCGAGGCAGGAAGCTCGCCGGGACGAGCATCGCCGTGCTCGCCGCCGCCGCCGGTCCCTGGAAGGCCTGCATCGAGGAGCGGACGAACATCATCGTGTAGACGTGCCACAGCTCGACCCGCCCGCTGGCGAAGAGGGCGATCAGGACGAGCATACACAGCGCACTCACCGTATCCGCCGCGATCATCAGCACCCGGCGGCTATAGCGGTCGGCGAAGGTGCCCCCCAGCGGCCCGAGAAGCGCCTGGGGGAGCAGGGCCGCCATCCCCGCCGTCGCCAGCGCGCCCACGCTTCCCGTCATGTCGGTGATCCACCACAGCAGCACGAACTGGGTCATCGCCGAGCCCGTCAGGCTGAGGGCCTGTCCCCCGAAGATCGCCCAGAACCGCCGCTGCCAGCCCGGCCCGGGGTCGGGGTGCCCGGGCGGGGCGGGGGAGGGGCGCTCGCCTACACCCGTGTCCATGCCAGCAGCTCCTCTTTCAGCGCGGTCCGCCGCCCGGGGTCGAGGTCAGGCAGCCCGGTGAGCGGCCCCAGGCTCAGCGCGTCGCAGGCGAGGCGGACGGCGTGGGCGCGGGCGGGGGGCAGGCCGTCCGCCTCCGCCTCTGTCAGAACGAAGGCCTGCGCCTCCCGCAACCGGGCGATGAGTTCCGGGTGCCCTGCCAGCGGCGCGAGCGCGGCGATCAGGGCGTCCTCTCCGGCGGCGGGCGTGAAGCTCACCTCGATGTAGGCCCGCAGCCACGCCCCCGGCCCCTCCCCGTGGGCCGCGACCTCGCGCGCCCGGGCCGCCTCCACACACGCCCGGAACCGTTCGATGAGTTCCAGCGCCAGCGCCGACAGCAGCGCCTCGCGGCTGGGGTAGTGGTGCAGCAGGCCCCCCTTGCTCACCCCCGCCGCCCGCGCCACGGCGTCGAGCGAGAGGGCGGCCCCCTGCGTCTGAAGCACCCTTCCCGCCGCCTCCAGCAGTGCCGAGCGCGTCAGCTCGGGATTCCGGGGTCTATTCATGAATTAAGCATACCGTCTGGACGGTCGGTTAAGATGAGAACAGGGAAAGGACGGGCCTTCGCGGACCCGCCTCTTTGCCCTGCTCCCCGTTACTCGTCTTCGGTCGTGCCCGGCAGCGGCCGGGTGCGGGCCGGGCCGCCGTCTATGCCGCCCGAACCGCCTACCCGGGGGCCCCTGACCTCGCCACCCGCGTCCTGGTTGGGGTCGGCGAGGCGGGTGGTGCCGCCCGGGGTGTCAGGGGTGATCACGCTGAAGTCGGAGAAGCTGCCGGGAGTGCCGTCGTCGAAGGAGGGCTCGTCGTTCACGTTGTTGGGCGTGAAGTCGTCGCCGTAGGCCATCGCGTTGTCGAGCATCTCGGTGCGGATGGAGGGGTCGATGCCGTCGTCGTAGGCGACCCCCGCGCCCGCCAGCGCGTCACTCCCGGTGGTCCCGCGCTCCCCGCCCGTCACGTCGCCGGAGCGCGGGAAGTCGTCTTCGGTCTCGGCCACGTCCCGGATCAGGTCGGCGTTCGACTGGGTGTCCTGGTTCGCCGGGTCGTCGTCCTCAGGGAGGGAGAAATCCATCGTCTCCGCGCCCGTCACGCTGGCGCCGCCGACGGGGTGCAGCTCGGCGTCGCTCAGCTCGCGGCTGTCCCGGTCGAGGTCCTCGCCGGTCACGGTGGCGTCGTCGTCCAGCCGGGCGTTCAGCTCGGGGTCGATATCGGTGGTGGGGTCGCGGTCGGTGGGGTCGGTCATGGGCTTCCTCCTCGAAAGGGCCTGGCTGGTGCCGGGGCCGTGTGTCGCCACGAATTAGAACGGACGGCGAAGTCCCTGCCGATGAGGACTCCTGCAACGTTTGTTGGCCCACGCCTGTCCCGGGCCGGGAAGGGCTGGAGGCGGCCCACGCCGCGCGGGCCGGTTCGTGAAGCCCCGGCCTCGTCAAGTTCCCGCTTCGTAAAGCGGCCTTGGGCAATTTCTTCCCAGGGGGCGCACCCGGGGCAGGTCAGATTGGACCGGCATTGACGAGACGGCGCCACCTCCCTTCGGTGATGCCCGCAGGGGGAGCCGCGCTTCGTCTCCCTTCCCGACCACACGGGAAGGCCAGCCACAGGAGGGGCAGATGGCAGAACAGATTCCCATGACGGCGGAGGGCTACCGGCGCCTGGAGGAGACGTTGCAAAAGGAACGCGAGCGCCGCGAGGCCGCCACCGAGACCATCGCGGCCCTGCGCGACGACACCAGCGACATCGAGGACCGCAACCTGGAGGCCTCCCAGATCGACCTGCCCAGCATGGACGCCCGCATCTTCGAGCTGGAGGACATCCTCGCCCGCGCGGTGGTCGTCGAGTCTTTGCCGGGCGAGGAGGGCAGGGTGGGCCTGGGCTCGGTCGTGGTGTTGCAGGACGAGGAACACGGCCGGGAGATGCAGGTCCAGCTTGTCAGCCCCGTGGAGGTGACGGCCCTGGAGGGCGGCGTGACCCAGGTCAGCGAGGACAGCCCGGTCGGCAAGGCCCTGATGGGTCGGCAGGTCGGCGAGTCCTTCGAGGTGGAGGTCGGCGACCGGCACGTCCGTTACACGGTAAAGAGCGTCGGCTCGGGCTGAGAACTCCCCAGCCCTGCCTAGCCGCCCGCGTTGACCGCCTCTTCCGGTCCCCGCTACACTCCTCGTCATGACGGCGGCCCACGCGAACAACGTGAATGACGATCCCCGCTAGGGGACGCCTCGCCGCACATGCGCCCCCGACTTCCCCACGGAGTCGGGGCCTTTTCTTGACCCGCCCCGCAAAGGAGACCTGAAACCGTGACCACCGAACCCGCCGTCCACCTCCAGCGCACCCTCACCCGCGAACTGCCGCACCACGAGGGGCAGAACGTCCGGCTCCAGGGCTTCCTGCACGCCCGCCGCGACCTGGGGGGCGTGCAGTTCCTGGTCCTGCGGGATAGGAGCGGCGTGGCCCAGTGCGTGGGCAGCGGCCTCCACCTGCCCCTCCCCGAGAGCAGCATCGAGGTGGTCGGCAAGGTGAAGGCACACCCCAAGGCGCCCGGCGGCTTCGAGGTTCAGGTCGAGAGCCTGCGCGTCCTGACCGCCGCCGTCGAGCCCCCGCCCGTCGAGATTCCCAAGATGGAGTGGAACGTCAACCCCGAGACCCTGCTCGACTACCGCGTGGTCACCGTGCGCGGCCTCAAGGAGCGCGCGGCGCTGAAGGTCCAGGCCGAACTCGTGGCGGCCTTCCGCGACCACCTCCTCACGGAGGGCTTCACCGAGATCAGCACACCCAAGATCGTCTCGGCGGGGGCGGAGGGCGGCGCGAACCTCTTTCCCATCGACTACTTCGGGCATCCGGCGTACCTCGCGCAGAGCCCGCAGCTCTACAAGCAGATCATGGTCGGCGTCTTCGAGCGCGTCTTCGAGGTCGCGCCCGTCTACCGCGCCGAGGAACACGCCACCAGCCGCCACCTCAACGAGTACCTGTCCCTCGACGTGGAGATGGGGTTCATCGAGTCCGAGGAGGACGTGATGGACCTGGAGACCCGCCTCCTCGACGCGATCATGACCCGGCTGAGGGAGCGGGCCGGGGCGGAGTTCAGCCTGCTCGGCGCGACCATCCCCGACGTGCCCGCCCGCATCCCCCGCATCACGTTGATGGACGCGCGGCAGCTCGTGCAGGGGAAGTACGGCCACGCGGTCGGCGGCAAGGACCTCGACCCGGAGGCCGAGCGCCTGCTGAGCCAGCACTACGCGGAAACCGAGGGTTCGGACTTCGTGTTCGTGACGAAGTACCCTCGCGCCGCCCGGCCCTTCTACGCGCACCCGGAGATCAACCCGGACGGCACCGCCGACCCCGACCTCACGCGCGGCTTCGACCTCCTCTTCCGGGGCATCGAGATCACCTCGGGCGGGCAGCGCATCCACGACCACGCGATGCTGATGGAGTCCATCGCCGCGTACAAGCTGAATCCCGAGTCGCTGGCGGGCTACACCGAGGTCTTCAAGTACGGGATGCCCCCCCACGGCGGCTTCGCCATCGGGGCCGAGCGGCTGACGGCGAAGCTGCTGGGGATCAGCAACGTGCGCTATGCCCGCGCCTTCCCGCGCGACCGGCACCGGCTGACGCCCTGAACGTGATCGGGGAAGGTGGGGCATCCGGGCGTGATCCCGGATGCCCCGCCTTTCTGCCCCCCGCCCGGCGGAACGGGGCTACTTGTGTGCCCGGTGGGTGCTTATGCCCAGGAGCGCGTACAGCGGGCAGAAGCCCGTGAGGGCGGTCAGCACCAGCACAGTTCCGGGAATACCGCCGATCCAGGTCCAGACGCCCGCCAGCGTGAAGGCGGCGATGAGCAGCGCCATACCCAGGACAGCGCGAATAATGCGGTCGGTGATGCTTTCGTTGGTGGTCATCAGGGCGTTCCTCCGCCCTCATCCTGCACCCAAGGTTGCCGTGTTTCTATGGTAGAAATGGTGGAAAAAGACTTCCTTCCCGATGCTGAGCCGGAGGCGACGGCCCAGGTTCTCGCCGCTTATCTCAAACGGCATGGTCCGGCCACGGTACCGCAACTGCGGGCGGCCCTGCGGCTCAGCGAGAACGCCGTACGCCACCACCTGCAAGCTCTGGAGCGGCACGGGCTGCTGACGCGCGAGGGCTCGACCGGGCCCGGCCGGGGCCGCCCCGCGACCCGCTACGCCCTGACGGCCCGCGCCGAGGGGCTGTTTCCCAAGCGTTACCTGGAGTTGCTCGACGCCGTGCTGACGGCCGCCCGAACCGAGGGGCTGGAGGAACGGCTGCTGGCCCGGGTCGCCGCTGACATGGCCGCGCGGGTGCAGCCCCCGCAGGTGGGGTTGGACGGTTCGGAGCGCCTGTACCGGCTGCTTCAGCTCCTCGACTACGGCGACCTGCTCCCCGAGCTTGAGGTCGTTCCCGCCGGGGTGTGCCTGCACGCCTACAACTGTGTGTATGTGGAGGCGGGGCGGCGTCATCCGGCGGTCTGCGAACTGCTGCCTGGCGTCATCACCGCAGCCACCGGTCTGAAAACCACCCGCTTGCGTTGCCAGCGGGACGGGGCACGCGCCTGTGAGTTCATGGTGAATACCGTGGGTTGATCTTCCCCGGGTCCTTTAGACGGCGCGTGGCCGGGTCAGCCGCCCGGGAAGACGGTGCCCTGGACCAGAAGTTGCCCCCCGGCTGGGATCACCGGGGGCGCGTGGTGCTCCTGTCGTTGGCCGCGCTGCCAGGAGGGGCCGGTCCTACTGCCCTTCGAGGTCCAGCTTCACGTCCTTGCCGGGGGGCGTCTTGCCCCCGCTCGCCAGCGTCCTGGCGAAGGCCACCACCTTGCCGATACCGCTCGCCGGGCCGTCCCAGTACTCGGCCTGGTGGGGCGTGACCTTGAGCAGGATCAGGTTGGGGTCGTCCACCCCGTCGGGGAAGAAGGCCTTGAGCGGCGGCTCCCACAGTTCCTGCATCTTGGCGCGGTCGTCCACCACCTCGGCGCTGCCCGTCACGTTGACCCACAGGTTCTTGTCGGGGTTGTTGTACCCGAGGTTGACCTGGGGATTCGCGCGGACATCATCGACTTTGTGGCTGTCCCGGTAGGTGAAAAACCACAGGTCGCCGTCGAACTCGGCCTGCTGGGTCGCCATCGGCCGCCCGTGCAGGCTGCCGTCCTGGGAGACGGTGGTGAACGTGGCGAAGCGGACGCCCTTGATCTTCTCGGTGAGCAGTCGGGCGGCTTCCTGGGAATCGGTCACGTGTTGCGGCTCGGTCATGTCGCCTCCTTGCCGGGCAGTGTAGGCGCGGGGGTGCGGGAGCATTTTGAGCGGAGGTTAGGCGTCCCGTGCCCGTCCTCTCACAAGCAGGGCCACTCCCCTGAGTCTCTGCCATCATCCCCGCATGGAACAGTTCGCGCAGTTCAAGGTGGGCACCCAGCGCGTCTACGGCATGTTGCACGTCCCCGACGGGGAGCGGCCTGCCCCGGGGTGGCCCTCGGTCGTGATCCTCCACGGCTTCACCGGCAACCGGGGCGGCGACCACCGCCTGCTGCCCCTGCTCTCGCGCTTCCTGGCGGCGCGCGGGGTGGCCTCCCTGCGCTTCGACTTCCGGGGCAGCGGCGAGTCGGAAGGCGAGTTCAACGAGATGACCGCCCTGCGCGAGGTCGAGGACGTGGAGGCGGCCTTCGGGTACGTGCGCGGCCTGCCCCTGCTCGACCCCGAGCGGGTGATGCTGCTGGGCTTCTCGATGGGCGGCCTCATCGCGGCCCTCGCCGCCGAGCGGGTGCGTCCCCACCGCCTCGCCCTATGGGCCCCCGCCCTGCCCGAGCTGTGGCTCCCCCTCCTGCGCGGCGGTTACGCCCCGCCCGTGATCCTCGACTACGGCGGCTGGCCGGTCGGACGCGAGTTCCTGCTGGAGATGCCGCGTCTCAGACCGCTGGACGCCGCCGCACGTTGGGGCGGCGTGGCCCGAGTCTTCCACGGCGACGCCGATCAGGTCTGCCCCCCGACCTTCGGCGTCCGCTACGCCCAGGCCCTCGGCTGCGACGCCATAGCCATTCCCGGTGCCAACCACACCTTCGACTCGCTGGAGGCGGTGGAGATGCTGTACCGCGAGACGGCGCGGTTTCTGACGGGAGGGTAGGAGTGTTCGAGTTTCACGGGTGGTTCGCGCTTCGGGATTCGACAAATGAACAAGACGACCAGGAGATGTGGGGCATCGTCTCGCGCCTTCGGGAACGCGTTCAGAGGTTGGGCTGAGAGTCCTCGGCCTCCGCAGAAGTCCGGGCCATCAATGGGACGTAGTTTCTGTTCGTCCACGGCAACCTCAACCGCAGAGGCTTCTACGGTCCAGAGTTGGATGCCCTGCTTGTCTCTGTGGCGTCAGAGGCGCCCGGCTCCTACGGGGTAATGTCCTGGCGTGACTCGGAACGAGACGACGACTTTACCGTCAGGGTGATGGCGAGAGGGCGGCTCTCAGACCACCCTGATCCCTTCCTATCGCCTGTCATCCCCACCGTCGAGGACGCCTGGGAACCCGGCATGGAATGACGGCGGTCCTCTTCCTTCGTCGAGTGCTCAAACCCAACCACGCGTGTATCAAAAGACCACCCTCAATATAGAAACGCCCCAACCTCCGCCGGGCCGCCTCTGTTTCGTCTGACTGCTGACCGCTCCCCCCTCTACCTCGCAAACAGCCGGTACGTCACCCCGAACTGAAGCCGCGTGCTGTCCTCGTCGTTCTGCACCCCCAGGCTCACGCTCGCGCGGCGGCCCAGGTTGTAGGCGGCGCTGAAGCTGGGCCGCACCGACTCCAGGTTCAGGCCGTTCAGGGGCGTGCTGACCTTGAAGGTCACCCGCCCGTCCGGCGTGCTGTACGTCGCGTCGAGCAGGCCCTCGCCGTTGAGGTCCACCTGATACTGGAGGTACAGGTCGCGGGTCAGGTACGAGCCGAGCGTGAGGGTCGCCCCCAGCGTGCCGTCGTCCACCGAGAGGTTCGGCGTGAGGCGGAACACGTCGAGGCCCAGCGCCCGGGCCACGTTGCGCTCGATCTCGCCAAGGACGAAGACGTTGAGGGCCGTTTGCAGGGCCGAGGTGCCCAGGGCGGTGAGGTTGCCCGGCAACGCCTCCAGGTTGGGCACCCCGGTGGCGACGAGAGCGTAGAGCTGCGCCTCGGTGTAAGGGTTCCCCGTGACGGGATCGACGCAGGCGTTCCCCGGCGCCGTGCAGTTCAGGTTCGTCTGGAGGTCGAGGACGCTCTCGCCGTTCGGGAGGGTGCGGAAGTTGCCCCCCACGTTCAGGGTGACGGGCACCCTTTGCCTGCTCGTGCTGGACTCCACCGCGCCCGCTGCGACGACGCCGAAGCTGGGGTACACCCCCTCGCCGGAGAAGGTCACCCGCCCGGTTCGCAGGGCGAACTCGTTCTCGCGCAGGAAGAGGGTGCCGCGCTGGGCTAGGATATCGCCGCGCAGCCTGGGCCGCGCCCCCGTGCCCGAGACGACGAGGTTGCCGCTGAACTCCGCCCGCGCGAGCGCCTCGTCCACCCGGATGCCGTTCGGAGCGCGGATGGGAATGTCCTCGAACACCAGCCGCTCCAGGAAGGGGCGGGCGGGGCGGTCCTCGGGGGCCTGGACCTCCTCCTGCGGCTGGGGGAAGGTCCGGAACTGCTCGGGGAGCGGGCTGGGGAAGTCGTCCGTCGTGCGGCCGTTCTGGCCTACGGCCGCGCCGCCGCTCGTGCTCTGCCCCGGGGCCGGAATGGTCGTTGCCGTGTTCGGGCGCCCCAGCGTCAGGCGCAGGAAGTTCGCCGCCCCGCTCACCCGCACGAGGGCACCGTCGTCCACGAGGCGGAGGTCGGCGTTCAGCAGGCTGTCGCGCGCGTAGATCAGGGCGAGGGGCAGGTTGTAGTTCCGAGCGGTGAGGGCGAGGTCCAGGCGCGGCGTGAGCGCCCCCGTCACGTTCAGCACCCCCGCCGGGTTGGCCGTGGTCGCCGCGCTGCGGCTGCGGGCGTCCACCGTCCAGCGGGTCTCGGTCGTCTGCGCCACGGTGACGGTCGTGTTCGGCAGGGCCCCGAGCGCCTGCGGGGCAATCAATCCGGTGAAGGTGGCCCGCGTGCCCGAGAGGCGGCCGAGGGTGAGCTGCCCGCGCACGTCCACGGTGCCGTCGCTGCCCACCGTGCCGCCCGTCAGGACGCGCCCGCCCGCCGTGAAGGCGCCGGAGTCGGGGAGGTCGCCCGCGAAGGTGGGAAGCTGGAGGCTCAGGCCCGCCAGCGACCCCACGAGGTTCTGCGCCCGCAGCAGGCCGCGTGGCCGGTCGTAGGTCCCCGCCGCCGAGAGGGTGACCGTGCCCTTGAGGGAGGGCGTCAGTTCGGCCAGCCCGGGAATCAGCCGCAGGACCGGGGTGAAGGTCGTGTCCCGAAACTGGGCGGAGAGGTCCACCCGCTGCCGCGTGTACCCGCCGCGCACGTCCCAGGTCCCCGCGCCGCCGAGCTGGATGTTCACGTTCCGCAGCTCGCGCGCCGCGTAGTCGAGCGTGCCCGTGCCCGTCAGGGTCTCCGTCACCGCGCCTTCGCCCGTGCCGCTCGTGGCCGTCACCCGGATGCGCTCGGCGACGACGGTGGCGTTGCCCGCCAGGGGATCGGCGAGGGGAAGCTGGAAGCGGGCCACCCCCGTCACCACGCCCTCGCCGACGGTCGTGCCCGCGAAGGCCCCGGCGACCGCCCCCAGCGGGAGGGCTTGGAGCGTCGCCCGCCCCGAGAGGACGCCGCCCGTCAGTGAGGCGAAGAAGTCGGTCTCGCCCAGGAAGCCGCGAATACGCCAGTCGCCGCCGCTCAGCGTGCCCTCGACGCGCGCCCCCAGCGCCTTCTGCGCGATTCTCAGGGCGGGGCTGCTCAGGACGACCGTGCCGCCGCCGTCTTGCAGGTTGGCCTCACCGTTCACGCGGCCCGAGAGGCCGGGGGCGATCTTGAGGCCCGCCACGTCCACCCCGTCGAGGACGGCGCGCACCCGGTAGCCCTGCCCGGTGGGCCGCACGGCGACCACGCGCTCCAGGGTGGGCAGAAGGTCCGCGAGACCCCCCTGGGCCTCGACGCGCGCCTCGCCCATCTCGTTCCCGGCGGTGAGGTCGGCCCCGAAGGTCTGCCCGCCCAGCGTGACCTGCCCCGCCAGCCGCACGTCCTGCCCGAGGGCCTGGAGCGGGTAGCGCGCGGCGGTCACGCTGCCGTTCAGGCCCGCCGCCCCCGCCGTCACGTTGGCGGTGAGGGTTCCGCCACCCCGCGCGACCGTGCCCGTGAGGTTGCCCGTCCACCCGGCCGTCCCCTGAGTCGCCGTTCCCTGGGTCGCGCTGAGGTTCACCACGCCCGAGGGGAGGGTCGCCGTGGCCCGCACCTGCGGCCTTCCGCCCGTGAGCGTCACGTCCGCCGTGATGTCCCCGTCGAGCGCGACCCCCAGGTAGGGGACCGTGAGGTCAGTCTTCACGCCCGCCGCGCGCAGGGTGAGGCGGCCGTCCCGGGTGTCCGTGCTCAGCGCGCCGCGCGCCGTGAGCCGCCCGCTCACCCGGGGGATGTCCAGGCGGGCGAGGTCGAGGCCCGGGAGGTTCGCCCGCACGGTGCCGTCCTGCCACGTGAGGGTGCCCGACGCCTGCCCGTCGGTCACGCTCAGGTCGGCGGCCCGCAGCCCCGCCGTGCCCGACGCGTGCCACTCGCCCCGGCGCACGTCCAGGGCGAGGCGGGAGTCGGCCAGGGGCCCACTCGGCGTGACGCTCAGGCTGAGTTCGGGGCGGCTCAGGGACGCGCGGCCCAGCCACCTCCACTCGCCGCCCGCGTCGGGCCGGAGTTCCAGCACGCCGCTCGCCGTCGCGCCGGGGCCGTCCACGAGGCGCAGTTGCACGACCGCCGCGTTCGCCACCACCCGCGCGCCCGCCCCGAGCAGCCCCGCCTCGCCCGTGACGAGGGGCCGCTCGAAGGGCCCGCTCACCCTCAGGGTGGCCGGGTCGGTCAGCACGCCCTCGGGCCCGCCCGTCACCCGCGCCGTCCCGCGCCAGCCGAGCCTTTGGCTCGCGTTCAGGTCGAGGGCCGCGCGCAGCCCCTGCGCCGCCACGGTCCCGACCGCCGTCAGCGCCCCGGCCCGGTAGGTGGCCCGGACGTTGCCGTCCACCGCGCCGCTGGCGCTCAGGGTGAGGTCCGCCGTGCCGTTCAGGTTCGCTGTGCCGCTCGCGCGCAGGGTGGCGCCCGCCGCGCTCGCGTTGAGGCCGTTCAAGGTCAATGTCTGCCCCTCCAGCGTGGCGACGGTGACGCCCGCCTGGGCGAAGGTGCCGCGCAGGCCGCTCAGGGTGCCCGCGAACGTTCCGGTGGTGTCCGCGAGCCGCACGCCGGACACCACCGCGTCCCGGGTGGTCAGCGTCGCCCCGAGGCGAGGTGAGGTCAGGGGACCCGCCAGGGTCACGTCCGCCGTCGCCGTGCCCGCGCCGTTCACGAGGGTGAGGGGGGTGAGGCGGAGCTGTCCGGCCAGGGTGGGGACGAGGCCATCGCCGGGGATCAGGGTGAGGCGGCCCGTGCCCAGACGTCCGGCCCCGAGCGCGTACCCCCCCTGCCCGTCGCCCGTGAAGGTCACCGGGTCGGGCAGGCCGGGGAGGGTCGCCGTCGCCTTACCCGTCAGGCGCGGCCACACGCCGCCCAGGTCGAGGCGGACGGCATTCCCACCCTGCCGCGCCGTGCCGTACACCCGCCCCCGCACCGTTCCCGCCGCGAGGTCGAAGCCGGAGACGTCCGCGTACAGCAGGCCGTCGCGGTCCCGGCCGCGCAGGGCCACCCGGGCGTTCGCGCGGGCCTCCCGCAGTGGTCCCGAGAGCGTCACCCGGGCGTCGAAGCTGTCGGCGAGCGCCGTGACGCTCCCCGCGACGAGGATGTCCCGCAGCGGCCCGGTGAGGGTGAGGTCCCCCCCGACGATCCCGGCCCCGAACGCGCGGGCATCCACGTCCCGCGCGGTGACCCGCACGCCTGCCGGGAGGGAGCCGTCGGCCCTCAGCACGCCGCCGCGCAGGCTGCCGGAAAGGGCCGCCCTGAGCACGTCGGGCTGACCTGGCTGCCGGGAGTAGGTCGCGCTGCCGTACAGGCTGAAGGGTCCGACTCGCTCCTGCTCGCCCCGCAGCGCGAGGGTGCGGGCCTCCACCCGCTCGGGGCCGCCCGCCAGCGTGCCCGAGGCGCGCACGGTGCCCGCCAGCGTCAGCGCGTCCACGTCCCAGGCGGGGGGCAGCAGCCGCGCGAGGCGCACGGTGTCGGCGCGCAGGCTGGCGTCGTAGCGCCCCTGCGTGAGGGTCGCGCCGCCCGCCAGCCGCGCTCCCGCGAGGCGCACAGTCACGTTCCCGGCCCGGTAGCTCGCCCCCACGTCGCCGCTCAGGTCCCCGAGGGTATCCTGCAAGCGGCCCGCGAAGTTTGCCTCCAGGGCGACCCAGTTCCTCCCGGCCAGGGTCGCCCGCCCGGTCACCCGGAGCTGACCCGCGCGGCCCCACAGTGCCGCCGCGTCCAGCGCGGCGAGGTCGAGCGTGCCGCCCGGGCGGAAGGGAAGGTCGGCGGGGAACGTTCCCGTCACCCGCGCCGGGCCGATGCCGCCCGCGAGCGCGAGCGTGCCCGCGCCCGTCAGACGCGCGTCGAGCGCCCCGCCGGGCACGTTCCCGCTCGCCCGCAGGTCACCCAGCCAGCCGCGCCGGGCGTTCCAGCCCGTCACCCCGTCCAGCCGCACGCGCGTGTCGCCAGAGAGGAACGAGGTGTGAATGTTCAACCGCCCATCCTGCAAGCCCCCCAGCGCGTTGGCGCCGAGCTGCCCACGCAGGGTGCCCGCCAACGGCTCGCCCGTGAAGGTCACCTTCCAGTCCCGGCCCAACAGCCGCGCGGTGAGGGCCGACCCGCCCGCCTGGAGGCCGCCCGCCCCGTTCGTCAGCGTGCCCTGCGCCCGCACGTCAGGCTTGGAGAGGGCGCCGCTCGCCTGCACGGTGTAGGTGCCCGGCAGGTAATCCCGCAGGGTCGCCTTCGCGCTGAGGTTCAGGCTGGGGAAGAGGGGCCCGCTCGCGCGCAGGGTGCCCAGGGTGCCGGGAAGGGTCGCCGTCGCCCCGCTCAGCCGCAACACGCCGCCCGCGTAGGTGGCCGGGGCGCGGAAGGCCACGCCCGCCACCTCCCCGTCCGCGTTCACCCGCAGGTTGGAGAGCGTGCCCGCGACGGTGCCGCTCACGTGGCCCGCCGTCCCTGCCAGCGCCCGCAGGTCGGGGGCGGTGAAGGCCCCCTGAACGCGCCAGTCGGTCCCGGCCCGGTTCAGGCCCAGGTTCACGCTCGCCCCCGAGACGGCGGCGTTCAGGGTGGCCGCCGCGCCGGGTCCGCTCAGCGCCCGCCCGCTGGCGGTCAGGTCGAGGGCGCGGCCCCGGTACGTCCCGGCGGCGCGCAGGGTCAGCGTTTCGGCGGCGTTCCCGCTCAGGGTCCCCCGCACGCCGTCCAGGGCCAGCGCGGCGTTCGCCTCGGGGTAGAGGGGACCGCGCACCCGCACGCTCAGGCCCGCGAGGGTGCTCGTCAGGTCGGCCCCGAGGTGCCCGCGCACCAGCGTGACGGTCCCGACGGCCCGCTGCCCCGCCGCCGCCAGGTTCACCCGCGCCCGCCCGTTCGCCCGGCCAAAGTCGAGGTCCGGCACCCGCAGGTCCGCCGTCACGCTGCCCGTCGCCTCGACGAGGGGCCGCAGCGCCCGCGCGTCGAGGAGGGCGCCGTCCACCGTCAGGTTCCGCCCGTCGTACCGGACGGGGATGCGCGTGCCGGGGTGGGTCAACGTGCCGGAGGCGGTCACACCGTTTCTCCAGCTAACCCGCGCATTCAGGGTGAGGGGATCACCCAGGTAACGGGTGCCGCGCGTCGTGAGGGTCGCGCCGTCCCCGTTCAGTGTCGCCACGAGCTGCCCAGGCACGATCTCTCGCCGGAACTCGGCCGGGACGAAGGCCAGGGCGGGGGAGAGGCTTGTCGTCAGCGTGCCCACAAGCGCCGGGAGCAGGGTCACCCGCCCGGCGACCGGGCCGGAGGGCACAGCGGCGAGGCTCGCCCCGCCCCCCACCAGGCGCACGGTCCCCGCCCTGCCCCCCAGCGCGTAGCGGACGTTCACCCCTCCGCCCCAGGTGCCGCTCCGGTACGTCAGGCCGCCCACGTTCGCCCTTGCGCCGGTCAGTGAGGCGGTGAGCGGGAAGACCTGGGCGGGGACCGTCACCCGCGCCTGTCCAGAGCCAAAGCTCTGCGGGTTAAGCCGCAGCGAACCCCGCAGGTTCGCCACGCCGCCCGTCGCGTCGGCGGTGACGTAGGGCCCGGTCACGCGCACCCGCAGGTCCTCCAGGGTTGCGGGCAGCGTCAGCCGTCCCCGTGCCGTGACGGTGTGCCCCGCAATCTCGCCGCTGGCGTCCACCCGCCCATTCCGCGCGATCAGCCGCAGGGGCCCGGCGGTGAGGTCCCCGGAGAGCACGCCGTCGCGGGCCGTCAGGTTGCCGTTCAGCCGTTGCCCGGCGAGGGTCAGGCCGCCGGATTGCACGTCGAAGTCGGAAAAGCCCCGCAGCGTCACCCTCGCCGAGCCGCCCGCCCCGTCGAAGACGTTCACGGTGCCGCGCGGCTCGGTGCCCGTGCCCGTGACGCGCCCGTCCACGAACAGCCCGGCGACCGGGCCGCGCACGTTCAAGTCATATCTCCCCGTCGGAAGCGCCGCCGTGCCCGTGGCGCGCAGGCCCTCGGCGTCGGTGAGGAGCACGTCGAGGTTGCTCCAGGGGCCACGCAGGGCCACCGTGTACTGGTCGAGCACGCCGCTCGCATTCACCGTGCCCCGGAAGCCGGGACCCCAGGTCGCGCTTCCCCGCACCTGCCCAGCCTGCCCGAAGGCCGTCAACGCCTGCCGCCCGTCCACGCTCAGCAGGCCCGTCCGCGCGTCGTACCGCGCCCGCAGGTCGCCCCAGGTCCCGCTCGCGGTGAGGGTCGGGGTCAGCGTGCCCGTCAGGTCGATGGGCTGGCCGGGAATCGTCACGCCCGAGAAGGAGAGGGGACCCGTACGGCCCGTCAGCCGGGCGCGGAGGTTGCCGTACTCACCCGCCAGCGCGGCGTTCAACGTTTGGCTCTGCCAGGAGGCGGTGCCGCTCGCCTGAACGGTCGGAAAGACGCGCCCGGCGAGGTTCGCCACGGCATCCTGGTAGGTCAGCCGCAGGTCCGCGTTGATCGGTCCCCCCGCCCGCGTCAGAGTCCCGCGCACCGCCGCGCCCGCCGCCGTCGCGTTCACCCGCGCCGTGCCGCCCCGCCCCGCGAGCGCAAGGTCGAGGGTGCCGCCAAGGTCGTCCACGCCCACCAGGGGCCGCAGCGCGGCGAGGTTCACCCGCCCGGTCGCGTCCCA
This sequence comes from Deinococcus aetherius, assembly GCF_025997855.1. Lineage (NCBI taxonomy): Bacteria > Thermotogati > Deinococcota > Deinococci > Deinococcales > Deinococcaceae > Deinococcus > Deinococcus aetherius. Next base: position 1,068,184 of record NZ_AP026560.1, read on the forward strand.
GTTCCGGCCGTCCAGCACCCCCCGCGCCGTCTCCCCGGCGGTCGTGAGGGTGAAGCGCACGCCGTCTGCCACGCTCAGCGTGCCCCGGATGTCGGCGCCCTCCACCCGGGCAGTCGTCGGGAAGCCCGGTCTCAAGCCCGTGTCGGCCAGCACCGTCACCCCGCCCGCCGTGCCGCGCAGGCTGGCCGCGCTGCCGCGTCCGGTGGCCGTCAGGTCGAAGCCGTTCCCGGTGGCCGTCAGCGTCCCCGTCGCCCGCAGCCCGGTCGTCACGGTGGCCGTGCCGTTCACCCGCACGCCGCCCGCCACCGGCAGGTCACGCGCGTTCAGGGTGAAGGCGTCCCCGCGCCACGTCAGCCGCTGCCCCCCCGGCGTGAAGGTGCCCTGCCGCCGCACGTAGTTGACGCTGAGCGGCCCGCGCAGGGTGCCCTCCACCCCCGGCACGTTCGCCGCCAGGGTGCCCACCACGTCCCCCCCCGTCAGGTCGAGGGTGCCCGAGCCGTTCAGGGTGACGCCCGCGCCGCGCAGGTCCCGCGCCGTCCACGCTCCACGGAAGTTCCGGTCGAGGTCGAGCGCGACGCTTCCGAGGTCGGCCTTCAGCCCGCCCCGGTTCAGACGGGCGGTTCCGGCGAGGGGAAAGGGCCCGGCGGTCCCGTCCGTCACGGTGGCCCGCAGGTCCGAGGGTTTGCCGCTCAGCGCCACCCGCGCCCGCGCCGCGCCGTAGTTGGGGTTCAGGGTCGCCTGGGTGGCCTGGGTGCCCAGGCTGTACGTGCCCGCCAGGGGGCCGCCGAGCCCCCGCCCCGCCAGGGTGAGCACGTTCCCCGCGTCGATGTTCCCGGTCACGTCGAGGGGCTTTCCGGCAAAGGTCCCCGCCCAGCGCGCCCGCCCCTCGCGCCCGAAGGCCCAGCGCCCGGTGAGGGTCTGCTCGCCCGCGAGCGTCGTCCGCGCGCTGAGGGCGAGGTCGTTCGTCTGCCCGGTGGAGCCGTCGCGGTTGAGGTAGGTGTACTCGGCCTTGAGGTCCTGGAAGGGGATGCCCGCGAGGATGCCCGCCCCCTTGCCGTACGCCTTCACCCGGACGGTGCTCCAGCCGCCCGCCGTGACGCTCAGACTCAGGCTGCCCCGCCCGGTGGTACCCAGGGCCTGCGCGAGCCCCTGGACGGTCGGCGAGCCCTCGGCCGTGACCGTCCAGTTCTTCGCCGCCGTGTCCACCCCGCCGCGCGCCACGACCGGGCCGTCCCAGCCGACCCCCGCGAGTTCCAGGGCAATTTTGTTCCCCCGGTGGGTGGCCGTCCCGCCGATGTTCCGCACCGTGACGAACCGCGCCTGGGGCACCCGGATGCTGCCGTTCGTGAGCCGCAGGTCACCGCGCACCGGGCCGTCGCCGAGGACGTAGCGCCCGGTGATGCGCCCGCCCGTCACGCCCGGCCAGTAGTGGCCCAGAACCCGGGCGTCCGCGCCGAGTTCGAGGTCGAACACGTTGCCCCCCGTGCCCTGGCGCACCCGCACGTCGGCATTCAGCTCGCCCTCGTCGGTCCGGCCGCGCACGGCCAGCGCCCCGTTCTCGCCCGGCCGCACCCGGAAGGAGCCGCCTGGGATGTTCACCCCCGAGCCGTCCACGTTCACCCTCGACCGCTGCACGTCGAGACCGTTCAAGACGACCTTCCAGCCGCCTCCACCGCCCTGCTCCTGCCCCCCGCTGCCCGAGAGGAGGTCTTTCAGTCGCAGGTTCACGGTCGCGTCGGAGACCGCCACGTTCAGCCGCACCGTCTTGTTGCGGAGGTCCACGCCCGCCACACTCACGCCCGCGCGGCCCGCCGTCGCGCTCACGCCGGGCAGGTCTACCGCCGCGCCCGAGAGGCTGGGGGACCACAGGGGCCCGCCCACCGCGTCCGCCGTGACGCGCGTGTCCCCGCCGCTGAGGCGCGCGAGCAGCCATGCGCCGAGCAGCCGGGGGGCCAGCGCCGCCGCGAGCACGAGTAGCCCCGCGAGCGCGAGAAGAACCCAGGGCCAGCGCCGCCGCACCCGGCGACGGGGGGCCGGGGCGGACGCGCTCCGCTCGGGGGTGGGGGTCGGCGTGTCCGTCACGGGCACCCCGTCATGCCGGAGGGGCGGGCGGAAGAGGAGAAACGGGAAAACCGGGCGGTGCGGGCGGGCATCCCCGGCAGTTTATCCCCCCCCGGGTGAGCGCCTAGGTGAAAACCTCACCTGAGGGTCAGAAACGCACCCTGTTGCCCCCACTGCCCCCGCTACCATGCCCCCATGCGCCTGACCGCTCTCGTCTCTGGAACCGTTCAGGGCGTCGGCTACCGCCGTTACGTCCAGCGTCACGCCCGCGACCTGAATCTCAGCGGCAGCGCCGAGAACCTTCTCGACGGCCGGGTCGAGGTCGTCGCCGAGGGCCCGCCCGCCGACCTCGAACGCCTGCTCCACTGGCTGCGGCGCGGCCCGCCCCACGCCCGCGTGCGGGACGTGCAGACCCAGTACAGCGAGGCGACCGGCCTCAGGGACTTCCACACGTACTGACCCGGTTGGTCAACCCGACCCGGGCACCCGGGCGAGATACCGGGCGACCTCGGGGTGGAGCGGGTGCCTGGCCTGCGGGTGGAGCCAGAGCCGCACGTCCACGAGCTGTCCACCGGGGGTGAGCGAGCAGAGCGCGACGGCGCTCAATCGGTGGCGCCCCCGCGCGTAGGCCCGCACCCCTGGGAACGGCGACCCCTCCTCCTGCCCCGGCGGGCCGTCCAGCCGCCGGAGTGCCGCCGGCATGAGGTCGTCCCCGGCTGCCCCCGGCGGTAAGGCGACGGCGAGCAGGTTCGCCGCCCCGGGGGGAAGCTGCTCGATCTTGTCGCCCACCACGCGCGCCAGCCGGAGCGCGGCGAGGTCGTCCCCCGTCCCCCCGGGGAGACGGAGCCGGGCGACCTCGACGAAGAAGGGGATGTGGGCCCTGAAGGTGACCCCGAAGTCCGGGCCGCGTTCCCCGGTCGCGCGGTGGGGCTCGTAGGCAACCGAGAAGCGGCGGTCCCGCACCAGTAGGGCGGCGACGGCGAGTTCGGCGATCAGGTCCCCGAGGTCCTCGCCGGAGGATGCGTGCCGCACCTTCTTGCGAATCTTGGCCGCGTGCGCTTCAGCGAAGGCCAGCCATGGGCGCGAGGACTCGCACCACCCGCGCAGGATGGGGGCGAGCGGGTGGCCCTCCCCGCCGCAGATCAGCCCCACCAGCTCGTCGATCCGCTTGGTCATCCCCGCCCCCGCCTCCTACCGCTGGACCGGGGTTTCCTGTTCGGGGCGGCCACCGTGGTCGTCATGTGGGGGGGCGGGGGCGTCCCTCCTCAGCCGGTAGTAACGCCGCAACGAGCGGCTGAGCCCGCCGAGGTCGGGGAAGAGGGTGCGCTCGTTGATGTTCGACTGGTCGAGCTTGTCGCGGACCTCCCACTTCAGCCCGGCGGGAATGACGACCTTGCGGGAGGTGCCCGGGTGCTCCACCAGCCAGTCGTCGAGGGCCGCGTCGGGGCTGGAGAGCAGCGCGAAGAGGGCCGACTGCTGGACGATCCGCTCGTCGAGCGAGGGGGGCTCTAAAAAGAGCAGGAAGGGCTGCTCGGCCTCGTGTTCCAGGTCTTCGAGCCAGCCCATGTCGAAGGTCGTGACGGGCTCGTGCTCGGCCCGCTGGTGCCGCCGCGAGTAGGAGGCCAGCATGTCCACCGTGAAGACCTGCCCGCCCTCCCGTTCGAGAAGCTGCCGCAGGGGCGTCGGCAGTTCCCGGTTCGTCTCCACGAAGTTGACCATCCAGATCACCCCGTCCTCGTCGTACCGCTCCTCCTCGGCGGTGGCGAAGTGCAGGGCCACCATCGGCGAGGAGGTCCAGTCGAGGAGCCGGGTGGGCAGGCCGTGGTGCTGCCCGAGCGCCAGCCAGTACCACGAGAGGTCGCGGTCGATCCCCGAGCGGTAGGCATATTTGCGGAAGTTGCGGATCAGGTGCCGCTCGATCTCGCGCGGCTCGCCCTCCAGCCGTTGCAGGGTGGTCGTCAGCTTGGCGTCCACCGCCTGCCCCCGGAACACGAACGGCGAGCGGAAGCGGCGCAGCTGCGGGTTCCACGCCTCCGCATGAAGGACGTCCAGCAGTTCCAGCCACGAGCCCACGCGGATGTCGTGCATGGCCCCACCATAGGGACACTCCCGGGGGGGCGCACAGGTCCCGCCGCCCCCCGTGAAGGCTCCCGCAAGGCCGCGCTTCCAGGTTCGGGCTTAAGGTGAGCCCCATGAGCGTCAAGGACAACTTCACCCCGGACGAGTGGTTCAAGGTGATGACGGGCCCGGGCCGCGCGGGGGCAGCCGTCGTGGCGGCCAGCCCCAGCGGCGTGACGGGCCTCGTCGCCGAGGCGCAGGCCATCGGCGCGGCGATCCGCGAGCAGGTGAGCGGCGCAGGTCGCACCCCGCTCCTGGAAGCGATGGCCGCCGACCTGATGGGCACCCCGCCCGACCCCCGTGAGCTTCCCCGGCAGGAACGCGCCCGCTCCATGGAGGAGGCCCGCGCTCAGAGCGTCGACGCCGTGCGTCAGGCCGTGTGGCTGGTGAGCAGCAAGGCGACTCCCGAAGACGCCGCCTCGTACCGCCGCCTGCTGTGGACGGTGGCGCAGCGCACGGCGGAGGCGGCCAGGGAGGGCGGCTTCCTGGGCATCGGCGGCGAGCAGGTCAGCGAGGGGGAGCGCGCGGCGTTGAGTGAACTGCGAAGCGTCCTGGGGATGGACGACGACGCGGCGGTCCGTCAGACGCCGCCGAATGTGAACCCGGGCGGCCTCTGAACCCCTGAGGGGAAGTGCCCGGTACGCTGGGCCCATGAACGACCCGTCCCCCCAGGTCCGCTTCGTCCACGTCCCCGCCCTGGGCCGCGCGCCCGGGTACTCGCACCTGGCCGAGGTTCGAGGAGGCCGCACCGTTTACGTTTCCGGGCAGATCGCGGTGGACGAACACGGCGAGGCGGTCGGAGTCGGTGACTTCACGGCCCAGGCCAGGAAGGTCTTCGAGAACATCGGTCTGGCGCTGGCCGAGGTCGGGCTGACGTTCGACTCGGTGGTGAAGCTGACCTTCTTCCTGACGGACTTCGCCCATCTGGGGCAGATGCGGGCGGTGCGGGACGAGTTCGTGAACGTGGCGGCTCCCCCGGCGAGCAGCGCGGTGCAGGTGGCGGCGCTCGTGCGCCCGGAACTCCTGATCGAGGTCGAGGCGATAGCCGTCCTGCCCTGACCCTGTATGCTGGGCCGTGCGGCGGGGGGCGACTGGCGCTGAACGTGGGGCACACCACGGGGAAGCCTCCCCGCAAAGAGAATGGATCGCGCGCCTGGGTCGGACGCACTGCCCTTTCCGGGGCGGCAAGCGTCCACTTGACTTTTCCCCCGGCGCGGAGGCAGGACATGGCGAGGCGGGCCCTCATCTCGGTGAGCGACAAGACAGGTGTGGAGGACTTCGCGCGTGAACTCACGGCGCGCGACTGGGAGGTCGTCAGCACGGGCGGCACCCTCGCCGCCCTGCGCGCGGCGGGCGTTCCCGCGACGGCGGTGAGCGACGTGACGGGCTTTCCCGAAATTCTGGACGGGCGGGTGAAGACCCTGCACCCCCACATTCACGGCGGCATCCTCGCCCGGCGGGAGGAGGGGCACCTCGCCCAACTCGCCGCGCACGGCATCGGCCCCATCGACCTCGTGTGTGTGAACCTCTACCCCTTCCGCGAGGCGGTGGCGCGCGGGGCGGCCTTCCAGGAGGCGGTCGAGAACATCGACATCGGTGGCCCCGCGATGATTCGGGCGGCGGCGAAGAACCACGCGGGGGTGCTCGTCCTCGTCGATCCCGCCGACTATGGGCTGGCGTTGCAGGACGAGGTTTCACAAGAAGACCGCCGCCGCCTCGCCGCCAAGGCCTACCGCCACACCTCGGAGTACGACGCGGCGATCACGGCTTACCTGGAGGGGATGGGGGAGACGGCCGAGGCTCTGCCCGGGCACCTCACCCTCGACCTGTCCCGCGTCGCGCAAGTCCGTTACGGCGAGAATCCTCACCAGCCGGGGGCGGTGTACCGGCTCGGGAGTGAGCGTGGCCCGGTCCTCGACGCCCGCGTGGTCGCCGGGAAGCCCATGAGCTTCAACAACTACGCCGACGCGGATGCCGCCTGGGCCCTCGCGCAGGAACTCGCCTCGCAGGAGGACCACCCCGCCGGGACCCGCGCCGTCTGCGTCGCCGTCAAGCACGCCAACCCCTGCGGTGTGGCGGTGGCGGAGACCGGGCAGACTGCCTGGGAGCGGGCCCGCGACGCCGACACCCTCAGCGTGTTCGGGGGCGTGGTGGCGGTGAGCCGCCCGGTGGACCTCGCGGCGGCCCAGGCGATGCGGGGCACCTTCCTGGAGGTCCTGATCGCACCCGAGGTGACACCCGAGGCGGTGGAGTGGTTCGCCGCCAAGAAGCCCGACCTGCGGGTCCTCGTCGCCGCGCCGGACGCGAACCCGGGAACGCTCGACGTGCGGCCCCTCGCCGGGGGCTTCGCCGTGCAGCGGCGCGACGCCCGGCCCTGGGACGACCTCTGCCCGGAGGTGGTCACCACCCGCGAGCCCACCGAGGGGGAATGGCTCGACCTGCGTTTTGCGTGGGCGGTCGTGAAGCACGCGCGGAGCAACGCGGTGGTCCTGGCCCGTGACGGGGTGACGGTGGGCCTGGGCGCCGGGGCCGTCAGCCGTATCTGGGCCGCCGAGCGGGCGGTGGCGAACGCGGGCGAGCGGGCGCGGGGGGCGGTGCTCGCCTCCGAGGCGTTCTTCCCCTTCGACGACGTGGTGCGCCTCGCGGCGGGGGCAGGCGTGAGTGCCGTGCTGCAACCGGGCGGGGCCAAGCGCGACCCCGAGGTGATCGCCGCCGCGAACGAACTCGGCGTGAGCATGGTCTTCACCGGCTCGCGGCACTTCCGGCACTGAGGAGGTGGCCCGCATGACCGAGCCTCGACCCCGGCCCCTCCTCGGCAAGCCCCTCGCCGACAGGGTGACGCGCGGCGTGCAGGCGGCCCTGGCCGGGTGGGACTCCCAGCCGGGGCTGGTGAGCGTACTCGCCTCGGAAGACCCCGCCTCGCGCGTGTACGTGGAGAGCAAGGCGCGGCGGGCGGGGCGGCTGGGCGTGCGCTTCTTGGTGCGCGACCTCGGGCCGGAGACGGCGCAGGAGGAATTGCACGCCGTCCTGCGTGACCTCTCCGCCGACCCCAAGGTCCACGGCATCGTCCTCGAACTGCCCCTCGCCCCCCATCTCGACTCCGACGCCGCCCTGCTCCACCTCGCCCCCCGCAAGGATGTGGAGGGCCTGACCCCCGCCAACCTCGCCCTCGTCGCGGCGGGGCGGGAGCCGGAGGCGTTGCTGCCTCCCACTCCCCGCAGCGTGCGCTTCCTGCTCCGTGAGGCGCTGGGCGACGATCTGCGTGGGCGGCGCGTCGCCCTGATCGGGCCGGGTCGGACAGTCGGGCGGCCCCTGATCTTCATGCTGAACAACAGAGGCGTGACCGTCACCGTCTGCAACGAGCACACGCGCGACCTCGCGGAAGTGCTCGCCCCGCAGGACGCGGTGGTCGTCGCCGTGGGGCGCGCGGGCCTGCTGCGCCCCGAGCACGTCTGGCCCCATCACATCGTCATCGACGCGGGGATCAACGTCACGCCGGGGGGCGTGGTGGGCGACGCGCTGCCGGACCTCCCCGTCCGCGCCCAAACGCCCGTGCCCGGCGGGGTCGGGCCCCTCACGAGCGCCCTGATGTACCAGAACCTCGTGAGGGCGGTGCGGCTCGGGCGGGGCGAGCCGGTGGAGTGACAGAACAAGGAGAGGAGGGGACGCTGTTCGGTTGGCGTCCCCTCCTCTCTGTGGTCCTTCAGTCGCCCGAGGCCAGGCTGCCCGTTTCCTTCGCGGTGGTGGGCTCGACCGGCGCCCGGTCGTCGTGCCGCACGCTCTTGTACCAGACGCGGCGCCCGGTGAAGTGGTTGTAGTACGCGAGCGGCATGCTCAGGAAGAGGGCGGCGCTGTAGATCGGCAGGCTCACCAGCGTGTAGAGCACCGCCCACCAGGGCAGCCGCCGCTCGGCGCGGTAGCGCAGCGCCCAGTTCAGTTGCAGGGCGAGCGGCGCGACGGAAAGGAAGACCCCCATCCAGCCGGGAAGGGCCAGGCCCTGCCAGCCGAAGGCCCGGCGCAGCGGTTGGCTCAGGATGCTCAGGAGCAGCATCACGTTGAGCCACGGCACCAGGATGAAGTACGAGAAGTCGAGCCGGGTGATGGGGTGGGCCGGGTGGCGCCACAGCTCGGGCAGGTAGGACAGGCACTGCATCGCCCCCTGCGTCCAGCGGGTGCGTTGCCGCACGAAGGGCCCCAGCGCCACCAGCCCCTGCTGCCCCACGTGGGCGGTCAGCAGGGCGATGCGGTGGGAAGGGTCGTGCAGCCGCACCTCGACCGCGCTGGCGAAGTCTTCGAGGAGCACGTCGGGCCAGGGGTCCACCCCGCGCGCGAGCTGAGCCGCCACGTAACTCGCCCGCATGCACTGGCCGTTGCCCGTGAGGGACGCGGTGCCCCCCAGAGCGCGCAGCCGCTGGACGTGCCCCACGATGAAGCTCTCCAGGTCCTGCTGAAAGAGCAGCATCCGCGCCCACAGGCCCCGGCGCCCGGCGGGGGCCCCGGTTTGCCGAAAGCGCATCCAGCCCTGCGCCGCCATCACGCGCGGGTCGGCGAAGGCCCCGCGCACCTGGGGAGCGAAGTCGGGCCCGACCCGCCCGTCCGCGTCGAGGACCACGAAGACCTCCCCGATGAGGTCGCCCCCCGCGAGGGGAGGCTGGGTGAGCAGCCGGCCGACCGCCCAGTTCATCGCGCGGCCCTTGTTCTGCCGCGCCTCCGGGAACTCGCGCCGCAGCAGGGTCACCCCCGGGTCGCTCGCGGCGAAGCGGGCCACGATCCGGTCGGTGCCGTCGTCGGAGGCGTCGTCGATCACAACCACCCGGGCGTCCGGCACCGTGGCGCGCAGGTTCTCCAGGGTCGCGCCGATCACCGGGGCCTCGTTCAAGGCCGGGATCAGGAAGGTCAGGTGAACGCCCTCTTCGGCGGTGGGCGGTTTCGGGCGCGGCTGAAGCGCGCTGGTGACCTGATGGACCACGTAGAGCAGGAAGAGGATCAGCCCGATCACGTCCACAACAGAGAGAAAATTCGTCAAGGTTCACCCCGGGCGGGCCTCACGGCGTCCGCACAACCTCCCCACTATGCACGCCTGGGAGGAGAACTCAACCACCGCACACACAGTCTGGTCGCTCCAGCTCCTACGCCTCGGCGTGCCGGGCCGTCTTCGCCCAGCCGTGCTGGCCCCGCCAGAAATTGCGAAAGGCTAGAGGCACGCTGCACGTCATGATCAGGAGGTAGATCGGCATCCCTAGGGCGGCGAAGGTGGCCCGGCGAAGGCCCAGGCCGTTCTCGCGGCTGTAGAGGCGCACCCACAGCAGGGGAAAGCTCAGGTTCAGGACCATGAGTTCCAGTGTGAGCGGCCAGTTCACGGTACCGCTGACCATATGGTCCACCGCGCGGGCTGGGTAGTACAGCAGCAGCGCCAGGGTCAGGAGGCTGAGCCAGGGCTGGGCCAGGAAGTAGGTGAGGTCGAGCCGCGCGCCCAGGGGCATGGGCGTTCGCCAGATGCGGCGCAGCGCGGGCGTACACTGGAGATTGCCTTGTGTCCAGCGCGCCCGCTGGCGCAGGAAGCGGCGGAGGTCCGTCAGTCCTTGCTGGCTCACCCCCGACTCCAGGAAGACGAGGCGGTAGAGCGGATTCGTGAGCCGAATCTCCAGCCCGCTGGCGAAGTCTTCGAGGAGCACGGGCGGCCAGGGAGAGAGCCCCCCCTCCAGTCGCCCCGCCAGGTACGACAGCCGCATGAACTGCCCGTTGCCCCCCAGACCGACCGTGTGCACCCGCTCGCGCAGGAGCTGGATGTGGCGCACCACGTAGAACTCCAGGTCCTGCTGAAGCAGCATCAGGCGGCCCAGCAGCCCGCGCCAGCCCGGGGCGGTCACGCCGCTCTGCCGCACCCGGATTCGCGCCTGCGCGGCCATCACGTGTGGGTCGGCGAAGGCCCGCCGCGCCTCGGGGAGCAGCCCGGCGTCAAGCCGCCCGTCGGCGTCGAAGATCACCAGCACCTGCTCCTCCAGGGGTGCGGCGGGCAGGAGCTGCCGCCGCAGGAGTTGGGCCACCCCCCAGTTGAGCGCCTCCCCCTTGCCGGTGCGGGCGTGGGGGAGGCGGCGCCGGAGCAGGATCACCGCCGGGTCCTGCCGGGCGAGCAAATTTACCTCCCCCGCCGTGCCGTCCTCGCTGGCGTCGTCGATGACGACCACCCGGGCGTCCGGGGCGACCGCGCGTAGGTTGCGAACCGTCGCCCCGATCACTGCCGCCTCGTTCAGCGCCGGGATCAGGAAGGTGAAGTGCAGGGGCCGTTCAGCGGGCAAGGAGGCCCGGGGCCTCGCCGTCAGGACACACAGGGAATAAACGAGGTAAAGGGCCATCAGGAACATCCCAAGCCCTTCGACGAGCTGAAAGACAGTCTCCATAGTCCGGATGTCAACCCCCCCTTGTTGGGTGGGGGCATGGTAAACCACCCCGAACTATCCTGGAAACTTTGTCCAGGGCGCACGGCGGAGCTTTCCCATCCGGTCGTCCGTCCCACGAAAGCGAGAGCGGGGCCGACCGGCACCCCGCCCCCTTCCCCCGCTCCGAGGTCAGCCCGCCAGAAACGCCCGGACCCGCCCCGGCAACTCGCCCGGGTCCATCAGGAAGGCGTCGTGGCCGTGGGGGCTGTCCAGCTCCCAGTACTCGCCGTAGGGGAGCAGTTCGGCGTGGCCCCGCACCTCGGCGGGGGGGTAGAGCACGTCGCTGGAGATGCCGACGACGAGGACGGGGGCGCGGATGGACCGCAGCTCCGCGTCGCCGGGCTGGAAGCGGTCCATCGCCTCGGTCAAGGCCAGGTAGGTCTGTTCACAGAAGCGGGCCCCCAGCTTCTCGCCCTGATGCTCCAGGTAGGTCGTGATGGCGGGCGTGCCCGGGCGGCGTGGGCTCTCGCCCGACTGGGTCAGGGCGAAGCTCTGCGGGCTGCGGTAACTCAGCATGGCGATCTGGCGCGCGACCTTCAGCCCCTCCCCGCCGGGAGCCGCCCGAATCGCACTCCGGGCGGCAGTGTTCAGCCCAATCGCCCACGGCGAGTGCCGCGCGGGCGCCCCGATAACGACCGCCCGGTCCACGAGGTCGGGACACTCCAGCAGCCAGGCGTAGGCGAGCATCCCGCCCATGCTCGCGCCCACCACCGTCACCCGCCGCACCCCGAGGTGCTCCAGCAGCGCCCGCCCCGCCCGCGCCATGTCGCGTAGGCTGACCGGCACGTCCGCCCCGCCCCCCGAGAGGTCCCGGGGCCCGCTGCTCCCCGCGCAGCCTCCCAGCACGTTCGCGCACACCACGTAGTCCCGCCCTGGATCGAGTGGGCGACCCGGCCCCAGGAAGTCCGGCCACCACTCGTGGACGGCGCTCGTGCCGGTCAGCGCGTGCAGCACGAGGACGGCGTGCTCCCCCGGTGTGCCGTAGGTGTGGTACGCGACGCGCACGTCATTGACGGGCCGCCCGCAATCGAGCAGCAGCGGCTCACGTTGATAGAGCAGAGTCGTCCCCTGCCGGGGAGGAACCTCGGCGGGAGCGGGCGGCCGGGCGGGAACCGGGGGAAGCGTCAAGGCCGTCATGCACCGCACCGGGCGGGGATGGGCGAGGGCGAAGGGGTGGGCTGGGCGGGGTGACACATACGCGGCGGGTCTCCTCGGGGTCGGGGCCCCTGGGGGCGAGGGCCGCCGGGAAACGGCGAACCGCCCCCTCTCGGGGTGGAGAAGGGGCGGTTCGCATGTCGTCCGCGTGACCTTCCCTGATCGGTCCCGCCTCGCGCACGTCATCGTTGACGCCGGGGCGGGCTGGCCTTGGCACCGTGACGCGATGGGGTCCGGTTGCCGCGCCGTCAGCGAGCCAGGTCTCTCGGGCGCTCTGGATAGGGTCGCTCCACGCGGGAGCTGCGCCCAAGGTAGCAGGGGCCGCGCGGGGGGGTCAAGGCGGGTGCGGGACCCTCCCTCTCCGCTCTTGAACATTCCTTGGCACACGCGCTGGAACCTCCCCCGCCCTTGGCAAAAGCCGTAAGCTTCACATTGTCACGTCATCGCTCCGTCACCGGACCTTCATGGCGCCCCGGGCGCCCACCCCTTCGGGAGGCCTATGCACCTTCGTATCGCCGCCGTTTCCATCCTCAGCCTCTCGCTGCTGGCCGCCTGCGGGGGTGGGGGAACGCCCGGCACCCAGACGGACTTCGGGCGTCTCTCGGCCCTCAAGCCCGGGCAGCAGGACACCCTGCGCACCACCCTCAAGGTGAACGTGGTCCTCGTGGGCTACCGCCAGACCCGGCCCGGCAGCGTTCCCGGCGCACGGGACGTGAACACCGCCGACTTCTCCGAGATCCTGCCGGGGACGTACGACACGATTGCCCGGGCCCCCAGCGCCTACGGCACGACCGAGCGCACGGGGAACGCCTTCGACTACGCGTACAACTACGTCTTCGCGGATCAGTCGTTCGAGAATGACTTCTTCAACTTCCTGGCCCAGAACGGGAAGAAGCAGTCCCTGACCATCGCCAGCGCCCTGTACAACTGCCAGAGTGACGAGATCGTGGCGGTGCCGGTGCTCGACCCCACCACCCTGAGACAGGGCCAGGGCTACCGTTGCCCCACGCCCGCCGCGAACATCAGCCGGGAGATCACCTCGAACCTGGAGATCGACGGCAACGTCACCGAGAACTGGCTGGCCGACAACGCGGGCCGCCTCGGCGTGAACCCGGGCGAGTACACGATCTTCCTGGTGAACTGGTACGACCGACCCGACTTCCAGTTCCACTCGTACACGCGGGCGGACGCCATCGACACCGACATCGGGCCGGTGGCCGAGGTGGGCAAGTTTGGCAAGCGCGGCAGCCGCCGCCTGATCGCCTGGGGGGGCAGCGTCCGCGAGAACGCCCCGGCGCAGCGGGTGTGGTTCTACGACCTCTCGGCCAACCCGGACTACTGGACGGACGCCTACGACGTCACGAATCCCGACGTGAACGGGGACAAGGTGGCGGACTACCGGATGCCGCCGATCTGGGAGTACGGCACCCGCAAGGCCAGCCTCGGGTACGCGCGCAAGGTGGGCCCCGACCTCGCCCGGGTGACGCGCTATATCGCGCTCAACCTGCTCTTTACCCCCAGCCCGCTCTACCGGGTGGCCCTCACGCCACCCCGCCAGCCCGAGGAGATCGAACTCGACGTCCACATCGAGCAGGGGGCGGGGGCAGCCAATCCCACCGACGTCTTCAACGTGCCCCTGACGCAAACCCGCGTCTCCGTCCTGCAACCCTTCGCGCAGTTCTCGAACACCGTGCGGCAGCGGCCGCTCAGCGGGGAGATCGCCGAGGCCTACAAGTGCGTCTTCGTGCTGGAGGAGAAAGACCTCTGCACCCCCGAGTACCAGGACCCCTTCTTCGAGCGGCTCTTCCAGTTCGGCGTGAACGAGTTGCGGAGCGAGTATCAGTCGGTGCCCCAGGGCCGCTACCTGTTGCCGATCTACGCCTTCAACGCCGCCGAGGACGAGGAGTCGGGGCTGCTCGGCATCGCCATCGACGACAACCAGACGGGCACCCAGAGCTTCGTGTACTCGTTCCTCTCGCCGGGCTCCATCAACGCCGGGTTCGGCCTGACCGACACCACCGTCCACGAGGTCGGCCACCACCTCAGCCTCTCGCACCCCCACGACGGCTACGACAGCGAGGAGGACACCTCCTACGGCCCCAGCGGCCCGTTCCGCTTCGTGGACACCGGCGACGAGAGCCAGACCGTCATGACCTACAACAGCCTCGCCGTCACCTTCGGGCAGTTCAACCTCGACAGCCAGTACCGTTACCTCACGAGCGCGTACCTGAACAACACCAACGCGATCCTCGAACTCGCCCGCCGCGCCGGGAAGGTGAACGAGGTGCGCGGGGCCGCCCAGAGCGCCGACGCGGGGTTCGTGAAGGCCAAGGCCCGTTACGACGCCATGTCGTATTTCGAGGCGGCCCAACTTGCCCACAGCAGCTACCGCTCGGTGCTGAACGCCGCCCTCTCGGCGGGGGTGGACGTGCAGCCCTACCGGTGGTACCAGAACCTGAACGGCCTCTCGGCGCAGGGCAAGAAGCCGCGCACGAGCAAGACGTTCCTGCCGCAGCCGGGCGCCGTGCTCTTCCCCGAGGAGACCAAGGAGCAGCGCCTCAAGCGTCTGGCGCCCTGAACGCGGGGGCCGGGAGGGGACAGCGGGAACCACGGCCGTCCCCCTCCCGGCCTGTCAGCCGTTCATCACCCGCGCCGACTACCCTGGAGCCATGAGACGCGCCCTGCTCCTCGCCTGCCTCACCCTGGGCCCGGCGGTGGCGGCGACCCCCGGCCGGATGAGTGAGCCCCCCCGCAGTTCCTTCTCGACGGTCACCACCATGCAGCAGGCGAGGCCCACCCTCGACCTGCTCGTGACCGTCCGCCTGCTCGCCGGGCTGCTGGAGCGCGGCACGCTGGCCCCCGGTGCTCAGGCGCGGGCCGAACTCGCCGCCGCACTGGGTGAACTGTCCACCCGGCCCACCCTGGGGCCCCTCGCCGCCGACCGGACGCTGGACCGGGTGCGCGGGGCGCTGACGGGGACCCAGCGGGGGACGCTCGACGCCGCCCGCGCCGACCTCGAACGCCGCGCCGACCTCAACCTCAGCCGTGCCCGCTTCGCCGCGCCGGACGGCCCGGTGAATGTCGCGCTGCTGCGCTACGGCTTCATGCTGCCCGGCGGGTTCGCCCTCGCCCGGCAGGTGGCGGCGGACCCCGAACTCAACCCCTACGCGAGGGGGGGGGCGAGCGCCGCCACCCTGGAGCGCCTGCTCGCGCTGCTGCGGGGCCCGTAGGGCTCAGTCAGGCCCGGCGCAGGCGGGGCAGCGGCCGTACAGGGTGACTTCGTGCGCCTCCACGACGAACCCGCCGGGATAGACGGTGCCGCTCGGCAGGGCGACCGGGCAGGTGTGCAGGGTATAGACCCGTCCGCAGCCCGTGCACGAGAAGTGATGGTGGTGCCCCCGCCCGGCGGGTTCGTAGCGCGTCTCGCCGTCCAGGGTGACGGGGTGGATGCGCCCCTGCTCGGTGAGCAGCTTGAGGGTGCGGTACACCGTCGCCACTCCCAGCCCCGGCAGGTCGGCCTGTGCCCGCACCAGCACGTCCCCTACCGCGAGCGGGCCCTCCGCGCCGTCGAGGACGCGGGCGATCACGTCACGCTGGCGAGTGCTGCGGGTGGCGGTCATGGTTCCAGGCTAACAGAGCCCGGGCGCGCCGAAGCCCAAAAAACCCACCTTTGCGGGGTGGGTTTCGTGGAGGGGTTCCGCCTTCAGGAGATGTTCGGGTTGGCCTTCTCCTGCGGCGCGATGGGGCTGCCCTGGGCTTTGGCCTCCACCGTGCCCTCCGGCTGCGGCAGGTTGCTCGCCGTCACGTTGAGGTCTTGGCTCCCCACCACCCCCGGCGGGTCGGCGCCAACCTCGTGGGGCGCGTCACCGCGCTTGAGAAAGCCCGCCACGCCCCCCGTCCGCGCGTGCTGCGAGGGATCGTCTCCACCGGGAGGACGGGCGGGGATGACGGGCTGCATGTGGGCCCTGCCTCCCCTGACAGGCGTTCCGGCCCACTCGGGAACGGAGCGGTCCCCGGCGGGCTGCGGCTGGGCGGGACGCGACAGGGCGGAACGGGTCTGGGTCGGGCGAGCCTGAGTCTGGTGAGGTTGGGCCGGGCGGGTCTGGCCCCCGGACGACGGCTGCTGCCCCGCCCGTTCGAGCAGGCCGTTCGCCATCTCCTCCAGCCGGGGCTTGATCACCCGGTCTTGCAGGACCTTGAAGGCCAGGGTGCCCAGGGTCGCCACGAGGGCGCCGCCCACCCCGCCGCCGCCCTGATGCTGCTTCTGGGCCTTGATCAGGGCCTTCTGTTGCTTCTCCGGGCTGGTCGCGTCGACGTAGATCTTCTTGCTGCGGCGCAGTTGCCGCCCGGCGACCACCCCGATCAATGCCCCGACCGCCGACGCACCTCCCAGCATCTTCAGGGGCTCTTTCTGCATCTGCACCTGGAGGTTGGCGCGCTCGGCGAGGGCGTCCACGCTCGCCCTCAGCCGGGCGCGGGCCTCTTCACGTTCGCTGCGGGAGCTGTCCGCCATCAGTAGCCCTCCTTCTTCATGTCGTCCTGGAACGTGGGCTCGGTGCTCACGCTGATGCCGGGGGCGTCCTTGAGAACGACCGGATGCCGGACGTTGGGGTCAGGCTTGTCGTGCCCGCCGTGGCCGCCCGCGCCCGCGTCGTGCGTTTCGCTGCCGTCGAGCTTCTTGTTCAGGCCGCTGCCGTACACCTGCGGCTCGCCGTCCTCGGTCGCCTCATACACGGGCAGCCTCACCTCGCCCGCGTCGGTCCCCCGCACCGCGACGCCCTGCGACACGCCCTCGCGCTCGGTGAGCGGGTCCTTGATGCCCTGGCCCCGGTCGCTGGCGTTGACCCCGGCGTCGCCCGAGGTGAAGCCCGAGGTGTTCACGCCTGGCCGCACGACCCCGCGCTGGCGGCCCTCCTCCATCTCGTGTTGAATGGCGTTGCCGCGCGTGCCGGTGTTCGGAAGTCCACCGCTGCGCATGTTCTCCCGCTGGTCGGGCGTGTCGGGCGAGCCCGCCGCCACCCCGCCGCTCCCCGGGTCGTGCCGCACCTGCCCGGAGTACCCGACGCCCGCGCTTCCCGTGCCCGTCGGGGCCGAAGTGGTCTGCCCGGTGCTCAGGTTGACCGTCGTGGTCGCCACGGTCGTGCCCCCCGCCGCGCGTCCTGAGACTTCGGTGGGACCGCCGAGGACCACCGTCTTCTTCTCGCCCTGAGCCTTCGCGGCCTGCTCGGCCTGGTAGCGGGCCTCCAGCTCCTCGTCCTCGGTGGGGTGGCCGCTGCGGGTGCGGAGGTCGTCCTCCTGCGGAACCTGGGCGCTCAGGCGGCGCAGGCCCAGGAGGATCAGGGCGCCGGTCAGGGCGAAGGCCACCAGGGCGATCAGGAGGGCGGCGGCCCAGGCCCCCAGGCCCAGGCGGATCAGCCCGTAGAAGACGAAGAGGATCAGGAACACCAACCCCATCACCAGCGGTCCGACCGACGCGAGGAGCAGCACCACGCCGATGCCCTTCGCCTTGACCACCGCCGTCACATGCCGCAGCAGGTTGCGGACCTCGGCCTTCACGAGCGTGACGCCCGCGTCGAAGACATCGACGAGCGCGCCCCCCATGCTCTTGCGTTCTTCTTGCATGCTTTCCTCCACGAACCAGGGACCCCCCCGACAAGGGGGAGCCGACTCCGCCAGCATAATGAACCCCATGCCCGCCCCGCGCCAGAGCCAAGAAACCCTGAACCTCGCGCCCGGGCCCGCAAGTCTGCCTCTCACCACCGCCCAGCGCAGCAATCTCTCGCCCCTCACGGCGCGCGGCTACATGGCGTGGCGGTCGCGCTCCCTCACCCTGCTCACCGGACAAGCCTTTCCCCTGCGCCGTGAGGCCGCCCTCTTCCGCGCCCTGTGCCGTCCCCGCCCCGGCGAACGCTGGCTCGACGCGGGCACGAGCGCGGGCTTCTACTCAGGCGTGCTCGCGCGGGCGGGCTGCCGGGTGATCGCCGCCGACCTGAGCGCCCCCATGCTCGCCGAGGGGGCCCGCCGTGAGCCTCACCCCGGCATCGACTGGCTGCTCACCAACCTGGAGGCGAGCGGCCTGCCGGACGCGAGCTTCGACGGGGTGACGGTGGGCGCGACCCTCAACGAGACGCGGGAGCCCGCCCGCCTCCTCGCCGAACTCGCGCGCCTGACGCGGCCCGGCGGGCAACTGTGGCTGATGTACGTGTGCCGCACGGGCGGGCCCCTCCAGCGTGCGCTGGGCGTCCCCGCGCTGGGCGGGCTGACCTTCCCCGACCCCGCCTGGGTGGCCCGGCGCCTCCCGGGGTGGACCCGCACGGACGGCCTGCGAGTCGGTGTGGTGGCGTTCGAGCGGTACGTGAAGGGGGAGGGGAGGAGCTGAGGTCGGCACGGCAGTTCTGTGACTAATCTGTAAGAAAGCGTGACGTTCCCGCCTGGGCCCCCCGCTTACACTCGGCTGCAAAGGAGCCTCCCTGACTGTGACCTCTGCCCCCGCCGCCCCGCACCCTCCGCCCCGGCTGGAGGAGGCGGTCGCCCACTGCCGGGAGGTCACGCGGGAGCACAGCAAGACCTTCTACCTGGGCTCGCGGCTCTTTCCTCCCCGGCAGCGCGAGGCCGTCTGGGCCGTCTATGCCGCCTGCCGCGACGGTGACGACGCGGTGGACGAGTGGACGGGCACCGAGGCCGAGCGGGGCCTGGAGCGGTGGTGGGAGCGGGTGCAGGGGGCGTTCGCGGGCGAGCCCGCTGCCCACCCCATCGACACCGCGCTCGCCTGGGCGACCTCGCGGCACCCCATCCCCCTCTCGGCCTTCGCGGAACTGCACGAGGGCCTGCGCATGGACCTGGGCGGCTTCGAGTACCGCGATATGGACGACCTCGTGCTGTACTGCCGCCGGGTCGCCGGGGTGGTCGGCTTCATGATCGCGCCCATCAGCGGTTACAGCGGCGGGGAGCGGACCCTGCATCACGCCCTGATGCTGGGTCAGGCGATGCAGCTCACCAACATCCTGCGCGACGTGGGCGAGGACCTGGAGCGAGGCCGGGTGTACCTCCCCGCGACGCTGCTGGAGGAGTACGGGGTCACCCGCACCACCCTGGAACGGGGCGCCGTCACCCCCGAGTACCGCGCCCTGATGACTCACCTCTCGGACCTCGCCCGCCAGTGGTACGCCGAGGGGCGCCGGGGCATCCCCTGCCTGCACGGCAGCGCACGCCTCGCCGTGCAGGCCGCCGCCCGCGCCTACGAGGGCATCCTCGACGACCTCGCGCGGGGCGACTACGACAACTTCCGCCGCCGAGCGCACGTCAGCGGCACGCGTAAATTGCTGATGCTCCCCCAGGCGTGGTGGGAGTTGCGGGGGGCGGCGGCGCGGGCGTGAGGGGTGCCCCCCAGGGTAAGCCGTGGCCCGGTCCCCCTCCCCCTTGAGGGGGGAGGTCGGGAGGGGGTGAACGCCGACGACCTGCGGCGCGGCCGGAAGGAGAGGCAGACTATCTTGCCGCCGCTGGCGCTGGTCACACGCCCCCCCTCCCCAGCCCTCCCCCACAGGTGGGGAGGGAGAGAAAAGAACGCTTAGCGACGAAGGAACCTCTATGTCCCACACCAAACGCAAAACCGCCCTCATCATCGGCTCGGGCTTCGGCGGCCTGAGTCTCGGGATTCGCCTGCAAAGCCTGGGGTTCGACACGACCATCCTGGAGAAGCTGGACGCGCCGGGCGGGCGGGCCTACCAGAAGCGCACGCAAGGCGGGTACGTCTTCGACATGGGGCCGACCGTGATCACGGTGCCGCACTTCATCGAGGAGTTGTTCGCTCTCGAACGTGACAAGGGGATGCTCGCCGAGCCCGACTATCCCGAGCATGTC
Organism: Deinococcus aetherius; assembly: GCF_025997855.1. Taxonomy (NCBI): domain Bacteria; kingdom Thermotogati; phylum Deinococcota; class Deinococci; order Deinococcales; family Deinococcaceae; genus Deinococcus; species Deinococcus aetherius. Next base: position 1,087,818 of record NZ_AP026560.1, read on the forward strand.
CTGACGGGCGAGCGGGTCCGCGAGGGCGAGAGCGGCGGGCCGCGCACCCGCGAGTACGTGCGGCTCGTGCCGATCCTACCCTTCTACCGCATCTACTTCGACGACGGCACCTTCTTCGACTACGACGGCGACCCCGAGTCCACCCGGCGCCAGATTCAGGTCCTCGCGCCCGGCGACCTCGCGGGCTACGAACGCTTCCACGCGGACGCGGAGGCGATCTTCAAACGCGGCTTCCTCGAACTCGGCTATACCCACTTCGGGGACCTGCCCACGATGTTGCGGGTGGTGCCCGACCTGCTCAAGCTCGACGCGGTGCGGACGCTCTTCTCCTTCACCAGCCGCTATTTCGAGTCGCCCAAGCTGCGGCAGGTCTTCTCCTTCGAGCCGCTGCTGGTGGGGGGCAATCCGCTCAGCGTGCCCGCGATCTACGCGATGATCCACTTCGTCGAGAAAACGTGGGGCATCCACTACGCGATGGGCGGCACGGGCGAACTCGTGCGGGCCTTCGTCCGGAAGTTCGAGGAATTGGGCGGGCGCATCCGCTACGGGGCGGAGGTGGAGGAGGTTCTGGTCACCGACGACCGGGGCCGTCCCGTCCGCCGACCCGTCGGCAAGCGCGTCGCGCGGGGCGTGAGGCTGACGGGCGGTGAGGAACTGTCCGCCGACCTCGTGGTGAGCAACGGCGACTGGGCGAACACCTACCTGAAGATGGTTCCCCCGCAGGCCCGCCTCGTGAACACCGACCTGCGCGTGCGGGCGGCCAAGCAGAGCATGAGCCTCCTCGTCGTCTACTTCGGCTTCCGCGACGACGGCCAGCCCCTCGACCTGCGGCACCACAACATCATCCTGGGCCCGCGCTACGAGGAACTGCTGCGGGAAATCTTCGGCGACCGGGTGCTCGGCGTGGACTTCAGCCAGTACCTCCACGTGCCGACGCTGACCGACCCGTCCCTGGCACCCCCCGGCCACCACGCCGCCTACACCCTGATTCCCGTGCCCCATAACGGCAGCGGCCTGAACTGGGAGGTCGAGGGGCCGAGGCTGGTCGAGCGCGTCTTCGACTTCCTGGAGGAGCGCGGGTACATTCCAGGGCTCCGGGCCCGCCTGACCCACCGCGAGTTCATCACGCCGGACTACTTCGAGGGCACGCTGGGCGCCTACCTGGGGAACGCCTTCGGGCCCGAGCCGATCCTCGCCCAGAGCGCCTACTTCCGGCCCCACAACCGCAGCGAGGACGTGCGCAACCTCTACCTGGTGGGGGCGGGCGCCCAGCCCGGCGGCGGCACCCCCAGCGTGATGATGAGCGCGAAGATGACGGCGCGGCTGATCGCTCACGACTTCGGCATCCACCCCGAGATCAGGGATGGGGTGCCGGAAGGGGCGGGGGCGGCGGACTGAGGGGGACAGGGGCTAACGGCTGACGCTGGCCTCCTCCCCGCTCCTCTCCCTCAGCCACCCCACGATCCACCCCAGCACCTCCTCGCGCGGCTCGTCGTTCAGCAGTTCGTGGTAGCCGCCCTCGACGAGGCGCAGGGTTTTGTCCTCGGCGGGAATGGCCTTGATAAAGCGCTGGGTGCCGTTCACGTCGGTGATGCGGTCGGCGGTACCGTGGACGGCGAGGGTGGGCAGCCGCCAGCGGGCGTAGAGGGGCCAGAGCCCGGTGCTCAGGCGCAGCATGGACGCGGCGGTGAGCGCGGGCACCTTGCCCTGGTAGATGCCCGCATCGGTCCCGTAGGCGCTCACCTCGTCGGTGAGGCGGGACAGGCCCTCGCTGCCCAGCGCGGTCACTGGGGCGTTCGGCGCGACCCGGGCGAGCACCGGGGCCAGCGCCCTCAGCCACGCGGGTTGGTCCTCGCCGATCAGGAGGGCGGGACTGCTCAGGATCACGCCGCTGAGTCCCCCTGGGTCCCGCGCCACGCTCGCCGCCGTGATCAGGCCGCCCAGCGAGTGCCCGAAGGCGAAGAGGGGCAGTCCCCCCGTCCGCAGCGACTCCCGCGCGAGCAGGTGGTCCTCCACGAGCGTGAAGGCGTCCACGACCGCCCGCCGCCCCTCCGAACCCCCGTGCCCGCGCAGGTCGTAGGCGTACACGCTCAGCCCCGCCCCCACGAGCGCCGGGATCAGGCGGTGGTACTTCTCGACGTAGCGGCCCGCGTACTCCCCGAAGCCGTGGGTGAGGAGAACGGCGGCGCGTGGCTCCAGGGCGGGCCACACGTACCCCCGGACGGGCGCGCCCGACTCCCAGGCGGAGGGCTCCCAACTCGCGTTGTACATGAGCCCCAGTGTAGGACCCACTGTCCCAACCCTGACATGAAGTGAGACTAAACACGCCTTCTAATAGATTGGGCGCAAACTATCTCGTATGGCAGACATTGCACGGAAGGCAAACGCCCAGTGGTCCGGCGACGTGATGAAGGGCCAGGGCACGGTCAGCACCGGCTCGGGCGTCCTTCAGAACACCCAGTACTCCTTCAAGACCCGCTTCGAGAACGGCGTCGGCACCAACCCCGAGGAACTGCTTGCCGCCTCCCACGCGGGCTGCTTCACCATGCAGCTTTCGGCGCTGCTGACCCAGGCGGGCCACGCCCCCGAGGACCTGCGGACCGACGCCACCTGCGAGATGGTGCGCGAGGGCGCGGGCTTCAAGGTCAGCACCATGCGCCTGAAGGTGAGCGGTCGGGTAAGCGGGATGGATCAGGCGGGGTTCGAGCAGATGGTCGCCCAGGCCGCCCAGGTCTGCCCCATCAGTCAGGTCATGAAGGGCAACGTGGAGATCACCCACGAGGCGATGCTGGAGCAGCCGGTCAACTCGTAATCGGCGAAGGAATCAGCTCAAGGCCCCTGCTTAGGCGGGGGCTTTGCCATTTGGCCCATGCCCTTGGCCCCACTTCCACTTACCCTGGCGTCTATGGCCTTCCTGTACCTCCTCGTCGGTCCCCCGGGCAGCGGCAAACGCACGGTGGGGCGGCACCTCTCCGGGTTGACCGGGGCGCCCCTGCTCGACAACCACCTCACCAACGATCCCGTCTTTCGGGCGTTCGGGCTGGACGGTGTGAAGCCGGTGCCGCCCGAGGCGTGGGTCTTCGCCTCGCGGATGCGGGCGGTGCTCCGCGAGGCGGTGCAGGAGGCTCCCCGCGAGCTGTCGCACATCTTCACGATCTACCTGACGAACCGTCCCGGCGAGGCCGAGTCGCTGGAACGTTTTCGTGCGCTCGCGGACGCTCGTGGGGCTACCTTCGTCCCGGTGTGGCTGTCCTGTGCCCCCGACGAACTCGCCCGACGCCTGCCCCTCCCCGAGCGCGCCGAGCGGCTCAAGCTGCGTGACCCGGAGCAACTCCAGACGCTGTTGCGGGAAGCCGGGACTCTCCCACCCCCGCCCGACGCCATCCTTGTCGACACGGCGGCACTTGCCCCGGCAGACGCGGCGCTGCTGATCGCGTCGCACGCCGGGGCGCTGTTTTAGGAGCGGTCAGCCGTCAGCTTTCAGCCATCAGCAGGACCAGGAGAGCCTCTGCTGTGATGAGGGCTTATTCGCTGACGGCTGACCGCTGAAAGCTGATGGCTTCCCTCACGCCGAGCGGGCGGGGGTGCAGTCAGCCTCGGCGACTTCTTCGGAGAGGTGCGCCCGCCCCCAGGTGCCGATGGCGTCGATCACACCCTGAAGCTCGCGCCCGGCGGGGGTGAGGGTGTAGACGCTGCGGGCGAGCTTGCCCTGGGTCTCCTCGGTGCGCTTGGCGATGACCCCGAGGCTTTCGAGATGTTCCAGGCGTTGCGTGAGGGTGGCGCTGTTGCAGCCGCCGACGGCGCGGGCGAGTTCGTTGAACCCCTTCTCGCCGACCAGCAGCGCCCGGACGATGTGCAGCACCCACTTCTCCTGCAACACGCCGATGGCCCGGTAGACCGGGCAGAAACCAGTGTGTGCGGTGCTCATGCCCCCACTCTACACCCTCCGTGCAGGCAAAGTGAGGGGCAAATCACACCGCTTGACTTTTCAAAGTACTTGAGCTTATCCTACACCCATGACGGTTACGCAGACCCGACCCCTGAGCGCCACCGAAGCCATCGAAACCCGGCGCAGCATCCGCCAGTTCGTGCAGGAACCCATCGACCAGAACGACCTGCGCGAGATCCTGCGCCTAGCGAGCCTCGCCCCGAGCGCGTGGAACGCTCAAACCTGGCGATTCGCCGTGGTGCAGGACCCGCAGCTCAAGGAGCGGCTCCAGGAGGCCGCCTACGGCCAGAAGCAGATCGGAGGCGCCCCCGCCGTGATCGTGGTCTACAGCGACATGGAGGACACCCTCCACAACGCCGAGGAGACCGCGCACCCCGGCATGGGCGAGGCGGGCCGCACCGGCCAGCGCCAGACCTTCGACCGCGCGTTCGGCGCGCAGGAGGAGGCCCAGCGCGGGCAGTGGGGCCTGGCCCAGGCGAACATCGCCTTCGGCTTCCTGATGATTGCCGCCCGTGGCCTGGGGTACGACACGGTGCCCATGCTGGGCTTCGACCCCCAGAGGGTGAGGGAGCTGCTGGGCCTCCCCGCCCACGTACAGTTCGCCGGTCTGTTGCCCGTCGGCAAGCGCGCCGAGGAGGGCTTCCCGCACCACCGTCACAGCGTGGACCGCATTGCCAAGTTCTACTGAGGCGGTTGGCCCTCAGCCCTCAGCCGCTCCCTCCAGGGGGCGGTTTTTCCTTGTGGGGCCGCGTCCGGGAGGTCCGGCCAACCTGCTAGCCTCGGCCCCATGCCCGGCGAGATTCTGACCCACGCGGAGATGTGCGCTCGGGAGGGCGTTCGCCTGCGGCGCGGCATGAACTTCCGGGTGCGCGTGGGTCACAGCGTCCTGCTGATGTCGGCCCGGCCGGGCGCCCCCTACCGCGACCGCCTGAGTGAGGACGGCACCGTGCTGCGCTATGAGGGCCACGACGCGCCTCCCTCCCTCCGAGGCGGGCAGGACCCCAAGACCCTGGATCAGCCCCTGCATACACCGGGCGGGCGCCCGACCCAGAACGGCCTCTTTTTCGGGGCTGCCCTCGCCGCGCGTGCCGGGGAGGCGCCGCCCGAACGGGTGCGCGTGTACGAGAAGCTGCGGCCGGGGGAGTGGCTGGACCGGGGCCTGTTCCTGCTGACGGACGCTGTTCAGGAGCACGACGGCACCCGGCGCGTCTTCGTCTTCCGCCTGGTGGTGGTGGGGGAGGAGGACACGCCCGCCCCGCCGTGATCGGCCCGTCACCCTGTTTTTTGCCCCTCCCCCTTGCGGGTGACTTGCAGAGCCGCGCCAGTTTTGCAATTCGCGTCAAGCGTCTTGAGGGGGAAGTCGGGACTTGTAAAGCTCCGCAGGAGAGTGGGTGAACCGTCGCCGCGTCCAAGGGCCACCGGGAGAATTTTAGGCGCCGGACCTGGAGGGTGCAGGGCAAGCTGGCGCTTGCGTCCCCCCTCTGCTACGCAGCTCTACGAGTCCCGGCCTCTCGCGGTGCGAGCTGTATCAGTCCCCCACAAGGGGGGAGGGGAAAAAGACCCTTGCCCTTTGTTGGAATTACGCCTCTGCACCCCGGCGTCCGGCCCCTTTTGTTAGCCGGGGGCACATGCTCACGGGAAACCCGCGCGAGTGGTGGCGGCTGGAGGACTTCTACAGCGCCAAGGAAATCGACTCGCGCGAGGCGTTCGACCGGGACAGGATCATCAAGCCGGGCGCCCTCCACGAGCCTCCACCACGCCGGGCGACTCCTGGGCGTGATCGACCGCCTCAGCACCACCCTCAAAGCCTGACCCTCATCCCTCCGTCACCCGCCCGCCCCGCACGTCCCACACCCGCGTCGCCACCCGCCCCACCAGCGTCCGGTCGTGGCTGGCGAGAAGCACGGTGCCCGGGAAGGCGAGGAGCAGGGCCTCCAGCGCCTCAATCGCCCGGATGTCGAGGTGGTTGGTCGGCTCGTCGAGCACCAGAAGTTGCGCCCGCGTCACCCCCAGCCGCGCGAGGCTCAGCCGGGTGCGCTGTCCCCCCGACAGGCCTGCGAGGGGAAAGGCGGGACCGCCCGGCAGCCCCACCTGCGCCCCGACCTCGTGGAGCTGGTGGGGCGTGAGGGCCGGGTTGGCAGCCAGCAGCGCGTCCCCGACCGTCTCCAGCCCCGCCAGTTCCTCGCCGTGCTGGCCCGCCGCGTAGACGGTGAGGCCCTGTCCGCGCCGAACCTCGCCCGCGTGGGGCAGGGTGCCGAGGAGGGCGGCCAGGAGGGTGCTCTTGCCGCCACCGTTCGGCCCGGTGAGGGCGATGCGGTCGCCCCGGCGCACGTCGAGCCGCACACCACAGAGTACGTCCCGCGCGCCGCGCATGACGGTGAGGTCACGGGCCGTCAGCACCTCGGAGGGACCGGGAGGCGCGTCCGGCAGGTCGAGGCGGACGATGCGGCGGTCCTCGAAGGGCTTCTCGGCGGCGTGGGTGTCCAGCCGCTCCACCGCCCGTTCGAGGGCGCGGGCGCGGGAAGCGTTCACATTCTGGGCGTTCTGCGCCTTGCCCTTGGCGAGCAGCTTGTCGCCGTCGGGGGCGCGGTTGGGGTTGTACTGCGAGGCGCTGCGGGCCTTGCTCGCCCGTCGCAGGCGTTCTTCCTCCAGGGCCGCCCGTTTGCGCCGGTACGCCGCGTAGTCGCGCGCCTGGGCCTCCCGCAGGGTCGCCTTCACCGCCATCGCTTCGGAGTAGCCGCCGGGATACACGGTCAGCCGCCCGCGTTCCAGTTCCGCCGTCCGCGTCGCCACTGCGTCCAGAAAGGCCCGGTCGTGGCTGGCGAGCACGAAGGCCGCCTCACTCGCGCGGGTCCACCCCTCCAGCCAGGCCGCCCCCTCCGCGTCGAGGTGGTTCGTCGGCTCGTCGAGGAGGTACAGGTCGGCGGGGGAGAGGAGCAGCCGGGCGAGCATCACCCGGCGCATCTGCCCTCCCGACAGGCATGCGGTGGGAGCACCCGGAACGAGGCCCAGCCCGTCCAGCACCTCGGCGGCTCGGACCTCGAAGTCGTACCCGCCCACCGTGCGAAAGGTCTCCTCGGCGTCCGCGAAGGCGTGCAGCGCCGCGTCCGTGCCGTCGCCGAGCCCCGCCGAGGCCGCCTCGAACTCCCGCTGTGCCCGCCTCACCTCCTCGGGCGTCACGGCGCCCTGGACCGTTCCGCCGCCCATATCCGCGTGCTGGGCGAGGAAGGCCACCCGGCCCCCCCGCGTCACCGTCCCCGCATCGGGCGCGTCCAGCCCCGCCATCACCCGCAGCAGCGTGGTCTTCCCGCCGCCGTTCTCCCCGACCAGCGCGAGCCGCTCGCCCCCGCCGACCTCCAAGTCAACATCCTCAAAAACTGTCCGGTCGCCAAAGACACGGGCGACCCCCCTGAGTTGTAACAGCACACCTTCCCCCTGCGAACACAGTCCCCCTGCGGGCGAGCGGCCCCCACAACACGCGGGGCCGGGGCTCGGGCCGAATTACAGGGGGAGGGGACGCAAGGAAAAGACTCCGCTGAGTGGGGGAAGGCCGAACGCCGGGGAGCCCGGAACGTTGGGGACAGCCTACCCCGCCCCCCGCCCGCTAGGCCATTCGGCGGAGCTTGAACCTCTCGCGGCGTCAGGTTCTAGGGTGGGGCTCAGGAGGACGGGGATGCGCGTGAAAATCGGTGAACTCTCCCGCCAGACCGGCCTGAGCGTCCGGACCCTGCGCCACTACGACGCGCTGGGCCTGCTCACGCCGGGAGAGCGCACGACCGGCGCGCACCGCCTGTACTCCCGCGAGGACGCCGAGCGGCTGTGGCAGATTCAGGCCCTCAAGTCCCTCGGCCTGAGCCTGGAGGCGATCCGCCGCGTGCTGGGCGACCCGGGGCACGACCCCGCCGAGCTGCTGCGGCGGCACATCGAGCACGTCGAGGCGCGCGTGCGGGAGGAGCAGGCGTATCTGGCCCGCCTGCGGCGGCTGGAACGTGCTGGGCAACCCACCTGGTCGGACCTCATGGAGGTGATTCGGATGAACGAGGAAAGTCGCAAGAAGGTGGACCGGATGTTGGAGACGGCCCGCGAGGTCGGCGGGGAAGGCAGCCAGAACTTCGATGAGGGCCAGATGGCCTACCTGCGCGAGCGGGCCGAGGCAGTCGGGCAGACCCGCATAGAGGAGGTGCAGCGCGAGTGGCCCGAACTGATGACCGAGGTGCTGACCGAGCTAGAACGCGGCACACCCCCGAGTGACCCGAGGGTGAAGGCGCTGGCCGAACGCTGGCATGCCCTCGTGCGTGAGTTCACGGGCGGACGACAGGACATTGGGGAGGGGCTGAACCGGGGCTACGAACGCCGCATGACCCCCGAGATGCAGGCGATGTGGGATTACATCCGGGCGGCCAGCCGGTAACCATCACCCTCATCCACGCGCCGCCCCGACTTGAGGCGGTGAAGTGTTCCCATGAACTCTGGAGACGAAGATGCAGATCACCGAAGTGAATACCCTGGGCGCCCTGCGGGAAGTATTGGAAAGCGAGGAGTCGCGTCAGGACGACCTGTTCCGCGAACGGGTCATGGAACCTCTGCGGCCCGTCTGGGAAAACATGCTGCGCTTCATTCCCGGGCAGGCGGGGGCGGGTGATCCTGCCCTGACCGCCGCCCGCATGATGAGGCTGTACCTGCCGGAGATGGGCCGTGAACGCGGGCTGGAGGCCCTGGGACGCCTGGAGCGGGCGCGTGTCCGGGAAGAGAACCTGGGGGCCCTCCGGCGCGCTGCCGGGGCCTTGCGACCGGACGAACACGGCGCCCGCCTGAGCGAGGTTCACCTGGCCCTGACCCTGGCCGACCCGGAGGGGCTGGGTGAGGAGGGGTACACCGGGGCCGGGAACACGCCGGGCTGGGTCATGGTCTCCGTGTGGCCGAAGGAGCACAACCTGTCCAGGCTGCCCGCCGTCACGGCGCACGAGTTCAACCACAACGTCCGGTTTGGGCAGCCGGACTGGACCTTCCCCATCCCCCTCGGGGCTTACCTCGTGGCCGAGGGGCTGGCGGAGACGTTCGCGGCGGAACTGTTTGGCCCGGAGAGTCTGGGACTCTGGACGACCACCCTCGGCATGGAGGAGCTTGGCCCGCTTCGGCCCCGTTTCCAGGCGGCACTCCACGAGCAGGATTTCAACGTCGTGCGGGGGTACATCTTCGGTGACAGCGTGATGCGGCAGTCCGGGCAGGCGAACGGCGGGGGCGGCCCCGGCCTTCCTCCCTATGCCGGGTACGCGCTGGGCTACCACGTCGTCCGGGACTACCTCGCCCGCACGGGCCGCACGGCGGCGCAGGCGACCTACGACCCCTGGCGGCAGATCGTGAACGGCTCCGGCTGGTTCACGGCCTGAGCGTCCCGCGCTATTCCCGCCGCCGGAACGCCAGCGCCACCAGGAAGATCGCCGTGTTCACGAGCACGATGGTCGCGCCGGGCGCCGTGTCCAGGTAGTAGCTCAGGTACAGCCCGACCACGCCCCCGACCGTGCCCAGCACGGCGGCGAGCAGGATCATCTTCCGCAGACTGCGCGCGAGCAGGCGGGCGGCGGCGCTCGACGTGATCAGGAGGCTGACGCTGAGGGTCGTGCCCACGAGCTGCACCGTCAGCACGACGACGAGCCCGATCAGGATGAGCAGCAGGCTTTCGAGCGTCCGCACCGGGAGGCCGATGGCCCGCGCCTCGGTGGGATCGAAGGAGGCGAGCAGCAGTTCCTTCTGCACGGCGGTCAGAATGCCGCCGACGACGAGCGTGACGAGGAGCGCCCCCCACAGGTCGCCCGGGGTGACGCCCAGCGGGTTCCCGATCAGGAAGTTGCTGAGGTCGGTGGTGAAGGTGGCGGCCCGCGAGAGCATCACCACGCCGAGCGCGAACATCCCCACAAAGACGATGCCGATGGCGCTGTCCTGCTTCAATCCGCCCCGCTGACTGACGGCCCCGATGCCGAGCGCGGTGAGCACGGCGGCGACGAGCGCGCCCAGCAGCAGATTTCCCCCCGTCAGGAACGCGCCCACGATCCCCGGCAAGACCGCGTGGCTCATCGCGTCCCCGATGTAGCTCAGCCCCCGCAGCACCACCCAGGCCCCCACGAGCGCGCACAGCACGCTGACGAGGGCGACGGCCCCCAGCGCCCGCAGGAAGAAGTCGAACTGGAGGGGGTCAGTGAGCCAGGTCATAAGGGTCATAGGGTCGAGGGGTCGAGCGGTCGAGGAGTCGAGCGGAAGCAAAGAAGGACCTCGACTTCTCGACTTCTGGACACCTCGACTCGGTGAACTGCCCCCCCCATCACGCCTCCGCGTGAGTATGCCCGAGAAAGCTGGAGCTGAAGGTCGCCTCGATGTTGCGCGGGGTGTAGACCTCCCCCGGCGTGCCGTCGGCGATCACCCGGCGGTTGACGAGGACGAGGTGATCGCACCAGCGCCGCGCCTGCTCCAGGTCGTGCGTGACCATCACGACGGCGCGGCCCGCGTCCGCCTGGGCGCGCAGCAGGGCCATCAGCTGCTCCTGGGTGGCGGCGTCCACCCCCGTCAGCGGCTCGTCGAGGAGCAGGACCCGGGCGTCCCGCGCGAGCATCCGCGCCAGGAGCACCCGCTGGCGCTGCCCGCCGCTCAGCGCCCCGATATGCCGCCCACGCAACTCGTACACGCCGGTCTGCCGCAGGGCGTTCGCCACCTTTTCCCGGTCCCCCCGACCCGGCCAGCGCAGCCAGCCCACCCGCCCGGTGCGGCCCATCATCGCCACGTCCCAGACGGTCACGGGAAAGGCCCAGTCGAGGGTCTGCTGCTGGGGCACGTAAGCCACGTCTTCCCGTGCGGCCCCGCCCCCCGCGAAGGTCACCCGCCCGGCGAAGGGAACGTTCAGCCCCACCACCGTCTTGAGCAGGGTGCTCTTGCCCGCCCCGTTCGGCCCGATCACGGCGGTGAAGCTGCCCGGCGCGAACCGCACCGTCGCCCCCTCCAGCGCCGTGTGCGCCCCATACCGCACCGTCAGGTTCTCCACCCCAAGCACCGGGCGAGGATAGCGCGGTGAGGGTGATATTGCGAGTGCGGAATCAAAAGAGTCGAGGAACCGGAAGCCTCCCTTGACCTCCCGACTCCTCGCCTCGCTCAGCGCAGCGCCCTCACCATCGTGTCCACGTTCGACCGGAACGCCTTCAGGTACGTGTCGCCCGCACTCCCCTTCGGCCCCAGGGCGTCGGTGTAGAGGGGCGGGGCGACCGTCGCGCCGGTCTCGCGGGCGAGGGTCTGGGCGAGGCGGGCGTTGACGGTGTTCTCGGTGAAGATGACGCGGGCGCCGCTCCCCTTCACCGTCCCGATGAGGGCGGCGAGTTCGCGCGCACTCGGCTCGCGCTCGGTGCCAATCCCGGGGAGGACGGCGCCGACGACCGTCAGGCCGTAGCGATTCGCCAGGTAGTGCAGGCTGTCGTGGTTGGTGACGATCTTGCGGCGGGTGGCGGGGAGACTGGCGAACTGTTTTTTCGCGTAGGTGTCGAGGGCCCGGAGTCGCCCCAGGTATGCGGCGGCGCTCTTCGCGTAGGTCGTCTTCCCGGCGGGGTCGAGGCGCGTGAGGGCAGCCTGGACGTTCCGCACGTACCCGGCGGCGAGCGTCGGGTCCCACCAGGCGTGGGGGTCGAGGGCGGCGTGGCCGTGGTCTTCGGCGTGACCCTCCTCGTGCGGGGCCTCACGCAGCTTCAGGCCCGCCGTCAACCCGGTCACGGGCACCCTCGGCGCGGCGGCCCTGAGCTTCGGGAGCCAGGGCTCCAGCCCTGCCCCGTTGGCGAAGAGGGCGCGGCTGCCCGCCAGGCCGCGAATCGCCGCCGTGGTCGGCTGGAAGGCGTGGGTGTCGCCCCCCGGGGGCACGATGACGTTCACCGCCACGCGGTTTCCCCCGACCGACCGCACGAAGTCCGCCACGATGGTCGTCGTCGCGCTGACGGGCAGGGGCGCCGCCGAGGCCGTGCCCAGGGCCAGGAGGAGGCAGGCCGCCAGACCCCGCCCGGGGAGGGGGAGTTTGCCCCGCGCGGGCCCTTCGTGTTCCAGCCGTTCGCCGTCGTGGATCATAATGATAACTCTTTATCACATTGCCCCTCCCGGCGTGGTGAGGCCGGTCTCCCCCTGGCACCGTTTCGACCCCACGCCCTACACTGCGGCCCATGACTCAAGCCGCCGTCCAACCCGCCAGTCCCGAGTGGTACAAGAGCGCCGTCTTCTACGAGCTGTCCGTCCGCACCTTCGCCGACGGCAACGGCGACGGCAAGGGTGATTTCCCGGGGCTGACGGGCAGGCTCGACTATCTCAAGGACCTCGGCGTGGACTGCCTGTGGCTGCTGCCCTGGTATCCCAGCCCGCTGCGCGACGACGGCTACGACGTGGCGGACTACGTAGGCATCCACCCCGACCTGGGCACGCTGGACGACTTCAAGGTCTTCCTGCGCGAGGCGCACGCCCGGGGGCTCAGGGTGATCGGCGACTTCGTGACCAACCACACCTCCTCGGACCACCCGTGGTTCCAGGCGGCGCGGCGCGGGCCCGTGCTTCCCGACGGCACGCCGAACGAGTACCACGACTATTACGTCTGGAGCGAGACGGGCACCGAGTACGCGGGAGCCAGGATCATCTTCACCGACACCGAGACGAGCAACTGGACCCGCGACGAGATGTGCGGCAAGTACTACTGGCACCGCTTCTTCTCCTCGCAGCCCGACCTCAACTACGACAACCCCGCCGTCCTGGCCGAGATTATGCAGGGGGCCCGCTTCTGGCTCGATCTGGGGCTCGACGGCTTCCGGGTGGACGCGGTGCCGTACCTGATCGAGCGCGAGGGGACGAACTGCGAGAACCTGCCCGAGACGCACGCCATCCTGAGGCAGATGCGCAAGATGGTGGACGCCGAGTACCCGGGCCGCCTGCTGCTGGCCGAGGCGAACCAGTGGCCCGAGGACGTGGTGGAGTACTTCGGGAGTGAGCAGGACCCGGAGTTCCACATGTGCTTCAACTTCCCGGTGATGCCCCGGCTCTACATGAGCCTCAAGCGCGAGGACACCACCAGCATCCGGCAGATCATGGGCCGCCTCCCCGAGATTCCCTCCTTCGGGCAGTGGGCGACCTTCCTGCGGAACCACGACGAGTTGACGCTGGAGATGGTCACCGACGACGAGCGCGCCTTCATGTACATGGCCTACGCGCCCGACTCGCGCATGAAGATCAACGTGGGCATCCGCCGCCGCCTCGCGCCCCTGCTCGACAACGACCGCCGCCGCATCGAACTCCTCCACACCGTCCTCCTCGCCCTGCCCGGCAGCCCGATCCTGTACTACGGCGACGAGATCGGCATGGGCGACAACCTCTCGCTGGCCGACCGCAACGGTGTGCGCACCCCGATGCAGTGGAACGCGGGCGTCAACGGCGGCTTCTCGACCGCCGCGCCCGAGCTGTGCGCCTTCCCACCCATCACCGACCCCGTCTACGGTTTCCAGCGGGTGAACGTGAACAGCCAGCAGCAGGACCCCAGCAGCTTCCTGAAGTGGATCTCCCGCCAGCTCGACCTGCGCCGCCAGCACGCCGCCTTCGCGCACGGCGACCTCACCTTCGTCGAGACGGGCAACCCCGCCGTCCTCGCCTTCACCCGCAGCTACGGTGACGAGACCCTCCTGATCGTGAGCAACTTCGCCGGGAACGCCCAGGCGGCCCAGCTCGACCTCGGCGCCCACGTCGGTCAACGGCCCGTCACCCTCGCGGGCGGCAGCCACCTCCCGGACGTTGCCGAGGGACCCTACCCCATGATCCTGGGCAAGTACGACTACTACTGGCTCAAGCTCAGCGGCGTGCGGTAGGCGTTCGCCTGGGGAGAACAACCCGCTTTGCCAAATAAAGCGCAGGTGCTTCAATAGCGGGATGTGTCCCCCACTTCTCCTCACCCGGGTCCGGCCGTGACCGCCGCCGCCGCCGACTCCCGCGCCCCGACGCTGGGCTTCACCCTCGTCCTGGGGCTGATCCAGGCGATCTGGCCGCTGACGGTGGACCTGTACCTCCCGGCCTTTCCCCAGATCGCCCGGGACCTGGGGGCCACCCCGGGACAGGTGCAGTACACGCTGGCCGCCTACCTCTTCGGGGTGGCGCTGGGACAGGCCGCGCTCGGCCCGGTGACCGACAAGTACGGGCGCCGCGCGCCGCTCCTCGCCGGGCTGGGGCTGTACCTGCTGGGCACCCTGGTCTGCGTCCTCGCCCCGAGCGTCGGTGTCCTGATCGTGGGGCGGGTGGTGCAGGCGCTCGGCGGAGCGGCGGGCGCGGTCGTGGTGAGCGCGGTGGTGCGTGACCGCTACGAGGGGAAGGCGGCGGCGGGCCTCTTTTCCACCCTGATGCTCGTGACAGGGGTGGCGCCCGCCATCGCGCCGACCCTGGGAACCTGGCTGCTGACCTTCCTGCCCTGGCGGGCGATCTTCGGGGTGCTCGCAGTGTACGGCGCCCTGTGCCTGCTCCTCGTCGCCCTGCGCCTGCCGGAAACCCATCCGGCTCCGGCCCGGGTCGGGATGCGGTTGCGCGACGCGGCCTCGGTGTACGCGGGCCTGCTGCGGCGGCGCGTCTTCCTGTCCTACTCGCTGGCGGCGGGCTTTTCCGGCGGGATGCTCTTCGCGTACATCACCGGCTCGCCCTTCCTGTTCCTGGGGGAGCTGGACGCCTCCCCCGGCCTGTACGCCCTGCTCTTCGGGGTGAACGCGACGGGCCTGACCCTGGCCTCGCAGGTCAACCGGGTGCTCCTGCGCCGCTTCGAGCCTGGGCAGATGGCGCGGTGGGCGGGGCGGGTGGCCGTGGTGGTCGGGCTCTCGCTGCTCGTTGCCGCCGTCTTCCACGTCCTGAGCGTGCCGCTCGTCGCCCTCCTCTTCTTCGCCCTGCTGTGCTGCGCGGGACTGCTCTTCCCCAACAACACCGCCCTCGCGCTGTCGAGCGTCAGCGAGCGGGTGGGCAGCGCGAGCGCCCTGAGCGGCACCACCCAGTCGGCCCTCGGGGCGCTGTCGGGCACCCTCGTCGGCGCGCTGGGCGGCGGGAGCGTGGCGATCATGGGCGTGATCACGGCCTGCGCGGTCGGGGTCGTGGTGTGCCACGCGGCGGCGCGGCGGTGAGGTCCGGCCTCAGCCTGACGGCTCACCTGGGTCGAGGGCGGCCAGGACGAGCCGCACCGAGGGTTTCTCGATGACCTTCTCGTGGGGCCGAAGCTCGTGGGGCACGCCGCGCGGGTAGGCGGTGACCCGGAGGCTGGGGACGACGGAGAGACCGGGGACGGGGGGGCCCCTCCAGTCCGGCCCGTTCTGGAAAGCGGCGGCCCGGCCGTGACCGGCGAAGTCACCGCGCATCAGCACCATGCCCAGGGAGCAGAGACCGACCCCGACGAGGAGCGGCCCCTCGCGGCGGAAGGAGACGAGGACGTGATCCTGGGCCTCGCCCCCGAGGTGCAGGGGCACGACCAGCCGCCCCTCCGGCGCCAGTTGCTCCCGCCAGGCCGGGGGCAGGTCCCACGCGCCCACCGTCGCCACGATCCGGTCGTAGGGAGCGAGCGGGGGATACCCGCAGGCCCCGTCCCCGTGGACGACCTCGACGTTCCGGTCAAACCGCAGCCGCTCCCGCGCCGCCTCGGCGAGCTGCGCCTCGATATCGACCGTCACCACGCGCCCCGCCGGACCGACGAGGTGCGCCATCAGGGCCGCGTTGTAGCCGGTGCCCGCCCCGATTTCGAGCACGCGCTGGCCGGGGGCGAGGTCGAAGCCTTCCAGCATCAGGGCGACGGCGGTGGGCTGGGAGAGGGTGGCTGGGGCCTCGGGCGTCGTGCCGGGGATGATCCAGGCCCGGTCCGCGTACGCCTCCTCTAATGAGAGCCAGGGGGCGAAGGGGTGACGCGGCACGGCCCGCATCGCCTCCGCCACCCGTGGGGAACGGAGAATGTTCCGTCGCAGAAGGTCATCGACCAGCGCGTCCCGGAGCGTCCTGGCCCGGTCGTCGGGGGGCATGTTGCCACCTTACCCGGTCCGGCTTGTCATGAGGAGGACCGTCGTTCAACCCAAAGGAGAGGGGCCGGACAAGTCGCGTCCGGCCCCCTTCCCGTCTCCCGTCCTCAGTCGCTCCGGCTCAGCCCGCCGCCGATGCCGAATATCCGCAGGATGAAGAGGAACATGTTGATGAAGTTGAGGTACAGCGCCAGCGCCCCGTTGATCGCCGCGCGCTCGGCCATCTCGCCCTGCACGCCGCTCAGCGCGAGGTTCCGCAGCATCTGTGTGTCGTAGGCGGTCAGGCCCGCGAAGAGCAGCACGCCGATGACGCTGATTCCGAGCGTCAGGACGCTGCTCGCCACGAACAGGTTCACGATCATGGCGACGAGCAGGCCGATCAGGGCGAAGAGGAAGAACCGACCCATCGCGCTCAGGTCGCGCTTGATGACGTACCCTACCACGCTCATCGCGCCGAAGGTCCCGGCGGTCGTTAGGAAGGCGGAGATCACGGCCGAGGGGCTGTAGGCGAAGAGCAGGGCGCTGAAGGTCAGCCCCGTCAGGGCGGCGTAGGCGATGAAGAGCGTTCCCGCCACCGCGCTGCTCAGCCGCGTGGCGAGGCCGCTCAGCGCGAGGACGATCACGAACTGGGCGAGGATCAGCGGCAGGCGCAGGCTCATCACCTGCGAGGCCAGGACCTCGTTCTGAGCGGTCAGGTAGGCGACCCCGGCGGTGAGGGCCAGCCCCGCCGCCATCCACGAGTACGTCCGCGCCATGAAGGTGCGGACCAGATTTTCTGTACGTGTCGCAGTGATTTGCATACACCTCAGGGTACGGGGAAGGCGGGTGAAAAGTTCCCGGGAAGCGTTCAGCTCTCAGCCGTCAGCCGTCAGCAAAGGGAAGGCCACGGCGAAAGCCCCACATCTTTTGCTGACCGCTGAGAGCTGACGGCTAACAGCTCCCCCTCACCTCCTCACCAGCAGCGCCAGCGGGAAGTCCTCCAGCACCTTCGCCAGCGCGATCTTCTCGCCGCGCACCCGCACCCGCTCACCCGTCAGCACGTTCTCGTACGTGCCGGGGCGCGGAAGGGAGAGCTGCCGGTTGCCCCACACCTCACCCAGGGCCCAGGGCGTCTTCTCGCGGGTCAGGCTGTAGGTCAGGCGGGGCGCGACCGTCACCGCCAACTCGTCCCCGTGCTCGCGGGCGAAGGCGAGGAGGTGCCGACTCGCCCCCAGCGGGCGGTAGCTGCCGTGCCCGAAGAGTTCCGGGTGCTCGGCCCGGGCCTGGAGGGCGGCCCAGCTGACGAGGAGCTTGACCCCGCCGTCCTCGTACCCCGCCAGGAGTTCCGAGGCGAGCTTCAACTCGTTCTCCGCGTGCCGCCGCTCGATGCGGGCGAGCGTCCGCGTGTACGAAGAGTAGTCCACCGGGCGGCGGTTGTCGGGGTCCACGAGGCTCTGGTTCCAGCCCTCCGAGCCCTGGTAGGTGTCGGGCACGCCGGGGGCGGTCAGGCGCACCAGGGTCGCCGAGAGGCCGTTCTGCGCCCCGTACGGGCTGACCCGGATGTGAAGCTCGCGCAGGGTCTCCAGATACCGCTCGTTCTCCAGCAGCCCGCGCACCATCCGGTCGAGGGCCCCCTCGTACTCGCTGTCGGAGGCGGCCCAGCTTGTCCGCAGCTTGGCCTCGCGGGCGGCCTTGAGCAGGTAGTCGCTCAGGCGGTCGGCGAACCCGTCGAGCCTGCCGCCCAGGGGGTACGCGCCCAGCGCCGTTTGCAGCAGGAGGTACACGTCGAGCGCGGAGGGCGCGGGGCCGAGTTCGGTCGGCGTCTCCAGCGCGCGGACGAGGGGCAGCCACCCGCTGAGGTACGCCGTCCAGGTCTGCGGCATCTCGGACAGGACGCTGATGCGGGCCCGGGTGTCCTCGCCGCGCTTGGTGTCGTGCGTGCTCCCGGCGAGGAGGGCCCCCGGCCAGTGTTCGGCCCGGTCGCGCGCCGCCATGTGGAACGCCCTGGGGGGCGTTCCGAAGTGCGCGGGGTCGCTGCCCACCTCGTTCAGCGAGAGGAGGCGTCCGTAACGGTAAAAGGCCGTGTCCTCCGCCCCCTTCGCTGTCACCGGGCCGGTGAGCTGCTGGAACTTGAGGGCGAAGTCGGCGTAACGCTCGCGGGTGGCCTCGTCGGGCGCGCCCAGCTTGAGGACCGCCTCCAGGAAGTCGAAGAGGCTGGGGTCGAGGTCGCGGTTCCCCCGGCGGCTGTTGGCCTTGGCGTCCCGGATGGCGAGTTCGATCTTGGCGTTGTCGCCGGGCTCGCGCGAGCCGTCTGCCCGCACGTAGGTGCGGTACACCGGGAAGACGGCGATCACCTCGCGGATCACGTCGCGCAGGGCGCTCAGCGTGAAGTCCCGGAAGCGCAGGTCTGCCTCCGCCAGCCGCTCCAGGTGCTCGGCGAGGACGTTCACCTCGCCCGGCAGCGAGACCCGCTGAATCAGGGACTTGCCCCGGTACAGGTGCTCGGAGTAGGGGTCGCGGTCCCCGGTGAAGCGGCGGTAGATCGCCGTCATCTCCTCCTCGTTCGCGCCGTCCACGAACACGCCGTTCAGTTGCCCGAGGAAGTCGTACCCGGTCGTCCCGTGGACCAGCCAGTCCTCGGGCAGCCGCTCGCCGGGCTCCAGAATCTTCTCGGCGACGACGTAGAGGGGCAGCGCCTCGCGCGGGGTGTCCTCCTCCGGGGCGGGCAGGCCCAGCGCCTCGGCGGCCCCCCGTTGCAGCGCCCGGAAGTACCCGGCGGGGTCGTACAGGCCGTCGGTGTGGTCGAGCCGCACGCCCGAAACCACCCCGTCACGCACGAGTTCGAAGAGCTTGGCGTGCGCCCAGGCGAAGACGCGCGGGTCCTCCATCCGCAGGGCCGCGAGGTCGTTGATGTCGAAAAATCTCCGGTAGTTGATCTGCTCGGCGGCCACCCGCCAGTACGCCAGGCGGTAGTTCTGCTCCTGGATCAGCGAGTCGAGGAGGGCTGGGTCGCCGTTCGCCGTCTCCAGCACGGAGTCCAGCGCCTCCCGGACGGTGCGGGACGCCTGGGCGAGGATAGCGAGGCGGCGGGCGATCACGTCCACCTCCTCCGCGCGGGCGAGGCGGTCGGCGTCCGTCAGGTCCGAAGAGGTCGAACGGGGCAGGCTCGCCGCCGCCCGGGCGATGGAGGCGAGTTCGGCGTGGTCGGGCCCCGGCGAGAGCCGCCCCGCAACCTGCGCGAGCAGCGCGGCGAGGCTGCGGGGCGAGATCGGCAGGCGCCGCTCCCAGTAGCGCAGGAAGAAACGGCCGCCGTCGCGCTCCAGCCTCAGTTCGCCCCGCTCCAGCACCCGCCCGTACTGGTCGCCCAGCGTCGGCAGCAGCACCTTGTTCTCCAGCGCCCGCTTGAGGGGCTGCCACGAGATGTCGAAGAAGTGGGCGTAGCGGCTCGCCCGCCCGTGCATCAGCACGTCCTCCCAGTACGGGTTGTGCCCGCCCTGGATGCCCATGTGGTTGGGCACGAAGTCCACGATCAGCCGCAGCCCGAGTTCGCGGGCGCGGTCCGCCAGCTTCCGCAGCCCCGCCTCGCCGCCCAGCCGGGGGTTCACCTCCGCGTGGTCGGTCACGTCGTAGCCGTGCGTCGAGCCCGGCGTGCTCGTCCAGATGGGGGAGAGGTACACGTCCGTCACCCCGAGCCGCCGCAGGTAGGGCAGGACCCGCCGCGCCGCCGCGAAGTCGAAGCCCTCGTGAAGCTGGAGGCGGTAGGTGGAGGAGGGGATGTGGGCGGCGGGTTGTGGGGTGTGGGTGGGCGCTTCGAGCACCTGGGTCATGGCTGGGACCTCAGCAGGGCGGCCTCACCGGGAGCGAGGGCGAGGTCCTCGCGGCCTTCGGAGTGGAGGAGCACGGTGGGGGGGAGGTCGAGGGAGAGGATCAGCGCCTGGGGGGCAAGCGTGGCCTGTCCGAGATTCCACAGCATGGCGCGCTCGCCGTCCTCGGTCTTGTGGTGGACCCACAGCACGTCCCCCACGCTCCCGGCGGTGAGGTTGCGGCGCTCGCGGTCCCTCAGCACGAGGTCCTCCCGCCTCAGCCGCAGCAACTCGCGGTAGAGGGCCAGGGTGCGGGCGTGTTCGCCCTCCCCGCGCTCGGCCCAGTTCAGCTTCGCCAGCCGGAAAGTCGCCTCCGCCTGGGGGTCGAGCACGTTGTCGCCGCCGAAGCCCTCGAAGTACGCGAACTCCCGCTTGCGCCCCTCGGTGACGAGGCGGCCGAGTTCGCCCTGGTGGTCGCTGAAGAAGGGGAAGGGGGCGGAGGCGGCCCACTCCTGCCCCTGAAAGAGCAGCGGCGTCATCGGCAGGGTGAGGAGGAGCATGGAGGCTCCCCGGAAGATGGCGTCGCTGACCCCGCGCGGCCCCTGGTGGTGCAGGCGGTCGCCCACCGGGCGGTTGCCGATCTGGTCGTGGTTCTGGATGCAGTAGACGAAGCTCGGCGCGCCCAGCGTGTCGGCGGGCCTGCCGCGCGGGTGGGTCTCGCCGTTCACCGTGTAGTCCTGCCCCTCGAAGACCCAGCCCCGGTTGATCGCGTTCGCGATCCCCGCCGCGCCGCCCGTGAAGGGGGCGTAGTAGCCCTCGTGCTCGCCCGTCAGCGTGACCCGCACCTGGTGGTGGAAGTCGTCGGCCCACACGCCGTCGAGGTGGTCTTCGGTGATCAGTTCGGGCAGGTTGCGGTGGTCCTCCGCGACGAGGAGGTGAGTGCCGCCGAGCGAGTGGACCTCGTGGGCGAGTTCACGCAGGATGTGGACCGGGCTGTCGTCGAAGATCGCGTTCGTGGCGTCGAGCCGCAGCCCGTCGAAGCGGTAGTCGCGCAGCCACATCCGGGCATTGCCGGTGATCAGGCGGCGCATATGAGGCTCGGCGTAATCGAGCCCGGCGCCCCAGGGGGTCGAGTAGCGGTCGGTGAAGTACGTGGGGCTGTACACGCCCAGGTAGTTCCCGTCCGGCCCGAAGTGGTTGTACACGGCGTCCAGAAAGACCGCCAGCCCCAGCCCGTGCGCGGCGTCCACCAAGGCCATCAGGTCCTCCGGTCGGCCGTAAGGGGCGTAGGAGGCGTACAGGGCCACCCCGTCGTACCCCCAACCGCGCGCGCCGGGAAAGGCCGCGAGCGGCATCAGTTCGACGGCGGTCACACCCAGGTCCACGAGGTCGGGCAGCCGCTCCATCGCCGCCCGGTAGGTTCCCTCGGGAGTGAAGGTGCCGACGTGCAGTTCGTAGAACACGCACCCGCCCAGGGGCAGGCCGCGCCACCCCGTGTTCTTCCACCCGTAGGCGTTCAGGTCCACGACCTCCGCCTCACCGTGCACGCCGTCCGGCAGAAAGCGGGCGTAGGGGTCGGGCCAGGCCTGACCGTCCAGCACGAACTTGTAGCGTGCGCCGGCGCCCACAGGCAGCACCGTCTCGAAGAGGCCGTCCCCGAGGGACTGCATGGGGTGGTCCCCACCGTTCACGCGCGCCGCGACCTCGCGGGCCGTGGTCGTCCACACCCGGAAACGGGTGCCGCTGCCGCCAGGCAACAGGTGTGCGCCCAGCCGGGTGGCGAGGTCGTCGGAGGAGCGGTTGGAAGGGAGGGAAGAGTTCGCAGAGGTCGTCATGGTGTTCCTTGCGGGTCGCCCACCTGCCAACGGGAGGGAGGGGGACGAAACGGATCAGCGTAAGCGGGTGGACGGGGAGGGCCGTGAGAGAAGGGTCAAGCCTGAGTTGGAGAGGAGCGCGGGGCAACAAAGCGAGAAGGCCGGAAGGGGCCACGCGTCAGGCCCTCCCGGCCTCCTTGCCCCGCCCTCAGTCGCGCACGCAGCGGTAGAGCTTCACGCTGCGCGCCCGCAGGGTGGTCTCGCCCCCGGCGGCCCGCAGCTCGTGGGCGCCGTCGTCGGCGGTGTCGAGCAGCAGCTCCCAGGCCTCGCAGCCGTCGAGGTCGGGCAGGCGGAAGGGCAGGTCGATGTACGACGAACTCAGGAGCAGCAGCAGGTCGTCGTCCCGCACGGGCCGCCCCTCGGCGTCCACGTCGTCCAGGCCGTCGCCGTCGAGGAACATGCCCAGGGACTGAGTCTGAGGGTTGTTCCAGTCGGCGTCGCTCATCTGCTGGCCGTCGAACCGCAGCCACACGATGTCGCGCACGTCCTCGCCGCGAATGGTGCGCCCCGAGAAGAACTTGCGGCGGTGCAGCGCGGGGTGCGCCTTGCGCAGCCGGATCACCCGCCGGGTAAAGGCGAGCAGGTCCGCGTCGATCTTCGCCCAGTCGTACCAGCTGACAGGGTTGTCCTGGCAGTAGGCGTTGTTGTTGCCCTTCTGCGTGCGCCCGATCTCGTCGCCACCGAGAATCATCGGCGTGCCCTGCCCGAGCAGCAACGTCGCCAGGAAGTTGCGCTGCTGCCTCGCGCGCAGAACCTTGATCTCCGGGTCGTCCGTCTCGCCCTCCACCCCGCAGTTCCAGGTCAGGTTGTGGTTGTGGCCGTCCTTGTTGCCCTCGCCGTTCGCCTCGTTGTGCTTCTGTTCGTACATCACCGAGTCGCACAGGGTGAAGCCGTCGTGGGCGGTCACGAAGTTGATCGAGGCGGAGGGTTTGCGACCGTCGCGCTGGTAGAGGTCCGAAGAGCCCGTCAGGCGGTAGCCGATCTCGGAGGCCAGCCCGCCCTCGCCCTTCCAGAAGGCGCGCATGTCGTCGCGGTAGATGCCGTTCCACTCCGCCCAGTTCACCGGGAAGTTGCCGACCTGGTAGCCGCCCTCGCCCACGTCCCACGGCTCGGCGATCAGCTTGACCTGCGAGATGACGGGGTCCTGGTGGATGATCGTGAAAAAGCCCGAGAGCTGGTCCACCTCGTGCAGCCCGCGCGCCAGCGTCGAGGCGAGGTCGAAGCGGAAGCCGTCCACGTGCATCTCGGTGATCCAGTAGCGCAGGCTGTCCATGATGAGCCGGAGGGTCTGCGGGTGCCGGACGTTCAGGGAGTTCCCGGTGCCCGTATAGTCGAAGTAGAAGCGCGGCTTGTCGGCGACGAGGCGGTAGTACGTCGGGTTGTCGATGCCCTTGAAGCTCATCGTGGGCCCGAGGTGGTTGCCCTCGGCGGTGTGGTTGTACACCACGTCGAGGATCACCTCGATCCCGGCGTCGTGCAGGGCGCGCACCATGTTCTTGAACTCGGGCACGGCCCCGGCGGGGTCACCCCGGCGCGCGGCGGCGGAGTAGCGCACGTCCGGCGCGAAGAAGTTCAGGGTCGAGTAGCCCCAGTAGTTCGTCAGCCCCTTGGCGACCAGGAAGGGGTCGTCCACATGCTGATGGACGGGCAGAAACTCGACCGCCGTGACCCCGAGGTCCTGGAGGTAGCGCAAGATGGGCTCGGTCGCCACACCCGCGTACGTCCCGCGCAGCGCCTCGGGCACGTCAGGATGGGTCATGGTCAGGCCCTTGACGTGGGTCTCGTAGATCACCGACTGGTGGAAGGGAACTTTCGGCCTCCTGTCGCCCACCCAGTTGAACACCGGGTCGATCACGATGCCGAGCGGGATGCCGCGCTGCTCCTGCGTCTGCATCACGGTGTCCTCCCCGCCGGGAACGTACCCGAAGATGCCCGCCTCCAGGTTCTCCACCCCGCCCAGCGCCTTGGCGTACGGGTCGAGGAGCACGACGTTCGGGTTAAACCGCAACCCCCGCTCGGGGGCATACTCGCCGTGTACCCGGTAGCCGTACCGCTGCCCCGGCCCGACGCCCGGAAGGTAGCCGTGCCACACGAAGGCGGTCTGTTCGTTGATTTCAAAGCGCGTCTCCTGGCCCTGGTCGTCGAAGAAGCACAGCTCGACGGCGCTGGCGTTTTCGGAGTACAGCGCGAAGTTGGTGCCCTTGCCGTCCCAGGTGGCTCCCAGGGGATAGGGGCTCCCGGGCCGCACGCGCGCCGGGGGCGCGGTCGTGTCGAGGGGAGAGGGGACGGTCGGTTCGGTGGCGGTCATGAGGGTCCTCCACGGGCGCGCAGCCCGGTTTCGTCAGGGTAGATATGTAAGGAGGAGGCGACTCCACGGTTCACCCGCGAAGACGCCACCCGTTGCTGGAAACGTTACCAAAAGCCGCCCAGATCACGGGCGAGGTGAATTACAGAAACCTTACGGGACCCTCCCACCCCCCGCCGTCCCTCAAGAACGGCTCAAGGGAGGGGTGGGGGCGGAAGGAAACGCTGATCGCGGTGCTCCGTTCCGACCGCTTGCACCCCGGTTTCTCGCTCCACTTCTCCGGCCACCGCTGTCAGAACCCGAGCTGTGCCCTGGGCCGGTCGAGCTGCGCCAGGCGCTCGGGCGTCCACAGCTCGTAGGTGTACATGGGGTACTGCCGCTTGAAGCGCCCGATGCGGTCCCACACCTCGCGCGTCTCGAAGGGCACCACGAGGATCAGCCGGATCACCGAATCCTCGGCGTCGTAGATGTAGAAGTCGAAGTGAAAGGCCTGCTCGCGCCCCGACTCGGTGAAGAGGGGGAAGGAAAAGGGCCGGTAGCGCCACGCCTTGTTCCGCGTGCCCAGGATGCGGGCGGCCACCCGCTTGAGGCTGCTGTCCGGGAAGGTCAGCTCCTGCCCGTCGCGGTCGCGGAAGACGGTTTCGGGCGGCGGCGCGTCGAGCTGCACGCGCCCCCGCTCGGGCAGAGGCTTCTTCACCCCCTTGGGCGGAGTCTTGCGCCCGGTGGCGGGATTGAAGGTCACCTCGCCCGCCGCCGCCCGCTCGCCCGGTTTGCGCCGGGCCGGGTTGGTGCCGCCGCGCGAGGCCGCGTTGCCACCTCCTGCACGACTCCCGCCTGCCGTGTCGCCGCGTGCCCCGCCCGGCCGCGTGTCCCCGGCCCTCGGCCCATCCCGGCGGGGACTGGAGGCGGACCGCCCTCCCGACTCGCCCTCCGCGCGTGGGGTGCGCTCGCGGACGGGCGCCGTGCTGTCGCGCGTTGCTCCCCCGCGTCCCTGCGCCGTGTTGCGCCTCGGCGCGCGGCCCCTTGATCCCTTTTTCGGTCCGGTCATGGGGGAAGGATAGCGGTCAGCCGTCAGCCATCAGCGGTCAGCCAGACAAACGCCCCAGCCGGAGCCGGGGTGTTCTGTGTTGAGGGCTGAAAGCTGACCGCTGACGGCTTCCTACTTCGCCAGCCCCCGCACCACGCTCAGGTTCACGAAGCGGTTCAGGTCCGGCACGTCCCGCGCGAAGCCCGCCTCCTTGTTGAGTTGAGCGTACTCGCCCAGGGTCTTGAGGTTGATGTCCCAGGTGACCCGCGTGCGCGCGAGGGCCTTGAAGAGTTCGGCGGAGTTGGGTCGCTTGCCCGTGAAAGCCTGAATCTGGTCGGCGATGGCCTTCTGTGCCCCCGCGTTGCTCGTCTTGATGAAGTTGATCGCGGCGAGGTGCCCGCGCAGGAGCCCCCTCACGACCTCCGGGTTCTGCTCCGCGAACTTGGTGTTCACGACGAGGACGGTGGTCGTGTAGTTGCCGCCCTCCCAGATCGCCTTTTCATTGGCGATCAGCCGCGCGCCCTGCGTCTCCATCACCGCGCCCCACGGCTCCTGCACGAGGGCGGCGTCCACCTGCCTGCTGGCGAAGGCGGCGGGCATGTTCGCCGGGTCGATGGGCACGATGGTGACGGTGCCGCCCTCGTCGGTGGCCTTCAGACCGTTCTCGTGCAGCAGGTGGCGCAGGCTGATGTCCTGGGTGGAGCCGCGCGTGGGCACGGCGACCTTCTTGCCCGCGAGCCCCTTCACGCCCCGGATGCCGCTGTCCCCCCGGCCCACGAGCACTGCGCCCGCGTTCGCCGCCCCCGCGTAGACCTGGATGGGCACCCCGCGCATGAAGGCGTTCATCGCCGGGCCGGGGCCCACGTACGCCGCGTCGATGGCGCCCGCCGCGAACGCCTCGTTGATCTGCGAGCCGTTGGCGAACTCCTTGACCACCAGCCGCACGTTGCCGAGTTCCTTCTGAAAGAGCCCGCGCTGCACACCCACCAGCCCGGCCGCGTGCGTGACGTTGGGAAAGATGCCCAGCCGAAATTCCTTGACCTGTTGCGCCTGCGCCCCGCCCAGGGTCAGGGCGAGCGTGGCGAGAGAAAGGAGAGTGCGCTTCATAGAGGCCAGTCTACCAAATAAATTGATCTATTTTGTAAACTGTATGGGCAAGAGGGCGGACCTGAGCGGCCAGGGGGGGCGCCGAGCCGTCTGTTCCCGGGGAGGCCTCCGGGGAAGTGAGGCTGCCGGAGCAGCGCGGACGCTCTGGAATCCCGCCCTTTGGGGCGGCCGGTGGCGGCTTGAGGGCCGGGGCGGGGCAAGCGTGAACCGGTCTTCAGCGAAATAGGAGACGCTGCCGCATCGCGCCTCTCAAAAATGGGGCCGCAGAAAGGGGCAAACATGATTTCCAGAGCCGATATGCGCCGCATCCAGGAGCTTCCCGACAACGCGATGGTTCTGATGGCCGTCGTGAACGACAACCCCGCCAACGTGGACAACGAGGGCGGCGGACTCCAGACCCGGGCCAAGGTGGCGATGCAGGAGGCCGGGGTTCCCCCCACGGTGATGGGTCTGGTCCTCGACGACCTCTCCCAGCCCCGCACCCACCACGGCAAGAGCGCCCTGTACCTCGTGGAGGGCGAGACGCTGGAGCGCTTCGACATCAACGCGGACCTGCCCGAACGCTTCCACTACGGGCGCCCCGTCAAGTCGCTCCTGGCGAGCATCATGGAACTGCTCCCCACCGTGGCCGTCCTCGCGGTGGATAGAGAGTGGGCACGGCTCTTCCTGTTGCGTCAGGGCGAACTCATCGAGCTGCGGCGCGAGGAGAACGTCCGCCTCGACGACGGCGAGCGTTGGGACTCGATGGTCTCGGGCACCCGCCACGTGCCGGGGGCGCCTGGAAGCGGCGGGGCGGGCAGGGGCCAACCCGGCAGCGGCCCGCGCAGCGACAGCGGCACCGACCTCTTCGAGAACCGCGAGGCGGCGATCCAGCAGCGGTTTTACAACGGGATCGTGGCGGAGCTGGGCGAGATGATGAGCCGCCGCGACATCAAGGCCCTCATTCTGGTGGGCACCGTGCAGCGCGTGGCCGAGTTCAAGGCCGAGATTCCCGACAAGGCGCCCTACGAGGTGATCGGCGAGACGAACGTGGTGGGCGGCGCGGGCTGGGTGAACCCGGCGGAGATTCTGGAAAAGATTCAGCCTATCGTCGAGGAGTACCGCCAGAAGACGGAGGCCGCCCTGCTCGACCAGATTCAGGAACAGGGCGTGATGGAGGTCGAGCGCGTGCTGGAGATGATCCAGGAGGCGCGCATCTACCAGCTCGTGATCCCCGAGGACGGCTCGCAGATGAACATCTACCGCAGCCACAACCGCGAGGTCCCCTACTTCACGAGCAAGAAGGACGTGGTCCACAGCCCCCTCGACGACAGCCTGATGGAACGCGTCACCCTGGAAGAAGTGCTGCCCGATCTGATCGACCTCTACGGCGTCGAGGTCAAGCGGGTACACGGGGACTACGCCGGGCGCCTCGTGCGCGAGTTCGGCGGGCTGGCGGGGCTGCCCCGGTACTGAGCGGGAGGGAGTGACATGGCGACGAGCATTCGCACCAGACGCGCCCTCGAACTGTTCGCCACCCTTCTGATCGGGGACGGGCTGATCTCCCTGCTCCGGCCCGTGCGGCACAGCCTGCTGTGGTGGATGCCGGTGCCCGGCGTGCGGGGGCTGATGGAGTGGTGCGCCGAGCGGCCCCATGCCACCCGCGCCATCGGGCTCGCGCAGGTGGCCGCCGGGCTGTGGCTCGACGCGCGGCAGTACAGCTCGGGGCCGAAGCGGGAGTAGATCAGTTTAAAGTCCCCGGCAATACAACACCGTTCCGCTGAGCAACACGAGGCATTTCCCGGATTGCTCAGCGGGACAACAGTGTTCCGTCAACCTCTTCAAAGCACGTCGACTTCGCCCGGACGCGCCCAGGAGGGGTCTGTGGGCATTCGGCGTGCTCCCCGCCGCTCTCCACACCCCGTGGTTCCGGCGGTCATCCCACGGTCACGAGGAGGTCATGAGGGCCTTCCTAATGTGGCGGCACAGCGGACGGGACGCGAACGGACAATCACCCGGCCCGCTCACCCCGCCCCGGTGGGGGAAGGAGAAAGGTATGCGCGAAGGGTGGAGGAAGATGGTGGCCCTGCTGGCGTCTGCGGTGCTGCTCGCGGGAAGCCCGGTGCGGGCCGACACGGTCCCGTCGGGGCTGTATGCCCAGTACGAGGCGCAGCGGGACGTGACGCGCGGCTTCGGCTACCACGAGGTCTTCGAGCCGGACGTTTACCGGATGGACGAGGGCGACGTCGAGACCGAGGAGGTTACCCTGTCGGGCGGCGAGTACCGCTTCAAGGCGATCTGCGACAGTGCCTGCGGCGACATCGACCTCGTGGTGCGCGATTCGCGAGGGCAGGTCGTCGCCTCGGACTACGAACTGGACAGCGTGCCCATCGTCTCCTTCCGGACCGGGCGAGGTGACTACACCGTGCGGCTGAGCATGGAGTCCTGCGACTGGGAGCCCTGCCAGGCCGTGCTCATGTACATGAAGAAGTAGGATAGGGACGCGTGGGCGGAACGGCAAGGGAGAGGGCCGTTCCGCCCTGCCCGTTCGTCGTCTCCCTTCCATCCCTTCCAGGTCTCCCCGCGTACAATCCCCCCTGTGACGGTCGCCACCCCCAACCTCTCCAAACTGCTGCCGTCCGCGCCGGTCGGAAACGTCCTGCTGCTCCCGCAGGTGGCCCGCGCCGCCCTCTTCGCCGCCCACCCCGGTCCCGCCGTGCTGCTGACCACGCCCGACCGCGCCGCGCTCTACGCCTCGTCGGGCGTGCTCGGCGCCCCCGTGACCGTCAACCCCGGCCTGCGCGACTGGGGCGAGAAGCACGAGCACGTCGTCCTCGACGTGAACACCGCCCTCGACCTCTTCCCCGCGCACCCCGAGGACCACGCCGTCACCCTCACGGTGGGCCGTTCCTACCCGCGCGAGGAGTTGCTGGGCCGCCTGGAGCGGCTGGGCTACGAGCGCGGCGAGGAACCCGGCTTCGAGCTGCGCGGCGACACGCTGGAGTTGAGGCTGGAGCCGGGGGCGGGGGTGCCTCAGGACGCCGAAGCCGTCTGGATTCGCGCCGAGTTCTTCGGGGACGAGCTGGATACCCTGCGCCGCCTTTCTCCTGGGGAGCTGACGGGCGAGAAGATCAGGACCTTCACGCTGGAGCCCACCGCCGACTACCTGACGGAGGTGAAGTGGGATGCCACCCGCCTCGACCTCCTGCTAGGCCGGGTGTTCCTCGACGCGCCGGAGTTCTACGCCTCGGCATTGGGCCCGCTCGCCGACACCCTCTGGCCCCGGTTGCGGAACCGCGAAGTCACTTCTTTTGGCCGCTCCCCCCTCGAACTCTCCGACTTCGACCTTGACCTCAAAGTCCTGCCCTTCTACCGCGCCCGCCTCTCCGACCTCGCGCGGGACGTGGACGACTGGCGGGGGGCGGGCTACCGGGTCCTGATCCTCGTGCGGCATGACCGGACGGCGACGTATCTGGCGGAGAAATTGCTGGAGACCCGCGAGGTCCCCTGGCTGACCATCCCGCGTGTCGAGGAGGGCGGCCTCGGTTTCCTGCGCGCGGGCGGCGAGGGCGGCTTCGCCATCCCAGAACACCGCACCGTCGTCATCACGGAAGACCTGATCTACGGTTTCCAGGGAGGCTCGGCACTGCGCGGCAAGAAGCTCGGCGGCAAGCCCGTCACCGACGCGCTGGGCCTCCACGTCGGCGACTACCTGATCCACCCCGAGCACGGCATCGGGCAGTTTCAGGGGCTGGAGACGCGCACGGTCCTCGGCGTCACGCGCGACTACCTGAACCTCGAATACCGGAACGGCGCCCGCCTCGCCGTGCCCATAGAGCAACTGCCCGTGCTGCGCCGCCACCCCGGCACGACCGACGATCCGCCCGTCCTCTCCAGCTTCGACAAGAAGGACTGGGCGCGTGCCAAGGAGCGGGCGCGCAAGAACGCGGAGGAGGTGGCCGCCAAACTCCTCGTGCAGTATGCGGCGAGGCAGGTCACGCCCGGTAACGCCTTCCCCCCGCAGCCCGAGTGGGACGCGCAGGTGGAGAAGAACTTCGGGTTCGAGCTGACCGCCGACCAGAAGACGGCGCTCAAGGAGACGATGCGCGACCTCGAAAAGCCCAACCCCGCCGACCGCCTGATCTCCGGCGACGTGGGCTTCGGCAAGACGGAGGTCGCCCTGCGCGCGGCGCACCGGGTTACCGGCCACGGCAAGCAGGTCGCCGTCCTCGTGCCCACGACCCTCCTCGCCGAGCAGCACACGTCCACGTTTGTCGAGCGGTTCAAGAACCTCCCCGTGCGCGTCGAGGGCCTGAGCCGCTTCACTGGGGACAAGCAGGCCCGCGCCATCCTCGCCGACCTCGCGCAGGGGAAGGTGGACATCATCATCGGCACCCACCGCCTGCTGTCGGGCGACGTTGGGTTCAAGGACCTCGGCCTGATCATCGTGGACGAGGAGCACCGCTTCGGGGTGGGGCAGAAGGAGAAGCTGCGGGCCCTGCGCGGCCTGCCCGAGGTGCCCAAAGACGGCAAGGGCAAGATCGAGATTCCCCAGGACGTGCGGGCGGTGGACACCCTGGCCCTCTCCGCCACGCCCATCCCGCGCACCCTCTACATGAGCATGGTGGGCCTGCGCGACATGAGCAGCATCCAGACGCCGCCGAAGGGCCGCAAGCCCATCCAGACGGTGCTCGCCCCCTACGACCCGGTGACGGTACGCGACGCGATCCTCTCCGAGATCGAGCGCGGCGGCAAGGTCTTCTACATCCACGACCGCATCGCCTCCATCGGGGCGCGCAGCCTGTACCTCCGTAACCTCGTCCCGGAGGCGCGCATCGGCGTGGCGCACGGGCGGATGAACGAGGAGGAGCTGGAGGAGATCATGCTCGGCTTCGCGGGGGGTGCGTTCGACGTGCTGCTCTCCACCACCATCGTCGAGACGGGCCTGGACATCCCCGAGGCGAACACCATTCTGATCGAGCGAGCGGACCGCCTGGGCCTCGCTCAGCTCTACCAGCTTCGCGGGCGGGTGGGACGGCGGCAGCAGACCGCCTACGCCTATATGTTCTACCCGCCGCGCATGACCGAGAACGCCCAGCGCCGCTTGTGGGCCATCGCCGACCTGCAAGACCTGGGGAGCGGGCACCTCCTCGCCGAAAAGGACATGGAGATTCGCGGGGTGGGCAACATCCTGGGCGAGGAGCAGCACGGGCACGTGCAGGCCGTCTCCATCGACGTGTACACCGAGATGCTCGCCCAGGCCGTCGCCCGGTTGAAGGGCGAGAAGATGGAAACCCCGGCCAGCGTCGCTATTGACCTCCCCATCAACGCCCGCCTCACGCCGGACTACTTCGACGGCAACGAGGAGGAGCGCATCGCCACCTACGGGCGGCTGTCGGAGGCGCGGACGCTCCAGGCCGTCAGCCGGGTCGAGCGCGACCTGCGCAAGAAGTACGGCCCGCCCACCGCCGAGGTCCAGAACTTCATCGACCTCGCCAAGCTGCGCCTGACCGCCCTTGCCAAGCGGGTGCTGAGCATCGGCGAGACGATGACCCACATTCAGGTGGCCTTCGCCTACAAGGGCCTGGACTACGACGCCCCCGGCCTGAAACGCTTCCCGCACAAGACGGAAGTCACCACCTTCCCGCCCGGCGTGAAGCTGGAGAAGCGGGGGCTGAGGCCGGACGACTACGCGCGGGTGCTCATCGAGGTGTTGGGGTACTTTGGGTGAGGGGAGGCTTGGGCGGGGGGACCCCTCCGGCGCTTCGCGCCACCTCCCCTTAAAAGGGAGGCTATCGTCGGCATCGTTTCTCCGGTGTCGTGCGCCTCAAGGCTCCCCTTTAAGGGGAGCTGTCGGCGCAGCCGACTGAGGGGTCCCCCAGCCTAAGCTAGCGCCATGCGTCACGCCTACACCCGGCACCTCGCTCCCCGCGCCCGCGAACTCCGCAACAACCAGACCCCCGCCGAGCGCAAACTCTGGTTCGAGTTCCTCCGCACGCATCCGGTCAAGTTCCGGCGTCAGGTCCCGCTTCACGGCTACATCCTGGATTTCTACTCGCCTTCCCTGAAGCTGTGCATCGAACTGGATGGCCGCAGTCACGACGGTCGGGCGGCGGTGGAGTACGACGCCGAGCGGACGCAGCAACTCACGGCGGCGGGCATCCAGGTGGTGCGCTTCAGGAATGCGGAAGTGTTCGGGCAGTTCGAAGGCGTATGCAAGGTGATTGAGGCCCTCTGTCGGGGAGAAGCGCCTTTCTGATCTGTCATTGAGTAGAGCCATAGCAAAAACCGCCCACCACACGGGCAGGCGGCTCTTGTCTTGCTTCCCTTACACGCTGATCTCCGCGAACCGCGCGTTCTCCCGGATGAAGTCCTTGCGGGGCGTCACGTCCGTCCCCATCAGGTCCTCGAAGATGCGGTTGGTGTCCATCAGGTCCTCGATGCTGACGCGCTTGAGGACGCGCGCCTCGGGGTTCATCGTCGTCTCCCAGAGCTGCTCGGCGTTCATCTCGCCCAGGCCCTTGAAGCGTTGAATCTCGTACTTCTTGCCTTCCTTGGTCGCGCGGGCGACGTGCTGTTTCAGCTCCTCCTCGTTGTAGAGGTAGGTGCCCTTGTTGTTCTTCGTCTGCGCGCCCACCGTGATGCGGTACAGCGGCGGCTGCGCGATGTACAAGTGCCCCTGCTCCACGACCGGGCGCATGTAGCGGAAGAAGAAGGTCAGCAGCAGCGTCGTGATGTGCCCGCCGTCCATGTCGGCGTCGGTCATGATGATGATCTTGTGGTAGCGCAGGTTCGACAGGTCGAAGTGGACGTTGTCGCCCGTGCCCTCCACGCCCGCGCCGATGGCGCCTATCAGCGAGCGAATCTCGGCGTTCTTGAGGATCTTGTTCAGCTCGGCCTTCTCGACGTTGAGAATCTTGCCGCGCAGGGGCAGGATCGCCTGGAAGCGCCGCTCCCGCCCACCCTTGGCCGAGCCGCCCGCCGAGTTCCCCTCCACGATAAAGAGTTCGCTCTCCGAGGGGTCCTGGCTGGAGCAGTCCGCGAGCTTGCCGGGCAGGTCGTCGTTCTCCAGGGGGTTAGAACGCCGCACGATGTCGCGGGCCTTGCGCGCGGCCTCGCGGGCGCGGGCGGCCTCGGCGGCCTTCTCCACGATGGTGCGCCCCACCCTGGGGTTCTCCTCCAGAAACTCCGCGAACTTCTCGCCCACGACGGCGTTCACGGCGGTCTGCGCCTCCGAGTTCAGCAGCTTGACCTTCGCCTGCGACTCGAACTGCGGATCACCCAGCTTGACCGACACCACGCAGTAGATGCCCTCCAGCAGGTCGTCGCCGCCGGGCACCGGGTTCCCCGCCTTGATCAGGTTCTTGTCCTTGGCGTACTTGTTCAGGATGCGGGTGTAAGCGGTCTTGAAGCCCGTCAGCGGCGTGCCGCCGTCGCGCGTGCGGATCATGTTCGCGTAGGTAAGGATGTTGTCGCTGGAGTACGTGTTCGCGTGGATGAACGCGACCTCGACCTCCACGTCGGAATGCGTCCCCCGCATCACGATGGGCTGGTCGTACAGCAGCTTGCCGTCGTCCATCACCAGGGCGCGGGCGAAGTTGGCGATGCCGCCCTGTTCAAAGAAGGTCTCTTCCTTGATCTCGCCCGCGTGCAGCTCGGTCCGCTCGTCACGCACCACGATCTTCAGCCCGGTCAGGTACGCCAGCTCACGCAGGCGGCGGCGGATGCGGTCGTAGTCGAACTTGTTCTCGAACTCGTGGAAGACGCCGGGGTCGGGATGGAAGGTGACCTTGGTGGCCCAGTGAACGTCCCTCGGCGTCTTACCCACGACTTCCAGCGGGGTCGTGACCTCACCGCGCTCGAAGCGGATGTGGTGGAGTGAGCCGTCCTTGTTGACGGTCACGTCGAGGTAGGTGGACAGCGCGTTCACCACGCTCGATCCCACGCCGTGCAGGCCGCCGGACACCTTGTACGCGCCGCCGCCGAACTTGCCGCCCGCGTGCAGCTCGGTGAAGATGACCTCGATGGCACTTCTGCCCTCGGATTTCATGATGTCCACCGGGATGCCGCGCCCGTTGTCGGTCACGGTGGCGGAGCCGTCCGCGTGCATGATGACGTGGACCTCGTCGGCAAAACCCCCCAGGCCCTCGTCGATGGCGTTGTCGATGATCTCGGTCAGGAGCTGGTGGTAGCCGTCCACGCCCGTGCCGCCCTGCACGTACATGCCGGGGCGTTTGCGCACCGCCTCCAGGCCCTTGAGGATCGAGATGGAGCTGGCGTCGTAGGCGGGCGGGGTGCTGGTTGATTGCGTCATGGTCCTCCTGGCGGCGCCCTCAGGGGGAAAGCGCGGCGGTAGAAAGGTCGATTCGGAAAAAACGGGCGCTGGGTGCGCCCCCGAAGGTCCTGACAGTATACCCCTCCAGTTGAAACGGGTCAAATAGATTACGTAAATAGCGTAATTAGGCGGCCCGAGTATGAATCGGCGTGGTCAGGCTGGATGGCGTCCAGGGCGAAAAAAATCAGCAAGGGGGGTTTGATGGACGGCCGGGGTTTGGCGTTCCGGGTCGCTCGGGGCACAATGGGCACCCGATGCGCCGCGTTCCCGCCCTCACGTTCCTCCTCGCGGGCAGCCTCGCCCACGCCGGGCCGAGCTGCGCCCTCCCCACCGGGCCGCTGCCGACCCAGACCCGCGCCGTGTTCATCCTCGACACGAGCGGCAGCATGCGCGGCATCGGGGACGGGCGGGCGAACATCTTCGGGCGGGTGAAGGCGGCGGTGAAGGGCTACGTGCGCGGGGCGAGGCCGGATCAGGTCGAACTCGTCACCTTCGACACCGGGCCGCGTCCGGCGCGGAGCTACACGCTGCCGGGGGACGCCGCCCGCTGGAACGCCGACCTCGCCGCCCTGCGCGCGAACGGGCGGAACACGTACCTCTACCGCAGCGTGGCCCGGGCGCTCGCGCCGCTGGCCGCCCGCGAGCGGTACGCGACGACCGTCTTCATCCTGACGGACGGCATCGACAACGACCCGAAGGCTCAGTACACCGCCGAGCGCGCCCTCGCCGCCTTCCGGGGACGCGGCCCTCTCGACACGCTGCATTACGTGGCGCTGGGCACCGACATTCCCGCCGCCGCCCACACGGCGCTGGGGGCGAGCGGGTACGGGGACGGCCTGACCGCTCCCGTGGGGCAGGTGCCGGACCTGACCCGGCTGGGCGGGGGCGTGGTGACCGTCCGCGACCCGGCGCAGGTGCCCGTCCCCTTTCCCGAGAGCGCACCCCTGAGCCTCGCCGTGGGGGAGGCCGGAGACCGGGTGAGCCTGGCGGAGGGCCGGGTGACAGGTGGTTGGGCACGGCTGAATGTCAATGGCCGTGTTCCTCTCGGCACACCCGCCTTGCTGTGTGCGGAAACCACGGGGGGACAGGTGCGCCGCGTCCTCCTGCGCCTGAACGTGCCTCCCGCTCCCGACCTGACGTGGCTCAACCCCGGGGCCGACCGCACACTCGCGCCTGGCGAGACGGTCACGCTGCGGTACCGGCTGGACGACGGGGCGGACGTGGGAGGCGCGGCCCTCACCCTCCCTTCGGGCCTGGTGGGTGAACTCGTGCGCCTCCCGGGTGGACGAGACCTCGGCGTGCGGCTGACGAACGTGGGGCTGGAGCCGGAGCGGGTCACGCCGGTTCTGACCTTCGCGGGTGGGGGCGGCGTTCCGCTGGCGGGCGTGACGGGGGCCGGGGCGGCAACCATCCCCAGGCGCACGCCTCCCAGCCCGTCCTCTCCAGACGGCTCCCGTTCGGAAGGCTCCCCGCTGCCGCGTCTCCTCGCGGGCCTGCTCGGACTGCTCGCGCTCGGCGGGCTTGCGCTGCTCCTCCTCGCCCGGCGGCGCCGTCCCCGTTCCCGCCCGCGCCGCGCTCCCCGGCCCACCCTGCCGCCCACCCCAGCCCCGCCGACGGTCGAGGGCATCCAGTACCGCGAGGACCGCACGCTCGCCCTCGCCCACGCGGACGGTCTGGTGACCGCCGTGTCGGCCCCGCTCGGCGGCCCCTTCGACCTCGGGCAGGTGGCGCGGGTGCCGCACCTCAGCGGGCTGCGGCTGGAACAGGCTCAGGGCGGCCTGAGCGTGCTTCGCGTGCCCGCCGACCTGGAGGTCAGCCAGGGGGCGCGGCTCTTGGAGGCGGGCGACGTGATCCGACCCGGCGCCCTGCTCGGGGTCGCGGTTGCCCGACCTGCCCGTTCTCCCTGGCCGCCCCTCGGCACCCTCGTGGGGCTGGGGCTGCCGCTGCGGCTGCGCGCGGACGGGGTGACCCTGCACGTCGTCGGGCCGTACGGGGACCACGCGCTCACCCTGCCGACCGGCGTCACGGACCTGGGGGAGGCGTTCGGGGCGCCCGTCCTGGGCGGGCTCAAGCTCACCCCCAGCGGTTCGCACCTCCTGCTCGCCGACGTGCCCGCGTCCCTCACCGTGCGGCGGGTGGCGGATGGAACGCCTTTGCGCCCCGGCACCTACCTGCCTCCTGAAGTGCACCTCGACCTGCCCGGCGAGGGGTGAGGGCTTCCGGCCCGGAGCCCCACGTTACGCTGGGGCATGGAGTTCCTGCGGCTCGTCCACGGCTACCTCTTCGACACGCCCCTCGCCCTGCTGTTTCCCACGCCCTACACCCTCTCCGCGCTGATCCTCTTCGTGTGGAGCCTGGGCCCGGCCCTCAAACGACAGGTGGGCCGGGGCTTCCTGGTGTGGCTGCGCGTGGTGTGGGTGCTCACCCTGATCCCGGCGGTGACGGGCGTGATCCTGGCGGTGGGCGGGGCGAAGGTGCCCAGCGCCGTGCGCGCGAACACCGAGTACCTGCAAGAGAACTGCCGCCAGGTCGGCGACCTCACCCGCTACTGCCTGCCCGTCGATCCCAGCCGCGACTGGGAACACTGGATGTACACCGGTCTCGCCCTGCTGAGCCTCTACGTGATCGAGGTGCTGGTGAAGGGCCGCCTCGTCGAACACCGCTCCGGCCTGCGCTTCCTGCCCGTCGCCACCCTCTTCCTGTATGGGGTCGCTTACATGGTCGTGCGCGTCGCCCTGCTGCCGGGAAGCACGCCGGGGACGTGAGGAGCGGTCAGCTTTCAGCCGTCAGCCACAGAACCCTACGCCAGAGCTTCGGCCTTTCTTGCTGAAAGCTGACCGCTGAGAGCTGACCGCTTATCCTTCCCCCATGATCGACATCTCCAGGCAACTCGTCAGCGGGCACCCCACCTGGCCGGGCGACCCCCCCTTCCGGGTCGAGCCGATGATGCAAATCGCGGGCGGGGACAGCGTGAACACCGCCGAAATCCACGCGAGCACCCACACCGGCACCCATGTGGACGCTCCCTGGCACTACGACGACTCGGGGCTGCGGCTGGAGGAACTCGGCCTCGACCCGTACGTGGGCCGCTGCCTGGTGGTCACGGCGCGGGGTCCCCTGGTCGGCCTGGAGGTGCTGGGCAGCCTGCCACAGGACCTCCCGCTCCGGCTGCTCCTCCACACCGGCCAGCCCGCCCACTGGGAGGCTTTTCCGGAGGACTTCGCCGCCATCGACCCCGCCCTGATCCACGAGCTGTACCGCCGTGGCGTGCAACTCATCGGCACGGACAGCCCCAGCGTGGACCCCCTGACGAGCAAGACGCTGGACGCCCACGCCGCCTGCCGCGAGACGGGCATCCTGATCGTGGAGGGCCTGAACCTCAGCCACGTGCCCGACGGCGAGTACGACCTGATGTGCCTGCCGCTGCCACTGGCCCGGGTGGACGGCGCCCCCGCCCGCGCGGTGCTCTTTCCCGCCCGCTCCCTGCCCGAGCCCCCGCCCGTCGGCGCCTGAGCGGCTAGAACCCGAAGGCCCGCACGACCTCCGTCGGGGTGCGCTTGGGGCGCCCGCTGCCCGGGTCCACCCACACCCACTCGGTCTCGCACTCGGCAAGGCGGGTCTCCTCCTGCCCGTCCTCCGTGAGGCGGTCGATGGCGTAGGCACGCACGCTTCGCACCCCCGCCGTCACCGTGAGCGCCGTGCGGACGCGCACCCGGTCCCCGAGGTAGGCCGGGCGGTGGTAGACGATGGTGTGCTGCCGGGCGACGGGCACGGCCCCCAGGGCGATCAGGGCGTCTGTGCCCATGCCCAGCCGCAGGGCGTGGGCGCGGGCCACCCCCTCGCACCACGCCAGGTAGACCGTGTTGTTGACGTGGTTCAGGTCGTCGAGGTCCCCGGGGCCCACCACGACCTCCATCTCGTGCCGCCGGGCGTGCGGGAGCGCGTCCCACAGCACGTCCGCGTCGGGAATCCGGAGCTTCAAGGCTGGCCCGCCTCCGCCAGCAGGTCGTTGACCGCCCGCGCCCCCTCGATGTCGAGGCTCGTCACGCCGCCCGCGTCGTAGGTGAAGTAGCTGACCCGCACCCGCCGGTAGGAGAGCCGGATGTCGGGGTGGTGGCCCTGCGCTTCGGCGAGTGCGGCCACACGCACCACGAAGTCCACCCCCGCCCCGTAGGTGTCGAAGGTGAAGTCGCGGTAGAGCTTGCCGTCGTCGCCCCACCAGCCCTCGGGTTTGAGGTCCTGCACGTCGCCGTCGGTGAGCTTGCGGCCTGGGTCGTACGCCATGCGCGGGTCGTAGGGGTGGTAACTCATGCGGCCATGCTACGGGAGGGGGCGGGGGAGAGGGTGGGGGTGGGACGCGGTTGAAAGGTTCTCCCCTCCACGCAGGGCAGGATTGAAACGCGGCTTAATCAAACCTTGAAGCACGTCTGCGTCCGGATTTTCCGCGTCATCTCTGCAACCCGGGGAGTCGCAGAGCATTTACGGTGAGTGGCGTATGAAAAGAATTCCTGCTCTGCTGATGGTCGGCTCTGCCCTCCTGCTCGCCTCCTGTGACCGCACGAACGTCCCCAGCAACCTCACCAATGTGTCGGGGACTGTCGTAGAAGGGAGTCTCGCCGCGTCGAGTAACGGTACCCTGGCCCTCACGACAAGCGCCTGGACGGGTGGGGCGGGCTCCGTCAGGGCGTACACGGGTGAGGGGAGCCAACCCCAGAACGTCGTCACCACAGCCCTCGCCGCCGACGGCAAGTTCAGCCTCAACCTTCCCACCGCGCCCGCAGCGGGGACGCTGTCGGCCATCGCCGCCGACGAATTCAACGCCGAAGAGGACAACTGCACGGGGACGGTTACGGTCAGCACCAGCCAGGCGCGGGGTGCGGCTTTGGCCATCGGGGCGGAGGGCGCGACGAAGAGCGGGGGCATTACTCCTCTGTCCGTCACCAGCAAGGTTGACAGTGCCGGGAAGGTGATCGGCTACGAAGCCACCCTGGGTGAACTGCTGTACGTGGACCGTGGCCTGACCATCAAGGGGACGCAGACCTGCACGAACGGCAGTGACACCTTCAAGGGCGATATCGACGTGAGTCTGCAACAGGGCTGGAATAAGGTCAGCCTCACCCTCCAACTGAATGCAGATGGTGCCTTGACCGGCCTCGTGGTCCGCAGTGGTAGCCACCCCAGCAACTGGGTCTTCCTGAACAGCGGCAGCGCATCCCCCCTGGGCGTTCAGAGCCTCAAGGCCCTGGAGAAGTTCTCCCTCTTCCGCTAACCCCCACCCTCCAGCCGCCCTGCCTTCCTGCGCGGGGCGGCCCTTCTTTGTCCCTGCTCCCCAATTGCGCCGCCCGTTCCGCTCCGCCGCCTGTCGCCGCTCACACGGGCTGGTACACGACCCCCTCGCCGTCCACCCGCCCGGCCTTCACGTCGGCGTCGGCGGGCAGGCGCAGCAGCGTCACGTCGCCCTCCAGCTCCAGGCTGCCACCATGCTGACGGAGGATCCGCCGGGCACTCCCCAGTCCGATCCGCTCCCCCGCGCGCGAGGACGATGACGGGGCGGGTTGACCCTGCGCCCCCTCGCTGTCCGCGTGGTGCCCGATCAACACCACGACCTCGTCTCCCTGCCGCTCGGCCCGGACTTCCAGGCGCGGCCGGGATGCCCCGCCCGCCGCGTCGAGGGTGGCGGCGAGCACTTCCGTGAAGGCCAGCCGGAGCAACATCGTGTCGCCCCGCACCCACGGCAGGTCACCCATCACCCACTGCACGCGCCGTCCCTTGAGCCGGGGTTCGAGGTCGCTGCGCACCTGCGTGACCAATACGTTTAGCGAGACCCGCTCGACCCTGGCGGGCGTTCCCCGGAAGAACGGGAGTTGCTTGAGCTGGGCGACGTGGGTGTTGACGCTGTCCATCTCCTGCCGCAGCAGGGACAGGTACCGCTGGACCCGGGCGTCCCTCCCGTCTGCCAGGGCCCGTTCCAGCAGGGAGGTCACCCCGGCGGCGCGGCGGGTGGGTTCGGCGAGGTCGTGGGAGATCGACACGGCGTACGCCAGCAACTCGGCGTGCGCGTCCTCCAGGGCCTCCGTCCGCTCGGCGACGCGGCGTTCGAGTTCGCTGTTCAGGCGTTGCAGCTCCGACGACCGGGCGACGTGCGAGGCCACCCGCTCGTTCATCAGGAGGGCCCAGACCGCCGCGCCGAGCAGGGTGACGGCGACCAGCGCGACGCCCCGCGCCAGCCCCACGCCGGAGACGGCGCCGTGGGCGTGTCCGGCGGCGGACAGGTCATCCAGGTGGAACCGGGCGGCGTGCATGGCGGTGTAGTGCATGGTGGCAACCGCGAGGCCCAGCACCAAGGCTCCCCCCAATCGCCAGCGCTCCTGCTCGGCGGGGGGCGTGACACGAACGCGCAGGCCGAGCCAGAGGGCCACGGTGGCGGCACTCACGGCAACGAGGACCGAGAGCGCCACGCCGACGGGGTCGTACCGCAGATGCCCGTCGAAGCGCAGGGCCGACATCCCCACGTAGTGCATGCCGGTGATGCTCAGGCCGAGCAGCCCACCCCCACTCAGCAGTTCCCCCCACCCCACCCGCTCCCGGTTGATGATCAGGAGGGCCAGCGCGGCGGCGAGCACGGCCGTCAGCCAGGACAACAGGGTGGTGGGCAGGGCGTAGGACATCGGGACGGGAGCCTTCAGGGCCAGCATGCCGATGAAGTGCATGGCCCAGATGCCCACCCCCAGGATCAGGGCGCTGCCGCCCAGCCACGTCCACGAGCGTCTGGGCCCCCCGCCGAGACCACCCGTCGCCAGGCTCAGGGTCGCGTACCCGGCCAGGCAGGCGACGATGATCGACAGGGCGACGAGTTCGGGTTGGTACGTGGAGGGAGTGGAGACCATGTGAATGTCCCCAGCCTATGTCCCATCCATTCCTCATAACGGGAACTATCCGGCAATCTCCCTTCATGATTGCCGCCGTCAGGTCTGCGGCGTCACCTCCAGCGTCGGGGATGGAGGAAGCGCAGCCCCGTATGTGGGCGCGACAGCACCCCGGCCTGGTGGGCAACGGGAGTGCTGGTCTCGTGCGGTTCGGTTGCGTATTCGTGACACACGGCCCAGCCGCTTTTGGTTAAATTTGGTTGAAAAGGTCGTCGAGCCACAGCAGGGTTGTGTGCCTCCTGGGCTCCTGACGCGAGCGGTCACGGGCGGGACCGTCGGTGACCGTCCTCTTCGTGCCCGCGCCCCAATTGCGACGCCCGTTCCGCCGTGAACAGAACGGCGTGCGATATTCTCGACCCATGCCGGTGGGTGTGCCGCAGAACGTGTTGAAGGGGACGGGATCGGGGGTGCTGCCGCCGATGCTCGAACAGTATGTGGCGCTGCGGGACAAGCACCCCGACTTCCTGCTGCTGTTTCAGGTCGGCGACTTCTACGAGACCTTCGGTGAGGACGCCGAACGCGCCGCCCGGCTGCTGCGCATCGCGCTGACGCACAAGAGCAGCAGGGACTTCTCGACCCCGATGGCGGGCGTGCCGGTGCGCGCCCTCGACCACAACGTCGAGCGGCTCCTTGCGGCGGGCGTGCGGGTGGCCGTCGCCGACCAGATCGAGGAGCCGGGCTCGGGGCTGGTGGACCGCAAGGTCACCCAACTCCTGACGCCCGGCACCGTGACGGAAGAGCGGCACCTCACCGCCGACGAGAACTACCTCGCGGCGGTGGCGACGGGGGACGGCTACGCGCTGGCGCTCCTCGACGTCTCGACCGGCGAGTTCCGCTGCGCCGCCTTCCACACCCGCACCGCCCTGTACGACGAACTCGCGCGGCACCGGGCCCGCGAGGTGCTGCTCGCGCCGGAACTGTCGGGGAACCCGGCTCTCCTCGCCGACTTCCAGACCCGCTTTCCGGTGATGCTCTCGCCCGCCAACTTCGACGAGGAGGCGACCCGGGCGGAATTGAAGGAGACGCTCGGCGAGGTGCCCGGCTCCCTGACGAGCGCGGCCCTCGTGCGGGCGTGCGGGGCGGTACTGGCGTACGCCCGCGTAACCCAGCAGGGGCGGCTGGAGATGGTGCGGCGGGTGGTCCGTTTCGAGCCGGGGGCCCACATGCGGCTCCCCGACGCGGCGGTCCGGGCGCTGGAGGTCTTCCAGGCGCAGGCCCCCCAGGGGATGACCCTGATGGACGTGCTCAGCGAGACCCGCACGGCGGGCGGGCGGCGGCGGCTGCGGGCCTGGCTGCGGGCCCCCCTCCTCGACGAACTCAGCATCCGGGCGCGTCTTGACGCCGTGGAGGCGCTGACCCGCGCCGCCGACCTGCGGGGAGCACTCCGGGCGCTGCTCTACCGGGCGCACGACCTGGAACGGCTGGCCGCGCGCGTCTCCACCCAGCGGGCCACCCCGCGCGAGGTCGCTTCGCTCGCCCGCACCCTCGACCTGCTGCCCGAAGCATCCCGGCTGCTGGAGGCGCAAGACGGTCTCCTCGGCGCCGTCCGCGCCCGGCTCGGCGCCCTGCCCGATGTGGTGACGCTGATCCGCGCCGCGCTGGTGGACGATCCGCC
The DNA here is from genome assembly GCF_025997855.1 of Deinococcus aetherius. Lineage (NCBI taxonomy): Bacteria > Thermotogati > Deinococcota > Deinococci > Deinococcales > Deinococcaceae > Deinococcus > Deinococcus aetherius. The sequence continues at coordinate 1,130,749 of NZ_AP026560.1, forward strand.
CATCCGCATCGGGGACGGCGGGCTGATCCGCGACGGCTTCCACGCCGAACTCGACGGGCTGCGGAGCGAGGCGTTGGGGCACCGTGCCTGGCTCGCCGAGTTGGAGACGAGCGAGCGGGCCCGGACCGGGATCGGCAGCCTGAAGGTGGGCTTCAACAACGTCTTCGGCTACTACCTGGAGGTCAGCGGCCCGAACCTGGGCAAGGTTCCCGCCGACTACCGCCAGATCGCCACCCTCAAGGACCGCGCCCGCTTCACCCGCCCCGACCTGCGCGAGCGTGAGCGCGAGATCGCCCGGCTGGAGACTTCCGCGCAGCGGCTGGAAGTCGAGGTCTTCACCGACCTGCGCGCTGGGCTCGCCGCTCACGCGGACGCGCTGGCCGAGGCGGCGGGTGCGGTCGCCGAACTCGACGTCATCGCGGCGCTGGCCGAACTCGCGGTGGAGCGGGGGTGGGTACGGCCTCAGACGGTGACGGACGGGGCGCGGCTCGTCCAGGCCCGCCACCCGGTCGTCGAGCGGGCGACCGGGGGCCGCTTCGTGCCGAACGACGCAGAGCTGAACGACACCCGCCACACCCTCCTCCTGACCGGGCCGAACATGGCGGGCAAGAGCACGTATCTGCGCACCGTGGCGTTGTGCGCCCTGCTCCATCAGGTCGGCTCCTTCGTGCCCGCCGACCACGCCGAGCTTCCCGTCTACGACGCCATCCACACCCGCATCGGGGCCAGCGACGACCTCGCCGGGGGCCGCTCCACCTTCATGGTCGAGATGAGCGAACTCGCCGCCATCCTGCACGGGGCGACCCACCGCAGCCTCGTCATCCTCGACGAGGTGGGGCGCGGCACCTCCACCCTCGACGGCCTCGCCATTGCCCAGGCGGCCCTCGAACACCTGCACGCCACCCGCGCGCACACCCTCTTCGCCACCCACTACTTCGAGCTGACGCGGCTGGAATCGGAGCACCCCGGCCTGGTGAACCTGCACGTCGCCGCCGAGGAGGACGCGGGGGGGCTCACCTTCTACCATCAGGTCATTCCCGGCGCGGCCCGGCAGTCCTACGGGGTGGAGGTCGCGCGGCTGGCCGGTCTGCCCGCGCCCGTGACGACCCGCGCCGCCCGGCTGCTGACCGCCCTGAACGCCGGGGGCGACGACCGCAAGCTCACCCGCGAACTCGCCACCCTCGATCTCAGCCGCCTGACGCCGATGGCGGCGCTGGAAATCCTGCACACCTGGCAGCGGGAGGCGCAACGGGTCGCCGAGGGTGAAGAGAAGGAGGTCAGGAGTTTATGAGTCTTGCCCCCTGGCCGGTCACGCTCGCTACACGGCAAGGCTGGGCTGTGGTGGCTGATTTTGAAGAGGTTGCCATCAAACGCCCAGACGGCCTGTATTGGCGCGTCGGCTCGATGTACGGCAATCCACAGGCTGCACTTCTGACGATGGCTGGCAAATACGCGGTGGTCGTCGGGACTGGCTTCATCGCCACCGATCTCAGCCGTTTCGGAGAGCCAATCCGAGATGCGGAAGTGTGGGAAAAGTCGGCTGCGGTTCATTGCCTCGCCCAACCGGGTGTCTTCTGGTCGTTCGAGGCCGTCTATGAACCTGGGGAGGAAGGTGTGGTGCGATTGGTTGCCGACGTTTACGACAAGCGCGCAGGTATCTACGAATTGAGATTGCCCGACCTCACCCTCACTCCTCTTCTCACACGCTCCGAGTCCCCATCATGACCATCCGCGTCCTCCCCCCCCACGTCGCCCGGCTGATCGCCGCAGGCGAGGTCGTCTCCCGCCCGCTCGACGTGGTGCGCGAACTCGTGGAGAACGCACTGGACGCCGGGGCCACGCGCGTCGAGGTGGAGGTGGAGGGGGGCGGCCTTCTGCTGGTGCGGGTGCGGGACAACGGGGCGGGCATCCCGGCGGAGGCAGTCTCCCTCGCGCCCGTGCGGCACGCGACGAGCAAGCTGGAACCGGAGGTGGGGGCGGTGGAGCGCGTGACGACCCTCGGCTTCCGGGGCGAGGCGCTGTGGGCGGCGGCGCAGGCGGGGGACCTCCATCTGGTGACACGACCGGCGGCACAGGTGGGGGCGGCGGAGGTGTTCGCTTCAGGCGAGTCCGTGACCGTGCGCCGCACCTCCGCCCCGGCGGGGACGACGGTGACGGTGCGGGACCTCTTCGCCCGCCTGCCCGCCCGCCTGCGCACCCAGGCCCCGGCGGCGGTCGAGGCGCGCGAGATCACGGCGCTCGTGGGCCGCTACGTCCTGCACCACCCCGGCCTCCACTGGCGGCTGACGGTGGACGGCGAGCCGCGCCTGACCCACGCTCCCGCCGATCACCGGGGCGCGGTGGCGAGCGTGTACGGGCCGCTGAGCGCGAACCGTGTTCTCCGGGTGGACGCCGGGGGCGTGTGCGGCGTCGTCTCCCGCCCCGAACTCACCCGCGCCCGCCGCGACCGGATGCACTTCAGCGTGAACGGTCGGCCTGTGGTGGCCCCGCCTGAGCTGGAGAGGGCCGTGATCGAGGGCTTCGCCGAACTCATCCCCTCGGGTGTCGCTCCGCTGTGCGTGCTCGACCTCCGCATCGCCCCCGAGGACCACAACCCGAACGTGCACCCCGCCAAACAGGTCGTCGCCCTCGCCGATCTGCCGGGCGTGGCGACCCGGGTGCGGGAGGCGGTGACGGCAGCCCTCGCCGCGCACCCCCTCGCCCGCAACGCGCCCAGCCTGATCGCTCCCCCCGAGCCGCAGGCTGCGCCCAACCGGGGCAACTTCCCCGACCTCACGCTCGTCGGCGTGTACCAGGAGCTTTATCTGCTTGCCCAGGGAGAGGGCGACCTGTGGGTCGTGGACGCCCACGCGGCACACGAGCGGGCCCTCTACGAGCACTTCACCCGCACGCTGGGCTCGGCGCCGCCCGTCGAACTCCCCGAGCCCGAACTGCTGCACCTGACGCCCGAGCAGGTGGCCCGGCTGCACGAGCGCGGGGCCGAGTTACGCGCCTGGGGACTCGTGATCGAGGACTTCGGGGCGGGACTGGCTCGGCTGCGTGCTCTCCCCGCCGTCCTCGCCGCGCTGCCCGTGCCCCGGCTGCACGAGGAGATCGCGGAGGCCGCGCTGGGCGAGAACCCCGACCCCCGCCGCCACGTCCTCGCCCGGCTCGCCTGCGCGCCCGCGCTGAAGGCCGGGATGCTCGACGGGAGCAGGGGAGAGGCAGTGCTGGCCTCCCTGGGCACCTGCGAGCAGCCCTGGTCTTGCCCGCACGGACGGCCCACCACCCTGCGGCTGTCCGAGCGCGACCTCGCCCATGCCTTCGGGCGGCGGGGGGTGCGGGACGTGGCGCGGGGGCGGGACACGGGAGAGGGGCAGCGGGTGGGGCCGTTCCGGGAGTAGGGGGAACCGGGGGGGACGCGGTCCGGTCCCTCAGTCGCTTCCTCCCGCCAGAGCGGCGGGTGCCGGAGGAAGGGCGGACTCCCGGGCGTCGCCCCCCGGGTCCAGGAACGGAGCCGGACGCCCGAACAAGAAGCCCTGGCCCAGGTCGCAGCTCAGGGAAAGAAGCGTCTCGGTCTGGTGGGGCTCCTCGACGCCCTCGGCCACGACGATCAGGCCTAGGCTGTGGGCCAGCGTGACGACGGCCTGCACGAACATCGGACCGTGCATCTTCACCCCGTTCACGAAGGAGCGGTCCACCTTCAGAACCTGCACCGGAAGCTGCTGAAGGTAACTCAGGCTCGAATACCCGGTGCCGAAGTCGTCGAGGGCGACCCGCACGCCCAGGGCGTTCAGGGCCCGCAGCTTGTCCGCCGAACCGGGAATGTCGCTGATCAGGGCGCTTTCGGTCAGTTCCAGCATCAGCACCTCGCCCGGCACGTCTTGGGCGGCGAGCAGTGACCGGATGCCCGCGACGAACCCCTCGCGCGCGAATTGCAGGGCCGAGACGTTCACGGAGATGTACCGCGCTGTCTCCCCAGCCTGGCGCCAGGTCCGGGCCAGCGCCAGCGCCTCGCGCAGCACCCACTCGCCGAGGGGCTCGATCAGGCCGTGCGCCTCGGCCACCGGGATGAATTTGGCGGGTGGCACCGGGCCGAGCACCGGGGACGTCCAGCGCAACAGCGCCTCGTACCCCACCACCCCCGCGTCGGTGAGCCGGACGATGGGTTGATAGTGGACCTGGAACTCGGCCCGGGTGAGGGCCTGCCTCAGGTGGCTGTCGAGCTGCACCTGTTCCAGGGCCGCCTCGGTGTCCCGCTCGTCGAACCAGCGCCAGGTGTTCTTGCCCTGCCGTTTGGCCTGGTACATGGCGATGTCCGCCTGCTTGATCGCCGAGGCGGCGTCGTCCGTGTCCCGGGGGCAGAGGGTGAGGCCCACGCTCGCGGTCAGAAAGACCGCCTGCCCCTGGACCCGCAGGGGGGCCGCCACCGCCCGCAGCAGCGCCTCGGCGGTCCTGACCGCCTGGCCTGCCCCCCGCAGCCCGGTGAGGACCACCACGAACTCGTCGCCCCCCACCCGCGCCAGGATGTCGCCCTCGCGCACGGCCCCCGAGAGCCGGACGGCCATCTCGCGCAGCACGGTGTCCCCGGCCGGGTGGCCCAGCGAGTCGTTGACGAGCTTCATGCGGTCGAGATCCAGAAACAACACGGCCACCAGCCGCCGGTGCTCCCGGGCGTCCGCGATGGCCCCCGCGAGGTACGCCTGGAGGTGAAGCCGGTTGTACAGCCCCGTCAGGGGGTCGTGCTCCGCCTGGTGGGCGAGTCGGCGGTGCAGCCGGGTGTTGTCGATCAGGCCCAGCACCTGCCGCACGAGGACGAGCAGGGTCACGACGCCCACGGTGGGGTCGATCCCCACATCCCGCCCCAGGCCGGGGCTGTGCAGCAGGAAAAACAGCGCGTAGGTCACCACGATGGCTGCGTTCGGGACCAGAAGCTGGAGGTGAACCATGCGGGTGCTGGGTAACCTGGCCCGCCTCTGCGCCTCCCGCGCCTCTCCCGGACGGCTGGCCGAGGCCGCCAGGCCGAAGAACACCGCCCCCCACACCCAGAAGGCGTCGATGGGCTGGGCCAGCTCGTACAGCTCCTTGCTCGTGCGGTAGGCGTAGATCAGGTCACCCAGCAAAAACAGCACCAGGCCCAGCGCCAGGGTCAGGAGCTGGCGGGCCGAGAGGTGCCGGGGTCGCCACAGGATCAGGCCCAGCAGCAGCGCGCACAGCAGCAGGTCGGTCGCCGGGTAGGCGAGCGCGATGGAGAGTTCGAAGGGTTGCCCCGCGTACCCCTCGGCCGTCGCCCGGGCGTCGAGGACCCACAGCAGGTCGCCGACCGCCAGCACGACGATGACGATATCGAGCAGGAAAGAGGCGTTTTGCAGCCGACCGTAGGTGTGGCGCGGAAAGTGCAGCAGGCTGAGCAGGAAGCAGGGCGCCAGCGCGAGAAAGCCCACGTCCGCGAGCGACGGAAAGGGAATGGTCCCCGTGGTGAGGTTGAGGTAGGTGTACACCACCTGTCCCAGCCCCCAGCACAGGATGCCCAGGCCCAGCCACCTCCAGGCCCGGCGCTCGGGCCCGGTGTGGTGCCGCGCCGCCCCAAGGGCCAGCCCGGCGCTGAGCCCGTAGATCGGGAAGAAGACGAAGTTGCCCAGGTAGGGCCGCAGGGCCTCCGGCTCAGCCCCGCCGAGCACCCACAGCAGGTGGAGGGTCGCCAGGCCGACCAGGGCCGCGAGCATCCCGTGTTGCCGCCAGGAGAGCTTCATGCGCAGGCCCGGCCTCTTCGGGGGAGCAGGAGGGGGAGGAAGCGTCGCACGAGGATGCGCCTACGATGCCGTCCGGGGCGTCACGGGCGCCTTACAGCAAGACGCCCGCGCTCTTGAAGTTCGGCGGCCCGCCTCCCCCACGTCTTTCCCCCGCGCCCCGTATCCTGTCCCCCATGCCCGTCGTCACCCGCATCGCCCCCAGCCCCACCGGAGACCCGCACGTCGGGACCGCCTACATCGGCCTCTTCAACCATGCCCTCGCCCACCAGGCCCGCGACCGGGGTGAGGAGGGCAAGTTCATCCTCCGCATCGAGGACACCGACCGGGGCCGCTACGTGCCCGACAGTGAAAAGCGCATCTTCCAGATGATGCAGTGGCTTGGGCTGACCCCCGACGAGAGCCCGCTGCAGGGCGGCCCGAACGGTCCCTACCGCCAGAGTGAGCGCGTAGGCATTTACGGCGAGTACGCGCGGCGGCTCGTCGAGTCCGGCCACGCCTACTACGCCTTCGAGACGCCCGAGGAGCTGGGTGCCCTGCGCGAGGAGGCCCAACAACAGGGCCGCGTGATCGCCGTCCCCAGCCGCGACCTCGAACCGGCGGAGGCGCGAAGGAGGGTGGACGCGGGCGAGGCCGCCGTCATCCGCCTCAAGGTCCCGCAGGGGGGCGAGACGGTCGTGCACGACGCCCTGCGCCAGCCCATCGTCTTCCAGAACCGCGAGATCGACGACAAGGTGCTCCTCAAGGCCGACGGCTACCCCACCTACCACCTCGCCAACGTGGTGGACGACCGCCTGATGGGCGTGACGCACGTCGTCCGCGCCGAGGAGTGGATCACCTCGACCCCCATCCACGTGCTGCTCTATGGGGCGTTCGGCTGGCCCCAGCCCGTCTTCGCGCACATGCCCCTGCTCCGCAACGCCGACAGGTCCAAGATCAGCAAGCGCAAGAACCCCACCTCCGTCGAGTGGTACATGGATCGGGGCTTCTTGCCGGAAGCCATGCTCAATTTCCTCGCCACGATGGGCTGGACCCACCCGGAAGGCCGCGAACTCTTCGACCTCCATGAATTCCAGCGCGTCTTCCGCCTGGAGGACGTGACGCTGGGCGGCCCCGTTTTCAGCCTCGACAAGCTGAAATGGATGAACGGCAAGTACCTCCGCGAGGTCCTGACGGAGGAAGAGGTGGCAAAAAGGTTGCACGACTACCTCGCGTCCCAGAAGCACGGCCTCCCCTTCGACGACTACTTCCGCACCGTCGTCCGGATGATGGTTCCGCGCATGGACGTGTTTTCGGAGTTTCTGGAGAAGACGCCCTATTTCTGGTCCGAGGACTACCCGGTGAACGAGAAGGCGCAGGGGCTGATCGAGGAGGGCCGCCCCTTCCTGAATGACCTCGCCGCCCGCCTGAAGAACCTCCCCGCCTTCGACCAGGCCACGACCGAGGCCGCCCTGCGCGCCTTCGCCGAGGAAAGGGGCCTCAAGCCCGGCAAGGTGATGCAGCCCCTGCGCGCCGCCCTCGCCGGGACGAGCGAGAGCCCCGGCATGTTCGAGATGCTGGAGGCCCTGGGACAGGGGCGCGTGGTCGCGCGGGTGGAGCGGGCGGCGCGGGGCTAATTGCCGGTCAGTGCGTAGACCTTCAGGCGACCGTCGCCCGACGCGGTGAGCAGGTGGTCTCCCTCACGGCTGACGGCGAGAGAGGGCCACATCTGCACGTTTCCCGGCCTGCTGGCAAAGGGGGTCCAGGGCGTCGGCGGCGTCCCCACCCGTTCCAGATCGGCCCGGACGACCCGCCCGTCCGTCTGGGCCGCGTACAGCACGTTGTTCGGTGCAATCTCCACGTCCGTGACCTGCACGCCAGGAGTAGGCATGTCAATCCGGGTCACCTGCTGGCCACTCCCCGTTCGCCAGATCGACACGCCTGCGCTGTCCTCGTCCGCCGCCACGAAGCGCCCGTCCGGGCTGAACGTGGGGGCGTCGGCGTACGTGAGTTTGCCCTCACGTTTCAGGCTTTGCAAACCTCCGGCGGCCACGTTCCAGACCCGGACCTCGCGCCCGCAGGAGAAGGCAAGCTTCGTGCTGTCGGGGCTCCAGGCGATCCCGCTGGGCCAGGCACCCGGTCCACGCAGGCAGTCGGCGGGCTGCTGGGGCAGGGCCCCCAGGCGGCGCGAGAGGTCAGAGGCCCACAGCTCTGCCCGGTACTCCGCCCCGACCGTCACCACCGAGCGCCCATCCGGGCTGATGTGGAGGCTGAAGAACTGGCCCGGCAGCGTCCTGAGCAGCCTTCCGCTGCGGGCGTCCCAGCGGCGCAGGCCCGTCTGGTCGGCCGTCAGCAAGAAGCGGCCACCAGGGGTGAAGCCGGTGTCGAAGATGAACTCGGTGTCCTGCCCACAGGCCAGAACCCGCGTGAGGGCACCGTTTAACGCCGTCACTTTTCGCCCTGCCGTCACGTCCCACACGGCGACCTGACACTTGTCGAAGTCCAGTTGCACAGCCAGGACGCGGCCATCCGGCGTCACGAGGGGGGAACGAAGCTTGCTGTTGCCGGGGAACTTCACGGCGCGGGGCGATCCCTGCCGGGGTAGGAGCACCGCTGCCGCACCGTCATAGTCCACGGCAACGGTGCGCTGGGCGTCCACATGGAAGGCCCACCGGGCGTTGGGGTGAGTCACCCTCTGGAGGGGCGCGGGCAGCGGTGCCGGAACGGAGGCACCGAGCGCGAGCAGGAGGGGCAGAAGGAGGCGCATGACAGGGCAGTCTAGATTGTCCCTCTGACCTGCCCCTGAACTTTTCCTGCTGCCCTCGGCTCGCCATCCGCCACCCCGCACCCCGTACAATGCCTCCAAACGACCGTTAGGAGGCGTAGAGAAGATGGAGGATCGCCGGATTCGGGTGCTGATCGCCAAGCCGGGCATGGACGGGCACGACCGGGGCGCGAAGGTGGTGGCGCGGGCGCTGCGGGACGCGGGGATGGAAGTCATCTACACCGGCCTGCGCCAGACCGCCGAGATGATCGTCAACGCCGCCATTCAGGAGGACGTGGACGCCATCGGCCTGAGCGTGCTGTCGGGAGCGCACATGCATTACTTCCGCGAGGTGACGGCCCTGCTGCGCGAGCGCGGCGCCGAGGACATCCTCGTCTTCGGGGGCGGCATCATCCCCGACCAGGACCTGCCCAAATTGGCGGAACTGGGTGTCGGGAAGGTCTTCACCCCGGGCGCGAGCACCGAGGACGCCGCCACGTACCTGAAGACCGCCGTGGCGCAGCGGTGGGCTGCCCAGGGCGTGTGACGTGAGCGAACCCGCCCGCGCCCGGACCCCGGCCCTCGCCCCCACCTTCTCCCTCGGGCGGCTCGTGCCCCTCTACCTGGCCCAGGCCCTCGCCACGGGGGCCACGACTGTCAGCACCATCCTCGCCTCGCTGGTCATGAGCAGCCTGGGGCGCGAGAGCCTGTCGGGGCTGCCGAGCACCCTCATCAGCGCGTCGGCGGCCCTCTCGGCGGGGTTGTTCGGGGCGCTGATGCTGCGCTCGGGGCGGCGGGTGGGGCTGGGTGCGGCCTTCTCGCTGGGGGCGGTGGGCGCGGTGCTGGGCTTCCTGGGGGCGCGGGCGGCCCTCACGCCCGTCTTTCTGCTGGGTGCGGCGATGATGGGCGCGGCGCAGGGCGGCTACCAGCAGGCCCGCTACGCCGCCGCCGAGAGCGTCCCCGAATCCAGGCGCGGCACGGCCCTGGGTCTCCTCATGCTGATGAGCGTCCTGGGCTCCTTCCTGATAACCGGGTTCTCGGGCGGCGTGGAGGCGCTGGGAGAGCGTCTGGGCACCTCCGCCGAGGTCGCCGGGTGGCTCGTCGGCGGGGGACTGCTGGGGGTGGCGGCCCTCCTGATCCTCGCCTGGACGCCCGTTCGGGCTCCCGCGCAGGTGACGGCGAAGGCGCGGCTCTCCGTCCGCGAGGCCTTCGCCGTGCCCGGGGTCCGCCCCACCGCCCTCGCGCTCGCCACCGCGCAGGGGCTGATGGTCACGCTGATGAGCCTGACCCCGCTGCGGGCGCACCACATGGGGGTGGAGCATACGGGCGTCGCCGCGCTGATCTCCGGGCACATCGCGGGCATGTTCGCCTTCGGCTGGCTCACGGGCTCCCTGATCGACCGGCTGGGCGTGCGGTTCGGGTACGTGGGCGGCTCGCTGCTCCTCGTCCTCGCCGCGCTGAGCGCCACGTTGCCCGGGGCCGTGTGGCTGGGCGTCTCCATGTTCGTCCTGGGGCTGGGCTGGAACCTCGCCTTCGTCTCCGGCAGCAAGGCGCTGGCCCAGTGGCCCGCCGCGCAGGGCGTGACCGACGGCCTGGGCTACGTCGCCGCCGGGGCGGGGACCCTCGTCGGTGGTCTGGTGATCGCCCGCGCGGGCTTCCCCGTCCTCGCCCACACCTGCGCCGTACTGGCGCTGCTGCCGCTGGTGAGCGCGTGGCGGGTGGGGAGGGGGTAGGGGAGCAGCGGGCCGACGGCGAGGGCCGCCTTCCCACCCGGGGGGCGGCCCTCGCCATTGGCGGAAAGCGAGCCTACTTCGTGGGTGCGGGGGCGAGGCTGGCGTCCATCAGGAGCTTGGTCACGGTCAGGCTGAGGAGCATGATGGAGACCACGCTGATCACCAGGGCCAGGAAGTCGGTATCCACGCCGCCCGCCGCCTGGTACATCATCTCGTCGTCGACCACGTTGAACTGCCAGGCGGCCATGCCGGTGTAGTGCATGGCCACGATGGCCCCGCCCATCACCAGGCCCGCCGCCAGCTTGAGGCCCGCCAGCGCGGGGGTGGACAGCCGGGTCGCCCCGCTGCTCGACACCAGCCGGAACAGGTAGAACGCCGCCATGCTCGCCCCCACGGCGATCACCACCGAGAGCACGAAGGGCACCGGGCGCACCGCCACCTCGGTTCCCGGCACCTGGAAGGCGAACATGCCCAGGTAGTGCATCAGGACGATCCCGCTGCCCGACACCAGCCCGGCCAGCAGCAGGCGGGGCAGCCGCAGCGGCCCCCCGTGGAGGATGAGCAGGGCGGGGTACATCAGGGCCGCCGCCAGAATCCCCGACAGAATTGTCAGCGGCAGGTTGTAGCTCACGGTCGCCGACACCTGGAAGGCCAGCATCCCGACGAAATGCATCGCCCAGATGCCGTATCCCAGCAAGAAGGCCTGCGCCAGCAGCCAGACCCGGCCCCGGCTCTGCGCCGGACGCTGGCCCGCGCGGGCGGCGACCTCCAGCGACACGTACGACGCCAGCGCCGCGATGACGTAGGACAAAACGATGTAGAAGACGCTCCAGTCGTAGGACAGAGCGTGGTGCATATGGTCCATTCCCGATCTCCTTCTGATCGCCCCTGACGAGGCGGATGGAAGGAGCGTAGGTTCCCGGCACGCACGGAGGTCTTACAACGTCGAACGAACAGCCCTCATGAAGTGGAGGTATGCCTGGCCGCAGGCTTCATCGAACTGAGCCGGGTGTCCCCGAGTTCCGGGCCTTCCGCGTGGCTCAACCCTTGAAGCAGACGCCATGACCACGCCTGTGTCGTCCGGGAGACACACCCAGATTTGGGCGGAACGGGAGGGATTTCGAACCCTCGGTAAGGTTGCCCCTATTCATGCTTCCCAGGCGTGCCCCTTTAACCCCTCGGGCACTGTTCCAGCGGTGGACAGAGGAGTGGAGGAGGGGAACGCCTCACATTGCCCTGCTCCAAGTGGGGTGCCTATACTGGTCAGCACTGGTCAGGGGGTTGAGATGAAGGAAGCTTGGCAACTTCAGGAGGCGAAAGCGCACTTCAGCGAATTGGTGGAGGCTGCCTTGCAGAAGGGACCACAGACCGTGACGAGGCGCGGCGAGAAGGCTGTGGTGGTGCTGGCCCACAGTGAATTTATGCGACTGACTCAGGCAGAGAAGACGTTGGATGAGGCGCTGAGCGGAGCGCCGGAAGAACTCGTCTTTGAGCGTGACCGTACGCCCGTTCCTGCGGTCACATTGGAGTGATGTTCCTCCTCGACACGAACGTCGTCAGCGAACGCAGCCGTCCCCAGCCCGACGAGCGCGTTCTTTCTTGGCTCCGAACGCATAAGGTCGGGGAGACGTACCTCAGCGTCATCACCCTGGCCGAGTTGGAGCAGGGAATCATCCGACTTGGGAGCACCAAGCGGGCGGCGGAACTGCGGGCGTTTCTTGGTGGCGTAGAAGTGCAGTTTGCGGGGAGGGTCCTGAGCATCGACCGGGCGGTAGCGCGAACCTGGACGAGCATGACGGCTGGGGCCATCGCGGCGGGCAGGCCACCGGGCTACGCGGACTCGCTGATCGCCGCGACCGCCCTCACGCACGGCCTGACCGTCGTAACACGGAACATCCCGGACTTCGAGGCGGTGCTTGGCTGTGACCGTCTCGTGAATCCCTGGGAAGCGCCCAACCCTTGAGGCCGCCCCCTCCCTGCCCCAAACGAAAGTGCCTGCGGTGTCCGGGGAGGGACGCACAGGCACGGGCTTTGGCGGAACGGGAGAGATTCGAACTCTCGGTACGGTTGCCCGTACACACGCTTTCCAGGCGTGCCCCTTCAACCACTCGGGCACCCCATTGAAGACCTATCTTTGTCCGTGCGGGCGTTCTCATTTCCCATCGTTGCCCACGCTGCGCCCTCCACGCGCTCCTGCCGTTGATCAACGCGTGAAGGATGGAAAGGACTAAAGTGTTGAAAAGTCGGAAGGATAAGTCTTATGGGAAAATCTGCTAGTCAAAAACAGGCTCTTAAACATCAAGTCGCTTGGAAAAGTAATGGGAAATGTTACTATTGTGGTAGTGTTCCTGATGAATATACGGGGGCTGGGAAGGATGGAATAGGAGGCCATCTTGAGCACCAAGACCCGTATTTACCTTACGAGGAATATTGGAGTCCGAGGAATCTTGTTCTCTCGTGTTGGACCTGTAACGAGGAAAAGGGTTATGGCCGCCTCCCTGGTGTTAGGGGTCCAAATGTAAACCTTAATTCAGAACAATATCTGGATTTGGTAAGAAGGCGCCGAGAGGACCCAAATTATTTGTTTTACGGAATGCGTCTATTAGCTCTAAGACGTGCAATGTACGAGGCGGAGTCCGACTCTGACGTTCGTTCAGAAATACGTTCTCCATGGTACAAAGTTGAGCTTCCCGAGGAAAGTTGAAACTATTTAGACAAAAGAGGCCTTTAAAAGTAGAAGCGCCGCAATTATTTACTGCGGCGCTTCTGTCTAGGTGGCGGAACGGGAGGGATTCGAACCCTCGGTACGGTGACCCGTACATACGCTTTCCAGGCGTACCCCTTCAACCACTCGGGCACCGTTCCAGCGCCGAACAGGTTAGCGGAGAAGGCGGCGAAAAGCAAACCCTGCTCACGTATACGGGTCCTCCAAATACCGCCTCAGCACCCCCAGCGGCCCGTACGTCCCCGCCCGCAACTCCTCCTCCACCTTTCGCGCGTGGGCCCAGGCTTCGGCGGCGAGTTCCGGCGTCACCTCCCCGGCCCGCACCGCCTCCTCCAGCTCATCGGCGTCGATGATGTGCGTCTCGGTCACCCGCCAGCCGGGCTGCCAGTCGGCGATCACGTCGAGGTAGAGGTCGTCGTGCCAGGGCAGGCCGTCCTCGCCCAGCCCCTCGCCCGCGTGGATGTCCACGTACAGTTGCTCGGGCTGCCCGGAGGCGTTCAGCATGGCGGTCAACGAGTCGCCCATGACCCCCTCGCCCGCGCCGGTCGGGTGGACGCGCACCCAGCGGTAACCGTCGCCCAGGACACGCAGGGTGCGCTCCCCGAAGGCCACGTCCTTGACCTGCGCGACCTCGTGGGCGGTGAAGTCCACGATGACGAAACCGGGAATATGGGTGACCGTGTGCGTCCCCCGGGCCACGCGCGGCCAGAGGCGGAGGTCGAACACCTTCCTCTTCAAGTTGCCCCCACCGCCATCCCTTGCAGGGCGCGCAGCAGCAGTTCGCCCTCGGTAGCCTGCACCCGTGAGCGCAGCGTCTCCACCGTGTCGCCGGGCCGCACGTCCACCCGCGACTGCGCCAGCACCGGCCCCCCGTCGATCCCCGCCGTGACGAGGTGAACGCTCGCCCCCGTCTTGGCCTCCCCCGAGGCGAGCACCGCCGCGTGAACCCGGTCCCCGTACATTCCCCGCCCGCCGTGTCTCGGCAGCAGGCTGGGGTGAACGTTCAGCAGCCGCCCGGCGTAGGCCCCCAGCACGCGCGGCCCCAGTTCCCGCATGTACCCGCTCAGCACCACGGTGTCCGCCCCCGCCTCCCGCAGAAAGTCGAGAATCGCCCTGTCCAGCGCCTCCGCGTCCGGGTGCGTCGCCGTGCTCAGGTGCGCCGTCTGAAGCCCCGCCTCCCGTGCCCATCTCAAGGCCGCCGACCCGCTGTTGTTGCTGATCAGCGCCACGGGCACGGCATCCAGCCGCCTGTCCCGGCACGCTCCCACCAGGAACCGCGCCGCGCTGCCGCCGTGGGAGGCGAGGAAGGCGAGGTTCATGGGTGGCGCTCCGCGCCGTCAGTGGGAAGTGGTGAGTGGTGTGTGGAAAAAGACTTGGCCCCGCCCACTAACCACTGACCACTCACCACTTCCCTCACTCCCCCAGCTCCTGCAACAGATACGCACTCGTCAGAATCCCGTTGTGGTAGTCCTCCAGCGCGAAGCTCTCGTTGGGCGAGTGGGGGGCGTCCTCGTTCAGGCCGAAATCCACGAGGAGGACGGGGGCGCCCAGCAGGCGGCGGAAGTCGGCGACGATGGGGATGGAGCCCCCCGTGCGCGCGAAGGCGGCGGGCCTGCCGTACACCCTTTGCAGGGCCCGGTCGGCGGCCTTGATGTACGGCGAGTCGAGGTCCACCTTGACGGGCTGGCCGCCGTGCAGGGCCCTCACCTCCACCTTCACTCCTTGCGGCGCGATGGTCGGCACGTACTCCTGCACGAGGCGGGTGATGCGCTCGGGGTCCTGCCCGGGCACGAGGCGCATGGACACCTTGGCCCCGGCCTTCGCCGCGATCACCGTCTTGCTGCCCTCGCCCTGGTAGCCGCCCCAGATGCCGTTTACGTCGAGGGTAGGCCGCGCCCACAACCGCTCCAGCGTGGAGTACCCCTCCTCCCCGGGCAGGGCGGAGGCGCCGATGGAGGCGGCGAACTCCTCGTCCGAGTGGGGGAGGCGGGCCCACATCTCACGCTCCTCCGGGGTCAGGTCCTCCACCCCGTCGTAGAAGCCGGGGATGGTCACGCGGCCCTGCTCGTCCTTGAGCCCGCAGATGATCTCCGCGAGGGCGTTGATGGGGTTGGGCGCCGCTCCCCCGTACGCCCCCGAGTGCAGGTCCCGGTTCGCCCCCTGCACCAGGATTTCCACGTAGCTCAGCCCACGCAGTCCGTACGTCACGGTGGGCACGTCCGGCGCGAAGCGCGAGCCATCGGAGATGAGGATCACGTCGGCCTTCAACTCGTCCGCGTGCGCCCCCAGGTAGGCGGCGAGGCTGGGGCTGCCGACCTCCTCCTCGCCTTCGAGCAGGAACTTGACATTGACGGGCAACTCGCCTTGCGAGAGCAGCAACTCCACGCCCCGGACGTGCGCGTACGCCTGCCCCTTGTCGTCCGTGCTGCCCCGCGCGTAGATGCGCCCCTCCCGCACGGTGGGCTCGAAGGGCGGCGAGACCCACTCCTCCACGGGCGCCTCGGGCTGCACGTCGTAGTGCCCGTAGATCAGCACGGTCGGCTTGCCCGGCACGTCTTGCCGCTCGGCGTACACGACCGGGTGCCCGGCCTTCCCGCCGTGCTCGGTGGCGTCCACCCGCGCCGTAAAGCCCAGGCTCTCCAGCTTGGCCCGCAGGAACCCGGCGGCCCGCCCCATGTCCTCCGCGTGCGTGGGGTCGGCGCTCACGCTGGGAATCCGCAGCAGCTCGAACAGTTCCCGCTCGGCCTCCTCACGGTTCAGAAGGGCGGCGAGGTCCGTCTGGGATGTGGTCATGTCGGGATGATAGCGGCGGGGTAGGGAGGAGGTGGGCAGAGGAGAGGGAACGGGCAGGGGCGGCGCCTTTAGCTCCTCCCCCCTCGTGGGGGACTGGTACAGCTTGCACCACGAGAGGCTGGGACTCGCAGAGCTGCGGAGCAGAGGGGGGAAGCGGGCACAGCGTCCCAAGGCCAATGGGAAGGGTGAAGCCGTCTTCTCGGCGGTGAAGTTGGTCTGCCTTCCCCCTCACCCCAGCCCTCTCCTTCGGAGCTTTACAAGTTCGCTGCGCGGCTCTGCAAGTCTCCCACGCGGGAGAGGGGGGGAAACTCCCACCTTTTCACCCGCCTACCGTCACCTTTTCCCACGTTCAAAAACCTTGCGGCGGGTATACTCAAGCAAGATATGGCCGCCGACTCCAAGCATCGCCCCGTGTACGTGATCTCGGTCGCGGCGGAACTCGTGGACATGCATCCGCAGACGTTGCGGCTGTATGAACGCAAGGGCCTGATTCGCCCCGGTCGCTCCAGCGGCAAGACGAGGCTGTATTCCGAGCGCGACATCGAGCACCTGCGCGAAATCCGGCGGCTGACCCAGGAACTCGGCGTCAACCTCGCCGGGGTCGAGGAGGTCATGCGCCTCCAGCACGAACTCGACGACCTCCAGGGCGAATTCGAGGCCGAGATCGAACGCATCGAGGACGAGCTGCGCGAGCGGGCCTCCCAGCCCCAGGCCCTGCCCGCCCCGGACGGCAAGGCGGACCCCAGGGACCGCCCGGTGTACGTGATCTCCATCGCGGCGGAACTCGTGGACATGCACCCGCAGACCTTGCGGCTGTACGAGCGCAAGCAACTCATCCGCCCGGGCCGCTCCAGTGGCAAGACGCGGCTGTATTCCGAGCGCGATATCGAGCACCTGCGCGAAATCCGGCGGCTGACCCAGGAACTCGGGGTCAATCTCGCTGGCGTCGAGGAGATCATGCGGCTGCGCCACCAACTCGACGCCTCGCGCTCGCACATGGAGGGCAACGTCCGCCGCATCCAGCAGGACATCACCGAGCGGATGACGAGCTGGCGGACGCTGCCCGCCCCCGAGCGCGCCGGAGAGCCGGAAGACGGCGGTGACGGGAAGGACGCGGACAACTCGGGCGCCCTGGAGGAACGCGAAAGTGCAGCAGCGGGTCGGCGCGGGCGTCGCGGTTCTTGACCGGCGGGCCGGGGTCCTGCTCGTGCGCCGGGGCGACAACGGGCTCTGGGACCTTCCCGGCGGCGCGGTAGAGGTGGGTGAGGAAGTCGAGGCCGCCGCCCGCCGCGAGTTACTGGAAGAGACGGGCCTGACGCCCGGCCCGCTCACCCCGCTCGGCGTCTTCAGCGGGGAGAGGCACTGCCACGCGTACCCGGACGGCAACGTGGTCGCCTGGGTCACCGTCCTCTACACCGCGCCCCACACGGGCGGAACGGCGCGTGCTGGGGATGACGCCGCCGAGGTCGCGTGGTGGCCCCTTACGGCCCTCCCGACCGGTGTGGGGGAGGCGACCCGGGCATATTTCGAGGTCCTGCGGGCCTGGGTGGGGGAGACGGCATGAGCCATCCCCCCGACCTGTGGGTGGTCGGCGACGTTCACGGCGAGCACGACAAGCTGCGCGCCCTGCTGCTGGGGGCGGGTCTGATGGACGCGGGCGGCGCGTGGGCGGGCGGGGGGGCCCACCTCGTCTTCCTCGGCGACTACCTCGACCGGGGGCCGGACGGCCTCGGCGTCGTGCGGCTGGTCCGGCGGTTGGAGGAGGAGGCTCCCCGCTCGGGCGGGCGCGTCACCGCCCTGCTCGGCAACCACGAGGTCATGTTCCTCGCCGCCGACCGCTTCCGCCGCACCGCTCTGGGGGACCGCTTCGGCTTTCAGGAGTACTGGGAGGCGAACGGGGGTCAGGCGAGTGACGCTGCCCGCGCCGGGCCGGACGACCTCGCCTGGCTCGCCGCCCGACCTGCCCTCGCCCGGGTGGGCCGCTGGCTGCTGCTGCACGCCGACAGCCCGATGTACCTGCACCTGGGCGGCAGCGTGGAGGCCGTGAACGTCCGCGTCGCCGCCCTGCTGGACAGCGCGAGCGCCGAGGTCTGGGGTCACTTCGCCAACGCCTTCGCAGGCCGCCTCGCCTTCGTGGGGCCCGAGGGGGAAGGGGCGGCGCGCAAGTTGCTGGACACCTTCGGCGGTCGGCGCCTCGCCCACGGCCACACGCCCGTTTACGTGCTGCTCGACGAGGACGGGCCGGGCGCGGGTCGGCCGGTCCTCTACGCTGGCGGGCTGTGCGTGGCCCTCGACAGCGGCATGGCCTACCGAGAGGATGCGGGCTTCATCGTCCGCCTGAATGACCGGGGCGTGGCCGAGGTGCGGACCTTCTCGCCGGACTGAGCTAAAGGAGAGGGGTGGACCGCCCTGCCCGGTCCACCCCGCCTTATTCAGGCGTGGCTCAGGACTTGCCCTGGAGGTCGTCCTTGACCTCGCCCACGATCTTCTCCCCGGCCCGCTGCGCCTCGCCGCCCGCCGCGCGCAGGGAAGTGGTCGGCGACTGGCCCTGCATCACGTCGGAGGCGGCGGACTTGACCGCGTCGCCCGCGCGGGTGAGGTTGCCCTCGGGGCCCGGGTTCACGCGCCTCAGGAGCCCGTCGATCTGCTGGCGCACGGTGGGGTTGGTGCGGTACAGGGCGTACCCGCCACCCGCGAGGAGCACCAGGCCCCAGGGAAAGCCGCCGCCCGAGGAGCGCGACTTGCGGAGCGCGGCGGTCAGGGTGCTCACCTCGCTCTGGAGGCCTTGCAGCTCCTTTTGCTGCTTGGTCAGCGCGGCGGCCATCTCGGCGTGCTGCTTCATCACGGCCTTGGTGACCTGCTCCTCCATCTCGTGACGGGCTTTCTGGGCGGCCTGCTTGAGGTCGGTCGTCGTGCGTGTGGCGGTGGTCATGTCGCTTCCTCCTGAGTGCTGGTTCGGTGACGAGTGCTGGTTTGGTGAACTGTGCGGTGGCCTCCTGCTTCCCGGCGCGGCCACCCCGATCTCGTGAAGTCTGAGGGGCACACGGTCCGCGTTTTTGCGAGCGAGATAAAGAATTTTCCACAAACGCCCGAGCATGAAGGCTTCCTCAAAGCCGGACCGTGACGAACCGCCGCGCGTGGGTGGGCGTGCGTTCCCGCCCGGCAGCGCGGAAAAAGCGCGAGGCGAGGGGGTACACTCGGGCACGTGAAGACGCACAAGGTCGAGGTGGGGAACGTGACGCGCGAGCTGCCGGTCGTGTCGGTGGCGCCGGGGGTGAGCGTGGCCCTCTTCAACATGCTGGGGGACACCGAGGTCACCGAGGCCGCCGGACGCGAACTCGCCGCCCGCTTGCCACAGGACGTGGACGTGCTCGTGACGCCCGAGGTCAAGGCCCTGTCGCTCGCGCACGTGATCAGCCGGGAGAGCGGCAAGCCCTACATCGTGATTCGCAAGACGCAAAAACCCTACATGGTGGACCCGGTGGCCCGCGAGGTCGTGAGCATCACCACCGGGAGGCCCCAACTGCTCGTCCTCGACGGCTTCGACGTGGACAAAATTCGCGGGAAGAAGGTCGCCGTCGTGGACGACGTGGTCTCCAGCGGCGGCACCCTGAACTCCATCCGCCAGATCGTCGAGGAGGTCGGCGGGGAGGTCGTGTCGGTCGTCGCCGTCTTCACCGAGGGGCAGGAGCGGCCCGAGGTCACCGCGCTGGGGCACCTGCCCCTCTACACATGAAATACCGCCACCTGAGCGGGGGAGGCGAGATGACCCAGAACACCGCGAACCAGCCCAACCCGCAGGCCCCGCGTGTCACGGTCGGCGGCGTGACCCGCGAGCTTCCCACCGTCCGCGTCGGCAGCGTCGGGAGGGTGCCCCTGGTGGAATTCATCGGGGACAGCGAATTCACCAAGGCCGCCGCCGGGGCGATGCTGCCCCTGATCCCGCCGGGCACCGAGGTGCTGCTGACGGTGGTCACGAACGCGCTGCCGCTCGCGCACGAACTCAGCGACCGCTCGGGGCTGCCGTACGTGACCGTGCGCAAGAAACGCCGCACCTACATGCAAGACCCCCTGATCCAGAACGTGCCCAGCATGACCCTGGGGGTGTCGGAGACCCTCTGGCTCGACGGCCCGCACGCCGCCCGGCTCAGGGGCAAACAGGTCGCCATCGTGCAGGACGTGATCGCCTCCGGGGGCACCGCGCAGGCCCTCGCCCGGCTGGTCGAGCGCGCGGGCGGCACGCTGACCGGGTACGTCGCCGCCTTCAAGCAGGGGGACACGACCCTGCCGGTGGCGTACCTTCAGGAGTTGCCGACGAGTGTCTGAGGGGGCGGAACCTTAAAGGGATGCTCAGGCCGCCCCACGGGGTGCGCTGCTAGCTTGGCAGGACAGGAGGGAATTCCCATGACCCAGAGCGACGACCAGCAGCTCCAGAACGGCGCCTCCACCGATTCTTCCGTCAAGACGGAGGACGAGATCAGCAACGTGGACCTCCAGTTCATGGGCCGCACCGACGAACACCGCGACGCCCTCAAGGACGCCCGCGCCGAGGCCCGCATCGCCGACGAGTACGAGGACCGTGGCCTCGACAAGCAGGATGTGGCCTCCAGCGGCAGCATGATCACCTCCGACCCCGCCAGCACCACGCCGGGCGACGAGACCTCGGACGACACGAGTAACCGCTGAGGCTGTTCGGCACACGGGGCCAGGGGAGCGACCTCCCGCTGGCCCCCTCGCTTCATTTGCCCACGCAGAAGTTCCGGAACACGGCGTCCACCACGTCCTCGCCCACGTCGCGCCCGGTCAGCTCGGCGAGGGAGCGCAGTGCCTCCTCCAGCTCGTACCCGGCCAGCTCGTCGGAGAGGAGGCGGGCGGCCCGGACGTGACTCAGCGCCCGCCGCGCCGCGTCCGCCTGCCGCTCGGTGGTCAGCCACGCCTCGCCCCGCGCCGCGTCCCCGATCAATGCCGCGTGGATGGCCTCGCGCAACTCGGGCAACCCCTCTCCGGTCACCGCGCTCACCGCCAGGGTGCCCCTGTCGGTCCAGGCAGCGGGGAGGTCGCTCTTCGTCCGCACTCGCAGCACCCGCGCGTCCCCCGGCAACTCGGCGGGCAGCGCCTCGCGGGGCAGGCTGCCGTCCTCCAGCGCGAGCACGAGGTCGGCGGAACGGGCGAGGCTCACCGCCTGGCGCACCCCGGCGGCCTCCACCGTGTCCTCCGTCTCGCGGATGCCCGCCGTGTCCACCAGCGTGACGGGCATCCCGGCGAGTGAGAGATTCGCCTCCAGGTAATCGCGCGTGGTTCCCGGAATCGGCGTGACGATGGACCTTTCAAAGCCCAGCAGCGCGTTCAGAAGGCTACTCTTGCCCGCGTTGGGAGGGCCGATCAGGGCGAGTCGGGCGCCCCGGGTGGCGACCTGCCCGGCCCGCGCCGTCCCCACCAGCGCCTCCAGTTCCGCCGCCGCCGCCGTGAGGGGCGCGTCCCGGTCCTCCTCGGGCACCCCCTCCTCCGGGTAGTCGAGGAGGGCCTGGATGGCGGCCAGCGTGCGCGTGACGTGCGCCGCCACCCGCTCCACCCGCTCGCCCAGTGCGCCCGAGAGGCCCAGGGACGCCTGCCTCCGGGCCGTGTCCGTCCCAGCGTTCACGAGCCCCAGCACCGCCTCCGCCTGGGCGAGGTCGAGCCTGCCCGCCAGGTAGGCCCGCTGGGTGAACTCGCCGGGCCGGGCCGGACGCGACCCGAGTTCGAGCAGCCGTGCGAGGACCTGCCCGAGCACCGCCGGGCTGCCGTGCGTCTGGAGTTCGGCCACGTCCTCGCCCGTGTAGCTGCGCGGGGCGCGGAAGACCAGGCACAGCCCCTCGTCCAGAACCTCGCCGTCCCCGGCCACGAGTTGCCCGAAGAGGAAACGCCCCCCCCGCGTCGCGCTGGGGCGGCGCCGCCCCCGGAACACGCCGTCCGCAATGCTCAGCGCCTCCGGTCCGCTCACCCGCACGATGCCCACGCCCGCGCTGCCCGGGGCGGTGGCGATGGCGGCGATGGTGTCCGATAAGCCGAGGCGCGTCACGGGGGGCAGGGTAGCAGGGGGGAGCGGAGCTGGTTGTTGAGACGTGACACGGTTCCCCCAGGTGCCGACTCGCCCCTGTTACGTTATCCACGACTTATGGAGGAGATGGAAAGCGTGCTGTTGTGCTACCGGGAAGGCCGAGTGGCGAGGCAGTCGCCGCTCGGGCCGTTGTTTCACACGTTTTACGCTCCTGCTGAGCGTTCTGCCATTGTTAGCGTCTTCGAGCAAAGAGGGCTGCCCACAGCCCTTGAGGATTTTTGGCTGAGAATGTCGGGTGCGCGTTGATGCGAGGACGTTACTTACGGTCAATGGGGGTTGGTCCTCTACTCGCCCGAAGAAGCAGGAACACGTTCGCAAAAAGCCAAAGAAGAACGCCCAGAGGATTACCGTGCCGGTGATCTGGTCGTCGGTGAATCCCTGGGCGATCTGGATGTTCTTCTGATCGTGGCGGACGTTGACAGTTCAGATTTTGGCGCCGTGTACGTCGCTTCGCCTCTCGATCCTCGTGTCGAGTGGTCCAAAGTCGGGGACAATCCGGCCGATTTTCTTGAACGATTCGCTCAAGCGAACGGCGAGAAGTTCTGGGAGAGTTACTGACTTACCCCCCCTTCTTCCACTTCCCCTTGCTGCGGTTGCCCGGCTTGTTCCCGACCGGGGCCGTGCGCGTCCTGATTCTCTCGTCGTCGTAGCGCAGCATGACGGCGAGGCGGGCGCGCGAGATGATGTGGTGAGGCTGCTTGGGCACGAAGGCGGTCACCACGTCGAGGTGCCCGTCGGGCGCGTGCTCGACGACGACGTGCAGGGGCAGCGCCACCCCGTGCGACTCGAAGTAGCCGCATACCAGCCAGCGGCGGTCTTCCGGGTACACGGCCCGCACCCGCCCGGCGACGAGCACATGCACGATGTCCTGTTCCAGAAAGCCCTCGGCGCGGGCATGGCCGATAGCGTGGGGGCAGAGGTGGTACTTGCCCTCGTACACGGCGTCGCGCAACCGGGCATGGGCGCGGGTCAGCGTATGGTCAGTGGTGTCGATGCCCGCCAGGTCGGCCTCGCGCTGAGGCTTGACGGGCTTGGCGCGCAGGTGCTCGGGCCTCGCGGGAACCGGCGTGGGTGCCCGCCTGGCCTCCTTCTCGGCGCGGGCGAGCTGCGCACGCAGGGCGAGCAGATCCGTGCCGCCTTTGGCCGGGCGGCGCGGGGTGGTGGGGCTGGACGCGGATGCTCTGGGAGCAGATGCTTTCGTCACGGCGGGCCTCCCGTCGGCCGTCTCCCCGTGGTTCTCTTCTTCGGGGGCGTCTCCGTTCGGGGAGAAGAGGCCGCCTCCTAAAAGAAAAGACCCCTCAAACACGGCTTCGTGTTCGTGGGGAAGGAGGCGGCGTACCCTGTTCAGGGCATGGAGCGAGTATAGCACGACTCCTTGCGGGTGTGACGTGACGGCCCGTGCAGACGGGGGAGGACGCGCCTTCTTACGCTGACCGTGTTGACCGCCTGCCTCAGCCCGCGCCCCCAGGAGGTGCCTCCCCATGATCCGCCCCATGCAAGCGACCGACGCCCCCGACGTGCTCGCCCTGCTCTCCTGGATGGACGACGCGCCCGAGCGCGAGGTCTTCGCCCCCGATGCCCGCGACGCCGCCGCCCTCCACGACGAGTGCGAGGACCGGGTGTGCCTCGTCGCCGAAGGGGTGGACGGCGCGGTGCAGGGCTACTGCGCCCTCGCCCCCTTCCGTGACGGCCTCGTGCTGGAGGGGCCGCTCGGCACCGGCGAGCTGCACGGGCTGCTGCTGCGGGCGGTGGAGCGCACGGACGGCCTGCCCGTCTACGCCTTCAGCGCTCGGGACAACCTCGCCGTGCGCGAGGTGCTGGAGGCGGCGGGGTTCACGGCGATGCACACCACCGACTTCTACACGGGCCGCGCCGACCACCTCGCCCGCTCGGCCCGCGTGCCGACCGGGTACACCACCGAGACGGCCCTCGCCCCGCAGGAGTACCGCGCGCTCTTCCGCGCCGCCGAGGACGGCTGGTCGGGAAGGCTCGACTGGACGGACGCCGAGTTGCGGACGCACTTCGCGCGGGACGACGTGCGGCTCGTCGCCCTGCGCCGGGGCGGGCGGGCGGTGGGGTTTGCCGAACTCGAACTCAACGCCGAGGCCGCCCGCGCCGACCTCACCTACGTCGCCGTCCACCCCGCCGACCGGGGGCAGGGGCTGGGGCGCGTCCTGCTGGGGCTCGCCGCCGCCGAGGCCGCCGCGCACCCCGAGGTCCGCACCCTGCGGGCCCGCGCCCACGACCACGCCCGCCCGGCCCGCGCCCTGTACGCCCGCGCGGGGCTGACCCACTGCCGCTCCGTGGTGACCTACCTGCGCGACGACACCGAGGGGGAACCGTAGCCGGGTGGTGGGGTGGGCGCTGTGGGCCCTGAGGAGGAGGGCGGCACAATCCCTGCGGGCCCTGCGCGCTAGCCTCTGGCGCATGGGGAAACGTGACCGCCTCGCCGTCCGCACCGCCTACGTCACGCTGCGCGACCTGCCCGGCTCGCGGGTGATGTTCTGGGTGGTGGACGAGTGTCCGTACTGCGGCGGGCGGCACTTCCACCCCGCCGGGAACCTCCGCACCGCCGACCCCGGCGAGCGTCTGGGCGAGCAGCCCGCGATGTGCGACCCCGGCCTGACCTACGAACTCGCCCTGCCGCCTCGCCCCCGCAAGAAGGGCGGCAAGCAGGAGCGCCGCAAGGAGAGGCGCGAGGGCAAGCGGGACGGGCTGGACGAGGAGTATTAGGGCGGCAAAGGGGAGGCGGGCGCAGAGGTGGAAGGCTGCGCCCGCTTCTTTTGTCAATGCTGGTGCCCGCCCATCTCCATACCGTCCATTCCTCCGCCGTCCCCTGCCGGAGCCGGGAGGGGCTGCGCGTCGCGGTCGGCGAGAAGCTGCGTCATGAGCTTGATCTCGCCCCCCTGCGCCGCGTGAATCTGCCGGGCAAGGGCCTGGACCTCGGGCCGGACACCGCCGCCCAGGGCGGGTTTCAGCATCTCCAACGCTCCCTGGTGGTGGCGGATCATGAGTTGCAGGAATGTCTTCTCCGCCTGCGGGACGGGTGGGGTGTCGAGGCTGTTCAGCTCGGCGGGCGTCGCCATTCCCATCATCCGGGCGTGTTCCGCCGTCATGCCCTGGCCGCCCCAGGGCAGGCCCCAGAGGGTGAGCCAGCCGCGCATCTGCCCGATCTGCTCCTGCTGCGAGAGCATGATGTCGAGGGCGAGGGAGCGCAGGGTGGGATCGTCGCTGCGGTCGCGGATGCGGGTCGCCATGTCCACCGCCTGCGCGTGGTGCTGGATCATCTCGCGCACGAAGCGGACCTCGGTGCTGCCCTCGCGCGGGGTGGCGAGCCGGGGCAGGGCCAGGACCGCCAACAGGCCGAGGACGGCGAGCACAAGCAGGGCGAGGAGGCCGGGGCGGAGCTTCATGGGGCGAGTATAGGAAGGGGGGATGAGGCGAAAGGTCCTCAGCCCTCCGGCGCTTCCGGGCCTGCCCGCCCATCCAGAAGGCCGTCTAGAAGGATGGTCCAAGGCTCGACCCGCCCGGTGACCAGGAACCCCGCCGCGTTCCAAGGGTCGGCGGCGAGGCGGGCGTGGACGGCTGCCCCGCTTCGTGCCCGGACCACGAGCAGAATCTCCTCACCCGGCCCCAGGGGACCGCCCAGCACCACAAACCCTCGGGTTGTGAGCGCGTCCATGAAGGCGGCATGTTCCTCCCACAGGGCCTGCTGTCGCATGGGCAGTGCAGCGTTCCAGGCCGTCCCCCTGAACCGCCAGACTGCGAAGAAGGTCGGCACGCGGTCAGCGTACCCTGCGGGGAAAGGGCGACCGCGTTCGGTTACAGTGGCCCGCGTGACGCTGGGGGAGCGGGGGCGTGGGGTGCTGGGTGGTGCGGCGGTCGGCGGTGCCGTCGCCGTCCTCGCCGCGTTTCTGGGAGAAATACGGGCGTCCGTCCCCCTGCTGCTGGCCCTCCTGGCAGCCGGAATGCTCGGGGGGGCCTTTTCCAGAACGCGGCGGGTGCTGAACATGGGCGCGGGGGTCCTCGCCCTGTCCCTGGTCCCGTGCCTGGTCACGCCGGTCCTGCGCGGGCCCCTCGCGGCGCTGGCGGTGAACCAGGCCCCGACGCGCGCCGACGCCATCGTGGTGCTCGGCGGCGGGGTGCAGTGCCGGTCGCGCACGCCGGAGACGACCAGCCTCATCCGGCTGCTGCGGGGCCTCGAACTGTGGCGGGCCGGGTACGCTCCCGTCCTCACCGTGTCCGAACAGTCCGGCCGGATCGGGCCGGGCGACTGCGTGAAGCTCAGCGATCTGGAACGTGCCCAGATTACCGCCTTGTACCCGGCAGGCGGGCCGGAGGTCCTCACCCTGCGCCGCGTGACCACCACCCGGGACGAGGCGGCCCGGGTGCGCGATCTCGCCCGGGCGCGGGGGTGGTCGCGGGTGCTCCTGGTGACCTCACCGTGGCACTCCCGCCGGGCGCTCGGCCTCTTCCGGGCGCAGGGCGTGGGGGCCGTGAGCGTGAACGCGCCCGAGACCCGCTTCGACCTCACGCTGCCCACCCCCGCCGACCGTCTCGCCGCCGCGCGGGTGCTCGCCTACGAGGGGCTGTCGCGGCTCAAGGCGGCGCTCGGGGGCACGCCGGAGCGGTGGCGCTCCACAATCCACCCTTCCCCGTCCTCTACACTGACGTGTTATGAGCTTCCCGGAAATCACGGTTATCGGCGCGGGGCTCGCGGGGTCGCAGGCGGCGCTCGCGGCGGCTTCCCTGGGAGTGCGGGCGCGCCTCCATGAGATGCGGCCCGTCAGGATGACGCCCGCCCACCGTTCGGGGAACTTCGCGGAACTCGTGTGCTCCAATTCCCTGGGCGGCGAGGGTGAGATGCAGGCGAAGGGCCTCCTCCAGGCCGAACTCCGCAGCGTGGGCGGCGAGATCCTCCTCTCGGCGGACGCCTCCCGCCTCCCCGCCGGGAACGCCCTCGCGGTCGAGCGCGAGGAGTTCAGCGCCCGCGTCACCCGCACTGTCCGCGAACATCCCCTCATCGAGGTCGTCGAGGGTGAGATCGAGAAGGTGCCGGAGGGCATCGCCGTGATCGCCTCGGGACCGCTGACATCGGACGCGCTCGCCGCCGACCTCGCCCGCCTGACGGGAAGCGAGCGCCTGAGCTTCTACGACGCCGCCGCGCCCGTGCTCGCCTTCGAGAGCATCGACCTGGACCGGGCGTGGCGGGCCGGGCGCTACGACCAGAGTGCCGACTACATCAACTGCCCCTTCACGAAGGAAGAGTACCTGCGCTTTTTCGGGGCGCTGGAACAGGCCCGCAGTCACACCCCCCACGACTGGGAGAAGCTCGACTTCTTCGAGGGCTGCATGCCCATCGAGGAGATCGCCCGCCGGGGCGTGGACACTCCCCGCTTCGGCCCGATGTCGCCCAAGGGCCTCGACGATCCGCGCACCGGGCGCTGGCCCTACGCTGTCGCCCAGCTTCGTCAGGAGGACCGCGAGGGTCGGCTGTGGTCCCTCGTCGGCTTCCAGACGGGCCTGAAGTGGGGTGACCAGAAGGCGGTCGTGCAGCTCATCCCGGGTCTGGAGAACGCTGAGGTCGTCCGCTACGGGGTCATGCACCGCAACACGTACCTCAACGCGCCGGAGGTGCTGGACTCCACGCTCCAACTCCGCGCCGACCCCGCCAAGTTCGTCGCGGGCGTGCTGGCGGGCACCGAGGGCTATCTGGAGTCGGCGGCGACGGGCTGGCTGGCCGGACTGAACGCCGCGCGTCTCGCTCTCGGTGGGCCGCCCCTCACTCCTCCCGCCGAGTCCATGCTGGGCGGCCTGGTACGCTACCTCGCCTCTGCCAACCCCAGGGGATTCCAGCCCATGAACGTGAACTGGGCGCTCGTGCCCGAACTGCCCGCGCACGAGCCTGGGCCGAACGGCAAGGTCCGCAAGCTCGGCAAGCGGGAGAAACGCCCCGTGATGTTCCGCCGGGGCCTGGACGCCTTCATGGGCTGGGCTCGGGAGGAAGCGGGTCTGACCGTCACCCCGCCCCCGGTGCCCCAGCCCGCGCCCGAGGCGGAGGAGAAGGCCGCGCCCGTCTTGAGGTGAGGGGGGAAGTGGGGGGGATGGCGGGCGTCGCCCAGACGACCCGCCCTTCCCGTCCGGCGACTGCCGGGGCGCGGCGGTAGACTCTTCCCCGATGGAGATCGGGGCGACCGTCGTGGAACGCTACGTGCTGCGCGCCCTGCTGGGGGAGGGCGGCAGCGCGCGGGTGTACCGCGCCCTGGACACCCGCCTCGACCGTGAGGTGGCCGTCAAGGTCCTTCACCCCCACACCTCCGACGCCGAGCGCGCCCGCTTCCTGCGCGAGGTGCGAACGCTCGCGCGGCTGGCCCATCCCGGCGTGGTGCCCGTCCTCGACCTCGGCGAGACGCGGGAGGAGAGCGGGGCGGAGCGGGTCTTCTTCACCATGCCGCTGCTGTCGGGCGGGCCGATCACGGCGCTGGGACCGCTGGAGGACGCCCCCGGCCCCCTCGCGCACTTCCTGACCGCCGCCGCCTTCGCCTCGCGGGCGCTGGCGTACATCCACGCCCACGGGATCGTCCACCGCGACCTGACGCCCGGCAACGTCCTCCTCGACGACGCCCGGCTGCCGCGCATCATGGACTTCGGGCTGGTGGCCCTCTCCGACCACACCCGGCACCTCACCCGCTCGGGCGTGACGCTGGGCACCCCCGCCTACATGGCTCCCGAGCAGGCGCGCGGGGTGGGGGTGGGCCCGCGCAGCGACCTGTACGCGCTGGGGGCGGTGCTCTACCGGGTGGCCTGCGGAAGCCCCCCCTTCGTGGGCGACAGCGACCAGAGCGTTCTCTACCAGCATGTCTACGAGCCGCCGCCCGATCCGCGCGACCTCAACCCCGCCGTGCCCGACGCCGTGGCGAGCGTGCTGCTGGCCCTGCTCGCCAAGGGGCAGGAGGACCGCCCGGGGAGCGGCGAGGCGCTCACGCACCTGTGGGACCTCGCCCGGCGGGACGTGTGGACCCGGCACGCGCGGGGCCAGTACCGGGGGGGCCGGGCCCGCACCGGTGAGCACCCCGACGGCCCAGCCCGGGTGGAGAACCTGCGCGAGGCCTGGAGCGTGGCCCTCCCCGGCGAGGTGACCTGGCCCGCCGCCGTGGTGGGGGAGGGAGACCTCGTGGCGGTGGGGACGCGGGGCGGCCAACTCGTCCTAACCCACGCCTCCGGGCGGCCCTACGCGACCTACGCGGCGCGCGACGAGGTGACGGCCCCGGCGACCTTCACGGGCGGCGCCGTTCTTTACGGGGCGTGGGACGGCTCCCTGCGCCGGGTGCGGCTGGAGGACGGGAGCGAGGGCTGGCGCCACCAGGCGCGGGCGGAATTCACGGGGGCGCCGACCCTCTGGGGCGAACGGGTGCTCGCCACCAGCCGCGACGGGCATCTGCACGCCCTGCACGCGGCGAGCGGCGAACTCGCCTGGGCCTACCGGGCGGCGGGGCCGGTCGCGGCCTCCCCCGTCGTGTGGGCGGGAGCGGCCCTGCTGTGTGACGAGAACGGCTGGCTGCACGCCCTCGACGCGCGGGTGGGGACGCCCATGTGGAAGGTGGAGGTGGGGACGGTCCACGCCACGCCCGCCCTCGCGCCGACCGGGCCGGGGGAGGCCACCCTGGTCATTCCCACCTGGATGGGGGAGGTCCACGCCCTGAGCCTGAGCGCGGCGTCGGGGCGCGCGGCCCTCGTCCAACCCGAGCCGACCCTGTGGACCTACGACGTGGAGGACGAGATCTGGGCCGCCCCGGCGGTGACCGGGGACCTCGCCGTCGTAGCGGGGTGGGGGGGCACCGTGCGGGCCCTGCGGCTCGCGGACGGCGAGGACGTGTGGACCCACACGCTGGAAGGGCGGCTGACGGCCAGCCCCGTGGTGAGCGCCGGACTCGTCTTCCTGGCCTCCGAGGAGGGCGAACTCGTCGCGCTCGACGTGCGCAGCGGCGCCGTGCGCTGGAGCCGCCGCGAGCGCGAGGGGGTCCAGGCCACACCGCTCGCCGCCGGGGGAACGTTGTACGTCGCCTTCATGAACGGCACGTTGCGGGCCTACCGGGAGGGCACGGCGGAGGTGGGCGGCCGGTCCTGACTGGCCCATTTCGAGAGACGGCCCTGACGTTTGTCTCAGGCCGGAAGCGTACACTCCGGGAAGGACGCCGCTCCCCACGCGAAGTTCACGCCACGGAGGAAAGAACATGCCCAACATCGGACCCGGTGAACTCCTCGTCATTCTCCTCATCGCGCTCCTCGTCTTCGGGCCGCGCAAGCTGCCGGAACTCGGCAAGAGCCTCGGCGCGGGCATCCGCGAGTTCCGCCGGGGCACCCAGGGCCTCAAGGAGGAACTGGAGGGCAGCTTCCGCGAGCCGTCCCCCACCCAGCCGGGCGCGCCCTCGCAGACGGTGGTCGTCAGCGCCCCGCCCCAGCCCGTGCAGGTCGTCACCCCCCAGGCTGTGACGCCCCAGAAAGCCACCCCCGCCACCGAAGACCCGCAGCGCGGCTGACCCCGCCTGCCGCGCGCCGCCCCTGCCCAGCGGGGGCGGTGTTTCCGTTGCGGTCTACCCCCATCGTGGGGGGTCAAAAAGGCGCTGTGCGGCGCGAGTTTGCGCGCTGAGGAGGTGAGCCCCTTCGCTACACTGCGCCCGTGATCTTGGAAGAGACGGCGGCAGGGCCCGGGGGCAAGACCCACAGGACGCGGCTCGGGGCGGGCCGACCCCCGGGGGGACGCTGATGCTCGCCCGCGCCCGCAGCGTCGCCTTGATCGGCGTGGACGCCGTGCCCGTCGAGGTCGAGGTGGATGTCAGCCCCGGCCTGCCTGCTTTTACTGTGGTCGGCCTTCCTGACCAGGCGGTCAGTGAGGCGCGCGATGACATTTTCCATTTAACTTGTCAGTGGTCTCCACTTTGCGTTTCATTGCCTTTTGCCCTGGCAGTGGCAGCATAGAGGCTGTGAATCCGAAGAAGCCCTTCTCCATTTGCCGTGTCAGGAGAAAGACGCGGCAACAGATCCGTTCCAGGCAACAGCGTTATGCCGGGCATATTTCCACGCCCCTCCGTTTGCCATGTCAGTAGGGCAGGAGGGGAAGGCCCCCCGCAGGTTGCCCGTCTACCCGAGACCTCTTCCTGACGAGTGGCTCGGCTCCTGGCTGGCTCGCGTTGCCAGGGCCAATGCCCTTCCCGTCGTCCAACTGATGAAGGCCCTGGAACTTCCAGAGCGGGAAGCTCGCCTCTCGGAGCCTGAACTTCAGCGCCTGTCCTGGGCCACGGGGGTGTCTGTCCGGGACCTGATTGGCATGCAGACCCCTCCTGATCCTCTTCGAGATCTGGGTCGGCGGGGCTCCGAGCTTCCACTGCCCTTCCTGGGCGTGCGTTACGTCCAGGTCTGCCCCTCCTGCCTCCTGGGTGATGCTATCCCCTACATTCGCCAGGACTGGGTTCGCCGGAGAGTCGCGGCGTGTCCAGAACACGGGGGGCCGTTGCGTGATGCCTGCCCACACTGTGGCAACCTTGTGCAGGTCACCGAACGAGTTCACCGACAGGTCGGCCGATGGGGTGGCGACCTGCCGAAGCAAGGCCCGCGGGAACACAATGACCTGCGACGGTGCCGTGATTGTTACCTGGACATCGCTACGCCGGACTCAACACCTTTAACCCTCCTCCCCGACATCCCGCAACCCCAGTATCTCCGTTCCTTCAAAATCGTTTCCCCGGAGGTCTGGAAAGGGTTCGTCGAGGGCGTCTGGACAATGATGAACACGTTCCGGGTCGACCAGATGCTTGAGCCGGGACTGCTTCCCATCAGGCCGGTGGAACGTAACACCCGCAGCCCACACGCCACCTCGACGAGGTTCGCTGCACAACGCCTCACGGCCTGGGTTCTGGGAAATCAGGATGACGGCTTCCACTCCTTCTCCCACCGCCTGCGGACGACGGCAGCTACCCTGCAGGCGCTGATCATCAAGCCCAACCTCACCCCAAACCGGCGCTTGATGTACCTCGTCTGGCTGACCGGACGTCTGGTCGACGATCCACCGACCGAGGTCCTCATGCACTGGCCCGCGCTCGTGCAGCACCTGAGTGACCGGCTGCTCCAGGACAGGCCAGGGCCACCCGCCCCCTCGCTGCCGATCACGCTCACGACCGAGCAGTGGGAACAGATGCAGCCCACCCTCTTGCTCAGCCCGCCCATTGCAGGAATCGATCCCCGAGAGGTATTTGAATTCCTGCTTTACCGGGCAGCGCTGAGTCTTCGCAACGCGCGCATGGATCTGGAGACGAGCGAGCTTACAAACAAAGTCAGGCAGGTCAAACTCTGGAGTCGATCCGGCCAGCTTGGCGTGGCCCTGGGTGTCATGCACGCACATCTGCGTGAGCACATCACACCGCAGCAATCGCTGGCATCACTCGCCTGGGCGGACCCGGAGGAAGACTGGCGCAACCACACTGCCCGTATCCTCCTCAGTGATGGCCTGCTCGAACTGACGCGGCAGGTCAACACCGAGCTGCACCTGACTCTGCTGGCCTCGCTCAGGGAGCTGTCGCGCGAATAGCTCTCGCATGGGGTGAGGATGCCGCCGGCCGTTCACCTGAGCAAGAAGTCCAGGGCCATGTGCTGAAATCGCTTCCGGTCACCCAGGCTCTGGAACACCCTCCGCGTCGTCCTGCAAGAGAAGCGACAGAACCGCCGGGGTCAGATGGAGGGCATGCGAAGTCTCCTGCGCGGCACCTTGCTCAGCCTTCTCCTCACAGGCGTGGCCCACTCGCAAGCCGGTCCCCCACCGGGCGTGCGCACTGCCCTCGAAGGCACCTTCTCCCGGTGCGGACTGCACCTCGTCCGCAGCGCTCATCTTGACCGGGTGGCGGCGGCCTATGCCCGCCTCGGTACGGTGAAGCAGGCCGCCGCAGTGGCTGGCTACGCCTATCAGAAGATGCAGGGGTTGCGGATGAACGGTCCCCTCTCCTTCATCGTGCAGTCCGTCGGGGAACGCTGTGTCGAGTTCCGCGAAGCACAACTCATCGCCTACGGTGTCGCTCCCTACGGCCGGGGCTACGCCCTGATCGTCGCCGACCCCAGAATTCCCCCCAATCTTCGAGGCCCTTCCACGGAGGGCAAGGCTCTGCTGAACGCCACCAACGCGGTTCGGGCAAAGGGCGCCGACTGCGGCGGGAAGTGGATGCCCCCCGCGCCTCCGCTGGCCTGGGACGACCGGCTGTTCGCTGCCGCGCAACTCTACGCCCAGCGGCTGGCGACCCTGAACTTTACCGGCCACATCGACCCATACACCGGCCAGGGCCCGCAGGACAGAGCGCAACGGGTGGGCTTTCGGGGTGCCGTCGGGGAGAACCTGCAACATGGGCGCAACACCGCGCTGCTGGCAGTGCAGAGCCTGGTGACCAGCCCAGGGCACTGCGAGAACATGCTTGACCCCCGCTGGACGGTGATGGGGGGAAGTTACTGGGCCAGCGAGAACAGCAACTATGGCATCCACTGGGTGCAGCTCTTCGGGCGGTTCTGAAGGTGGTCACCTCGCTGCCAGCACCCTCTGGAAACCCGACTGCCAGTTATCGTTGAAACAGTTGAGCCAGCTCTTCCGCCTCCTGAGCTGTGACCGCCGAACAACGTCGAAGGCTGGGTTCAGCCGTGATGCGTGACAGGTGAGGCTCTTCCTGCTCAATCTGCGGACGCTGATCGGATCGCTCCCCAGACACGGCGGTCTACCTCTTCGAGAAGGAACGTCTGCCCGGTGAGCACGTCTCCACCCTGGTCGGTCGTCCCGTGGACAGCCGACCTGCCGCAGAGTATGAACTCAACGCCCTCCTGCTCTGGCGGGCGCGCCACCGGGCATGGCCGAAGGGGCAGCCCGACTGGAAGCTGCGCCGACTCAACCAGCAGTTCGCCTCGACCGAGACGTTGACGGAGGGTTTGCTTCGCGTGGTTAGTCGGTTATGCGTTCAAGTGCAACTGCCTCTCCTGGAGAATTGAACTTCCTGTAATTTCTATTTCCGTTCACCTTTTCGCTGGATGGTCCCCTGGGGCTGAAGACTTCCCTTTGAACTAACAGCTCTCCATAGCTTGATGAAGTCGTCTGCTCTCAAAATTTCGATATTGCTTAGAATTTTCGGCCGACTAGTGTGGGAGGTAAATGCTCCGAGTAATTATTCAAGCAGGCAGGGCAAGAGAGTAACTGCCCTGCCTGCTTGAGGTGACTTCTCAGTGATCGTGTTTAACAATGTGAGTAATTTGAGTATTTATCGTTGGAGTGCCAAGAGGAAAAAGCAAAGCGAATTTATTCTCGTCGAATTGAATTTTAGTTGAGTTCACGATACTGGATGGTAATAATTTTACACGAAACTCCTCGGCTTTCTCCAATAAATCTATTCGTTCATCCACTGTCAACTTGGAGTTGCCACTACACGATAGGTCCTCATTAATATCGTCTGGGTTATTTGAGTAAACCTTGGACGTGGTTTCGAACGCGCAGTATGGGTCGTTAATTATGTTAGAGTAATGTTTCTCCCACCTCTTTTCCTCGCCCACCTTTATATCTTGCCGACAAGAAGAGAGAAAGACCAGAGAAATAATAATGGCTCGCATTTTCATAAATTTATATCACCTTGCGACACAAGTTGTCGGAGGAACATACGCAGTTGCACTGATGGCATTACCGTTGACGTAAGACCTCCCCAGTATGGTGTATCCAGATAAGGTTTGGTAAACGCTCTCTGCTGTCTCTTGAGTAGCAACAAGCGCCCCTGTCTTTGTGGCCCCCTTCCCTATAACTGTATTGTATAAAGCATCGCGAACCCAGAATTCTTTGAAG
This sequence comes from Deinococcus aetherius, assembly GCF_025997855.1. Lineage (NCBI taxonomy): Bacteria > Thermotogati > Deinococcota > Deinococci > Deinococcales > Deinococcaceae > Deinococcus > Deinococcus aetherius. The sequence continues at coordinate 1,165,425 of NZ_AP026560.1, forward strand.
AACTGCTCAGCAAATGCTATGGTAACCGGTATAACGCCGTTGGCAATTTCGTTGTACGGATCAACACAGTGTTGCCAGCCTGCGAATAGGTCTCGTGCGATACGTTCATACTCTTGGACGTCCTTCTCGGGTTCACCAATCGCTAGATACAGGGTTGTGGCTGCGCCCGCGATACCTGCCACTGTAGATGTGAGGCCGACGACAAGAGCTGCAGTGCCACCGACGATGATGCTAGGTACGATAAGCGCTGTGCTGGCAATTGTTGCAGCCAGGGCGATGTTGTTAAGAAAGTTTTTCTGCCCCCTCTTGACTCTGGCAATCAGATCGGCTGGTTGGTACGATTGATAGACGGCGGAGCAGTCTCGGCAGAATGAGACATCCGACGTGGGCATAATTCTTCGAGACGAAGTTAGACTAGATGCGGCACTTCTTGTTCCCCCAACAGAGGAGAGTGTTGAGCTGGTGGACGGGCTCATTGAGCTGTAAACATCATTTAAGGGATTGGAGTATAAGATGAGTAGCTTATCAAATAAACCCTGTTGATTCTCTGGCCTGCTGTATGTGCTAAAATTTTCAATACTAAGGGTGCGTCCGTTATTCAAATTAGTGTAATCCATCGTATCCGTGTCACTAGTGTACAACGCCTGGATCAGGCTACTTACTCCTTGTTGGTCAATGTCAGCAATTAGAAAGGTAACGTGATGTTCATCATAAGCATCAGTCATTACATTTAAGTAATATCCATATCCATCGTTTTCTTTGGTGCCTGCTATACCTATGATTTTATAGCCGGTTTTCACGAAGGTTGGGTCTTGCAGCAAGATGCCTCTTGCACTCTCAACACCACTGTCTCCCTCCTGTACCAGAGAGTAGGAAACCCTTTTGCCCTCGGTGACTGTAATATAATTTACACTGCGTGCTTGTAGGCCGCTAGCGTCAGTGGCGAGAATTGTTACCGTATACGTCCCTGGCTTGACGTACACGTGTTCTAGGCTCTGCGCGCCTGCGCAATTATTCAGGCTTCGATCTTCGTTGTCACCGAATGACACCTCGCAATGAATCAAGTCGGTTTGTGCGTCCGTCGTGGTCCAATTGATTGTGACAGCACTAGCAGCAACCACGTTCGTCGGCGAGTAGTTATATTCCGAGATCATCGGAGGCGTGTTGCCAGGAGCGGCGGTTGCCGTGACACCCACAGCCCTTTCCGTCTTGTTCCCCGGGGCATCCGTGGCGACGACCTTTACGGTAAAGGAGCCTGCTGCACCGTAGGTGTGCTTGAGCGTCTGCTGCCCCGCGCAGTTCTGAAGGTTCTGCGTCTGCCCGTCCCCGAAGTCCACGACGCAGGAAACAGCGTCATTCTCCGGGTCGGTGACGCTCCAGCCAACCGAGGTCTCCTGGCCCACCGTCACGCTGCTCGGGGTGACGGTCAGGTTGGCGATGACGGCTGCGGTGTTCGTCACGCCGGCTTTCACGTCGGCCGAGACCGTCCTGGTCGTGCTGCCACCCCTGGCGTCCGTCCCCGTCACCTTGACGGTGTAGGTGCCTGCGGCAGCGTAAGTATGGGGAAGTGACTGGGTGCCCGTGCAGTTCTCCAACGCCTTCGTCTGGCCGTCGCCGAAGTCCACCACGCAGGACACCGCGTCGTTCTCCGCGTCCGTCGTCTTCCAGCTCAGCGTCACCGCTTGACCAACCTGAGCCGGGCTGGGGCTGACGGACAGAGCGTCGAGCAGCGGCGGCTGATTGGTGGTGGGCGCACTTCCGATGGAGACCTCTGCGAACTTCTGGATGCCGTTGCTCTCGCCGGACCGCTTGTCGTTGAAGTCACCGGAGGCGTAGGGACCATCCACCACCTTCAGCTTCACACGATAGGTTCCCGCCCCCCCATACGTGTGTTGAATGGAATCACTCAGGTTGCAGGGGTCGACCGTTCGGTTCTGCCCGTCGCCGAAGTCCACGGAGCAGGTCAGCGTCTTGTTGCCAGGGTTGAGGAGCTTCCAACTCACGGTGGTCGAGGTGCCTGCCACACCCGGCGTGAGCGTCAGGGTCTCGATATCGGGCGCCACAATCGGGACCGCTCGACCGGGGCCATCGGGCATGGTGTATTCGTAACGCGCGACTTCCCCGATGCGGTCGTTGCAGTTCGCGTCCGTGAACCCCGGGTACGCCACCCGGCTCTGGCCTTCCAGGGTGATGAGGTCGATCTGCCCGGAACCACACGCCCAGGGCCACCCGTTCACCACGATGAAGGTCAGCTTGTCCCCACTGTTGGCCTCGAAGTCCTTGAGGACGCGTGGAGGGTAATTGCCGGGGGGAAGATTCTCACCCGCCATGTCGGCGAGCACCTGATCGTTCAGCTTGACGATGAGCCGGTCGTCGAAATACTGATAGATGCTGCTGTTCAGGGGGCGGGCCTGGGCGGAGAGCTGGAAGGAACGGCGGTACGAGTAGGCGAGCGTATTGCTGACCGTCCCCTTCGACAGCACCTTCACCTGCACGTCTCCCGGAGCCGACGCAGTGGGGGCGATGGCGACGATCTTCGTGTCGTCCACCACGGTGAAGCTGCGGGCGCTCACGTCCCCGAACTTGACGTCGGTCGCGCCCGTGAAGCCCGTCCCTTTCAGAACGATTTCGTTGCCACCGTTCGTCGAGCCGAGGGTGGGGGTCAGTTCGGTGAGGGCCACGTTCACGGTAGGGGGAGCGGCGGTCACCACGACCTCCGTGAACTTCTGGATGCTGTTGCTGTTGCCGGAGGTGAGGTCGCTCGGCAGTCCACTCGCGTATGGCCCGTCGGCGACCTTGAGCCTGGCCTTGAAGGTTCCCGGCTGGTCGTAGATGTGCTGGATCGAGTCGTTCATTTGACACGGCTCGAGGGTCTGCGTTTTCCCGTCGCCGAAATCGACGGTGCACACCAGTTTGGCATTCGTGGGGTTCACCGCACTCCACTGGAGGGTGCTCGGCGTTCCCGCCACTCCTGGAGTGATCTTGAACTCCGTCAGATCGGGCGCCTGGATCGGCAACTCCTTCCCCGGGCCGTCGGGGAGAACGTATTCGTAGCGAAAGACCTCACCGAGACGGTCCGAGCAGTTCGGGTTAGAGAAGCCGGGGTGAATTTCTTTCACCACCCCCGAGGGCGTCTTCGCCGTGATCTGGCCGATGCCGCAGTGGTGAGGCCACCGGTTGATCAGGATCAGTTCGATCCTGTCGCCGTCTTTGGCGTAAACGCTGGCCTGGGGGACAGGGTTGCCCCACGAATACTCGACATCGCTCACCACCTTGCCGTTGAGCAGCGTGAGCATCCGGTCATCGGTGCCCCGGGAGATGATCTCGTAGGACTCCCCGTACGTGAACTCCTTGCCCGGACTGGTCTCGTCCGCCTTCTGCACCGTCACGTTGACGGCCGCGACCGCTTCACCCTTCGGGGACACGGCCCTGATCTCGGTGTCACTGACGACTTTGAAGCTCTGGGCCGGTTGCGTGCCGAATCGCACTCCCGTCGCGCCTGTAAAGCCGGTGCCCGTCAGGGTGACTTCGGTGCCACCCGCCAATGGACCCCGGTCCGGTTGAAGGCTGGTCAGGGTCATCGAGGCGACCGGTGCCTTCGCCTGGACCTGGATGCTGGCCTGGCCCGTCTTGCCCGCGCTGTCCTTCACCTGGGTGGTCACGACGTGGGCTCCGGCGAGGAGTGCCGTTTCCAGAACGCCTCCCTTTCCGACAACACGGTCGTCGACTCGCCACTCGAGAGCAGCCGTCAGTTCACCATCCTCGAAGTCCAGGGCAGACGCGGTGAACTTGGTGACCTCGCCCGCTCGGACCGTCGAGCCGCTGGCAGGTGTCTGGATGGTCACGCGTGGGGCCTGGTTGATCGCCCCAACCTTCACATGGAACTTGATGGGAAGGTCCTGGCCGTTGACGAGGTTGACCACGGTGGGCACCCCATTTTTGACCGCTTCGGCTTTGGTCGGCCAGACCTTGGCGTCGATGAATGCGAGACAACCAGCGTCCAGGTTCGCGCCTTCGTTGCAGACCGGCTGCCCAGAGGTCGCACTATCCAGCCGCAGCTCGATGCGAACCGGCGTTCCGTCTGGCAGCTTGGCATCGGCGGTCTTCCAGTTCGCGAGGTAGAAGGTGTCCTGTTTCCGGATGGTTCCTGCTTTGACGCTGAATATCGGGGCGACGGCGGGTGCCGCAGCCTTGTCCACATTCAACTTGTAAATTTCGATATTGACGCGTGGGTTCTGTTCCAGGGTCCCCAGGGTGCCAGGGTCTGCGGCGATGGGGGGAAGGAAGGCGACGCCTGGAAGCGCCGTGGGCACGACCGCCGTGCCCTGTGCAGAAGTCTGACTTGTGGACGACGACTGGGTGGGTGTCGTGGTCTTCACCTGCACCGGGGGTGCCTGCTGACACGACGCCAGCACCAGGATGAGCGAGAGGGTGACGGCTTCGGGTCTCTTCACGGAGAGCTTCCGTGACACGTTCCCCTGGACGTCGGTGGGGCGAGGTCGCCCTGACCTGAAAGGTGAATTTGACACCCTGGGAACATAAGGGAGCCGTGAAGATGTCGTGAACGAATGTGAGGCGAAACTCGGATTGTGTCTAGACAGGAGTCCGAGTCAGACCTCGTGCCGACCAACGCCCTCACTGCGGGGAGCACTTTTTCAAGCGTTCCCATGGTTCGGGTATGGGCGTCATCACTTGCAGATCGTCCGGTCCTCGTTCCTGTCCAACCCGGACCCCCATAGCCCGGCTCCCCCGAGACGGGGAGCCCTCCCTGCCGCCCTCACCTCGGTACAGTTCTGGACGACAGGAACGGCCAGGGGGGTGTAGGGGGGTGTTGTCCTGCTCGCCTGCACCGCTATACTCGCGAAGTTCCCCGTCTTCCGGTAAACCCCCGGCCGCACCAACGACCCCGCCCACAACCCGAGCCGGTTGGCCTTCGCCTCGTCGGCAGTGTGGGTTGGAGGGACAAGCTCAGTACCAGGTGGCAACACCACCGTGATGGGAACACGTCCCGCGTCGGTGGGCGCTGAAGGAGTAGCTGCCATCCCGGCACCGGGCAGAAGCTCCGGAGGGAACGCTGTCGAAAAAGACAGGCCTCTGGATCTGCTGCCCATCCACGTTGGTGTAGGTGCCATTGCTCGGCACGGGCACGGGTGCCGGAGTGACCGGTGCCTTGAAGGTCAGGACACTCCTGGAAACGAACCCCTTCTGCCCGCCGTAGGTGACCGGGCACCAGGTGGTGCAGCTGCCGACGTTGAGCGAGGTTCCCCTGGGGATCACCGTGAGCACCCTGGCGCTGGTGCTGGGTCCGCCGCGCAGGTTCACGTTATTCGTGGTGGTGACCTGGAGGGCCGTGGCCTGGGTGCCGAGAGCGAGGGCCAGAGCGAACAGCAGCTGTTTCATCGGGAGAACCTCCACTCCAGGCGTATCACGTTTCCCGGCCCTGGTCGCGCGAACTTGACCAGAACCGCACTCTGGGGCGGTGGCTGTGACGGTTCGAAGCGCCAGGACGCCCAGCCCCATCCGCAGGGAACTCTGCCGGCTCAAAATTGTGCTGCGGCGAGGCTCCCGGACGCTACTGTGCGGCATGGTGCCAGCAGAGGAACAGGACACGCTGACCGGCCGGGTAATCGTGGACGGCATTGAGGGCAACCTCGCCCGGGTCGAGCTGGAGGACGGCCAGACCGAGGACTGGCCGCTCGCCAGCCTGCCCGGGAATGTGCGGGAGGGAGACGTGCTGCGGCTGCATCTGGAAGGCGGCGACCTGACCGTGGAGATCGACCACGGGGCGACACGGGAACGCCGCGAGGCCGCCCAGGCCCAGCTCGACGCTCTCAACGGTGTCGCTCCTGTCGGGGAGATCGATCTGTGAGGCGCCTGCTCGCTCTCGCTGCCCTCTCCCTGGGGCTGGCCGCCGCCCAGGCACCCGGGGTCCTGATCATCCGCTTCCTCGACGTGGGCCAGGGGGATGCCGTGCTGATCACCTCCCCGGAGGGCAAGTCGATCCTGTACGACGGGGGACGCTCGGAGCCCCGGTTGCAGGCCCTGCTCCGCCAGTACGACGTCCAGAGCCTGGACCTGGTGGCGGCAAGCCACGCAGACGCGGACCATATCACCGGACTCATCCCCGCCGTGACGCTGTTCAGGCCCCGTTTCTTCCTGAACAACGGCGTGGCAGGCACGACGAGGGTCTGGGACAGGCTGACGGCGGCCGTGCGGAAGGCGGGGACGCAGGGCCTCCTCGCCCGGGATCAGGTCATCAACCTCGGGAGCGTGAGGATCACCGTGTTGCCGCCCCCTCCCGGAATGCCCAGGGACGAACAGAACCTCAACAGCGTCGGTCTGCTGGTGCAATACGGGACGTTCCGGGCCCTGATGACGGGGGACAGTGAAATCCCGGAGACGATGGCCTGGCTGAAAAAATATCCAGCCAGCGCCCTGGGGCCGGTGGACGTTTACAAAAGCATCCACCATGGCGCAGCTAACGGTGACAACCCGGCGTGGTTGAAGGCGGTGCGGCCCCAGAACGTCGTGATCGGAGTCGGGCCGAACAACTACGGACACCCGACCCAGCAGGCCCTGTCGCTCTACCGACAGGTCGGGGCGACGGTTTACCGCACCGACCAGCAGGGGACCGTGACCGTGGTGGTGCAACCCGGCGGGAAGTTCGCCATCACCACCGAAAAAGGGGGCGCGGTTCCTGCCAATCGGGGCGCTGTCCCTGGACCGGCCACCCCGGTCCCTGTTCCCTCTCCTGCCACCCCGGTCTATTCCAGTTGTGCCCAGGCTCGGGCGGCGGGGGCGGCACCGTTGCGGCGAGGGCAACCCGGCTACAACCCGGCCCTGGATAGGGATGGGGACGGCGTGGCCTGCGAGTGAACGGCCTCCCGTTCTCCATCTCTGTTCAGGAGAAGGAGGTGTGGCACTGAAGCGAGTGGGGAGCAGCTCCACCCCCGCCGGACGTTCCTGAAGCCTGAGTCGAGGGACTAGCGACGGTCGGGAAGTGCGGCAGCCAGGCTCAGGACCAGCTGGACGACCTGGGCCTGCCGGTGGGTGTCCGTCTTGGCAAAGACCTGTTTGAGCTGGTTGCGTACAGTGCCCAGGCTTACCTGAGAGCCCGCTGCGATCTCCTCGACGGAGTCGCCCTGGGACAGCCGCACGGCCACGCGTGCCTCGGCAGCCGTCAGCCCGTACCGCTGCCTCAACACCTCGAGCGGCATGGGCCGGACCTGATCCGGGTCCTCCAGCCACAGCAAGACCCCCATGCAATCTTCCCCGGCTCCTGGCAGCGGCATCACCGTGACCCGCAGCGGCCCAGCAGGGGCTGGGCGGGTGATCGCCAGGGTGCTCCCGGCCTGTGCCGAAATCCCCCGACCGAGGAGTGCCGTGCGACGCACCGCTTCGCGGAGCTGCTCGTGCTGCCACGCCACCTCTGCGCGTACCTGCCCGCCCTTGACGCTCAGCCCCCCTGGGCCCCGCAGCAGCCCTTCGGCCGCTATGTTCATCCACTCCACGCGCAAGGCCGCGTCCACCGCCAGGCACGGACGGTCGAGGGTGTCGAGTGCCAACGCGCGGGTGTCGCGCTCCCGGCGCAGGTTCCACAGTTGGCGGTGAATGGCCTGGGCCCGGCCCAGGTGCGGGAGCAGGAGGCTCAGCGCCTGTACGTCCCAGGCAGGGAACGCACCGAGTGACCGGGGGCGACCGATCAACACGAAGAACCCCGCCGGGCTGTCCAGGGAGAACCCAGCACCCCCGATCAGGTGGAACAACTCGTGGTGGCGGGCGAATTCATGGTGGAAAGCCGAGCGCTCGAACTCCGCGTCCGGACACGTCTCACGGCGGTCGAACACCAGCGGCCCCTGAGTGAGGCCACGGGCCAGGATGGCGTTGGTGAAGCCGTCCTGGTCCACCCAGCGCGCCATGTACTCGCGCTGGGTCTCGCGGGGATGGTTCACGCCAATGGAAAAACTCTCCCCCGGGGCGTCGATGCCCTGCCGGGAACTCTCGTACCAGCTGAGTCCCGGCTGTTTGACGACGTGGTGCAGGTAAGCCTTGCTCGCGCCGTGATGCGCGCACAGGGCCTCGACAAAGGCCGGAAAGAGGTGGGGATCGGTGGCGGCCCAGTACAGGGCGGCGGTGAGGGCGACGGTTGCCTGCTCGGAGAGTCGCGTCATGACCTGCACCTCGTGTTCGGCGTTCTCAGGCTCGCCCGGGGCCCACATCCTCCACAGCGCGCCATGCCCCGTGCTCTGTCGTCAGGATAGTCAAAACGGCGTAGCCCAGACGGGACATGCGCCGGTCGCCATGGGGTTGGACAATGCCCGCATCCAGACAGGTCCCGGCCCGTGCCACAGGGCACGGCGCTTCCCCCAGGCCTGCCGGAGGAGGACACCGAGAGAACGTCCCGGCCCGCGCAGGTGCCACGACAGGGCAGCGAGTGGACCCCGCAGGGGTCGAACCCGGAGGAGGCACGTTGAACCAGCAAAGACCACGCCCACACATCCAGCCCACGCCAGGACCCGGCTCAGGCCCTGAGCAGCTCGCGAGGAACCTATCTATGACGAACGTGACGAAGACGGGCGCGACGCAAAAGCCCAAGATCAAGGTTGAGGTCGTCCCCAAAGGCGAGTACAAGCCAGGGCCCAAGATCAAGATGCCGCCCGGCGTGACGGCCATCTTCGCCAAGCATCAGGCGCTGGGCGGCGACACCGGGCTGCTGGGTAAGGCCACCGGACCCGAGCAGATGACCCCGAATGGCCAGGGGTGGTACCGCCACTACCAGCACGGCTCGATCTACTGGACCTCAGCGGCGGGCGCCTTTGAAGTCCACGGCGACATTCGCGCGAAGTGGGAGACGCTGGGGTGGGAGACCTCCTTCCTCGGCTTCCCGATCACCGACGAGACCACCACCCCCGACGGGGTGGGCCGCTTCAACCATTTCCAGGGCGGCTCGATCTACTGGACGCCGGCGACCGGGGCGCACGAGGTGCACGGCGACATCCGCACGAAATGGTCCGCGCTGGGCTGGGAACGCTCCTACCTGGGGTACCCGATGAGCGACGAGCAGACGACCCCCGACGGCATCGGACGCTACAGCGACTTCGAGCACGGTCAGATCACCTGGTCGCCCGCCCTCGGGGCGGCGGTCTCCTTCACCTCCTACGACCCGGCGGCAGGCGGCGGCGGCGGGGTGAAGCCTCAGGGCCTGCCGGGGAACGGCGAGCCCGAGGTGCGCCGGCGGCTGGTGTGTTCCGCGCACATGGACCTGACCGACGACGAGAGCTGGCCCTGGCACGATGAGCACAGCTCGGCCGACGGGACTAACGAGGCCGTCCTGACCACCGATCTGCCTCAGGACGTCCTGACGATGAGCGACGGGGCCGGAGGAGAACTGCGGGTCGAACTCAAGCTCATCGCCCAGGTCAGGAGCAACGGTGACGTGCTGGTGAAAGGGAATCTCGACCTCTTCGAGGGGACCAGCGAGCAGAACAACGACCTCGACGGCAACGAGACATTCAATATTCTGGTGCCGCGCGACGGCATCACCTCCGAACAGGTGACCGTTCGCAACGAGGACGAGGGCGGCGACCTGGCGGTGGTCTCCATGAATTTCTCGAACTACGCCATCTGACCCCGTGGCCGGGGAAGGCCATGCGCCTCCCCCGGTGGACTGACCTGGAACTTGCCCCAGCTTGCCACGGCGTCGGTGCCGGGGGAGCCTCGACACCCCGCTCAGCGAGCGGGGTGTTCGTGCGTTCATGTCTCCTCAAGACGACGCCCTCGTCCACACCCTGCTCGGCCAGATTCCCGGCAGCGAGCGCTGGGTCCAGGCTCATGCTCTCGTGCGCGGCACCCACATCCTCGACTTGCACGAGGAAGGTTTCTATCCGGGCACCCCACACGCGCAGGAGGTATTTCGCCGCCTGAAGCCCCACCTTGATGCGGGCGGCCTGGTCGTCACCCTGCGCTCCTTGCGCAACGCCGGGTACCTCCACCACGACAACATGACCAGGAAGCAGGGGCACCTGCAACTTGAGGGCCGGACCACCGGCCTCCTTGGTGCCAGGCCAGCCGGAGCGCGGGTGAGGGTCAGCGGGAGGGTGGCAAGTCAGCGCATTCTCGTCAGCCGAGAGCCCCCTCCCTTTCACTTGCATTTCTGAACGCCTCGCTCCTACACTTGTGTCAGGTGACATATGAGCGAGCGACAGCCGGAGGGACCGAGCGGACGGCAGCGAGACGTGCTGGAGGAGATCGCCCGGCTGGAACGCCAGGGCGAGGGCGTGACGACGGGGAGATTAGCCGAAAGTCTCTCCCTGCCGCGTCAGAACGTGCGGACGTACCTCATTGCCCTGCGGGACAAGGACTTCATCCGCTACGACGCCGCGGAACGCCGGACGGCCATGATCCGCCTCACCGAAGAAGGCTGGGCCGTCACCCAGGGCCGTGTCCCGCCCTTAGGGGCCTTAGGTGAAGCGGGGGAGCCCCTAGCCTTCCCGATTGTCGGTGAGGTGGCGGCGGGTGAGCCCATCCTGGCCGAGCAGCACATCGAGGGTTACGCCGCCAGACTCTCCGACGTGCTGGACCTGCGCGAAGGGGACTTCCTGCTCAAGGTGCGCGGCGACAGCATGATCGGCGTCGGCATCTACCCCGGTGATTACGTCGCCATCCACCCCCTGATTGACGAGCCCCATAGCGGTGAGATCGCCCTGGTCGCCGTGCCTGGGGAGAACACCGCCACCCTCAAACGCTGGCACCGCAACAACGGCACGGTGACCCTGATCAGCGAGAACCCGGCCTACCCGAACATGACCTACCGGACTGAGGAGGTCGAGGTGCGGGGCTGCCTGGTCGGGCACGTCGGCACGGGCCGGACACGTCGCAGTCGACAGGCCCAGGAGCCTTGAAAAGGTAGGGAGGCGTCACCCGTGTCCATCCACCCGACCGTCACGTTCCACGCCCCCTCTCCCGCATCGCCGGAAGTGCAGCGCCGGCTGCAAAATCTCATCACGTCTCGCTGCGGTCCCTGCACGGTCGTGGTCGTCCGCGCGGAGGATCGGTGGGCGAGGCACACCACCTACTACCTGAGCGGGTCGTGGCCCATCCCAGCAGCCGAGGTCCACCGTCACCTCGTTGCCGTGTTCGGCCTGCTGGTGACCCCATGACCCTGATCACCGAGGCCCTGACCGACAGCCACACCCAGCTCTGGGTCACTCTGGGCGACCAGACCTGGCGTGTCCAGCTCCACCCGCTGCGAGGCCCGGAACCCATGCTCCCCCTGGTGATGCCCCGAGTCTTCGGGGGGGTGCGGGTCTCGGAGGAGGGCCTCGCCCTGAGATGGCCGGGCGGCTTCCGGTTGCCCTGGCATCTGGTGGTGGCCGAACACGCTCCGCCGTGGCTGACCCACCTCGGCGTGGTGCCACCGGAGGAGCGTTACCGGCCCCTCCTGCCCCTGCTGCGGCACGGGACACCCCCGGCGCCTCTACGGAACCAGCCCACGCGCCTGCACGTGATCCAGATGTTCGGGATGCAAGAGGGTGAGCTGGACGGCATCCTCCGCAACTACCGAGTGCCGGAAGAGGTCATGCTGCATCGCCTGCACGACCTGGGGTTGTTCCTGCGGGACCACCTCTTCCCCGAGTTGCCCGCCGCACTCCTCCGTCGCCCGTGGGCCTACGCCGCCCACCGCCACCCTGACCAGCACCACCTCCATACCCTGCTGGCCTGCCTGACGTGGGGGCGTTTGGACCTCGTGGAAGACCCCTGCTGGGCGTTGGCGCGGGCAGAGTTGGCACATGGATAGAACTTCTGAGCCGCCATAATGTAGGAGCTGTCCCCCTTATTTTTCGATGGGTGCTACCACCTCGAAATTGCGAAAAACTGCTACAGATAAGCCTATCATAACAGAGACCGAATAAAACACTATAAGAATAGAAGAGATTAGCAAAGAGTAAGCAAAATGGACTACAGGGTTTGGAACCGATGTAAGAAGATAGAATACGAACGCGCCCAGTGGAAAGAACAACAAGCTTGATAGGATGGCAACTAGCTCGGATAGTCCTAGAGTCTTCAAGATGCCCGTACTGTCTACTCGTGTAACCCTATTTCTAAAAACATCGAATAGGCTCTTGCAGGTTGAAATTAGAACGGAGCCTAGAGCAAAGATGAACAGCATGGCATTGCGTATAATGTTCCTTATCGCTACCTGCCCACACACGCTTTCTGCGTCTGCAACTGGATCACGGCCACCTGCCACCTGGGCACCTTGCTCTCCTGCAACGTTTCTACGTTTGGGAACTTCCACTCGGCCCTTGACACAACTGTCTATACTTGGTTGATAGAGTAACTCTATCGCCGGTACGTTAATACTACTTAAAAGTATAGCCGATGTCTTGAATATAACCAGCACGAAACCCAGAAAAATTACAACTGCGAGAAGAATAAATATTTTATAGAAATTACGTTGTAAAAACCGATTAACCGCATCTACTCCGTTCACTGTTGTAGATCCTCCTTCACTGATCAATCCCAGCGTCGTTGATTTACTAGAGAGCCTACTATACAGGTTTTGATTAAATATAGTACGCATCAAACACATTTCGGAAACCTAACTGAGAGTTTGTGTAGGCATTTCGAGCGTTATTTCAAATATTATTCTCACTCCACCAATTGTCCACCGCCCACTCACTGTGGAGGTTGGGTATAATGTCCCCCGCTCTCACGGTCAGGTGGTGGCCGGGCTTATCCATCTCATCGAAAAGCTTGGCTGCGATCACGACTTCACGACTGCCAAATAAGGTTCTTCCCCCTTGAGCCCACCATTCTAACATTCGATTCAAAATTTAATCTGCGTTCAAATAACGCCACCATTCCGCCGTCGCAGTGAGTGGCGAGTGCGCCGAGTAGGTTGCGACGGCCACCAGGAACCCGAACGACAGCAGGGCTTCCCCGTCTGTGTAGCGTCCTCCTCGATACAGCGCGGGCAGGGTTGCCCCAACTGACATCTTGCAGTGTTGAAAAAGGACGTCTGGAACGGATTTCTGGCCCCATAGAGGGGTGTGAACCCAAAAGAACAGCATTCCAGACGGCTGTATTCTGACATCCTGCCGTGCTTTTCCCGCAAGCAGCACCGGGAATCCTTCGAGGTCTTCCTCGACCTGCTGCTGGACGGTTCCGGTCAACCGCTGCCAGAACGGGCCACCGTCAAATCTCCCGCAGCCCTCAGCCGCTTTCTCAATCACGCGGCCTGGAACACCTGGCAACTGTGCCGGGTGTTGCGTCAGCATGCCCAGGAGACGTTGCAGGACTTCTGGCGACAGCAGCCCCACCAGCGCCCTCGGCTGGAACTGCTGGTGGACCTGACCAGCCTGGACAAGACTGGAAAGTTCGCCCTGCTTGCCGATTGGGTCCATATCTTCAACAGCATCCACGGCGTTCACCTGGTGGTGTTGTTGTGTTGTGGGGAGCTGCGTCTTCCCTGGGCCTTTCAAGTCTGGCGGGGGAAGGGGTCCCCTTCCCCCGCGCAACTCGCGTTGGACTGCTCCGCACCGTTTCTGCTGCCCTGTTGTCTGGAAAACGGCGTCCCCATCTGCATGTAGACGGGGGTTTCGAGAGTGCCGAGTTTATTCGGGGTGTGCTCGCCCGTGGCCACAACATCGTCGGCGTGCGTTGCACCCGTAAGCTGGAGGACGGTCGCCAGCTCCGCGACGTGATGGTGCGAGGGAGCTTGGTCAAGCCCACGGGGCCCCCGCCAGGCGATGTGCGTCTCCTGGGTGTGGCTCTACCGGAACAAAGAGCCGGAACAGCGCTTCGTGATGTCCAACCTCGATCTGGGCGGCAAGTACCTCGCCCGCGTGGGGAAGCGCCGTTGGCTTACCCTCGCCTTCTTTAAAACGGTCAAGGGGCGCTTCGGGCTCGAACGATTCGCCCAGCACAGCGAACAGGGGGTGTTGCGCTGGTGGTGCCTGTCCGGGATGGCCTTTTTACTGTGCCATTTCCAGGACCTCGACCTCCCTGTGGAGGCGCCGGGAACCTGGCCCGATTGGGGCGACCTGGCGAGAACCGTACGGTTCTCGTTTGTCCCAGAAGTTCGCCGTCGTGCTCTCCAACTGGAGTTGGATGCGCTCGACGCCTTTCAGAACGCCCTTCTTGCCCTCAAAACCTAAACTGCAAGATGTCAGTCAATGTTGGTAGGTGGCCTCCTCGCCGCTGTGATCGCGGGGGAGCGACACCCGACCCCCTCCGGGGGTGCGGGTTTGTGGAAGGACGAACCGCACCGGTAAGGCTTGAGTAGGGCGTGCGGGAACATTCTCCTGACAGAAGGGAGGGTTCATCCTCTTGTAGCGACATTTTGACTTCAGGTACCACTGCGCCGACCAGTCCTCCTGCTGACTGCCCCTCTCCCCGACCCACGGCCCCCAACGGTGTGATCGGGCCCCCTAGAAGGGTGCCTTGCACCCGCCTTTTCCCTTACCTGACGGCGTTGCTCATCACATCCCACCTGCCGTGCTGTATTATGTCCTAAGCATAAATGTTCCTAAGACCACACGTCCAGGAGTTGGGGCAAGGGTAGGGCTGGAGTACGTCGTCAAGAAGTAGGGTGTTGAGGAGGCGCCGGTTCGCTGGCAGACCCACCGTCTCAGGCACCGCCGGGCTGGAAGAGGAATGGAAGTATGGAGAATGTCCTCAACGTTGCAAAGTACATCATCGAGCATGAGAGGCAGAACAAGAGGCCGTTGACCGGGATGAAGCTGCAGAAGTTGCTTTATTACGCTCAGGTTTACTCGGTCATCCTCAGGGATGAGAAGCTGTTCGATGCGGATTTTTACGCCTGGAAAAATGGTTGTGTCGCCCCGGTTGTTGAGGAGCTACACCATGGGTACTTTCACATCCCTGCCAGCTTCCCTGGTGAGTCGGCAGCACTCCAGCCGGACAGCACAAGGGTCCTTCGCTTGACGCTGAGAGACCAGGCCAGGCTGACCGCCGAGGAGCTTTCTGACCGCAATCATAAAGAGCTGCCATGGCACGTCGCCTACGAGCAGGCCAAGCAGCTCGGGATGGTGCATCCAAATTCTTGGAAGACGGAGATGGAGGTGAATATGTCGGAGAACGTGAAGAGGGGGTACAAGCGGCAGGGTGACAGCGTAATCCCTGTGCCGGTCCCGCCGGGTGTCGATCCGCTGACCTACAGCCGAGTCCTGGCCCAGCTAGCTGATATGAATTCGGTTGAGGATTTTGTGGAGGCGTTGGCGGAGTCTGACCTCGGCCTCCTCGCGTATATCACCCGCGAGGTCCCGTTCAATGCCTACTCGAAGGCACGTATGATCGAGGCTGTTGGCGACCACTGGGAGGACGATCCGGACGCCGTGCGTTCGGCCCTCATCTCTGCCCTCAGCGATCAGTCCTCCCTGGTACAGGACAGGGCATTCAGAGGCCTCATCAGCTTTTATTACGACGGCGACCCTGAAGTGCGGAGCTTGATCGATGGGAAGCCGCTGGAGACCTACAACCCTGCCGTCCGTCCAACCGTTGAGGACCTTCTGTATCATGCCTGAATATGTGATGCGTATTATTAAATTCCCTACGCCATTTAGAGAGTCGAACCATCAAGAAGTTTACGACAACGAATTCCTTTTAAAAGGGACCGATCCCCTCACTGGGGATCGGCTTCCTGATTTAAGTGTGTCTGTCTACAAGGTTGATGCAATTGATAAATGCACCCTGGCAAAGGTGCTCCTTCAACACTCTGCCAATATTCCCTTGTCCTCTCCATCCAAGAACCTTACCTTGGTTAGGGTAACGGATTACATCGGTGGCAGAAGTCTTGTCCCGTCGCCGCTTGCGAGGACTCACTTCTGCTATATATCGGACGCTCATCACGAGATCAAAATGAGGGATAAGAATGATCTCGACATCTTCATTTCAAGCCTGATAACAAACTACGATTCTATAGAGTGCAGAGTGAACATCAAAGACATAGACATGTACCTCGGTGAAGTCATCGAAGCAAAAGACCTTGAATGGATGAAGATTGCGCGGCAGGGCAACTGCAATGGCCAGAAGCCACGCAAGCTGAATGGAGCTTGGATGAAAGAGCTTCCCAGCGGGAAGTCTCTCCGCCTTTTCAAGGATGATGCCTACTGCGGGGAGTTTCTAAAACAGTTGCCGGATGCGCCTGAGGCTATGGATGTTGAGGCGGACGCATCGTAATTGAACCAGATGAAAGTATAGGGGGAGGCTGAACGCCTCCCCCTTCCTTGCTACCACATTTTGTCCTGGACCGTCTCGACAACATGGCGGGATGAGTCAAGTTCCAGCACGTCGTCCCTCCATCGTGTGGTAGTTCACGCCCCGCCGGTACATCCACAGCGTCGAGCGATCCGGTCGCGTCCCGGTCCGCGCCTCCACCCAGTCCGCCATCTCGGCGTTGGTCATGTACCCCCGGGCGAGGACGCGGCGCAGTTCCTCCTCCTGCTCGGGCGTGAGAAGCCGCCGCCTTGGGTTCTTCTTTCCCCGCCACCAGTTCTCGATGCTTTCCAAGCCGCCCTGGTTGTACCGCCTCACCACCTCCACCACCGTGTTCCTGGCGAACCCCGTGGCGCGGACGAAGGGCAACACGGCGGGCTCCTCCTGCTGGGCGTACTGCCAGATCAGGTCCCAGCGCCGCTGCTCGGCGGGCGTGGGCGCCGCATCCCGCCTCGCCGCCAACTCCTCCAGCGTGAGATGCGGCTCAAGCGGCACTCGCTTGTAGGGCCGCCGCCCGTTCGCCCGACTCAGCCGGTCAGCCACCGCCTCGTACCAGGGCGGCACAGGCCGAAAGTTCACGACCAGAGGCTCCTTGGTCACCCCTGCGGCCTCGCACGTCCGCAAGAGGCGATGAGGCCAGTCCTCCAGCAGGAAGGCCAGTTGTCGCAGAAGCAAGCGGCGGTCGGGCAGGTCAAAGTCCTCGAAGCTGCGGTTGCGTCGCTGAGGGGGGCGCTCAGGCCCAGCCAAACCGCACGTTTCTGTAAGGTGGCCCTGCACGCCTTGCCTGAGCACGACCGCGAGCAACTGGTGAAGCACGTCGAAGCCTTCCAGACTCGGCACCTCGCCCTGCCCCGGCCAGGGGAGAACGCCCGAGACCGCGCCACCCAGGAGCCACGCCTGCAACCTCAGCACCTCGGGGTCGGCGTCCCTGGGGGGCGTGTCCCGGAGGTCCAGGCGGCACTCCGGGCAGAAGCCGAAGGGCGGTTCCGGCTGGGTGCTCCAGTCGGAGCCGAGCCCGAGGTCGTTGCGCTGAGGGGCGTAGGGAGCCTGGCAGCGCGGGCAGGCACCCTGGAGGGGGCAGGCGTGCCGTTCACACACCGTCACGAAGGACAGTCGCCAGTGGGTTCGCAAGAACAGGGCTTCCCGCAGGCAGGCGGGACAATAGGACAGGCCGGGTCGTCGCCGCTTGTACCCCTGGATGTAGAGGGGCATGATCCAGCGCACAGGGGCGCGGGGAGGAAGTTGGGTGACCACCTTGCCCTCGTATCGGCGCAGAGTCAGGGCGTGGATGGCATCCACGGAGAGCCCCGTGACCTCGGCCAAGGTCTCAGCCAGTCCTGGGCGCAGGAAGCGATCCGGGTCGAACCTCCAGAAGTAGGAGTCGCCAGTTATCCGGAAGGTGAAGTGGGGGAGGCGCTGGACGTTGGCGTGAGCGAGGCGGAGAAACCAGGAGGAGAACAGTTCATCTGCGTAAGGCCGGGGGTAGCAGGGTAACTTCCTCAATTGCCGGAGAGAAGCTGGGGTTGTTGATCGTGTCAGAGGATGTTCCACCAGCGTTCACCTCACAGCAGGTCCCGCAACTCCACCCCGACGCCCCGCGCCAGCGCGTCCATGTTGTCCACCGTGATATTCCGAACCCCGCGTTCCACCTGCGAGATGTAGCTCCACGTCAGCCCACTCTTCTCCGCCAGGTCCTCCAGCGTCATCCCCTGCCGGTTGCGCTCTGCCCGCAGCTTCTCGGCGAAACGGCGGCGTGAGGCGCTGGCTTCCTGCGGGACGGGGTTCTTCCGGGGGCGGGGCACCACCCCAGGGTCGTCAGCCTTCCCCGTCTAGGCCATGCACTCCATATCTTATCACTTGAAATCTTATTTCCTGCTATACCGATGAGGCGGGGTCATTTCCTTCCCCGACAGCATTTACAACGGGACGTGGGGCTCACTCCGCGTTCCACGGAGGGTTCATGAACGCGAAGTCGCTGGCACCGCTCGTTCCCTGCCTCGTGCTGCTCACCAGGTGTCAGGAGGTGTTGTGACGATGCCGAGATGGTCCGTCCTGATCGGCCTGCTCGCCCTCGTGACGGCGCAGGCCGCCCCGCCTGCTGATTGCAGCAAATCAATGCTCGTACACAGCAGCTTTGTTATTTACAGCTCGAAGGCGAAGTTTCCTGATCCGTCCGAGGTGGTGACGCTCGACTTCTTCCACGAATTCAATCCGGCCGGAGCCGTCACGCTCTGCGGTTTTTCGTTCAAGCCCGACCGTAAAGCGGAGGTCTTGACCATCACGGCTCCACGGCTGGCGAACTTTTCAGCCCTCTTCAGGGAAGGCCGGCAGGACACGAAGAGGCTCGTTCTGGAGAACACCTACACCGACATGAGCATGGGAGGACCGGGGTCAAAATCGAATGCAGTTCTCGATCTCAACACCTACACCCTGACCTACAGACCCCCGAGTTACAGCAGTGTGCCCTTCACGGTCGGTGTGAAGATAGACGGCGGTGCTATCCAGCCCCTGTACTACGACGGCAAGGCGAGCACGATCAAGGTGCCGAGGAATGCCAGGACCGTTGATATTTACGCCAAAGTCGATCCTGAGATCATTACTCAATGGGATCGGGTCAGCATCGACCTCGGGAAAGCGGTGATCCGGTTCTATCGAGAGGCGAGTTTCCCGACGCGGTAAGTCCAAAGGGGGACCTGATTGGTCCCCCTCCTCTTGTGGCTCGCCGTTCCCCGGCCCGCTCCTCGAACCAGCACGCTCTCAGGCAGGGAGGGAGCCGACGATGCGGCTCCTGAGTGCCTCTTCCACCATCAGTGTCCACAGATGTCCGGCATGGGCGCTTCGCATCCTGATCAGGGCTCCAACGGTCCCTGGCGCCGTCAAGGCCGTTCGGCATTCCGGCATGTCCAGCATCCGGCCGATGACCTGATCCAGCACGCCGGACTCGGCCAGCTTCTTTATCCCCCGGTACATGGCGGGGTAACTCACGTGCCCCGTCCATTTTCCCGTCCACTCTGTCTGCCGTGTGCCCTTCAGGTTGCGGGTGCACCAGGCCTGGAGGACCTCCCGGGCCCCCTTCTGCTTGCGGCTGGTTCTGGGCACCGGCGGGATGAGCGGGGCGATGACCCGCCACTGCCTCTCCGTGAACTGGAAGGTTTTCCGCCCGGACTGCACGGGTGGCAGATGGCGGGCGTCCGGCGACAGGGCCAGGAAGACCAGCTCTCGGAACCAGTCGGGCACCCCGGCGTTGCCACTCGCCCACCCCACGACTCGATGTGGGCGAACATTCTCTTCCCGCAGCCGTCTCAGGCAGGCCACCAGCCCGTCCACCATCCGTTCGCCGGCCGCCACCACGACCTCCCGCCGTTCCCGGACCCCACTGGTCTCGGGCCGCCACTTCGCAACGCCCGTCTGCGCCCTGGTGGGGTAGTGCAGTTGCAGGAAGCTTTCCAGAAGCCCCTGGAACTCCCGGGCGTCCAGACGCAGGTCGCCCCAGAGCACCTCCCCCGTGGCGGTCGCCTCGGCCATCAGGTCCTGAATGAACAGGGCATGTTTCCGGGTGACCTCATCGAGGGATGGGGGGTCGGGGAGTGCCTGACGGCAGCCGGGGCAGGAGCCCGGGCGATGCTCCATCAACCGCCTGCGGCTGGAGCGCCTCCGATGCAACCGGACGTGGTCAAGGGGTGACTGACAGTGGGGGCAGGCATCGATGAGGGGCAGGCTGTGTCTCCGGCAGATCACGCTGGTGGTCAGTCGCCATGATCGCTGCACCACTCCTGTCTCCCGGACGCAGGCAGGGCAGAGGGGATGCCCCCTCACCCCATGAACGCCCCGGTGCTTCCCCATCATCACGAGAAACCTGGGGTTGGCGTCGGGTCGCGCGCTCTCGTGGAGACGGCTCAGCATCGGGAGCACACTGCACTGGAGGAGCCGCTCGAGTGGAACGCCCGTCGCCCCGGCGAGCACGGCGAGTTCGTCCGGGGTGACACTCACGTCCGGGTCACGCTTCCAGAACGAGGGCAGGCCCAGAACCGCCGTCAGACGCATCGGGCGCATTCTGTTTGCGAGGGCGAGTCGGGTGACGTAACTGCTCAGCACCTCGTCGTCGCGTGGAGCAGGAAAGACCGGGAGCCGCACTTACACCACCCGGTCCAGCACATCCATGTACTTGCGGTAGTCCCTCAGGGAGTCCAGCTTCAAATCGCCATGTTCGAGCAGGGTGCCCTCGACCAGGTCGAGGATGTGACCAAGGATGCCACGGGACTGGGAGAGCACATACTCTACTGCCGCGTCGCTGATGTCGTCCTTCTCTAGTTCCGACACCTTGACCATCAGGCTCTTCACCACGTTCACATCCTTCAACCGTGGGAGCCGTCCACGCGAGAAGCTAAAGCGGGTATTCAGTTGAGGATCCTGCGCCAGCACTTCGGCCAGTGCCTCCGTCCCCACGGGAACCACGCACAGGTCTGCCTGGATAAGCGCCTTGATGCAGCGCAGGAACCCCTTCCCTTTTCCCTCCGTGGTCGCGCAGTCATGAAACTCGTCGAGGAAGATCAGGCCCAACTTCACTTTTTTCGCCAGGGCGATGAAGCGTTTCATGCGTTCTGCGTGGGTGCCAGCCTCGGGATCGATGTCTTGCACGCATTCCAACAGGGCGATGCTCAGCTGGTCTACCCTGATGATCTGGGTCATGTTGACCATGATGGCTGGAATGTGCAGGGCTTCCTCGCTCTCCACGGGGGGGTGTACTGTCAGGTACCGTTGGATCAGTCCGGATTTACCCCCATTACTCTCCGCGATGATGGCGATGCTGCGTGTTCGGTGACGCTGTGGGTCGGTGGCGATGGCGTGGAGACGCTCCAGCAGAGCCTGACGGCCCGGTTCGGGGTACCACAGCAGCTCGCGTCGCCGGATGATCTCGTGACGAGAGTTTTTTTGCTCGTGACCATCCTCGCGACGGAAATCTTCTCCACTCATTTTAGCCCTCCGGGGGGATTCTCTTCGAAGACAATCTCAGCGGGCTGGATGCTGGGACGTGTACCGGGCCTTTCTACCGGCGGGGGTTTCAAACTGGTCAGGGAAGTGGCTGGTGCCTTTTGCTTCCCTTGCTGGAGGCGCTCCTGCCGCTCCACCATCACCTCCGCCAACAGTTGTTGAGGGGTCTTGACCCGGTCGAGGGCGGACTGCCGCGCCGCCCGGAAACGCCCTTTGATCTCCACCCATTCCTGGAGGCTCAGCGGCCCCTCCACTCCCTCGGGCAGGCGGGCTTGCAAGTGGATCAGGGCGCCCGTGTCCGGGTGCACGGCCCGGGCTGTGGAGATGTCGTCCGGGTTGTACAGCACCTCGACGCTGGCTCCCCGGACGATCAGGGGGTCCAGTTCAGGAGCGTTGTAGATCAGGCCGAGCAGCTTGATGCCCTCCTGCCCGCATTTCTTGATCTCCTGTGGATGCATCCGGTTCCGCAGGAACTCCAGCTGGGTGGTCGACGGGGGACGCCAGGCCGTCAGCCCCTGATCCAGGAGGTGTTGCGCGTGCTCGTGCCGGGTCAGCTCCCGCAGTGGCGCACAGAGATTGTTGTGGCGCTCCACGATCCTCTGGTGGTAACGGTTGAGATCGGCGATGGTCAGCACGGCGCCACGCTGGGCGTCGTATTTGCCCCGGTTCGCGATGTTGTTCATGGTCGTCCCCGGCAGGATGTGCTGGTAGTGCGTCGTGATTCCGATGGTTCGCTCCTCGATTCCGCCGTGATGCCGCGACCACTGGTTCCGTGGGAGCACGGTGATCCCGAGATGGGCCAGCACACGCTTGACCTGCCGGTTGATGAATTCCGACCCGCCGTCCAGACGCAGACGCTGGGGGAGTCCCATCGCCTGTGGCACCGTCACGACCCCTGCCGCCACCAGCTCACTCGTGTCCCCCAGGAAGAGGTCTCGGAGCACCCGCAGGACGAGGGCAGCGCTGATGGGTTTCACGACGACCACGGAGCGCAGGACCTGGGAGGTCACCACGTCCACGATGTTGATGATGTTGCCCCGTCGAGCCTCCGGGTGCCGCTGCCTCTTGCCACGCCCTTCCCGCAGCGGAACCACCGTCAGCCCCTCCTCACGTGTGAACACGTCACAGGGTGTGCAGTCCACACCCAGGAGTTCGCCGTACCGTCGCACTTCCAGATGCCCCTGGCGCGGCTCGAGGGCCTGCGCCTTCTCCCGGCCCTCCCGCAACAGCGTTGCCTGCACCGGGTCCTGTTCCCACAGGCGATCCGCGAAGCGCCGAACCGTGTTGTACGCGGGGGGCGGGAGTTCCTCGGCCAGGCAGGCCTTCCGCACCAGCTCGGACAGATTGCTGACCGTCGCCGTCCTGCCCGCCGTTCCCACAGGGACGAAGTAGTGCTCCCGTGCCAGTCGCTCCATGATGGCGGTGACCCTGGCCTCGACCTGCCGCCTGGGTTTTCCCTGCCCGGGACGGGCCAGGTACGGGACAAGCTCCGTGAAGGTGATCCCGGGTGCCCCTGCCTCCACCAGAGCCTCACGGAAGCGGTAGACCGTTCGCCCCGAGACGCCGACCCTCTGACCCAGTTCTTCCGCCTGCTCGTTGTCCAGGGGCCGGGTCGGGTCGGAATACAGGGCGAAGAGTTGCAGCGCCCGTTGCCCCCGCTCCGTCCTGAGGAACTGGGCCTCGAGCCGCAATTCCCCCCCCTGATCGGTGGACTCGTCGGGCGTGAGCACCTGCTCCAGGCTCTCCCTGAGCAGGGCACGGAGGGGCCAGCCGACCGGTGAGGGTGGGAGGGGAATGCTCCTCCCCGGGAGGTCGACCAGGCAGGTGGGGGGCAGGGCGGTCACGTCCGCGACGAGTTCCCGCCGGGCCAGCATGCTGAGCAGGGTGGCGTCCAGGTGGGCCGACAGTCTGGGCGCCACCTCTTTGAGCAGAAGGCGGAGGGTTACCAGGGGCAGGGCGCCGCGCTCCCGGAGCGTCTTCCGGGCCAGTTCGCCAAGTTCGGCGGAGCCCTCCACCCCATGGAACGGGCCGAAGGTGATGGCCTGTTGCACCCGCTCACGGGGGAGGTCTCGCTCGGTGACCACGTACAGCGGTCGCCCGAGTCCCTCCAGGCGGGTCACCCGCGCCTGCCAGGCATCAGCGTTCTCCTGCAACAGCAGGGGAAGAAGCTTTCGGGGCTTGCATTCGAGCGACAGCACCCGCCCGTCCGTGAAGGTGACCGTGAAGTCCGGTGTGTAGGTGTGGCTGGCACCGTCGGAGGTGTAGACCGTGACGCTCTCCGCCCGTTCGACGGAGACGACCCCGCCATCCACGTCGAGCATCTGCAACAGCCGCTCCTCGACGGTGCTTTCGAAGCGTACCGTCACACCCAGACGGGTCAGCAGCACCTCCCCCTTGCGACTCAGGAGTGAGCCGTCATAACCCCGACTCATCTCACCTTCCCGACGATGAGGAATACGGACCCTTGCGCCCCACCGGGGCGCCGCGACATACTCTTCATAGGTCTCCCAGACCTGAAGCCCTCTCGTGCGCCTGTTCCGATGGCCGTCAGAACAGGCGCTTTTTGTGGAGCACTTCAGCAGACGAGGCTGGAGCACTCGTCCAGTCCGATAATAGAACAGAGTATTTACGCCCGTGTCAAAATGCCTGAAGTCATAATTTTTTTGGGGTTCCTGGTGGGACAGGAGGAAGAGGGCATCCCTCCGCTGCTGCCATGGCAAATGGAGAGGTGTTCCGGAGCTGCTGACACGGTAAATGGAGACGTTTTAACCTGCTGACATGGCAAAGAGAGACACTGACGCACAGGATGGAGAGGGGGCAGGAAAAACGCCGTGTTCTGGTGACAGGGCAAACGGAAGATGACAGAGACGGAGGGCAGCGCTCAGGTGCGGGCCCGGGTCAGCCGCGCCCGGGGGGCGATGCTGGCCCGGCAGGGGGGCCGCAACAGCGACCTGGGCGGACAGGCCCTGCGGCGGCACGCGCCGCTGAAGCCCGGCCCCGACGCCTTCCTCCGCGCCGCCGCCCGGCAACTCAACCTGACGGGGCGGGGCTTCGACCGGGTGCTGCGCGTCGCCCGCACCGTCGCCGACCTGGCGGGCAGCGCGGACATCAGCGAGGCGCACCTCGCGGAGGCGGTGACGTATCGCCCGCGCGAGCTAAGTTAGACGCCTCTCTCAACGTGAGTCGTCGCCGCCTCCCGGGTCCGTTCCGTCCGGGGTCACGTCGGGGTCTAGCACGGCGGGCACGGCACTCGTGTTGGCGTTGGCGACGGCGGGCAGCGCGATCTCGTCGCCCTGCCAGAGTTCGCCGTCCGCCGCCGGGGGGTTTTCCAGGTTGCCCCCCTCCCGCTCGACCTCCTCGACGCTGCGGCCCAGGGGCGTGTCGCCGTAACGGTTCTCGCTGTCGGTCATGGCCTCTCCCCCTGCCTTCGCGCCCGGCGTCAAACCGTTCCCTCGCTGCTGTCGCGGTTCTGGCGGGCGGTGCCGTCGTCCGCGCCGCCGCTGTCCCCGTCGGTGACCCGGTTCCCGTCGGTGATGCCGGGAATCATGGCGGTGCCCGCCGGGCCGCTCAGCACGGGAGGCACCGGCACCCCGGCGAGCATCTCGTCGTCGCGGACCTGCTCGCCGGGCGCGGAGGGGTTGACCCGGTTGCCCGCCTCGCCCTCGACCTCCTCGACGCTGCGGCCCAGGGGGGCGTCACCGTAACGGTTGTCCTCGTTCGTCATGGTCCAGTGTGTGTGGGGTGACGGACCGGGCGTATGAGTCGCGGCTTGCGGGCGCCTTCATCCCTCCCCCGGCGAAGGGCGTGCGGGCGCGGCGACTCACCCGCTATGCTGCCCCCAAGGTGAGGAGAGCAGAGCCATGAATGACCGCGTACAGTCGGCCCTGAAGGTGCTGGGGATCGGCGTGCCGCCCGCCGCGACGCTGGAGCGCGAGGGCGCGTTCTTCGCCCTCCTGGAGGACACGCTGATCTACCAGGACGCGGGCGGCACCCGCCGGGTCACCCTGCGCGACCTGACCCGCATCCACAGCGACGAGGAGGGCCTGCTGCGGGTCGAGACCCCCGCCGGAACGGCCCTGATCGCCAGTCTCCTCGGCTACGACCCCGCCCGCGTCCAGGCCTTCTTTGCGCAGGTGCGCGACGCCACCGCTCGCGCCAAGCACCTCCCGACCTCGCCCCTCCCGGGCATGAGTGGGCAGAAGACCTTCGGCTCCGCGCCTGCGCCCGCCGCAGCGGCCAGGGGGCAGGCTCCCGCCCTCCCCCCGCGTGAGGAGGCGGGCCCCCAGGTCCGTCCGGACGCCGGGAGAGCACAGGCACCCGAGAACCGCCCCGCGCAGAGCGACCCGTCCCCTCCCCGCGAGCGTCCGGCGCCGCCCGCCTCCCCCCGCTCGACCCAGTGGAAACCGCCCGGCCAGAACGACCTCGGCGGCGAGACCGTGCGGGTGATCGGCCCCTCGGCCCGCGTGCAGACGCCCGCCCCCGCCCCGACGACCCCGACGAAAGCCCCTCCGACTCCTGCCCCCATCGTCGTGACTCCCACCCTGGCCGACCCGGCGCCCGTGACGGTCACGCCGGAGGTCGCGCCCGCCGCCCCGGCCCCGGCGGGGCCCCGCGTCCGGCCGGGGCGGGCGCGCGGTGGGCTGGCTGATCTGGACGCGCGGGCGGAGGGGGTGCTGGGGTGGGTGGGCCGGTTGCGCCTCCTCGCAGCGGTGCTGGGGCTCGCGGCGCTCGGGCTGGCCGCCTTTCAGTTCGCCGAGGGACCGCGCCTGACGGGCCTGTGGACCCTGATCGTCGGGGGCGTGGGGGCCCTGGCGCTCCTCGCCTTCGCGGAGGTCGCCGACCTCGTGGTGTCCCTCGCCCGGACGGTGGCGGGCGAGGGCCGCGACGGAGCGACGGACGCGGGCGGGGGCACCGTCGTCGACAGGCCGCAGTGATGCCCGCGCCCGACCGGGCCGCCGAGGCCCGGGCGCTCGTCGTGGGGGCTGTCGCCATCCCCTCCCGGTCCGGGGAGGAGGCGGAGGTCGCGGCCTACCTGACGAACTGGATGGCGGGGCGCGGCTTTGAGGCGCACGTCGACGAGGCGGGCAACGCGGTGGGCGAGCGGGGGCAGGGTCCCCTGACCGTCCTGCTGCTCGGGCACATCGACACGGTGCCGGGGGACATCCCGGTGCGGGTGGAGGGGGACGTCCTCCACGGGCGGGGCAGCGTGGACGCCAAGGGGAGCTTCTGCGCCTTCGTGGCGGCGGTGGCAGCCCTGCCGGAGGAGGCGCTCGCCGGGGCCCGCTTCGTGTGCGTCGGCGCGACCGAGGAGGAGGCGCCGAGCAGCCGGGGGGCGCGGCATGTCGTCCGTCTCTACCGCCCCGACCTCGTCCTGATCGGCGAGCCGAGCGGCTGGGCGGGCCTGACGCTGGGGTACAAAGGGCGGCTGGTGGCCCGCGTGCGCGTGCACAAGGACAACTTCCACACGGCGGGCGAGGGCACGAGCGCCGCCGACGACCTCGCTTCGGGGTGGTTCCGGGTGCGCGAGTGGGCCGCCGGGGAGGGGGGGGAGGGGGTCTTCGACGCGGTGCAGGCGACGATCCAGGACCTCTGGAGCCGCACCGACGGCCTCGCCCAGGTCGCGGAGGGCACCTTCGGGCTGCGGCTGCCGCCCCGGGTGTCTCCCGAGGCCGCCGAGGAGGCCGTACGCGGGGCGCTTTCCAGCCTGCCCGGCCCGGCGGGGGTGGAGGTCACCTTCACCGGGCACGAGCGCGCGGTGCGGCATCCCCGGGACAACGCGCTGACCCGCGCGCTGAGGGTCGCCATCCGGGCGCGCGGCGGCACGCCCGTCTTCAAGGTGAAGACCGGCACGAGCGACATGAACGTCGTGGCGGAGGCCTGGCCGGTCCCTACCGTCGCCTACGGGCCGGGGGACAGCGCCCTCGACCACACCCCGCACGAGCACCTCGACCTGCGGGAGTACGACCGGACGGTCTCGGTGCTGACCCAAGCCCTGACCCGGCTCTCGGCGACTGACCCTGCCCGGTCCTGAGAGGCATGCTTTAAGGGACGCGCGGACCCTTCACATGCACAGCCCTCCCCCCTGCGCGCCATAGTCCTGGGGGCAGGGGGCCGAGGCGGCGCGTCCGGGGCCTTCCTGACTCCTTCCCGCCCCTCCTGCGCCCGGCCGGTGTCCCGCTGCCCGGCGCGGGGGACGCTCCCCACCCGGAGACCTATGGACCCCGTGACGATCCTCCTCATCCTCTTCGCCCTCGCGCTCGTGCTGTTCGCCACCGAATGGCTGCCCGTGGACGTGACCGCCCTGCTGCTGCTCGGCTCGCTGCTCGTCCTGGGCCTGCTGAGCCCGAAGGAGGCCTTCGCGGGCTTCGGCAGCGACACCGTGATCACGCTGGCGGGCCTCTTTACCCTGACCCGGGTGCTGCTGCGCGCCGGGGTCATCGAGTGGGTGGGGGTGGCCCTCAGCCGCCGCGCCCGCAACGCGGCGGGCATGATCCGGGGAATGCTGGGCGCGGTGGCGGGGGTGAGTGCGTTCACGAGCAACACCGCCACCACCGCCGTCTTCCTGCCGGTGGTGACGGGCCTCGCCCGCCGGGCCGGGGTCGCGCCGAGCCGGGTGCTGATGCCCCTGGCCTTCGCGAGCATCCTGGGTGGCACGGTCACCGTGATCGGCACGAGCACCAATCTGGTCGTCTCGGGGGCGCTGCCCGCCACCGGGCTGAGACCGCTGGGCTTTTTCGAGCTGGCGTGGGTGGGGGTGCCCGTCGCCGCCGTCGGGCTGCTGTACCTCTTCTTCGTGGCGCCCCGGCTGCTGCCCGCCCAGGACGCCGAGCTGGAGGCGTCCCTGCGCGCCTACCTCGCCGACCTGACGGTGGCGCCCGGCAGCCTCCTCACCGGGCAGACCCTGCGCGAGACGGGGCTGGGCCGCGACCACGGCCTGACCGTCGTGGCGGTGCGCCGGGGGGACCAGACGATCTACGCCCCCGGCCCCGACTTCCGAATCGAGGAGGGCGACACTCTCGCGGTGGAGGGCCCGCCCCACCGCATCCTGACGGGCAAGGGTACCCTGGGGGTGTTCAGCAAGAGTGAGCAAAAGCTCCAGGTCGAGGGCGCCGTGCCCGTGCGGCTGGTGGAGGCGGTCGTGCTGCCGGGCAGCCCCCTGGTGGGACGCACCCTGCGCGAGTCGCGCTTCCGCGAGCGGTACGGCCTCTCGGTCCTCGCCCTGCACCGCCGCGCCCGGACCATCGAGCGCCTCGCCAACCTGCGCGTGGGGGTCGGGGACGTGCTGATGATCCAGGGCCCCGCCGACCGGGTCACGGCGCTCGGCGACCACCTTACCGTGCTCGGCGACCTGACCGAGGCCCAGCGCGACCTGCGCAAAGCCCCCCTGGCGCTCCTGCTCTTCGGCGGGGCCGTGGTCGGGGGAGGGCTGGGCCTGCTTCCCCTCAGCGTGGCGGTCGTCGTGGCGGTCGCCCTCGCCTTCGCGCTGCGGCTGGTGACCCCCGAGGAGGCGTACCGGGCAGTCGAGTGGCCGGTGATCGTCCTCGTCGCCTGCATGCTCGCCTTCGGCACCGCCTTCGAGGACACCGGGGCCGCCCGGGTGATGACGGGCGCGATCTCCGACCTCCTCGAACCCCTCGGCCCCTACGGCCTGCTTGCCGCCCTCTTCGCGGTGACGGTCGCCCTCACCCAGCCCATGAGCAACCAGGCCGCCGCCCTCGTGATGCTCCCCCTCGCCATCGGGACTGCCAAATCGCTGGGCTACGACCCGCGACCCTTCGTCATCGGTATCACCGTCGCCGCGAGCAACTCCTTCATCACCCCGCTCGAACCCTCCTGCATGCTCGTCTACGGCCCGGGCCGCTACAAGTTCATGGACTTCGTGCGGGTCGGCCTGGGCCTGACGGTCGTGACCTTCGTGGTGGCGATGCTGGTGATTCCCCGGGTGTGGCCGTTTTGAGGGAAGCGGTCAGCAAAACCTCTCCCCATCTTGCTGACGGCTGACCGCTAGATAAACAGCGGCGCGTCCGGGTCGTCCGGCAGGGGGCGGTCCTTGCGGGCGAGCAGGGCGGCGGTGGTGCCGATGCCGATGGCGGCGCCGACGGCGATGATCACCAGGGCCCACGTCAGCACCAGTTGGTGGCGGTCCAAACTCATGGCCGCAGCATAACAGCCGTGCCCCGCCCGCCGGGTTGGGACGCGCTTTCAGTCGGCGGGGACGCCGGGGGGGTCTGCCGAGGGGGCGGGCGGCGTGACCTGGCGGGGCAGCCGCCCCCAGAGGATGAGCAGCGCCCCCAGCCCGAGGGCGGCGAGGGTCACCAGGCCCCAGCGCGGGCCGAGCGGGCCCTCCTTGCCGATCAGGGTGCTGGCGAGCAGCGCGCCGGGTGGGCCCATCCCCACGAGCACGAAGGAGTACAGGCTCATCACCCGGCCGCGCAGGTGGTCGGGGATGGTGAGCTGCACGGTGCTGTTCGCGCTCACGAGCAGCGAGAGCATCCCGAAGCCGCACACCGCCAGGACGGGCGTGGCGGGGACCGGCCCCGGCGTGAAGGCGAGGGCCGCCGTCGCCGCGAGCAGGATGACCGCTCCGATGCGCAGGTTGCGCGCCGGGTTGGGCTTGCTCGCCTGCCACAGCGCCCCCGCCATCGCCCCCACCCCGAAGGCGGCGCTGAGCGTGCCGAAGGCGGCCTCGCGCGCCCCGAACACCACCCGCGCGTAGTACGGGATGATCACGTTGAAGTTGATGACAGTGAGGCTCAGCAGCCCCACGAGCAGCATCACGTTCCGCACGGCGGGGGTGCCCCGCACGTAGTGCAGCCCCTCGCGCACGTCCTCCGCCACGCTGCCGTGCTGGCCGATCTCGCGCGGGGGGAAGGGCAGCGTGGCAAGCACGAAGAGCACCGCGAAAAAGGACCCCACGTTGAGGTAGAAGGGCAGCGCCAGCCGCGAGAGCTGGTCCGGGTCGCCGCCCGCGAGCAGGGTCACCCCGAGCGCGGCGACCACCCCGAAGAGGGCCTGTCCTATCGTGCGCGACACATTGAAGGAGAGGCTGTTGAGGGCCACCGCGTTCGGCACGTCGGGCCGGGGCACGAAGTCCACCACCATGCTCTGCCGGGCGGGCATGTCGAAGGCGTTCGCCGTGCCGCTGACGAAGGCGAGCGCCATCACCAGCCCCAGCGTGACGACCCCGAGGTGGGTGGTCACCGCAAGCGCCGTCGCGGTCGAGAGGAGCACGAGCTGGGTGGTGAGGAGGACCCGCCGCCGGGGCACCCGGTCGATCACCGCCCCCGCGAAGAGCGAGAGGAGCAGGCTGGGCAGGAACTGCGCGACCGTCACGTACCCCAGCGCCGCGCTGCTGCCCCCCGAGAGTTCGAGCACGAGGTACTGCTGCGCGGTCGCCTGCATCCACGACCCCACGAGCGACAGCAGTTGCGAGAACCAGTACCGGCGGTAAGCGGGGTGACGTAGGGCGCGAAACGTCTGGACGCGCCACGCGGAGACACGGGCGAACACCCGTCCAGGATAGGGGGGAGCCAAGCCGCCGAGCCGGCACGCCCTCCCCATGATGGAAACGCCAACGCGGGATGAGAGTCGGTCGCCGAAGAAGAATTCTCGCCTTGGAATCCTCGGATTCCCCCCAGAAATGAGGAGCGAACAGGCGTTCATCCTTTGAGTGGAGCTGGCGCCCTCCCTTCTTCATGGAGCGGCAGCCTCGCTTTCTCTGACAGGAATCAGACAGGGGACACGCCTTAACACTTCGCGTCGAGGCGCCTGAAGAAGTAGAAAAGTCCACAACTTCGCCTTCGACGGAGTTGGCAACACGAGTGTGACCATGTTACGGTGCCGATGTTTCATTTCCTTTGGGGAGCCTCTCATATGAAGCGTCCCTCCTGGCGATGCCGTGCCTAAGTGGCGCCGCATGAATGTCTCCGCGCCCTGCGAGTCCTTTGCATGACGTTCCTTCCCCGCTTCCTGTTGCCGTTGACCCTGCTTACCCTCGCCTCCGGGGCGGGAGCCTCGCTCACGGGCGGGGGGGCCGGGCCCCTGCCGCCCGCCGTCCCTGCTTCCGCCGAGGGGCCACTCACCGTCACCGTGCAGCCGGGGGACACGGCCTTTCGCCTGGCCCGCGCCCATGGCCTGAGCGTCGAGGTGCTTCTCGCCCTGAACGGCCTGAGCGGCCCCGACCTGCGCGTGGGGCAGGTGCTGCGCGTGCGGGAGGTCCCGCCGTACACCGTGCAGCCGGGGGAGACGCTGTACTCCCTCGCGCGCCGTTTCGGGGTGAGCGTGGACGCCCTGCTCGCGGCGAATACGCTCCCCACCGACACCGTGCTGCGGGCGGGTCAGGTGCTGCTCGTTCCCGGGCCGGGTCCCGGCGTCACGGCCCCCGCCCCGGCGGTCACGGCAGGGCAACCGCCCGTGCCCGACCTCGCCCCACCGCTCACCGCCGTCCCCGTGGCCTCATCCCCGGACGTTCTCGCCCCCGAGCCCCTTCCCGGGGACGCCCTGGCAGCGCCCCTCCCGGGTGACTGGCGCGGCGCGGCCCTGGCGCTTCTGGGGGTGCCCTACGTGTACGGGGGCAGCACGCTCGCCGGGCTCGATTGCAGCGGGCTGGTGCTCCAGGTCTTCGCGCCCCTCGGGCTGAACCTTCCCCGCCGCAGCGCGGAGCAGGCCCAGGTCGGGCTGCCGGTCGCGGCCGGGGAGCTGCAGCCCGGCGACCTCGTCTTCTTCGACACCGAGGGGCGCGGTACCGTCACGCACGTCGGCATCTACCTCGGCGAGGACGAGTTCTTGAACGCCAACTCCTACCGGGGCGGGGTCGTCGTGGACCACCTGCTCTCGGACCGTTACTGGGCGCCCCGCCTCGTCGGTGCCCGCCGGGTGTTGCCGCCGACCACGTACGCCTCGGGCCGCTAGCCGAGCCTTTGCCCAACGAACGCAGGCACGCTCTTCAGTTTTTCGAAGAGGCGTGCCCGCGTTCGACCCGCCCTACCCCTCGTCCTCTTCCGGGGTGTCGTCGAGGAGGGCGCGGTACTCGTCGAGGTGCTCGCCCTCGCCGAGTTCGCGGGCGATCTTTTCGATGGCGAGGCGGACGACCTCGCTCTTGCTGATCAGGCGCTCGGGGCTCGACAGCTCGTACGCCGTGCGGGTGAGCAGGGCGTCTTGCTCCTCGCTGATCACCACCTGCAAGCGTTTGCGTTCCTTCTTGGGCATCCCCTCTCCCTCTGACCCTGGCGACTTGATTTCCCCGGCAGCGTAGCACGCAGCATGAGTACCCTCAACATAGGGCTCATGTCACTCGGGTGAGTACGTATGGCCCCGTCCTTCACACGCAGGCCATCGTCTGAACGTGAAGCGGACGTGGGGTTCCGCGTAGACGTACAGTGAGCATCATGTGTAACATGCACTCTGCCCAGGCGGAGTGCGCCCGGGTCCCCCTATGCCCACCCCCGCGCGCCGCGCGACTGAAAGGACCGCCATGCAACTGACCCCGCTGCACCTCCAAGGAGGCCGGACCCTCTCCGGGACCCTCGCCATTCAGCCCAGCAAGAACGCGGCGCTGCCGATCATCGTGGCGAGCCTCCTGAGCAGCGAACCGGTCACCCTGCACGGTGTCCCCCGCCTCAGCGACGTTTACACCATCCTCGACCTCGCGCACCATGTCGGCGCCCGGCACGCCTGGGTGGGCCCCAACAGCCTGACCCTGCACACGCCCGAGATCGTGAACACCGACGCTCCCTACGCGCTGGTGTCCAAGATGCGCGCGAGCTTCATCATGATGGGGGCCCTCATCGCCCGCGCGGGTCAGGCCACCGTTTCCATGCCCGGCGGCTGCGCCTTCGGCTACCGCCCGGTGGACCAGCACGTTAAGGCCTTCCGCGCCCTGGGCGTCAGCGTTGTGGAGGAGGGCGGCAACTTCGACGCACGGAGAGAGGGCAGCCTGAACGGCTCCTTCGTCTTCGAGCTGCTGACAGTCGGCGGCACCCAGAACGCGATCCTGGCCGCCGTGCTGGGGGGCGGCACCGTCACGCTGGAGAACGCCAGCATCGACACCGACGTGGTGGACCTGATCAACTTCCTGAACGGCCTGGGCGCGCGGATCGAGGGGGCGGGCACGAACACGCTCACCATTCACGGCGTCCCCTCGCTGCGCGGGGGCGAGTACCGGATCATCCCCGACCGCATCGAGGCGGGCACCTTCATGATCGCCGCCGCCGCCACCCGCAGCCGCCTGACGCTGACGAACGTGCGGCCCGACCACCTGCGGGCGGTCAGCGCCAAGCTGGGCGAGATGGGGGTGGACATCCTCGAAGGCGGAGACCGATTGGTCGTGGACGCCCGTGACCGCGAGCTGCGGCCCGTCAACATCACCACCCAGAGCTTCCCCGGCTTTCCCACCGACGTGCAGCCGCAGATGAGCGCCCTGCTCGCCACCGTTCCCGGCACGAGCGTCGTGCAGGACCCGGTGTACCCCGACCGCCTGACCCACGTGGCCGAGTTGCAGCGTATGGGGGCGAACATCACCGTGAGCGGCTACACGCAGGTCATTCAGGGCGGGAAGCTCCATGCCGCGCCCGTCAAGGCCGCCGACCTGCGTGCCGGGGCCGCCCTCTTCATCGCCGCGCTCACCACCGAGGGCGAGACGGTGATCGACGGGGTGCAGTACCTCAACCGGGGCTACGAGCGGCTGGCCGAGCGGTTGCGCTCCATCGGCGCGAACGCCTGGCAGCCCCAGCCGGTGCTGGCGAACGCGATGGATTGAGGGGAGAGATGGGAACGGCGCCCGCTTCCGGGGAGGAGGTAGGCACGTTCTTTTGACGACGTGATGACTGTGGAGGATGCACAGAAGTCGCCCGCCGGTTCACCGCCTCCTCCGTCTGGAGATGGTGGGCGGGGGCGCTGGGGCACGGGAAAGGCCTCGTCGGCGCTCGACTTCTCACCGCCCGACAACGTTGAGCGCAGGCCCACCAACTTCACGATCCACCCTCCTAGGGTGAACCGAGCACGTCGTTCCCGAGCCGTTGTTCCCCGCCTCGTCGGTTGGGGGCGTCGTCACCCCGGAGGTTTGCCATGATCGAAGACACCAGCCCACTCGGAAAGTCCGTCGAGGAGATCGAGCGCGACAGCGGCAACCTCGACCCCGACCGCAACGCAGACGAAGGGGAGGGCGTGCAGGGAGGCGTGATCATCCCGCCGATGGGCCTGGGCGGCACGAGCGGAACGGCGGCCACCGGCACTGCCACGGGCGTTCCGATGATGCCCATCGTGGAGAGCGCCGAGCGGACGGACGGGGATGAGAACATCTGAGGGCCCAACCGGGTCGACATCCCGGATGTTCTCCTGAATCCACCGACAGGAGCGGCGCGTCACGTACGCTGGCGTCGTTCTATGTCATCCACCGAGTCGAATTCGACGGGGCAAAGCCGCACGTCTACGTTGGAACACGCCGGGCGCCCGCTGCAAGTGACCGAGCTGGGGACGAACGAGCCCGCCCTCGTTCTCCTGTCCGGCCTGGGTGACCCGGCTTCTTGGTGGTTCAGCGTGCCTTCCCCGGAGGAGGCAGGGCCCCACTGGCAGGGTGACCCCAGGGGGGACCGTCCAGGCCTTGCCCCTGGGCTGGCCTCCGTCGCGCGGGTCGTCGCCTACGACCGGGCGGGCGTCGGAGGCAGCGCCGCTCTCGACCACGACCGCACCTGGGATGAAATCTACGCGGAGTTGGAGGCCGTCTTGAATGCCCTGCACCTCACCCGTCCCCCGGTGCTGGTGGGGCACTCACTGGGAGGCATGATCGCCTCCACCTACGCCAGGCGGCATCTCTCCAGGGTTGGAGGACTGGTGCTGCTCGACATGACACCGCCCCCGCTGGAGCCGAGACCACACGGGCCGAGTCCTGAGCGTCTGGCGCTCACGCATTTCGAGCCCCCGGAGGTCGCCCCCCACGTGCTCGGCGATCTGCCGCTGGTGCTGGTCGCACCGGGACGGCCCTCCACCGTGGCCGAGGTGGCGTGGCAGCAGCCGACGGCGACGCGAGAAGCCCTCGACTCCAGATTCCGGCAGCGCCGTGAGCGACACGAGCAGATTCTGCGGACGTCGGCGCGCAGCCGGGCCGTCTGGACCTCTCAACCCGGGCACTACGTCCACCTCGACACACCCGACGTGGTGATGGAGGCAGTTCTGGAGGTCTGGCAGGAGGTTCGGGCACGTCTGGAGTGACCCTTCAACGGGAATCGTGTCCTGCGGCGGCTCCTCCCTGAAGTTCCCGCTCGGTGGCGAAGGCTTGCCTCAACAACGCCTGCCCGATGACCCCCGCACCCCAGGGAAGGACATGGGCATATTCCTCGGTGGGGATTGCCCTCCGGTGCCGTGTCTCGAATACGGGCGCGAAGGGGTGCAGGCCGACCCGCGCCCAGAAGCGCAACTGGTGGTACGGCTGAGGCGTCAGCCCCTCGACCCGCTGTGCTCCCAAGAGTCGGCAGGCCAGCACCTCCGCACACGCCTCCTCCGCCACCTCCCGCCGTAGCGTCTCCTCCCACGTCTCATCGCCCTCGGGTTTGCCGCCGGGCAGACTCCATTCGCTTCCATCCCGCGAGACGAGGACGATGTGCCCATCCGCCGTGAAGCACAGGCCGCCGACCTGCCCCACCGTCTCGTGTGGACGGGGTCGGTAGCCGGGCAGCCAGGTCAGGCGGGCGGGGCGTCCCTCCCAGGTCGTCTCCTCGCTGAGCGTCACCTCTCACCCGTCCAGCCGCTGCACGCTCGACCCCGCCACGCTCTTCGTGACGATCAACCGGCTGGGCAACCTCTCGGACAGGCTCTCGACGTGGGTCACCACGCCCACCATGCGGCCCTGCGTCCGCAGGTTCTCCAGCGCGTTCGCCACCGCCTCCAGCGCCTGCGGATCGAGGGTGCCGAAGCCCTCGTCGAGGAAGAGGGCCCCCAGAATCTTGTTCCCGGCGAGGTAATCGCTCAGCGCGATGGCGAGGGAGAGGCTAGCGAGGAAGGTCTCACCGCCCGATAAGGTCTTGACCGCCCGCGTCTCACCCGCGTTCCAGAGGTCCTGCACCACGTACTCGCCGTCTTCCAGCGCGAGGCGGTAGCGCCCGTCGCTGATCTCGAAGAGGAGCGCCCCCGCCCCCGTCAGCAGCCGCGCCTCCACCTCGGCGAGGAGGTACTGCTGGAACTCGTTCGCCCGCAGGGTATTCGCCAGCGTCTGCCAGGTGTCGAGCCCGTGAGCGACTTCCTTCGCCTCCCGCTCGATCTCGCCCCGGCGCCGCAGTCGCTCGCGGGCGCCCCGTTCCTGTTCGGCGAGGCTTCCGGCACGCTGGCGTGCGTTGTTGAGGGCCGCGTCGGTGGCGGTGAGATCGCGCTCGACCTGACGCAGATTCGCCGGGTCGAAGGGCTCCACCCCGAGCTGCCGTTCGAGTTCGGCGACCCGCGCCCGCAGTTGCTCGACCTGCGCGGCGTGGGTACGGGCGGCCTGTTCCAGCGCGGCGATATCCGCCTCGGGAAGACCGGCGGCGCGGGCCTGGGCGGCGGTCAGACTCAGGCTGGCAAGGGCGTCGTCGAGGGCGGCCTGAGCCTCTTGGGCCTCACGGGCGCGGGCATTGGCGGCACTCCGGGCGGAGGTCAGGGTCGCCTGCGCCGCCGCGTGGGCGCTCTGGGCGCGGGCCAAAGACGCCTGTGCCTCGCTCAGCCGGGTGCGGATCGTCTTGACCTCGCTGAGCAGCCGTTGCCGTTCCCGCGCCGGGTCCGCCCCCGCCGCCCTCACCCGTCGTGCCAGCCCGGTGAGCAGCCGCAGGGCGAGGTCGTGGGGATCGCCCGAGATGTTGGCCTCAAGCTGCCGCAGGTCGGCCTCACGCTGTTTGAGGGCCTCCTCCCAGTCGGCCACCTCGGCACGTTTGGCCTCGATGGTCTTCTTGCGGGCGGCGAGTTCGGCCTTGAGTTCGAGGTAACGGGTGCGGCGCTCGGTCAGCGTGCGGTCGAGGGCACTCACGCGCCCCTCCAGCGCCTCCAGATTCACGGCGGGGGCGGCGGGCAGCGTTCGCACGGTCCCCTCGCACAGGGGGCACGGCTCGCCGAGGTGGAGGTGGGCACGGTACGCCGAGAGCCCCGCTTCCCGCCTCGCCGCCTCAAGTTCGGCCTTCGCGGCGTCGAGGTCGGCCTTCGCGTTTCGGCCCTCGCGCTCCACCCGGCCCCATTCGAGCGTCTGGTCGGCCTGAAGTTGCTCGTCGGCGGCGAGGCGGGCCTTCTGGGCGGTAAGACCCGCCTTCTCCGTCTCCAGTTGCACCCGCTCGCGGCGCAGGGTGTCGAGCTTGGTGGCCGCTTCCTTCGCCGCGTGGTGGGCGTCCTCGTCCCAGGGCAGGGGAGAGGCGTGGGTGGTCTGGGGTGTGCCGCCCGCGCGCTTGAGCCGCGCCACGTCGGCCTCGGCCTCACGCAGGGCGTCGGCGCGGGATTCCAGCTCGGGAATGCGGTCCTCGGCGTCCAGGGCGGCCTGCAAACTCCGGTCGGCGGCCTCCACCGCGCGCCGCGTCGTCTCCTCGGCCTGCACCGCCCGTTCCAACTCGCCCGCCTCGCGCCCCGCCGCGATTCGGGCCCGCTCCGCCGCGTCGAGGAGGGGAAGCACCCCCGCCACCCGCCGCGCCCGCTCGGCCCGTTTGGCGCCCTCACGCACGCCCTCCGCCCGCGCCTCCAGGGTGCTCAGGCGGCGGGCGGCGTCCTCGCGGGCGGCCCACACGCCTTCCAGCGCCCGCAGGCGGTTGACCTGGCCCTGCAACCGCTCGCGGGTCTCCACCAGCCGCTCGATCTCGCCGTCCACCGTCTCCCGCTCGGCGCGCAGGGTAGCCACCGCCCCGGGGGTCGCGCCCGCGTACTCGCCTTCCAGCAGGGCGTGAAGGCTCGCCGAGCGGTGCTTGAGTTCCTTGGCCCGGTCGCCCGCGAAGGTGTGCATGGCCCGCACATGGTCGAGGCCCATCAGTTCCCCGAGGAGGGCCTGCCGCTCCTTGCCCGTGCCGTGCAGCAGCCGGGAGAACTCGCCCTGCGGCAGCAGCACCGAGCGCGCGAAGGTGCGGAAGTCGAGCCCCACCACCCGGCGGATGCGGTCGTTGATCCCCTTGGTGCCCCCGTCGCTGAGGCCCACCCAGCGGTCTCCCTCCTTCCGCTCCAGGCGCACCTCGTTCTCGGCCTGGCGCCGCCCGCGAGACCGGGCCACCCGGTACACCTCGCCGCCGACCTCGAAGGTGAGGCTGACCGAGAGCCCCCGCTCCCCCTGCGAGATCAGCGCGTCGAGCCCGCGTTCTCCGAGCCTCGGTGTGCTGCCGTACAGGGCGAAGGTCATCGCGTCGAGCAGGCTGCTCTTGCCGCTCCCCGTGGGTCCCACGAGGGCGAAGAGTTCGAGGTCGCCGAATTCCAGAGAGACGTGCTGCCGGAAGGCGGTGAAGCCCTGGAGTTCGAGGCGAAGGGGCCTCATGGGCGCCCCCGGTGGGGTCGAGAGGCAAACGTGGCCGGGGTTCCTCGACTCCCCGACTCCCCGACTCCTCGACGATGAGCCCCGCGAGTCACTTCACCACCTCCGCCCGCTCCTCCTGCTCCTCGCCGCGCGCGGCCTCGTCGGCCTCCTTGAAGGCGGCGCGCAAGTCGTCGGGCAGTTCGCCTCGGCGCTCCTGGTGAAAGCGCTCGTACAACTCCGTCAGGCTCAGCCCCTCGCGCTTGAGGTTCGGGAGGGCGAGGTCGTCCTGCACGGCTTCGAGTTCGACGGCGAGCGTGTTGGGCACCATCCGCAGCACCCGGTCCTTCAGTCCCGGCATCGCCGTTCCCGAGGGCGCCCGCACGACCACCTTGACGAGCCCGCCGAAGCCCGCGAGCTTCGAGAGCCGCGCCTCGACGTGCTCCAGGTCCACCTTCACCGTCCGCAACTCGCGCCCGCTCGCCAGGGGAACAGGGGTCACCCGGGCCGGGCGTCCGGCCTCCACCTCCACCAGGTTGACGTGCTTCTTCTCCCCTCCCTCCCCGAAGTCGAGCTGGATGACGGAGCCGGGGTAGTGCGCGAGCGGCATCTCCGAGGCGGATTGCGGCTTGTGGACGTGCCCGAGCGCGACGTACTGCGCGTCTGCCGGAAGTTGCAGCGGCGAGAGGGTGTAGGCGTTCGTGAGGTCGAACTGCATGGTGCGCTCAGAACCGCTGGGCACGGCGCCGTCCATCGTCGCGTGGAGCATCAGCATGTTGACGGAGCCGGGTTTGAAGCCTCCCGAGAGGCGGCGCAGGAAAAAGCTCATCCCCTCGCGGTACTTCTGTCGCCACGCGCCCACGTCGCCGCCCATCACGTCCGCCGCCTTCACCAGCCGCCGCTCGGAGAGGAAGGGGAGGGCGCCCACCGTCAGCGTCTCGCCCCCCTTCGTCTCCACGGTGCGGATCATGTCGAGGGGGTTGGCCGTCGGCTGGGCGACGAGTTGCACCCCCACCCACCCCAGCAGACCCGCCAGCCCGTGCAGCCGGGCGGCGGAGTCGTGGTTCCCCGCGATGACGACCGCCGGAATCCGTGCGTCGCGCAGCCGCAGGAAGAAGTCGAAGACCGCCGCCTCCGCCTCCGCCGACGGGTTCACCGTGTCGAAGAGGTCGCCGGACACCAGCACGGCGTCCGCCCGCTCGCTCCGGGCCAGCCCCGCGATCTCCACCAACGCCTCATGAACCTCCGGCGTCCGGTCGAGGCCCCTCAGATTCCGCCCGGCGTGGAAATCCGCCGTGTGAAGTACGCGCATCACGAAAAAATAGCATGGAGACGGGGTTTAGGGGCGGTAA
Organism: Deinococcus aetherius; assembly: GCF_025997855.1. Lineage (NCBI taxonomy): Bacteria > Thermotogati > Deinococcota > Deinococci > Deinococcales > Deinococcaceae > Deinococcus > Deinococcus aetherius. The sequence continues at coordinate 1,205,445 of NZ_AP026560.1, forward strand.
AGTGCAACATAGTTTGACAGAGAGGGGACGTTCTATTATGCTAGAAACGTAATTGAGATCAGCCTCACGCTTCTCGTTCCACCCGGAAGGAGCCGTCCATGCCCACCCCCCTCTACCGCCACGGTGACGTGTTCTTGCAGGCAACGATGCCTCCCACCGGCCCCCTCCACCCCGTCGGGCACCTGACCCTGGCGCACGGCGAGGTGACCGGCCACGCGCACCGCATCACGGAGACACACGCCGCGCACCTGTACGACGGCTCGGGCCCGCACCGTTACCTGCACGTCACCGCCGCGCACGCGACCCTGACGCACGAGGAGCACGCGCCGATCCGCCTCCCGAGCGGGTGGTACCGGGTCTGGCGCCAGCGCGAGTACACGCCCGGCGCCGTCCGCGTGGTGCTCGACTGATGTTCCGGGTGGGGAGCGGCGGGCGGCTGATCTCGGCGCCGCGCCGGGAAGGGCCGGGAGAGGAGCGGGTGGAGGTGAAGGTCCAGCCTGTGCCTACCACTTCGCCCTCCCACGCCCCCGGCACGGCGCCCACCGTCACCCCCGATCAGGCCCGCACGCTCCTTAGACGCGGCCCCGTTCCCCCCGCCCTGCACGTCACCGGCCCCCTGAATCTGGGCGGGTCCACCTGGCTCCGCGCCCTGCCCGAGTGGCTGCGCTGCACGTCCCTGAACGTGGAGGGCTGCCCCAACCTGAGTGCGCTGCCCACCGACCTTCAGTCCGACTCTCTGAACGCGCGGAACACCACGTCCCTGCACGAGGTTGACGGCAGATGGAGCGTGCGGGACGGGGTGGACCTGAGCGGAAGCGGGGTGCGGACCCTGAACGCCGATTTGCGAGCTTCGCGCCTGACCCTGGGCAACTGCCGCGCCCTGACCCGGCTGGAAGGGCGGATCAGCGTCGGCCACCTCGACGTGAGCGGCTGCGCCTCCCTGACGACTCTGGGCGCCGACCTCCACGTCACCGGCTCGCTCGAACTCGCGGACAGCGGCTTGACGGCCCTGCCGCCGGGTCTGCGGGTCCGGTTGCAGTGGCGCGGCGTTCCGGTGGACGCCCGCGTCGCCTTCCGCCCCGACACCATTGCGGGCCGCGAGGTGCTCCTCACCCGCAACGTGCAGCGCCGCCGCGTGCTGCTCGACCGCATCGGCGTGGAACGCTTTCTGGCGGAGGTCGGCGGCCTGATCCTCGACCGGGACCGGGACGCGGGCGGCGAGCGGCAACTCGTGCGGGTGCCCTTCGACGACGACGAACCGCTCGTCGCCGTGCTCGTGCGCTGCCCCTCGACCGGGGGGCGTTACGCCCTGCGCGTGCCGCCCCACATCCACACCTGCGCGGGGGCGGTGGCGTGGACGGCGGGGCTCGACCCGGGCGAGTACCACCCCCTGCGGGAGGCCTGAGCACCCCCGCCGGTTCAATCAGGTCGGTAGCTCTTCCATTCCCTGCCCGGTCAGAATGACGGGCAGACGCTCACCCCTTTTGCCGACAACACTGTCCTTCCAGGAGACCCCATGACCCAACAACCCGTGCAGGTGGAGTACAGCTTCGGTCAGTCGCAACTCGTGGAGGGGATGGCGGGAACGTCGGACCTCCTGATCCGCTTCCGGCTCCCGCGCATGGGGCAGACGCGCCGTCCCCTGAACCTGTCCCTGGTCATCGACCGCAGCGGCAGCATGGCGGGCTCGCCGCTCAAACACGCCATCCGCGCGGCGCAGGCTGTGGTGGACGGGCTCGGCCCGGAGGACACCCTCAGCGTGGTCGTGTACGACGACGAGGTGCAGACGTTGATCGCCCCCACCCGCGTCACCGACCGCGCGGCCCTGGGGGCGCAGGTCGCGGGCGTCCGGGCGGGCGGTCTGACGAACCTCTCGGGCGGCTGGCTGCGCGGGGTGGAACTCGTGGCAGCGAACGCGGGGCCCCAGGTCGTCAGCCGGGTGCTGCTGCTGACCGACGGGCAGGCGAACGTGGGCGTGAGCGACACGAACGTGCTCACGAAGACGGCGGCCCAGAAGGCGGAATCGGGCGTGGGCACGACCACCCTGGGCTTCGGGAGCGGCTTCAACGAGGATTTGCTGATCGGCATGGCGCGGGCGGCGGGCGGGAACTTCTATTTCATCCAGTCCGCCGACGACGCCGCCGACGTGTTCGGGATAGAGCTTCAGACTCTCAAGGCCGTCGCCGCCCAGAACCTCACCGTCACCCTGAGCCCGGCCCCCGGCGTGAGCGTGGCGGACGTGCTCAGCCTGCACAGGCGCGGCGCCGATCCCTTCACCCTCGACCTCGGCGACGTGTACGAGGACGAGGACAAGCTGCTCGGCCTGAGCCTGAACCTCCCCGCGCTGCCCGCCGGGACCCACTCGCTACTCGGCCTCACCTTCCGCGCCGACGCCGTGCGGGAGGGGGCTATCGAGACGCTGACGGGCGGGCTGGACGTTCGGGCGGTGGCCGCGCCGCTGGGGCCGGACCTGCGGAGCGACGTGAGTGTCACCCTCGACCTCGCCCGGCTGCGGGTCGCCCGCGCCAAGGAGCGTGCCGTGGACCTCGCGGACGCGGGAGACGCGGCGGGGGCGGAGTCCACGTTGCGGACCCTAGTGGGTGAGCTGCGCTCGGCTGGCCTGCACGAGCACTTCGAGATCGCCGAGGAAATCGAGCAGCTCGAACACTACGCCGCCCGCATCGCGTCCCGCCGTCTGGACGGCGACTCCCGCAAGGAACTGCGCGACCAGTCCTTCCAGGGCCGCGCCCGCTCGCGCCCCGATCTCCTGGGACGCGGCGTGACGGTGGACGCCGCCGCCCTCGCCCTGCCCGTCGTCACGGATTCTGCGGGCGGCGTGGAACTGCTCTGCGTGCGCGAGGGGGGCCGCCTGCGCGTGAAGGTGGATGCGGACGGCTATGACGGCGGCCTGAATGTCCAGTTTCCTCGCGCCCTGCGCGCCGAGGGGGCCCGTTACGTGGTGGGCGGCCTGGAGACGAGCGCGGACGGCTCCTTCTACCGGGTGACGGGCGACATCCGCCGCGTGGTGCGCCCCGGAGAGAGCGATCCGCTGGCAGGAGTCCACGGTGGTTTCGGCGTCTCTCGCTCCTTCTCTGCTCCCCGCGCCGCCAAGCCGCCCGTCACCCTCGCCGACCTGGAGACGACGGATGCGGTGGGCCCCGGCGTCCTCGTCCAGTGCCTCAAGGACGGGAGCAAGCTGCGCGCCCGCGTCGTCTCGGACGGCTACCACCCCGACTGGAACATGCGCTTTCCGCGCGGCATCCGCGAGGACGGCACCCTGTACGTGGTGGATGTGGTGAATACCGCCCCCGATGGCAAGTCCTACATCGCGTCGGGCATCGTCCGCCGCTTCGTGCAGCCGAGCTGAGGACACCGGGTCTGGGCGGAGGGTCGGCGGAAAGACGGCCCCCCGCCCCTTCACCTCCAACCGCTCCGGGAAGCCCGCCGGCAGTCGGGTCGCCTTACCATGTGGACATGAGTGACCCGGCTTTCCGGCGCATGAGCGTGGAGGAATACCTGCGTACCGAGCCGGGCAGCCCGGTCAAGCGGGAGTACGTGAACGGGTTCGTGTATCCGTGGCATGGACAGGCCGGGGTGAGCGACGCGCACGACAGCATCGTCGTCAATGTGCTGCTGGCCGTCGGCCCACTCGCCCGGAGCGTGGGCTGCCGCGCCTACACCGCCGACATGCGCGTCCGCTCCGCCGACGGCCGGTCCTACTTCTACCCGGACACGACCGTTACCTGTGAACCGCGCGAGGATGGGGCGTATTTCAAGGTCGCGCCCTGCATCCTCGTGGAGGTGCTCTCGAAAAGCACGTCTCACAACGACCGCAACGCCAAATACCACGCCTACACGGCCATCCCTTCTCTGCAAACTTACCTGATCGTGGAACCGGGCGAGCGGCGGGTCTATGTCTATCAGCACCAGGAGGGGGTCTGGAACGTCACCGAACACACCGGGCGAGATGTGATTCCCCTGCCCTGCCTGGGTGCCGAACTCCCGCTCGACGACATCTACGACGGCGTGCTCTAGCGTCACCTCGCCCCTCGCGGAAGTGATCCCCGGCGCTATCCTGCTTGCCATGCCCGCCGCCCCCGCCCCCGAACCCATCCGCGTCACGGGCGGCGTGAACCGGGTCCGTTTCCGCGCCGAGAGTGGCTTCACCGTCATGACCGCGAGGCTCCGCAACTCGGAGGGCGAGGACCCCGACGCCACCGTGATCGGCGTGATGCCTCCCCTGGAAGCCGGGGACACCTTCAGCGCCGACGTGCTCCTCGAAGAACACCGCGAGTACGGCCACCAGTACCGGGTCCTGAACATGGTGCTGGAGGCCCAGCCCACCGACCTGACGGAAGCGGGAGTCGCCGCCTACCTCGAAGCGCGCGTAGGTGGCGTGGGTAAAGTCCTCGCCGGGCGCATCGCCAAGACCTTCGGCGCGGCGACCTTCGACGTGCTGGAGGGGGAGCCGGAGAAGCTGCTCCAGGTGCCCGGAATTACCCAGAGCACCCTGCACAAGATGACCGCCAGTTGGTCGCAGCAGGGGCTGGAGCGCCGCCTGCTCGCCGGGTTGCAGGGCCTCGGGCTCTCCATCTCCCAGGCGCAGCGGGCCGTGAAGCATTTCGGGGAGGCGGCGCTCGAACGACTTCAGGCGGACCTCTTCGCCCTCACCGAGGTCGAGGGCATCGGCTTTCTGACCGCCGACAAGCTGTGGAGCGCCCAGGGCCTCGCCCACGACGACCCCCGCCGTCTGACCGCCGCCGCCGTGTATGCCCTCCAGCAGGCGGCGCAGCAGGGCGGGCACTCCTTCCTGCCGCGCGAACGGGCCCAGCGGGGCGTCGTCCACTACACCCGCGTCACCCCCGAGCAGGCGAGGATCGCGGTCGATACGGCCGTCGAACTCGGCCGCCTGTCGGACGACCCCACCCCCGACGGCACCTCCCGTATCTACCTCCCCCACGTCCTGCGCGCGGAGAAGAAGCTCGCGGGGCTGATCCGCACCCTGCTCGCCACCCCGCCCGGGGGAGACGAGTGGCTGGTGCCGGAGGGGGCGGCAAAGGGCCTCTCGGAGGAGCAGGCGCAGGTGCTCAAGCTCCTCGAAGACCACCGCCTCGTCGTGCTGACGGGCGGGCCGGGCACGGGCAAGAGCACGACGACGCGGGCGGTCGCGGACCTCGCGGAGGGGCTGGGGCTGGAGGTCGGCCTGTGCGCCCCCACCGGCAAGGCCGCGCGCCGTCTGGGCGAGGTCACGGGCCGCCCCGCCTCCACCATTCACCGCCTGCTCGGCTACGGCCCGGCGGGCTTCCGGCACAACCACCTCGAACCCGCCCCCTACGACCTCCTGATCGTGGACGAGGTGAGCATGTGCGGCGACGCGCTGATGCTCTCCCTCCTCGCCGCCGTGCCGCCCGGGGCCCGGGTGCTCCTCGTAGGCGACGTGGACCAGCTTCCCCCCGTGGACGCCGGGCTGCCCCTCCACGCCCTGACCGCTGCGGCGCCGACCGTCCGCCTCACGACCGTGTACCGCCAGGCCGCCGAGAACCCGATCATCCGCGCCGCGCACGGCCTCTTGCACGGCCAGGCACCGGAGTGGGGCGACCGCCGCCTGGGCCTCACCGAGACGGAGCCGGACGTGGGTGCGCGGCGGGTCGCCATCATGGTGCGTGAACTCGGGGGGCCGGGGCAGGTGCAGGTCCTCACCCCCATGCGGAAAGGGCCGCTGGGGGTGGACGTGCTCAACCATCACCTCCAGTCCCTTTTCAACCCCGGCGAGGGCGGCACCCGCATCGCAGAGGGTGAGGCGCGGCCCGGCGACGTGGTGGTCCAGACGAAAAACGACTACACCAACGAGGTCTTCAACGGCACCCTGGGCATGGTGCTGAAGGCCGAGGGCGGGCGGCTGACCGTGGACTTCGACGGCAACGTGGTGGAACTGGTAGGCGCCGAACTGTTCAACCTCCAGCTCGGCTACGCCCTGACCGTCCACCGAGCGCAGGGGAGCGAGTGGGGCACCGTCCTCGGTGTGCTGCACGAGGCGCATATGCCCATGCTCTCCCGCAACCTCGCCTACACGGCGCTGACCCGTGCCCGCGAACGCTTCTACGCGGCGGGCTCGGCGAGTGCGTGGGAGAAGGCTGCCGTCCGTCAGCGCGAGGAACGGAATACGGCGCTGCTTGAGCGGGTGCGGGGGCGGTAGAGTAGGGACTATGAATGTCTATGGAGGGATGAAGTAGTCTGTTTATAACACGGTATTGTACAACGGCCTCCTCAAGATAGAAGTAAGAAAACGACAGCGTTGGCGCTAAAAATGCCAGGAGTCAAATCAATGCCAAGTGTCTTTCTTAGTCACCGCGAATAGGGATTGACTCGGAGCGCCAAGTGTGATTAGGCGGGGAGGTCAAAGAACTTGAGGTTGTGGGCGAGGACGAGGAGGGCGACCTTGAGCCGCAAGCTCGCCATCGTCTTGACCTGCCCCCACCGCAAGCCGGAACCCACCAGCACCGAGAACGCCGACTCGATGATCTTGCGGGCAGCCGCATATTCGTCTTTCCAACGAGGGTCAGGACGCTTGGCATTGCTTTTGGGTGGCGTCAGGTACGTGCCGGACTGATAGCCTTTGTCCCCAATCTGCTTCGGCCCACCGAAGGTGGGCCAGTCGCGGTTCATCACGCACCCGACGGTGAAGTCATGCTCGTTGGCGGGCCGGAGCACGTACTGGGCGATTTTGCCATTCAGGGTCGTCCAGGCATGCAGCTTGAACCCATACACCGGGCCGGAGGTACTGAAGCCGTGTCGTGCCCCCTTGAACTTGCAACGGGGAGCGCGCTTGAAGGTGCAGACTGGGAGGGGTTCGGAGTCCACGGCCACGAAGTCCAGTGCCTGGACTTCGACACTCGCGCCCTCGATCACAGGGGTCAAGCGTTCCAGCCGGGTACGGGCCTGGACCTCCGAAGGGTAATGGGGACAGTGGTTGAGTTTGAGCATCCTCCACCAGCCCCTGAAGTAGGGTGCTTTGTGAATCCGCTGCAATAGGGCCACCGCCACCAATTCGGCGTCACTGATCTTCTCGTGGGGGTGGACCAGCTTGGATGGCATCTGGGGGGTCAGCCAGACCGTCAGGCGTCGCAGGGCGTCGGGAATGGGGAGTAGACTGAGGTCGGGACGGCACATGAGCACCGTCCCTTTGCCATTTCTCCCCCCACCCTGTCAACCCCTATTCGCGGTTAGTCACACATCTATAGATAAACCATTTGTTGAGAAACTAGCCCACGATTTAAGATCAGTAGGAGTAAATGTTTGGTTCGATAAATGGGAGATTCAAGTAGGTCAATCCATCACTTGGAAAATCGAAGAGGGTATACGTGAGAATGAATTTCTTGCCATTGTTCTTTCCCCCGAGGCTTTGAAATCTGAATGGGTGAAAACAGAAATTAGCGCGGCTTGGGTTCGGCAGATGGCAGAAAGGCGTGTGTTTGTGCTGCCAATACTCTATCGAGAGTGTGAAATCCCACTTTTTCTGGCAGATAAAAAATACGCCGACTTTCGCGGTAATTATGATCTTGGTGTCTCTGAGCTTGTAGACGCTCTAGGGGTGCGCAATCGTGATGTACTTAAGATAGACAATTGGAGAAAGTACGCGCGTAAGCGGATAGGGGATTGGCAGAGGTTTAGAGATGAGGAGTTTGAGTCTTTGATTCTGTTTAGTGTAGACGAAGCACGAAAGTATAATTGGTCCGTCTGGGTTGGCGGAAGAAGAAACGCGCCCTATACCATCGTTTTCTCTGCCAGAAATCAAAACTTATCATCAAGATTCGCCGTTCGCCTGGATAAACAGAGACATGCATATCTAGCAGCGCTCGACGGCAATGTCCTGACGCCCAACACCATTCGCAGAAAAGACTTTAGTTCTTACGTAGGCAATACTTTGGATGAGTGTCAAGAATTTTTGTGGAGGAGATTTCAAGATTTTGAGTCTTCTTATGGAAAACCAACTGAACTACCAGTGTATTTCGTATCTAAATTTTTAACATCGGGGGGAAAAAGACGAAACTGTGCTGCAAGTAATTAAAGCCATGTCTTGGTATAAAGGAGATAATAGGGAAGGGTTGAGTTAGAATTACACCCTAGATATGCTCATTTCTGCCATAGTTCCGAACCCACTAGGGGCGGAACTCAACTAACTTCTGGCTATATAGCCTATTCATGGATGGATCCGCAGACGTCCTCCTGCCCTTACCACTCTTGCGTCGGCTCATCCTGCTCGTACTCCCTCGTGTATTGCTCGTAGGCTAGCCGAAGTTGCTGCTGTTGGGAAGTCAATGCTCCTGCCTCTAATTCTTCGTCCAGATCATGTGATCCGCCATTCTCTGCCCGAATGTAAGCGTCCAATGCGGTATTCAGTGCTCGACGCTCCTGTTCGGCAAGCAGCTTCTCAATAGCTTCTTGTACTAAGGCTGTCACCGCTTGTCCGCTCGCCTCCGCCTCCCGCATCAGGGCCGCGTACAACTCCTCACTCAGGGAAAGGTGCAGGTGCTTCATACCGGCAGGGTACGCCGGGCCACCCTTCCCCGTGCTATCCTCCAATTCCGGAGGCCGAGCGCCCCGGTTTTTCTTTTTGGCCCCGCGTGGGGCGGGCGCTCGTGTTCAGGCATGAAATACATCTTCGTGACGGGCGGCGTGGTCAGCAGCCTCGGCAAGGGCGTAGCGAGCGCCAGTCTGGGGGCGCTCCTGCGGGCGCGCGGGTACAGAGTCACGGCGGTCAAGATCGACCCCTACATCAACATCGACGCGGGCACCATGCGGCCCTACGAGCACGGCGAGGTCTTCGTCACGGCGAGCGGCGCCGAGACCGACCTCGACCTCGGCAATTACGAACGCTTCCTCGACCTCGACATCCCGGCGGGGAGCAACATCACGACCGGGCAGGTGTACCTGGAGGTCATCCGCAAGGAGCGCGCGGGCGATTACCTCTCGCAGACGGTGCAGGTCATCCCCCATGTCACCGACGAGATCAAGCGCCGCATCAGCGCGGCGGGGGAGACGGCGGGCGCGGAGATCGTCCTGATCGAGGTCGGTGGCACGGTGGGCGACATCGAGTCGCTGCCCTTCCTGGAGGCGATCCGCCAGTTCCGCTTCGACGAGGGCGACGAGAACGTCCTGTACATCCACCTGACCCTGGTGCCGTACCTGGGCACCTCCAACGAGTTCAAGACCAAGCCCACCCAGCACTCGGTCGCCACCCTCCGCAGTGTAGGCATCAGCCCCGACATCGTGATGGTGCGGAGCAAGGAGAAGCTGCCGCCCGAGATCACCCGCAAGATCGCGCTGTTCACCTCGGTGCGGGAAAACCGCGTCTTCTCCTCCTACGACGTGGGCCACGTCTATGAATTGCCCCTCGCGCTGGAGGAGCAGGGGCTGGGCAAGGCGGTCGAGGACCTCCTCGGGCTGGAGAGGACGCACCCCAACCTTGGTGTGTGGCAGAACGCCGTGCGGGTGATGAAGCAGCCCGGGCGCGAGGTCACCATCGCCCTCGCCGGGAAGTACACGCAGATGCCCGACGCGTACCTCAGCCTTCTCGAGTCGCTGACCCACGCGGGGATCGCCAACGACGCCCGGGTGAACATCAAGTGGGTGAACGCCGAGGAGCTGACGGAGGGGGACCTAGAGGCGCAACTGGGCGACGCCGACGGCATCCTGGTGCCCGGCGGCTTCGGCATCCGGGGCATCGAGGGCAAGATTCGCGCCGCCGAGTACGCCCGGACGCGGGGGGTGCCGTACCTGGGCATCTGCCTGGGCATGCAGATCGCGGTGATCGAGTACGCGCGGCACAGGGCGGGACTCACGGGCGCCAACTCCGCCGAGTTCGACCCCTACGCGCCCCACAAGGTCATCGACCTGATGCCCGAGCAGCTGGAGGTCGCCGGGATGGGCGGCACGATGCGCCTGGGCGACTGGCCGATGGAACTGCGGGCCGGGACGAAGATCGCGGGGCTGTACGGGGTGCCGGGGGGGGGCACCGTGCGCGAACGCCACCGCCACCGCTACGAGGTGAATCCCGCCTACGTGGACCGGCTTCAGGAGGCGGGCCTCGTCATCTCCGGCGTGACCCCCGGCATGAACGGTCGCGGCGCCGGGCTGGTGGAGAGCATCGAGATTCCCGGCCACCCCTTCTTCGTGGCGCTCCAGGCGCACCCGGAGTTCAAGAGCCGCCCGATGCGGCCCAGCCCGCCCTTCGTAGGGTTCGTGGCGGCGGCGTTGGGGAGCCGTCAGCCGTCAGCCGTCAGCGGTCAGCCGGAGCGCGCCCGGGTCTGAGCGGGAGGGATGGAGGAAGGAGGGCAGGCCCGGGGGTGGGTCTGCCTCTTTTATGTGGTGGGGTCACAGCCGAGCCAGGCAGTCCCGCGCGAGCGTGACGGCGGCGGGCATCCTCGCGGGGCGCCCGAGCGTGACGGACCGGCTGGCGTGGTGCAGGGCGAGGAGCAGGCCGAAGAGGGCGGCGTCACGTCCGCAGGGCAATCCGGCGGCCCCGGCGACCAGAGCCGCGACCTCCCACCCGTGGAAGAAGGCGAGGCTCGCCACATCCCACGCGGGCGGCCCGATGCTGGCGTCCCCGAAGTCGAGCAGGGCCGCGAGCCGCCCCCCGCGCCACCGCAACTGCTCCCCGTGCAGGTCGGTGTGGCAGAGGGCAGTTGGGCTGTGAATGACGTTCTCCAAGTCGTCCCGCAGTTCCCGCAGGCGCGAAGCCAGCTCGGGAGCTGCCCTCACGAGTGGGTGATCGGCGAGCGCCGCCCCGCCGAAGGGCCAGGCGTCCTGAAGGCGGGAGCGCAGGCCGTCAGCCGGAGTCGGGGCGACACCCACGAAGACGTCGGGGCGGTCTTGCAGCAGCCCAAATTGGCGGTGAGGGAGGGCGTGCAGGGCGGCCAGGGCCCGTCCCAGGTCGTGCCAGCCCCCGGTATCCGGCACGGAGCCGTCTCTCCGCGCGAGCGCGTCCACACTGAAGGGCCGCCCGTCGGGCAGGATTCCCGAGAGGAGCGGTTCGGGCGTGGGGACACCCGCCGCGAGCAGGGCCTGACGGATCGCGCCGTCCACCCCGAAGCGGGCTCCCTCGCCCCTGCTGAGGCGCACCACCCGGCGGCCGTCCGAGTAGGCCACACAACAGGCGCCCGCGCCCAGGAACGTGACCGGCCCGCCGAGAAGGGCCCGGGCGTGCGCCTCGTCGGTCATTCCGGCCGGGCGGGCTCTCTTGCCGTCCCCGTCACCCCCAGCCTCCCCAGGGCCGCGTCGAGTTGCGCCTCCAGCGCCTCCGGGCTTCCACCGTTGTCGAGGACGGCGGTCGCGCGCCGCCGCTTCTCCTCGCCGGGCATCTGGCGGGCGTCGCGGGCGAGCACCTCCTCGCGGGTGAGGCCGGAGCGGGCGACCACGCGGGCCACCCGCGTCTCCAGCGGCGCGTCCACCACGAGCACCCCGTCCATCTGCCGCTCCAGCCCGCCCTCGAACAGCAGGGGCACGTCCTGCACGACCCAGGCCTCTCCGCGTGCCGCCGCCGCTTCCTCCAGCGCCACCATCCGGGTCCGGACGCGCGGGTGGACGATGGCGTTGAGACGGGTCAGCCGCTCGGGATCGCCGAAGACCAATCCCGCCAGGGCCGCCCGGTCGAGCACGCCCTCGCGCACGACCCCGGGAAAGGCCGCCTCGATCTCGGCCAGGACCTCCGGCTCCAGGGTGACGAGGCGGGCCTGCTCGTCGGCGTCGAGGACGGTCAGGCCGCGTGCGCGCAGGAGGGCCGCGACGGTGCTCTTGCCCGCGCCGATGCTGCCCGTCAGGCCCAGTCGGAGCAGGCCCAGTCGGCGCGGGGCGGGGCGGGAGGAAGGGGGGGACATGCCGCCCACTGTAGGGGACGGGTCCCACCCCCCGGGAGGAGCGCCGTCAGAAGGAGGTCAAGCTCGGCCTTTACGCTGCCGGGATGACTCGGCACTCCCCGCGTGGGAAGGGCTCTCACGGCCACTCACCCCTTCCCCGGCCGCTGTGCCTATCATGCTTGCAAGCCCCTTGCCCATGCTGGTCGGTTCGGCTTGCACCGCTCCCAGCGCGGTGTTAGCCTCGACCCCGGAGGTTTCTGAGTGAAACGACGTCCCCTCGGCCTGCTCCTCGCGGCGGCCATCCTGTCTGGCGCAGCCGCGCAGACGCCGACGGCTCCGGCCACCCCGGCTCCCGCCCAGCCCGCGACTCCGGCAGCTCCGGCCACTCCGGCCGCGCCCGCTGCGGTCCCCGCCACCCCCGCACGTCCCACCCGCCCCGCCGCGAACTACGTGGCGCTCGGCGTCTTCTACTACGAGCAGGGCAAGTTCGACGAGGCCTACGTCGCCTTCCGCGCCGCCTCCGAGGCTGATCCCCGCAACACCGACGCGCTGCTGGGCCTGGGCCGCGCGCAGGTCAAGCTGCGGCTCTACGCCCCCGCCATCGAGACCCTGCGGCGCCTGGTCGCCCTCGACCCGCGCAACATCAGCGCCTACATCGCCCTCGCGCAGGCGTACCAGCAGCAGTACATCGGCGCGAGCGACCGCGCGAGCGTCACGGGCAACCTCGGCGAGGCGCAGCGGGTCCTCACCGAGGCGGAGGCCACCGTGCAGGTCATCGGCGGCACGGACCGCGACCTCAACCTCAGCAAGGTCTGGAACGAGCGCGGGTACGTCTTCAAGCTCCAGGGCGACGGGGGCCGGGCCATCGACGCCTTCAAGCAGGCCTCTGCCCTCAACCCCGAGAACGACGTGATCTTATTTAACCTGGGGGACATGTACTACGCGACCGGGAACCTCGTGGCCGCGCTCGACAGCCTGCAGCAGGCCGTGATCGCTGACCCCCGCGACCCCTACAACCGTGCGTACTACGCCAAGCTCCTGGCCCTGAGCGGCAACGTGACCGCCGCCAAGCCGGAAGCCGCCCAGGCCGCCCGCCTCGCCCCCACCAACAGCTACGCGGTCGGGCAGTACGGGGTGGTGAGCTACCTCGCGGGGGACTCCACCACCGCCCGCACCCAGCTCACCCAGGCGGTGAAGCTCGACCCCCTGCGCTACCCCGAGTTCTACTTCTACCTGGGCCGCCTCGACCTCGACGCCGGGGACCTGAAAGCGGCCCGCGAGAACCTGACGCGCGCCGCCGCGCTGGGCAGCACCACCCCCGAGTACATGTACTACCTCGGGCTGAGCTATGAGCGCGGCGCGGGCACCATCGCCCCGGACCGCCTCAAGGCCCGCGAGAACTACGAGCGGGCGCTCAAGCTCAGCCCGAACTACGCGCTGGCGAGGGAAGGTCTGAGCCGCGTGCGCTGAAGCCGTTCCCTGCGCGCGGCCCTTCCCCAGGCGGGAGGGGCCGCTTGCGTTGCCCGCTCCTCAACGTTCGCTTAAGCTCCTCCGTCCCCCCCCGGGACGTAAGGCGCGCGTAAGATGAGAACCGCTGCCGTCCCCGCCCACGGTGGGCGAGGGCCACGGCCCGAAAGGAGCCTCATCATGGCCTACCAACTTCCCGACCTGCCCTACCCCGAGAACGCCCTGGAGCCCCACATCGACGCGCGGACGATGAACATCCACCGCACCAAGCACCACCAGACGTACGTGGACAACGCGAACAAGGCGCTGGAGGGCACCGAGTTCGCGGACATGCCTGTCGAGCAGCTCATCACCCAGCTCGATCAGGTCCCCAGCGACAAGAAGAACGTCCTGCGCAACAACGCGGGCGGCCACGCCAACCACAGCCTCTTCTGGCAGGTCATGACGCCGCAGGGGCAGGGCCAGCCGAGCGGCGAACTGATGCAGGCCATAGAGCAGGCCTTCGGGTCCTTCGACGCCTTCAAGCAGAAGTTCGAGGACGCCGCCAAGACGCGCTTCGGCTCGGGCTGGGCGTGGCTCGTCGTGCAAAACGGGCAGCTCGCGGTGGTCAGCACCGCCAACCAGGACAACCCGCTGATGGGCGAGGCGACTGCGGGCGTGAGCGGCACCCCGATCCTGGGCGTGGACGTGTGGGAGCACGCCTACTACCTGAACTACCAGAACAAGCGCCCCGACTACCTGGCGGCCTTCTGGAACGTCGTGAACTGGGACGAGGTGGCCCGGCGCTACCAGGCGGCGCGGTCGCAGTAAGGATGAAAGGAGAACGCCCCCGGGCCGAGCGGCTGCGGGGGCTTCTTTGTCTCCTTGCTCTTAATTCTTCAAAAGAATGTACTCTGGTCTCGTGGCACATTCTTATTTTTTAAGAGTTGAGTTCGATGGTTGGTATCAAACAATTGATGTGGTAAGGGCGTTGCTCAAGCAGAGTTGGAAAGTATATAAAGTGGAGGACGAAATTTTACAAATACCATTGGACGTAGGTGTGGAAGCGGAGACTCTCAAATCCCTTCTCGTTAAGGACGATCATTCTGCTAAATTCAACGCGAGGACGGACGGCAGTAAATTCCTCTCATCCTTTTACATAGACAACAGCGTCGTGTCGGTCCTATTATCAGGGAGATTTGAAAGAGCCCCCAGAGTTCTGAGCTCCCCTGACTTAAATTTCTGGGTCGAAACTATCGTGGGCCCCCTCGTGTCAGGCAATCTAAGAATTGCAAAATTTACCATCGAATATAGATAATATTTTGCAGACGTTTTTCGACCCACGATTTCCTACGCTCGCCGCGCCGCCCGTGCCCGCAGGATCGGCGGCAGGATCAGCGCGAGCGCCACGACGACCAGGATGAAGGCCGTCAGTGGTTGCCGCGCGAAGATGCCGAAGTCCCCGTTGCTCTGCTGGAGCGCCGTACGGAACTGTGACTCCGCCGTTGGCCCCAGGATGACGCCGATGATCGCGGGCGTGACCGGGAAGTCGAAGCGGCGCATCCCGTACCCGATCACCCCGAAGAGGGCGAGCAGGATGAGGTCGAAGACGCTGTTGTTCAGCGAGTACACGCCGACCGTCGAGAAGACCAAAATTCCGGCGTACAGGAACGGGCGGGGAATCAGCAGCAGCCGCGCCCAGATCGGCGCGAGGGGCAGGTTCAGCGCGAGCAGCATCACGTTCCCGATGTAGAGCGAGGCGATCAGGCCCCACACGAGATCGGCGTTCGTGACGAAGAGCAGCGGCCCCGGTTGCAGCCCGTACTGCTGGAAGGCGGCGAGCAGGATGGCGGCGGTCGCGCTCGTCGGCAGGCCCAGGGTGAGCAGGGGCACGAGGACCCCGGCGGCGGCGGCGTTGTTGGCGGCCTCGGGCCCGGCGACCCCCTCGATGGCGCCCTTGCCGAACTCCTCGGGGTGTTTGCTGAGCCGTTTTTCCAGGGTGTAGCTCAGGAAGGTGGGAATCTCGGCGCCCCCCGCCGGGATCGCGCCGAAGGGGAAGCCCAGCGCCGTGCCGCGCAGCCAGGGTTTCCAACTGCGGCGCCAGTCCTGCCGGGTCATGGAGGCGTTGCCTTCGAGCTTGATGACGCTCGCCCTGTCCCGGCGCAGTCGGCTCGCCACGTACAACGTCTCGCCGATGGCGAACAGGCCGATCACCACCGTGATGAAGTCGATGCCGTCGAGGAGTTCGGGGCGGCCCAGGGTGAAGCGGGCCTGCCCGCTCTGGAGGTCGGTGCCGATCAGGCCGACCGCGAGGCCGAGGAACAGACTCACGAGCCCGCGCAGGGGACTGCCCCCGAAGGTCGCGCTGATAGTCACGAAGGCGAGCATGATCAGGGCGAACTTGGCCGACGGCGGAATCTGCACCGCGATCTCGGCGATGGCGGGGGCGGCGAAGGTGAGCAACATCGTCCCGATAGTCCCCGCCACGAAGGACCCGATGGCGGCGGTGGCGAGCGCGGCGGCGGCGCGGCCCCGGCGGGCCATCTTGTTGCCCTCCAGCGCCGTGATGATCGAACTCGACTCGCCGGGCGTGTTGAGCAGGATGGAGGTGGTCGAGCCGCCGAACATGCCCCCGTAGTAGATGCCCGCGAACATGATGAAGGCGCTGACCGGGGGCAGTTTGGCGGTCACGGGCAGCAGCAGCGCGACCGTGAGCGCCGGGCCGATGCCGGGCAGCACGCCGACCAGGGTCCCCAGCGTGACCCCGACGAGCGCCCACAGGAGGTTGAGGGGCGTCAGCGCGGTCTCGAAGCCCGCGAACAGGGCGGTCAGGGCTTCCATCTAGATGATCCCCCTTAGCACGCCGGGCGGCAGCGTCAGGCCCAGGCCCCGGGTGAAGACCTCGTAGGTGACGAGCGCCACGACGAGCGCCACGACCACCATCAGCCCCCAGCGCCGCTCGCCGAACGCGTAGGCCACCGCGAAGTACATCAAGGCCGTGCCGAGCACGAAGCCCAGCGAGGGCAGCAGCACCGCGCCGAGCAGGAAGCCGCCCAGGATGATACCGGCGGCCCCCAGGTTCACGGGCGCGTTCGGGTCGGTGTCCTCCTCGGCGGCGGGTTCGGCTCGCTCTCCCCGCAGGGCATTCACGGTGAGGAGTGCCCCGAGGACGGTCATGCCGACGCTCACGATCAGGGGAAAGACGCGCGGGCCCACGACCGCGTTGATGCCGAAGGGGATTTGCAGGGTGCCGATCAAGAGCAGCACGCCGAGCACCGTCACCCCCAGGGCGACGAGGAGGTCGGGCACGCTGACCCCACGCCGTCCCGTCACAGGAGACACGTCGTTGGAAACGGAGGGCGGAACGTCTTGCATGGAAAACCTCCTCGGGGGATCTCGCCTTCATTCTGGCGTCAGGCGCCGGGCAAAAGGGGGGCGGGGCAGGTGACTCGCTCCCCGCCCCGCCGGGTGCCCACACCGGGACTTACTTGACGAGCCCGATGTCCTTGAGGATGTTCTTGGTGCGGTTGGCCTCGACCTTGAGGTACACGTCGAATTTGCTGCCGCTGAGGTACAGGTCCGTCCACTTGCGGGTGGCGAGGGTGTCTTTCCACTCCTTGGAGGCGTGCAGCCGGTCCATCGCGGCGACGAGGGCGGCCTTCTGCTCGGCACCGATGCCAGGAGGGGCCACGATGCCGCGCCAGTTGGCGAGTTCGACGTTCAGGCCCTGCTCCTTGAAGGTGGGGACCGGAATGCCCGCCTGACGCCGGGGCGCGCTGATGCCGATGGCCCGCAGCTTCCCGGCCTTGATCTGCGCCTCGAACTCGCCGTACCCGGCGACACCCGCCGCGACCTGATTGCCCAGGACCGCCGCCAGCGTCTCGCCGCCGCCGCTGAAGGGGACGTAGTTCATCTTCCTGGGGTCCACGCCCGCCGCCTTGGCGAGCAGACCCACGAGCATGTGGTCGGTGCCGCCCGCGCTGCCGCCCGCGAAGGCCACCCCGCCGGGGTTCGCCTTCCACGCGGCGGTCAGGTCCGCCATCGTCTTGTAGGGGCTCTGGGCGGGCACGACGACGACCTCGTACTCGCCGGTCAGGCGGGCGATGGGGGTCACGCGGCTGAGGTCCACTTTGCTGGAGTTCGTCTGGATGGCGCCCACCATCACCAGACCCATCGTCATCAGCAGGTTGCCGTCGCCCTTGGAGTTGTAGAGCTGCGCGAGGCCGATGGTGCCGCCCGCCCCGGGCACGTTGAACACCTGCACCGGCTTGACGATGTTCTCGTTCTGCAAGACGGTTTGGATGGCGCGCGAGGTCTGGTCCCAGCCGCCGCCGGGGCTGGCGGGGGCCATGATGCGCAGGTTGCCTAGGCTCTGGGCGGCGGCGAGGGGGGCGAGGGCCGTCAGCACGGCGAGGGACAGAGCTTTCTTCATACGTCCTCCGGGAGGGTGCGGGCCCGGGTCGGGCCACGCGGGTTCGGCTGTGATAGCTCTCTCAGCCTACTTTAAGAGTTGGGCGGGTGCAAGCAGTTTTCGCCGTGCAGCGCGCACTTTTTTGAGACCGTTATTTACACGTGTGAACGCAATGCACGCAAAGGCCGGGTGGCCCCGGGGGGTCCCTAGAATGGGAGGAGTCCATGTCGCGCTCCCCCCGCACTCGGCCCCGCCTGGGCTTGCAGGACCGCCTCGTACGGCTGCATCTGCTCGTGCTGTGTGCCATGACGGCGGTGCTCGTGGGGGTGCAGACGGCCTACCTCTACACCCAGGCCCGCGAGCGGCTGGGCGAGCGGGCGATCACGACGAGCCGCCTGGTGGCCCGCCTGCCCTTCGTGATCCAGGGGGCGGAGGCGGGCGGGCAGAACCCGGCCCTCAACGCCCGGGTGAACGCCCTGCGCGACGCGGCGGAGGCGGACTTCATCGTGGTGGGGAACCGGCGGGGCATCCGGCTCGCCCACCCCGTCCCCGAGCGGCTGGGGCAGCCGATGGAGGGCGGGGACAACGGCGAACCCCTGGCGGGCCGCGAGGCCGTGAGCGTGGCGCGCGGCAGCCTGGGCGTGAGCGTGCGGGGCAAGGTGCCCGTGTGGGCGGGCGGCGTGCCGGGCGGGCGCGTGGTCGGCGTGGTGAGCACGGGCTACCTGATGCCGCAGGCGTGGCACCTCGTCGCGCAGGCTCTCCTCACCCTGGCCCCGTGGTTCCTGCTCGCCCTCGGCCTGGGCACCGTGGGGGCGGTCTGGACGGCGCGGCGGCTGCGGGCCGAGATCCTGAACCTCGAACCCGAGCAGATCGCCGCGCTCGTGGGGCAGCACCGGGCGGTCCTCGCGGCGCTGCGGGAGGGGGTGATCGCGGTGGACGCCCAAGGCTGCGTCACCCTCGCCAGCGACCGGGCGGGGGAGGCGCTCTCGCCCGGCACGCCCACCCCGTACCACCTCGCCGCCGTGTGGCCCGAACTCGCCGCGCTGCCCGTGGCGCGGCAGCAGAACGTGGAACTCACCCTGAAGGGGCAGCCCGTCCTCGTGAACGTGGAGCCGCTGGAGGGGGGCGGGTTCGTCGCCTCCTTCCGCGACCGGGCGGAGGCGCTCGCGCTCGCCGACGAACTCACCCACGCGCGGGGCTTCGTGGACGTGCTGCGCGCCCAGTCGCACGAGTACCAGAACCGACTCCACGTCCTGTCGGGTCTGCTGCAACTCGGCCGCCCCCAGGAGGCGCTGCGGATGCTCAGCGCCGAGATCGAGGCGGACGCGCAGTTCCGGGCCCTCTTGCGCGACGTGCAGGTGCCCCGGCTCGTCGCCCTCCTCGCCGGGAAGCGCGAGCGGGCGCAGGAACTCGGGATCGACTTCCAGGTCGCGCCGGAAAGCGGCCTCTCGCCCGTGTGGGAGAGGCACGCCGACACGCTCTTCACCGCCGTGGGCAACCTCACCGAGAACGCCTTCGAGGCGCTGGGAGGGCGCCCCGGCACCGTCACCGTCCTCATCGGTGAGGACCCCGAGGGCGCGCAGATCGAGGTGCAGGACGACGGGCCCGGGATCGAAGGCGAGCTGGCCGCCCGGCTCTTCACCCGGGGGGCGAGCAGCAAGGGGGAGGGGCGCGGCTATGGGCTGGCGGGGGTGGCGGCGCGGGTGGCGGCGCTCGGCGGGACTATCCGTTACACCCGGCGCGGAGGGCGGACGGTCTTTCAGGTGAGCCTCCCGACGCCGGTTCAGGTGGCCTCCCTGGAGCGCGCGTGACCCGGGTGCGGGTGCTCCTCGTGGAGGACGACCTGCGGGTCGCCCGGGTGAACCGTGACCTGCTGGAGCGCGACCCGGACGTGCATGTGGTCGGCAGCGCGGCGACGCTCGCGCAGGGGGACGCCCTCGCGCAGGCGCTCGCCCCCGACCTGATCCTGCTCGACGTGTACCTGCCCGACGGGAGCGGGCTGGGGCTGCTGCGCCACTGGCGGGCCCAGGGCCGCACGACCGACGTGGCCCTGATCACCGCCGCCGACGACGAGGCGAGCGTCAAGGCCGCGCTGGCGCAGGGGGCCTTCGACTACCTGATCAAACCCTTCACGGGGGCGCGGCTCGCGGAGGTGGTGAGTAGGCACCGGGCCCGCCGCACCGCCCGGGGCACCCTCGACCAGGCCCACCTCGACCGCCTGCTGGGGGTGGGGACGGGGCCGGGCGTCCCCGAGCCCCTGCCCCGCGGCATCGACCCGCACACGCTGGAGCGGGTGGCGCAGGTGCTCGCGGGGGCGCCGGACGCGCTCAGCGCGGAGGAGGTCGGCGACCGGACGCACCTCTCGCGGGTCACCGCCTGGCGCTACCTCGAACACCTTGTGCGGGTGGGGCGGGCGAGCCTCGATCACCAGTACGGGCTCGCCGGGCGCCCCGCCAAGCTCTACCGCGCTCGGGCGGAGGACTCCTCCGGCGGGGGCGGCTAGACGAGGGGAGACCTGGGCCACGGTCCCTCCCCGCGCGCTGCCTAGACTGGGCGCCGATGCGTCCGCCCCGCCTCCTCGCCCCCCTGCTCGCGCTGACGGCCCTCCTGACGGCCTGCGCGCCCGTGACGGTGCGGCCCGCCCGCGCGCCCGCCCTCGACCTGAGTGGCCCCGCGCCCGACGTGGTGATCCTGAGCGTGTCCGGGCGCTGCGGCCCGCCGTGCCTTCCCCCGCGCGACAACTGGGACTACCTCACCTCACGCGGCACGGTG
Organism: Deinococcus aetherius; assembly: GCF_025997855.1. Lineage (NCBI taxonomy): Bacteria > Thermotogati > Deinococcota > Deinococci > Deinococcales > Deinococcaceae > Deinococcus > Deinococcus aetherius. The sequence goes on from NZ_AP026560.1 coordinate 1,225,929, forward strand.
GACCTGCTCGCGGACGCCATCGCCGGGGTGGGCTACCGGGTGCAGGTCGCGGGGTACGCCTCGAACGCCGCCGCGACCTTCACCTCCCGGCAGGCGCGGGCCGAGCAGCGGGGGTATGCGGCGCTGGCGGCGGACTTCGCCCGGATGCGGCAGGTATGGCTGAGGGGCCCGCGTCCGCCCCGCCTGGTGCTGCTGGGGCACTCGCAGGGGGTAGCGTGGCTGCACCACCTCGCCCGCGTGAACCCCGACGTGCCCGTCGCCCTCCAGATCGACCTCGACGGCATCTGTGCGGCGTGGAGGTCCGACCACGGCGCGGCGTTGCGCGCCCAGCCCCCGGGCACGAGCGACGAGCCCTCCGCCCTGACCGCCTGCGACCTCGTGCGCGTGCCGGGCCGCACCCTGCGCAACAAGGACATCGCGTGGCCGAACGTGGCCCGCAACCTCGAAGTCCTCAGCAAGCGTCTGCCCGCGCGGGTGAGCGAGAGCGGCGGCCTGCTCCTGAACTACCTCTTCGACCCCACCCGCAACGCCCGCCTCGACGGGAGCACGCGCGGGATCGAGATCTTCGTCTCGGGCCGCGAGGACCACAGCGCGGTTTCGTACCCTAACAGCGACGCGCTCGCGTGGGCGGCGGGCCGGGCCGTGCGGCTCGCGCAGGACTGGAAGCGGGCGGACGCGGGGGTGCCGACGCTGAATTAGGGGGTCGCCAGTTGCCGGTGAGAGGTCAGCGCGGGGGGCTGGTCGTCAATTCCTGATCCGCCGGGGTCAGGGACGCCAGCCACGCCGCCGCATCCGCCGGTCCGAGGAGCCGCGCCCCGCGTTCTGGGGGAAACCAGGCGAGCAGGGCCGCCACCTCGCGTTCCCCGGTCGTCCCGAAGACGACCTTGTGGTCCCCGTCGGCAAGCCACAGCAGGCCCGAGGGCGCGGCGGGCACACGCTTGCCGACGGGGAGCGGGGCGCCCAGCCACACGGCGTCCACCTCCGTCCCGTCGGCGGGGTTGAGCGTTCCGCGCAGGCAGCCGTAGTTGCCAGGGGCGGGCCGCGCCTCCCGGCGGTAAGGCACGACTTCGCCGCCGCGCGGCACAAAGCGGTCCACCTCGCCGCGCGTCCACTCGACCACGCCCTCGACCGCTTGGCCTGAGCCTGCCCTCAAGGCTGCACCTCGTACAGCTCGACCTGCCGCAAGACGTTGCCACCGAAGGCGATCACTGCCCGGAAGGCGCCGGGATCGGGAGCGTCCAGCCGGAAAGTCGCCTCCCGCTGCGCCGCGTCGAGGTACACGCTGTCGCGGCCGAGTTCGCGCGCCCCGTCGAACCACGCGACGCTGAGGTAGCCCGGCGAGAAGCGCCCGTCCACCCGCGCCCGCAGCACGAGGGTGTCCCCGTCGCGTTCGAGCGTGGCCGCCGTCACCCGCGTGGGCAGCGTCACCTCGACGGGCGTGGGCACCACGGGCAGGAAGTTGTAGCGGCAACCGGAGAGGGCGGGCGCGAGCAGGCACGCCAGCACGAGGAGGCGGACGGAGATGGGGCGGGACATGGGAGGATTGTAGGGAGCGGGAGTGAGGAGGGCGCCGGTGGCCCTCACACCCCGGTTGCCACCAGCGCCCCCAGGAGCGCCACCGGGGCCGTCTCCGCGCGCAGGATGCGGGGGCCGAGCGTGACGGCGACCGCGCCCCGCGTTTCCAGGGCCGCGACCTCCGCGTCGGCCAGTCCCCCCTCCGGGCCGGCGAGGAGCGTCACGGGGGCGTCCCAGGCCAGGTAATCGGTCAGGCGGGCGGTGGCGCCGGGCTGAGCCACGAAGAGGCTTCCCTCCCACCTCAGCTCTGCGAGGGAAACGGGGGAGAGGACCTCGGGCGTGACGGCCCGGCGCGACTGCTTGCTCGCCTCCTCGGCGACGCGGCGCAACCTCAGGAGCTTCTGGTCCCCGATCTCGCGGGCGTCGGCGTGGCGGGTGATTACGAGTTGCACGCGCGCCACCCCGAGTTCGGTGGCCGCCCTCACCACGTCCGCGAGTTTGTCCCCCTTGAGCAGCGGCGCGGCGAGGGTGACGGGCTGCGGCGTCTCGGCGACCCCCGCGAGCGCCCGCCCGAGGGTGAGCACCGCCCGTCCCTCGTCGAGCGCCCCGACCGTGGCCTCCGCCTCCGCCCCGCGCCCGTCGAACACCCGCACGGGGTCACCGGGCCCCAGGCGCAGGACGTGGAGGTGCCGCGCCTCGCGGGGGCCCAGCGTCATCTCGGGGGCCAGGGCGTCCACCCGGACACGGTGGGAGGCCATCAGCGGCCCCTCCTCACCCTCACGGCGCGCGGGCGATGACGAGCGCCCATTCCCCGTCCAGCGTCTCCCGCGCGTCGGTGAAGCCCTCGCGGTTCAGGGCGTCCCGCACGAGGGGGAGTTTGGTGGTCAGGATGCCGGTCAGGATGACCACACCGCCCTGACGACTGAGGAGAGCAGCGTACTCGCCTGCCAGCAGGTCATGAAGTTCGGCATAGAGATTGGCGATCACCACGTCGTAGGCCATCACGCCGCGTTCGTTGAACCGCACGGAGACCTCTCCCAACGCGCCTTCGAGGAACAGCACACGTTCCTGTACGCCGTTGATTTCCGCGTTTTCGTCGGCAATCGGAATGGTAATGGGGTCGATATCTATGCCGACCGCGATTCTCGCCCCCAGCAGCACCGCCGCGATGGCGAGCACCCCGCTCCCGGTGCCCACGTCGAGCACACGCGCCCCCGTCCCGTTCGGCCCAAGCTCCGCCAGATTCAGCCCCGACAGCGCCTCCACCGCCAGCCGCGTCGTCTCGTGGTGCCCGGTCCCGAAGGCCATGCCGGGCTCGATCACGAGCGAAATCCGGCCGGGCTCCACCTCCTCCCGCAGCCAGGGCGGCACGATGGTCACGCGGCCCGCCCGCACCGGGCGCAGGGTGCGCTTGAACTCCGATTGCCAGTCCTGGTCGGCCTCCTCGCGCCACTCGCCGTCCGCGACGGGCGCGGGCAACTCGGCGCGGGCCGGGAAGTAGGCACGCACCATGCCCGCGCGCTCCTCCAGGCCGGTCGCCCCCGCCTCCCACAGCAGGTCGAGGTCGGCTTCGCGGGTCTCCAGGGTGCCGGGCAGCACGTACACGAGCATGGACCGAGTGTAGTGCTCGTGTGGACGCGAGTTGGCATTCGGCTTTGTTCGTGATCAAATTGTCCGTGACCGAATATTGAATACTTCTAACGTGGGAACGTGCGAGAGTGCCCGAACGGGCGCGTTTCGCTCCCGAAGAGGAACGCACCTGTGAAGCCGAGCCGAGTCAACGCAACTGCCGTCACCCCGTCGAGTTCCAGGGCCACCCGGCTGCGGGGGCGTGGGTCGTTCGGCCCGCCGGGAGGCGACCCTGCGGGCGAGGCTCACCCCGCGTCTCCGGCCCGGGTGGCGCCCGGCGGCGTGCGGCTGCGCTGGCGGCAAAGCGGCACCCTGACCCTGCACGCGGACTCCCCGGCCCAGGCGCGTGCGGCCCTGGCGTGGCTGCCCGACCTGACCGAGCCGCACCTCACGCGCGCCTTTCTTACCGGCTTCGCCCGCCTGCCCGGCGGGGGGATGCCGGGGCTGCGGCTGCCCGGAGTGCACCGCCGCACCCCGAGCGCGGCCCTCCTCGCGCGGCCCGACCGTCCGGACGAGTTGACCCTGTGCTGGCCCGCGCCGCCCTCGCCGGGGGTGCCCGCCCCGCCGCCGCCCGAGCCCGTGTCGGTGCCCCCGGCCCTGCTGGGCTGGCTGTCCCTCCCCTTCGCCGAGGCGCTGCACGCCGCCGCTGGGTGGCTCGCGCGGGGGGGCGGGCGGGTGCGCCTGAGCCTGAGTGACGGCACGGCGCTGCACACCGTTCACCTGGGCTGGCAGGAGGGCGGGGGAGCAGGCTCGCTCTCCCTGCCGGTCGTGGACGGCAGCCTCCTGTGCGGGCGGGTGGAGTGGCACGGGAGCCTTGCCCCCTCGGCCCGGGCGGACGCCGGGGCCGCCGCCGAGCTTCTCGCGCACGTCTCGCGGCAGGCGCGCGAGCGGGGCGAGGCCGAGCGCCGGGCGCGGGCCGGTCGTCTCGCCGCCGAGCTGCACCGGCAACTGCTCGCGCTCGCCACCCGCGCCGCCCTTCCCGACGCGCCCCTGCACGCCGCGATGCGCCTGCTGGGGGCGAGCGGCGCCGCCCTCGTGGCGGTGGAGGGCGGCGCGGAGTCGGGGGGCGACCCCGAGCTCTTCCCCGGTGGGGTGATGACCCTCGGCAGCCTCAGCGAGGGTTCGGTGCGCGGGCGGTTGCGCCCCTCGCTGCTGCGCCGCCTCTCGGCGGGCCGCGATCCCACCCCGTACGTGCTGTTCGTGCCCGGGTGGAGGAGCGAGCGGGGTTACCTGCTCGTGGTGCCGCTGGGCGCCGCCGGGCCGCTGCGGGGGGCGTGGGTGTTCGCGTGCCCCTACCAGCCCCACCGCCTTGGGACCGAGGGCTGGGCGGCCCTGCTCGACGCGGCCCGGCACCCCGCCCTGCTCCAGAGCCTGGGCCCCGACGCTCCACGGGGCGAGGGAGGGCACCGCACCGCCGCGAGCCTCCTGCGCAGTCTGGGCGAGACCGACGTGTCCTCGGCCCTCGCCGAGCGGGGCCTGAGCCACCTGATCGGCGGGGGCAGCGCGGAGGCGGGCGCGTACCTCACCGTGCGAGCCGCGCCGGGCATCCCCTCGGGCGAGGTCTCGGCCCTGGTGGAGGTCGGCGGCGACGGGGTCCAGCCCCTGCGCGTGCCGCACGAGATCGTGCGCCGGGTGACCCGGGGGGGCGAGCCCGTCTCGCTCACCTCGCCGCACCCGCTGCTCCCCACCCCGCTCACGAGTGCGCTGCTGACCCCGGTGCAGGGGGCGGGGGGCACGGCAGGCGTGCTCGCCCTGCTCGACACACGGGAGGGGGCCCAGCCTGCCCCCGAGACGCCCGGCCTGCTCGCCCTGCTCGCCGAGCGGGTGGGGCAGGCCGCCGAGCGGCAGGCGGCGCTGCGGACCCTGGCGCGCACGCGCGAGCAGGCCTTCCACGTCCTCGGCAAGGTGCTCGAATACCGCTCCTACGAGACCAAGGGCCACACCGACCGGGTGACCGGGCTCGCCCTGCGGCTGGGCACCCACCTCGACCTGGAGTACGGCGACCTCGCCCACCTCCGGTGGGGCGCGTACCTCCACGACCTCGGCAAGATCGCCATTCCCGACGCGGTGCTGCTCAAGCGCGGGCCGCTGACCCCCACCGAGCGCGAACTCATGCGCGGGCACGTCACCATCGGCGAGTTCATCCTGCGCGAGCAGGGCTTCGTGCCGGGCGAGGTGCTGGAGGTCGTGCGCCACCACCACGAGCGCTGGGACGGGCGCGGCTACCCCGACGGCCTGCGCGGCGAGGAAATTCCCCTGCTCGCCCGGCTCTTCACCATCGTGGACGTGTACGACGCCCTCACCAGCGAGCGGCCCTACAAGCCCTCGTGGACCCACGAGGACGCCCTGGCCGAGCTGGGCCGGATGGCGGGCAGGCACCTCGATCCCCGGCTGCTGGAGGCCTTTCTCACCCTGCCCGATCTGCCCGGGGGCGAGGGCTCGCGGTTTCCGGCCTAACGCGTCCTGTTCGGGCACGGGGTAGGCAAGGCGGGCCCGGCGCCCGCAGGCCCCCTCCTATACTCCCCGCATGAGACTCGCCATCGTCGGCGTCGGGAAACTCGGCCTCGCCCTCCTCGAAGGGGTCACGTCGCGCGGGGTGCTGCGCCCGGCGGACATCGGCCTCCTCGACGCGAACGCCTCCCGCGCCGCCGACCTCGCCTCCCGCACGGGAGCGCGCCTGGTCACCGCCTCCGACCTCGCGGGCGCCGAGCGCATCCTGGTGTCCGTGCAGCCGCGCGTCTTTCCCGAGATCAGCGAGTGGCTCGCCCAGGAAAGTGCCGGGTACATCAGCACGATGGCGGGGGTCAGCACTGCCACCCTCACCCGCCGCCTGGGAACGAGACGCGTCGTGCGGGTCATGCCGAACCTCGCCGCCACCATCGGCCGCAGCCAGACCGCCATCACCGCCCCCCGTGAGGCCGAGGACGCCGGAGACCTTGCCTTCGCCCGCAGCCTCTTCGGCTCGGTCGGCGACGCCTATGACCTCCCCGAACACCTCTTCAACGCCTTCACCGGCATGAGCGCCTCGGGCCCCGCCTACGCCGCCGTCGTCGCCGAGGCACTTGCGGACGGCGGCGTCCGCATGGGCCTGCCCCGCCCCCTCGCCCACGAACTCGCCGCCAAGCTCCTCGTCGCCAGCGGTGAACTCTTGCAACAACGCGCCCACCCCGGCCTCCTCAAGGACGAGGTGTCAAGCCCCGGCGGCACGACCATCGCCGGGCTGGAGGCGCTGGAGGTGGCGGGAGTGCGCGGCGCGTTCATGCGCGCGGTCGTGGCGGCGACGCGGCGGGGAAGCGAATTGGGGAAGGACCAGGAGTAGGGTGTTCTTGCCCCTCCCCCCTTGTGGGGGAGGCTGGGACTGGCACAGCTCCGCAGGAGAGGGGGGGAACGCGAGCGTCCACCCACGCGGCGGAAAGACGACCGCCAGGCCATTCTCGCTGGCTCTGGGACGGGGTGCCCGTTCACCCCCTCCTAACCTCCCCCCTCAAGGGGGAGGGACTTTCATAGATGGCCTCCGTTCCCTAACAACCCAGTCTCCCCCCACCCTGCGCCATACTTCCCCCCGTGCCCGGTCCCGAAGTCCTCCTCTACGGCCTTCCCCTCGCCTTTCTCGCCGGGTTCATCGACGCTATTGCGGGGGGCGGCGGCACGATCACGCTGCCCACGCTGTTTTTCATGGGGCTCTCGCCCGCGCAGGCGGTGGCGACGAACAAGTTGCTCGCCATCTTCGGCTCGGGGAGCGCGACGGTGCAGTACTGGCGCAGGGGGCACGTCGAGCGGTCTCTCGTGCTGCGCCTGATTCCGCTGGCGCTCGTCGGGAGTGCGCTCGGCGCCTTCCTCGTGCGTTTCGTGGACCCGGACGCCTTTCGCACCCTGGTCGGCGTGGTCATCCTCGGCGTGGGGGCGCTCGTGCTCGTCAACAAGCGTTTCGGGCTGGAGGACCGCTACCCCGGCCTGATCGCCCGCACCCTGGCCCTCACCCTGCCCGGCGCGTTCCTGATCGGCGTGTACGACGGCTTTCTCGGCCCCGGCACGGGCACCTTCCTGATGTTCCTCTTCGCGCTGGCGGGCTTCAACCTCGTGCGGTCGAGCGGCAACGCGCGGACGATCAACTTCGCCACCAACCTCGGGGCGTTCCTCTTCTTCCTGTTCCAGGGGCAGATGGTCTGGTGGATCGGCCTGCCGATGGGCGTGGCGAACGCCGCCGGGGCCTTTGTGGGTGCCCGGATGGCGATGCTGCGGGGCAGCGGCTTCGTGAAGGTGGTGTACGCGGGCATCGTGCTGCTCGTGGCGGCGCGGCTGCTGACACAGTAATTCACGTGAGGACCCCCAGCGTGTTCCCCCTTCGCGGACGCGCTCATGAGGGGGCGAGAGGACAACTCAGCCTGGACTCACGCCCGAAGATGACGGAATCATTAAGCTCCCCCACGTGACCTCCAAGGCTCTCCTGACCCTCCTCTGCTCCTCCACCCTGCTTCTGGGCGCCTGCGGGGAGACCGACACCACTTCGGCGGCAGGCTCCACGCTGACCCCCGCGCCCGGGGCCACCGCGCTCGCCACCACGCCCATCAACCTCACGGTCGGGCAGACCCGTCAGGTGAACGTGTACTCCGGCGGCCAACCCGTCACGCCCGCCACCGCGACCTGGACGAGCCGCAATCCGGCGGTGGCGACGGTGGACCAGTACGGGCTGGTGACCGCCCGGGGCGCGGGGACGACCACCGTTCGCGTCGCCCTGCGCAGCAACCCGGCCACCTTCCTCGACTTCACGGTCAACGTGACGGGCGCGTCGGCCCCGGCGCCTACCCCGGCCCCGGCGACCGGGCCCTCCGCCTTCGAGGGGCGGGTTCTGGAACTCACCAACCAGGCCCGCGCCCAGGCCCGCACCTGCGGCACCCAGCCCTTCCCGGCGGCCGCGCCCCTGACGTACAACGCCGCGCTGCGCACCGCCGCCTCCAACCACTCGAAGGACATGGCCCTTCGCAACTTCTTCAGCCATACCAACCCCGACGGCTTAAATCCCTTCGACCGGATGCGCGCCGCCGGGTACACGGGTTTCACGGCGGCGGCGGAGAACATCGCGGCCGGGCAGAGCACCCCGGAGGCGGTCGTCGCCGGGTGGCTCCAGAGCCCCAGCCACTGCGCGAACATCATGAACGCCGCGTACCGCGACCTGGGCGTCGGGTACTACGCGGGCGGGAGTTACGGCCACTACTGGACCCAGAACTTCGGTCGGCGCTGAGCGGCCCCCGGTCCCGCCGCCGTGCAGATACGGCAGGAGAAACCCCCGCCCAGGCGACGGGGGTTCTCTGCGCCCAGGGGGCTCAGTCGGTGATGAAGGTGTGCTCGCTGTCGCTGAGTGTGCGCCCGCCCCCCTGATCCCAGGTCATCGTGCTCGTGAAGAGGTCGTCGCCCTTCTGGCTCGCCACGACCTGGAACTCCAGCGAGAGGCGGTCGTCGGGGTCCATGCGGTCCACATGGAAGCGGAAGCTGCGCTGGTCGGCGGCGGGCTCCACGGTGACTGTCGAGCCGCTGACCGTGAAGGTCCAGGTGGACGGGTCGCGCAGGTCGACGCGGCGGGTCGTGACCGTGCCGTCGTTGTTCCTGAACCGCACGAGGATCGACGCGCTACCTATCAGGTTCGCCATGCGGGGGAGCGCGGCGTTGATGAACACGTTGGTCGCCGGGGCGCTGCCCTCGTTCTCGTAGTACAGGTCGTACACGTACTGCGAGCCCACCGGGTAGGCGTCGGTGAAGGTGTCCTGGAAGAGCTCCGTGTTCGTGAGGATGCTGTCCCACAGGTCACGGCCCCAGGCGGGCTTGCCGACGATGTCCACGGTCGCACAGCTCTCCAGGAAGTTGCGGCCGTTGTCCAGGGTGTATGCGCCCGGCAGCGTGCCCGCCGGGCCCTCGAACTGCTGGTACTCGTTCGGGTTGCCCCGGAAGATCTGGTTGAGGTTCCAGCCGAACAGCCGCACGCAGTTGCGGTTGTCGTTCCCCACGACCTCGCCCCGGAAGGACATCCGGATCGTGCGCGAGGTGCCGTTTTGCAGGGTGCCCAGGTTGAGGCCCACGCGGCGGTCTCCCGAGTTCGCCTGGTCGAAGCGTTCGAGCGGGAGGATGGTGCCCTGCTCGTCGCGCGCCACCGGGCCGCTGAAGGCTTGGCCGTAGGTGTCCTCGATGCGGGCGCTCTGGAGGAAGCCCTCCTGGCCGTACTCGTTGGGGAAGAGGCCCTTCAGGCGGGCGTAGGCGGTGCGGACGCGCGGGTCGAGTTCGTTCACGGTCGAGCGGTCGAAGTTCGCCACGTTGATCAGGAACTCGGCCTGCTGGTTCGTCACGACCTCGCGGTCGAGGGCGGTCTTCGTGATCCGGGCGACCGGGCGCACGACGTTGATGTACTTGTAGACGTCCACCTCGGCGGCGTTGCTCGCGGTGGCCTTGGCGCGGTTCTTGATGTCGTACGGGTCCTCGTACTCGCTGTTGAGGTTCGTCGCGCTCTCGGGCGGCACGATGCCGAACACGCCTTGAAGGTTCGTGACCGGGTCGGAGTTGCCGTCGCGGTCGTTGTCGTTCCAGGCGTACCCGGGCTTGTGGCGCGGGTAGACGTCGATGGCGACGCGCAGCTCGGCCCCGGCGGCGAGGTCGCCGATCTCGTTGAAGTCGATGGTGTGCGTGTTGAGGTCGTAGTCGGCCGCGACGGTCCCCGCGTTCGCCCCGCCCGCGTCCACCAGCCGCGCGCTGCCCAGCACGTAGCCCAGTTCGGCGGGCAGCTCGTCGCGCACGGTCATGTTCCGCGCCGCCGTGCCCGAGGTGTTGCGCACGCGGATGGTGTACGTGTACGTCTTGCCGACCGTGAAGTTGTCCTCGGTCGTCGCGGTGCGGGTGCCGGGGTCGAGGCGCGGCGGCAGGGTCACGTCGTCCGGGGCGTAGGGGTTGTGCGGGGGCGTGTTCGGGCTCGTCCGCTCGAAGCCGGTCCAGGTGACGATGTTCGGCCCGGTCTTCTCGATCTCCAGGGTGGCGCCGCTGAAGGTCTTCGTGAAGTTGTAGCTCTTGAGGAGGAAGTCGTACGCCGTGTTGCCGTACTGGACCCGGTAGAAGTAGTCGGCCCGGACCCCCGCCGTCAGCGGCAGCTCCTGCGCGGTCACGTCCAGCGCAGGCCGCAGGTACACCGACTGGCCGCCGTTCGCGTTCACGCTGCCCGCGCCGCTGATCGCGCTTGCATTCGTGGTGAGGAAGAGACGCGCCAGGTCCGACTCCTGCCCGGCGACCGGCGTGAGGGTGTAACGGACGTACCCGGGGAATTGCGTGCCGCCGACCGGGAAGGGGCCCGTCTGGGGCTGCTTGGTGTACGCGACGGTGCCGAAGGTGTGCAGCCGCTGGTTGGCGTTGAACCAGTTGTTCTCGAACGAGCCCACGTTCGCGCCCACCCGCTGATTGGTGGGGATGGTCGCGGTAGCGCCGAAGCTGGTGTCACCGCTGTAATACAGGTGACTCATGTTGGTGAAGAACATCTTGAATTCGGCGAGCGCCGCGCTCGTGGGGGCGTCGGACCCGTCGGTCGCGCTCACCACGAACTTCACCGGTGTGCCCTGGGCGGGGGCGCTGGTGGCGTACACCGTGAAGCGCACGATCCCCTGGTCGTCGGAGAAGGCGGTGGTGCCCCCAGAAATGGCCTGGGCGCTCAGGCGCACGGGCCTGGCCCGCAGGTCCTGCTGCACGTGGCCCGCGATGATCGTCACGTCGTTGCTGTCGGCCGAGACGCCGACCCGCGCCCCGGGAACAGGCGCGCCCGCCTCGTCACGCACGACCATCTCGACGAGGACGGGTTCCTCCGTCTGCGAGGCGTACAGCATCACGTTCTTGTTGGTGTTCGCCTCGCGCAGGCCGTCGAGGGCCGCCCCCATCCCGTCGGTCACGGGCGTGTCGCCGCTCAGCGCGATGCTGCTCACCTGCTGCTGGGTCGCCTGCGCGGTGCGGTACGCCAGGGTGACGGAGGCGTCCTTGTTGGCGGCGCAGTCGAGGGTCACGGACTGCGTGGTGTTGGTCGTCAGGGCGTAGCCCTGCATCTGCCCCGCGCTGACCGTGTACGCGCCCGCCGCGAACGAGGTCGACAGCTTCTGCCCGTGAACGGCCGTGCCCGAGAAGACGACCTGACCGGCGGCGTTCCTGACATTGACGGGCGCGGCCACCACGCCGCCTACCGGCGCGACGTTCTGGAGGTTCACGGTGATGCTCGCGCAGGCCGCCGGGGTCGACGGGGGTTGCGTGCCGGGCGGCTGGGCGACGGGCCCGGGCGTCTTGGTCTCGGTGGGCGTGGGCGTGTTGCCGCACGCGGCGAGGGTCAGGGCTCCGGTCAACGCGAGACCGACGAACTTGAGTCCCTTCATTTCGGTTCCTCTCGGTTTTGAGCGCATCCTGACGGCAGGATGAGCCGCCACAAAAGCCAGCGGACTGGCTTTCGCTTCCCGGGCGGGATAGGATGCGGCGAACCGGTTCAAATTCGGTTCACCGTTTGGCTCACAGATGTCGCAGTCGGGGCCTTCAACGGATGGCGGCGCTGCGGTGGCCGGGAGCGTGACGTGCTCCTTGGCCACTGGCCGCTGTCGATCCTCTCTATACGGTGCTGGTTTGAGCCTCGCGGCCTTCTTGCTGCGCCTGGAGCAGGCGACGAGCGGTCGGCTTGGCCGGGTGATCCCTCCACTTCTTCAGGTTCGGAAAGCCTTGGACGGAAGCATCATCGGCTACACAGGGGTGAACTTCATCTCCACCTCCCCCGACATTGTGGTATATCCAACAACATAGGCGGCTTTAAAGTTCTCATGGTGAGAAATCTTAAGGGTGTTCGGAGGATAACGATTTGATGAGTTGCGTGACCCCAGGAAGGGGTTGCCGGGTGGGGCAGAAGCATGGTGGGTGGAGCCTGAGCCGAGCCGGTTCCGCCCCGCCCTCATGAGTGGCGGTCCTGGAGAAGAGAGGAGGACGGTTTCGTTCCCGGTGGGGCTTTAACCGTGCCTCACCCCCCCGTGCCCTCGGCGGCGGGGCGCCACAATCGCGCTATGACTTCTCTTCCAAGGGGCGGGCAGCAGGCTATCTTCGCGGGCGGGTGCTTCTGGTGCACCGAGGCGGTGTTCAAGGACATGCGGGGCGTCCTGCGGGTCGAGAGCGGGTACATCGGCGGTCACCTGCCGAATCCCGACTACCGCAGCGTGTGCGAGGGCACGACCGGGCACGCGGAGGCGGTGCGCCTCACCTTCGACCCCTCGCAGGTCAGCTTCAGAGACCTCCTCACGCTCTTTTTCGCCACGCACGATCCCACCAGCCTCAACCGTCAGGGCGGGGACGTGGGCACCCAGTACCGCAGCGCCGTCTTTCCCCTGAGTGCGGAGCAGGAGCGCGAGACGCGCGAGGTGATCGCCGACCTCGACGGTCAGGGCGTGTTCGACCGCCCCATCGTGACCACGGTCGAGCCCGCGAGCGAGTTCTACGTGGCCGAGGACTACCACCAGGACTTTTACGCGCGCAACCCCCGCCAGGGCTACTGTGTGGCGGTGATCGCCCCCAAGGTCGCCAAGCTGCGCAAGGAGTACGGCGACCGCCTGCGGGCGTAGACGGCGCGGGCAGGAGGAGGCGCGGCGCCAGGGTGGGCCGCGCCCCTCGCATTGGGCGCCGGACGAACGACGTTCCCTGACTCGTCAGGCCATGCAACAGGGCGGCGCGAAGGTTTCGACTTACTCCGCATGACGGCGTGTTTCCGCCGGAAGGTCGAGGGCTCGGCAGAGCTGAAGGGTTCCGTCCACCACGTCGGACCTGTGCGGGTTGGAGTCGCCCCGACGGCACCCTGGCCGCGATTCGCCCTATGGTGTGGGGCAGCATGAGCCGAGGCGACGCGAGCCCCGAGATGGAGCGGTTACACGACGCGTGGTGGGCCTTCGAGGAGCTGCGCCGCTGCGGGCTGGATCCTGACCGCTGCGACGCCCTGCTGCTGCGGGCCTACGGCTACCGCGACGAGGCGGTCGCCTACCGGCTGGCGCCCATCGACCGGGTGGGGGAGTTGCGGCTCCAGCTCAAGAACGCCTACTTCCAGAACCTCCAGTACGAGTGGTTCAGTGAACTCAGCCGGGACGACGTGCTCGCCCTCTTGCCCCAGCTCGTCCCCGCCTCCATGCACTGGGACCCGAACGGCAACCGCCTGCTCGTGGACTTCGTCAACGTGGCCCTCGACGCCCTGCCGCGCGAGCAGGCGCGCGAGATTTACCTGCACGCCTTCACGACTTACCTCCAGAGCTTCGGCTACTACGCGCGGGCCACCCCCGAGGAGAGGACCCGCATCCTGCGGGACTACATGTGGCTGGGCCGCCAGCACCTCTACCGCTCGGCGACCGCCCGGGAAAACCGGCTGGCCCTGGAGCGGATCATCGCCGACCGGCTGGGGGAGGAGGCGGTGGCGCTCTACCACGTGGGGCTGGACGCGGCGCGGGAGGGCCCGTGACTCAGGTGGACTCCACCCCGCCCAGCCTCTCCTCCAGTCCCCGCCGGAAGCGGACGGCGAGGGGGGCGGTGAGGTAACGCTCCAGGGTCTCGCGGACCGGCGGGTCCCCCAGCCAGGCGCCGAAGAGTTCCGCGACCGTCGGCGCTCCTGCGGGGGCGGCCCGCTCTCGTGTCACCTCGTCCCCCCGGCCCACGTCGCCCGTCTCCAGCACCCGGGTGTAGAAGCCGGGACGGCGGGCCCGCGCAAAGGCTTTCACGAAGCCCGCGTCCTCCAGCCTGGCCCCCAGGGTGGCGCAGGGGATACGCGGCGCCGTCACCTCCAGCAGCACGGTGCCCACCCGGAACCTCTCGCCGACCCGCACCCCCGCCGATTCGAGGCCGCCGACGAGCAGGTTCTCGCCGAAGAAGCCCGGTTCGGGGGCGCGGCCCAGGACCCCCGCCCAGTGGTCGTAGTCCTCCTGGGTGTAGACGTAGACGGCCTGATCGGGGCCGCCGTGGTACTTACGGTTCATCACCCGGTCGCCGTCCAGCCCCTCCACGGTCACCCGCACCCGGCCGGGCACGGGATGTTTGCAAATGCCGGTCACGACCGTCCGGTGGCCGACCTGGGCGGCGGTGGGCTGGCCGACGTTCACGCTGAGGACCTTCACGCGGGCCGCCCCGCCCGGCCTGTCCCTTCCTGGGGTGTGCTGCGGGTCATGCCGCAGGCTAGCAGCCGGGGGATGGGCGAGTCAGCGCCGACGGGACTGTGCCGAGGTTCGCCCCCCGTGGGCCGGGCCGGACGCTAGCCTGCGGCCGTGCTCCCCGCCCGCCCCCGCCCGCTCGCCTGGGCGCTCGCCCTCCTGACCCTGCTCGCGGGCCCGGGCTCGGAGGCGGGGCGGGTCGTCTTCCCAGCGGGCTTCGAGGTCGTGCGCGGCGCGCTTCCCCGGCCCGACCTCGCCCCCCTCGACGGTCTGGGCCTGAACACCTGCCCGCCGCCCGCCTCGCCCCTCGACCGCCTGCTGTACGAACGCACCCATGGGCAGGGCGCCGCCCTGAGCTGCGGCAACCGGGTGGAGGGGCTGCTGCACTTCCCGAACGCCGACCCCGCCTACAGCGCCCAGCCGCCCCGTGCGGGGGGAGCCTTCGAGCTGCTGGACGACGAGGTGCGGAAGACGCGCGACGAACTCCTGATCGCCAACATGCTCTGGGACGACGGCCCGGACGCTCCCGGCGCGGGGCTCGCGCGGGCGGTCGCCGACCTGCGCCGGGACCTTGCCGCCCACCCCGAGCGCCACCCGAGGGGGCTCACCGTGCGGCTGTTGCTCGGGAACTCCATCCGGCTCGGCGACCTCCTCGACCCGACCGCGAACGCCTATCACGCCGCGCGGCACCTGCTGGAGGCGGGCGTGCCGCTGGTGGGGGACACGGTGCCCGGCTGGCGGCTGGAGATCGCCAACTACGCCTACGCGCTGCCTCACAGCCACGTCAAGCTCGTCGTGCAGGACGGCGAGACGGTGCTCACGGGCGGCTTCAACGTCAGCCTCTTCCACGTCCCGGCGCAGGCTCCGGGGGGGCGCGGCCTCGACCTCGCCGACCTCGCCGTGCGGGTGCACGGCCCGGTCGCCCGGCACGCGGTCGCCACCTTCCGCGACGGGTGGCGGCTCAGTCGGGGGCTGACCTGCCGCGTGAATCCCACACCCGCAACGCTGCGGCGGGACTGCTCCTTCTCGCGGCCCACCTCCCCGTGGCCGCTGGTCTGGACGGGCCCCGCCCCCGCCGCCGGAACCGCGCGCGTCTACGGCCTCTACCGCCGAAGCGGCTACACGGACGCCGACGACGCGGTGGTCGCCCTCTTCGGCGCGGCCCGCACGAGCGTCGACGTGATGCAGTCGCAGGTGAGCGGCACCCTGGGCTGCGTGGGCAGGCTCTCCGAGCCGGGCGGGTGTGGGCCCGCCCTCGGGCTCCCGGTGTGGCGGGCCGCCGTCCGGGCGATCCGCGAGCGGGGCGTCCGGCTGCGGCTGCTCCTCGACTACGACCCCCTGCTCCAGGCCGAGACGCTCGCCTTCCTGCGGGGGCTGGAGGCCGAACTCGCCCCGCTGGGGCTGGCGGACCACGTTCAGGCCCGCTGGTACGGCCCGGCGGGGGGGCTGCACACCAAGGCCGCCCTGATCGACGCTCAGATGCTCACGGTGGGAAGCCAGAACCTCCACCACTCGGCCTTCGGGCCCCTGGGGCTCAGCGAGTACACCCTGGCGACGAGCGACGCCGGGGCCATCGCCGAGTACAGGCGGATGTTCGCCTTCGAGTGGGGACGCTCGCGGCCCATCCGCGCGCCGTGGTGGCTCCCCGCCGAGGTGACCGAGCCGCCGCAGCCCAGGGTCCAGCCCGGGGACCGCCGGTAGGGCCGCCTTCTTGTGCTCCTCCCCCTGGTGACGTTAGATGCGCAATACGAAGAACAGCGTCTCAGCCGAGGTCCTTTTCTCCCTCTCCCCTTGCGGGAGAGGGCCGGGGAGAGGGGTGACGAGCGCAGCTCGTCCTTCTCCTGGACGGCACAAACGCCCTAACAACCCGTTTCGCAATTCACACCGGGCGTTTATGGGGGAGTTGGGACTCGCAGAGCGGTGCGGCAGAGGGGGCAAGCGCGGCTGCCCACCCGTGCCCCGCACCGCTCAAGCCCTCCCTCTCCCCGACCCCTCGTAACCCCTCCCCCCGTCCGCCGCGCGGCACTGTGCTGCAATACTGGGGTGAGTCCCCAGGCCCCCCGCGACGCCTCCCCCTTCGACCCGGCCCTGGCGCAGACGGGGCGGACGCCCACGCTGGTGGTGCTCGCCGGGCTCTTCATGCTGGCGACCACGCCCTTTCTCGGGCGGCTCCTTCAGGGGCAGACCGACAACCTAGCGCGCAATGTGCTGTACGCCGCCGCGACCGCCGTGCTGCTGGCGCAGGTGTGGCGCGGCAGCGTGTGGGCATGGCGTCTCACGGTGGGCTTCAGCATCCTGGCAGGCCTGCTCGTCTTCGTGGTGGGGATGCTCGCGGGCGTGAGCAACTGGCAGGGCTGGATCGTGAGCCTCGCCGGGCTCGGGTTCCTCCTCTTGGGGACGTGCCTCGTCGGGGTGTCCAGCATCCGCGCCTTCCTCGACTCGCGCTGGACGCGCCGGGGCAGGGGAGGCCGCGCGTGACGGGCCCGAGGCGCTTCACCGTGCGGGGCACCAACAACGCCTTCACGTGCGTCCACTGCGGGGCGGAGGTGCGGCCTCTGGAGAACGGCTCGGTGCGTAACCACTGCCCGGCCTGCCTGTATTCCCTGCATGTGGACGTGCAGCCCGGCGACCGCGCGAACGACTGCCGGGGTCCCCTGCGGCCGGTCGGGGTCGAGCAGAGCGGCAAGAAGGGCTGGGTCATCCTCTACCGCTGCGAGAAGTGCGGCGGGGAGGGGCGGAACAGGGCGGCCCTCGACGATCCGGTGCAGCCCGACAGTTGGGACGCCCTCGTGGCACTGAGCACCGGCACGCGGGGTTGAGGCAGGTCAGGCAGCGGCCCCGGGGGGTGGGGAAGGGGTTGCTATGCTGCCCGGCATGGTGCTGTGGCTCGTCGTTCTGTTCATCGCGCTGAGCGCGACCCTGATCCTCGCGCTCACCCTCGGCCCTCTGCGGAAGGCGGCCAACGTCCGCGTGCTGCGGCTGCTCGCGGCGGTCCAGTACGCGGCGGCCCTCGTCCTCGTGGGCGCCCGCCTGACGGGGAACGCGTGACAGCCCCCGGCGCGGCGGTGCGGACCCTCGACCTGCACTTCCAGGGCGTGCCGGGCGTCATCGCCGCCTCGGTCCTCGACACCGGGGACGGTCTGGCCGTCGTGGACGTGGGGCCGGGGAGTACCCTGCCGGGGCTGGAAGCGGGCCTGTCGGAGATGGGCGCCTCGCTGAGCGACGTCCGGCACGTCCTCCTCACGCACATCCACCTCGACCACGCGGGCGCGACGGGAACGATCCTGGAGCGGGTGCCGGGAGTGCGGGCCTACGTCCACGAGCGAGGCGCGGCGCACCTGTCGCGGCCCGAGCGGCTGCTGGCAAGCGCGGGGCAGATCTACGGGGACGAGATGGAGCGCCTGTGGGGCGAGATGCGGCCGGTGGACCCGGGACGCCTGACCATCCTCTCGGGTGGCGAGACCCTGCGCGTCGGGCGGCTGGAAGTGCGCCCGCTGTACACGCCCGGGCACGCCGTCCACCACCTCGCCTACCACGTCGGGGACGACCTCTTCGTGGGGGATGTCGGCGGCATCCGGCTGAGCGGGCGGCAGACCCCGCGCGCCCCCACCCCGCCGCCCGACATTGACCTCCCCGCCTGGCGTGAGAGCGTCGCCGCCCTGCGCGAGTTGGAGGCCCGCACCCTGCACCTCGCCCACTTCGGAGCCTACCCTAACTCGGCGGCCCACTGGGACGGCCTGCTGGGCACCCTCGACGTGGACGCCGGGCGGGTCCGCGAGGGGCTGGAGCGCGGCCAGGACACGCGGGACCTCACCGATGCCTTCACCCGCGCGCTGCTGGACGACCTGCGGGCGGAAGACTCCGACCTCCCCGCCCGGTACGAGTTCGCCTGCCCCCCCTGGATGAGCGTGCAGGGGCTCGTCCGCTACTGGGGGCGGGCGGCGGCGCGCGGGAAGGTCTGATGCGCGTCCTCGTCGTCGGGGGGGGAGGCCGCGAGCACGCCATCGTGGACGCCTGCGCCCGGGCGGGCCACGAGACCCTCTGCACGCCCGGCAACCCCGGCATCGCCCGCACGGCGCGCGTCCTCGCCAGCCCCCAGGACCCCGCTTCTCTCGCCGCCCTCGCCGTGCGCGAGGGAGTAGAGGTCGTGATCGTGGGGCCCGAGGCGTACCTCGCCGCCGGGCTCGTGGACGCCTGCCGGGAGCGGGGCGTGCCCGCCTTCGGGCCCACCCGCGCCGCCGCCCGGCTGGAGGGGGACAAGGCGTGGAGCAAGGCCTTCATGCTTCGGCACGGCATCCCGACCGCCGCCCACCGCAGCTTCACCCGGCTGGAGGAGGCGCTGGCCCACGCCACGACCCAGCCCCTCCCCCTCGTCGTCAAGGACGCGGGCCTGCGGGCCGGGAAGGGGGTCACGGTCGCCCGCACGCCTGGGGAGGCGGAGGCGGCCCTGGAGGGCATCTTCTCGCAGGAGGGGGCGCAGGCCGTCGTGGAGGAGTTCATGACCGGCCAGGAGGTCACGGTCCTCGCGCTCACCGACGGCGAGCGGTACGCGCTCACCCCGCCCAGCCAGGACCACAAGACGATCTTTGATGGCGACACCGGCCCCATGACGGGCGGCATGGGCGTGATCTGCCCCTTCCCGCTTTCCGGGGAAGACCTCGCCCGCATCCGCGCGGGGATCATCGAGCCCACTCTCGCCGGGATGCGCGCCGAGGGCCACCCCTTCACCGGCGTGCTGTATGCGGGCCTGATGCTGACGCCGGGGGGGCCCAGGGTCGTTGAGTTCAATGCCCGTTTCGGCGACCCCGAGGCCGAGGCGGTGCTTCCCCTGCTGGACTCCGACCTCGCCCGGCACGCGCTGGGCGCGGCGCGCGGGCACCTCGATCCGTCGGGCGTCCGCTTCCGGGAGGGGGCGAGCGCCGTCGTCGTCCTCGCCGCACCCGGCTACCCCGGGGAGCCTCAGAAAGGCATTCCCCTCGGGCTGCCGGACCCCGGTCCCGGCGAGGCCATCTACCACGCCGGGACCGCCGAGCAGGGGGGGCGGCTCGTCAGCCAGGGGGGCCGCGTACTCGCGGTCACGGCCACGGCGCCCACGCTGAATGCCGCTCTGGGGCGAGCGTACGCCCTGGCAGGGAGGGTAGACTTTCCCGGCGCCCAGATGCGCCGTGACCTGGGCGCCCGCATCGGGGCCCGGGCCGAGGGGCAGCCGGTTTGACCCCCGCCCGCCCCACGCGCTAGCATCCGCCTGCCCCGGTTGGCCGGGGTGAGGGCCGGAGTGGCGGAATCGGTAGACGCACTCGACTCAAAATCGAGCGGGAAACCGTGTGGGTTCGAGTCCCATCTCCGGCACCAGCAAGAAGCGAGAGCCCCCGCCCCGGCGGGGGTTTTTGCTCGGGTGTGAGGCCGGGAGTGGAGGGGCGGGGGGATACCTGCTAGATTCTGCTGAGTGACGGCGGGCCTGGACCTCCGAATTCCGACCCCAGCCCTCCCCGAGGTAATCCCATGATCCTGACCCTCTTCATCATCCTCTTCGCCCTCGTCTGCGTGGGGCTCGTGTTCTTCGTGCTCCTCCAGGTGCCCAAGCAGGCGGGGCTCTCGGCCAGCATGGCCTCCGGCGGCTCGCTGCTCGGCGGGCGCGGCGTCGAGGGCGGCCTGATTCGCGTCACCAGCGTGCTCGGCGGGCTCTTCATGCTGCTCGCCCTCCTCATCGGCGTCGTCTCGCGCTGAGAGTTTCCCGGACAGACCGCCGTTCCTGGGCCAGGGGCGGCGGTTTCGTGTTGAGTTCGGTGTTGATGCGCGCAATGGGGTGCTCCGGGACGAGCCAACACCATATCCATTTGATCCCTCTGGAACAATCTTTATGGGAACGTAACGATTCCTCTTGACCTCTTTGGGGTCGGTTCATATATTGGCGACGCTGGAATCCCTGACATCCTCTGCTTTCCACCCTTCCCGGTTTGCGCCCGGGGACGCGCCCATATCCTGATCCCGTTTCAAGCCTCAGGAGGCTTCCTATGAAAAGAGCAATGTTCGTTGCCCTGGCGATGACCCTTGGGTCGGCCGTCGCGGCCCCCTTCGTGTACCCGGCGGCCTGGACGGCGGAGCAGAACACCGCGAACAAGCGCGGCGGCGAGTTCCGGAGCTACACCATCTCGGACTTCAAGACGATCAACCCCTTCACCTCGGCGGAGGCGGAGAGCATTCCCCTGAGGATGGGCGAGGGTGCGGGCCTCTTTGTTCAAGATCCCCGGAACGACGAGCTGATTCCCTACATGGCCGACGGCGCCCCCACGATCAGCAACAACGGTCGGAGGTTCGTGGTCAAGATTCGCCAGGGGATGAAGTTCAGCGACGGTCAGGCCATTACCGCCGACGACTGGGTGTCCACCTTCCGCATCCACACGGACGACAAGGTGGGCAGCAACTTCTACGACAACTTCTTCCTGAGCAAGAAGCCGATCACCCTCAAGAAGATCGACAACTACACGTTGCAGTTCGACTTCCCGCAGCAGAGCGCCTCGGCCCTGGTCACCATGAGCTACGCGCCCTGGCCCGACCACATCTTCGGCAAGGCCTACCGTGAGGGCGGCGCCGAGGCGGTCAAGAAGCTCTGGACGCTGGGCACGCCCGCCAATCAGGTCGTGTCGCCCGGCATGTGGACGCTGGAGAGCTACCAGGCGGGCGAGCGCACGGTGCTGAAGAAAAACCCCTACTGGGGCGAGTGGAACAAGGACGCTCGCGGCAACGCGCTGCCCTACCTCGACCGCTTCTCGTACCGGGTGACCCCGGACCTGAACGCCGCGCTGGCCGCGTTCCTGGCCGGGCAGATCGACACCTTCGGGCCGCGCAACGCCGACGACCTCGCGCAGATCAAGCGCGCCATCGACGCGGGTAACCTCAAGGCGACCCTGATGCCCAACGTCAGCCCGCAGGCGAGCAGCCAGTGGATCGTCTTCAACTGGAACAAGGCCTCCGACCCCGACAAGCAGCGCCTCTTCCGCGACGCGCGCTTCCGACGCGCGATGAGCCACATCGCCAACCGTCAGGCGATGGTGCAGCTCGCGCTGGGCGGACTCGGCACCGAGACCTACTACTCGGTCTACCCGATCTTCAAGAGCTACATCAACGACGCGGCCCCCAAGTACCGCTACGACCTCGCGCAGGCCAGCCGCCTGCTCGCGCAGCTCGGGTACACCAAGAAGAACGCCCAGGGTTACCTCGTCAACAACGCGGGCAAGGTGCTGGAGTTCAACCTGAGCACGAACGCGGGCAACACTGTGCGCGAGCAGCTCGGGCGCATCTTCGCGGACGAGGCGAAGAAGGTCGGCGTCAAGGTGAACTTCACGCCCATCGACTTCAACAACCTCGTGGGACAGCTCACCGCCAAGGGCGACAACCGGCCCTTCGACGCGATCTTGCTGGGCCTCTCGGGCGGCGACAACATCTGGCCCTTCGGGTCGAACGTCACGCCCTGCGGCGGCAACCTGCACGCCTACAACAACCCCACGAGCGGCGCCTGCCTGACCCCGCAAGAGTCGCTGATGACCAAGCTCTACTACCAGGGTGACGCCACCCTGAACGTGGCCCAGCGCCGGACCATCGGGGCGCAGCTCCTCAAGACCGAGGCCGAACTCCAGCCCATCGTCTACCTCGTGGGCGGCAACTACCACGTGGCCTACAACGAGCGCCTGGGCGGCGAGTACCCGCGTGAACTGATGGACGCGTATTACCTCTCGCGCAACACCGCCCTGACGTTCATCAAGTAATCCACCTGCCACCGCGCACCCGGGGGTGGCTCGCGCGAGCGGGCCGCCCCCCACTGCATGACTCCCCCCCCTCGGCATCACAGGAGCCCCGATGATCCCATTCCTCCTGCGGCGGGCCCTTCAGGCCATCCCGACCCTGCTGCTCGCCAGCATCCTGATCTTTTTCGTGATCTCGCTCGCTCCCGGCGACTTCCTGACTCCCGCCCGGCTCAACCCCAACATCAGCACGGAGCAGATCGCCAACCTGGAGCGCAACTTCGGCCTCGACCGGCCCCTGTGGCAGCAGTACTTCCTGTGGGTGGGCAACATGCTGCGCGGGGACTTCGGGCTGTCTTTCCAGTACCAGCAGCCGGTCCTGGGCGTGATCTGGCCGCGCATCGTGAACTCGCTGTGGCTGGTGCTGCTCATCACAGTGATCTTCTACGCGGTGTCCATCCCGCTCGGGGTGTACGGGGCCGTGCGGCAGAACTCGCTCGGCGACAAGAGCGTCAACGTGGTGCTGTACTTCCTGCTGGGCTTTCCCTCGTTCTTCATCGCGCTGATCGTCCTGTACTTCATCGTGCAGGCGCGCTTCGCCACGGGCTGGGACATCCCCGTCGGCGGGATGAGGAGCGAAGATTTCGCCGAGTTGAGCCCCTTGGGTCAGGCGCTCGACGTTGCCAAGCACCTCGTCATCCCCGCCCTCATCCTGGCGATCACGGACGCGGCGGGCCTGACGCGCGTGATCCGGGGTCAGATGCTCGAAGTGATGCGCTCGGACTACATCCGCACCGCCCGGGCCAAGGGGGTCAGCGAGCGCACCGCGATCTGGAAGCACACCTTCCGCAACGCGATCCTGCCCATCGTGGCGGGGATCGGCGGCACGCTGCCGGGACTGATCGCCGGGGCGGGCTTCATCGAGGTGGTGTTCGCCTACCCCGGGATCACGCCCATGCTGCTCAACGCGATCAACACCCAGGACCTCTACCTCATCGCGGGGTTCACCATGATCACGACCGTCCTGCTGATTATCGGCAACGCGATCAGCGACATCCTCCTCGCGGTGGTCGATCCGCGCGTGTCGGTCGCCTAGGGAGCCTGCCGTGACCACGACCGCTCCCCAGCCCCCTCAGGCCCGCGTTCGCCGCCCCCGCTCCCAGTCGCAGTTCGCCGTCGCCTGGGGCCAGTTCCGCAAGAACCGGCTCGCGCGGTTCGGCGGCGTCTTCCTGCTGCTGCTGTACGCCCTCGCCGTCTTCGCCCCCTTCGTGGCCCCCGACGGCCTGTCGAACTACTCGACCACGAACATCACCCGCTTCCACCCGCCAACGCCGATCCACGTCCGCGACCCGCAGACCGGGGGGCTCACCCGCCCCTTCGTGTACCAGTACGCCCAGCAGCTCAACCTCGACACCTTCGTGAACGAGTTCAAGCCCACCAAGACGCGCTGCCCGGTCTACTTCGGGGTGCGGGGGGATTCGTACCGACTGCTGGGCTTGATCCCCGGGAACCTGCACCTTTTCGGCACGGGGAACCCCGACTGCAAGGTGTACCTCTTCGGTGGCGAGGCTCTGGGACGCGACCTCTTCACCCGCACGATGTACGCCTCGCAGATCTCGCTCACCATCGGTGTCGGGGCGGTGCTGCTGAGCACGGTCATCGGCCTTTTCATGGGAGCGATGGCGGCCTACTTCGGCGGCTTCGTGGAGACGGTGATCATGCGGCTGGTCGAGGTGCTGGCGTCCATCCCCTACCTGTTCCTCCTGATCCTGCTGCGGTCGGTCTTTCCGCAGAACATCAACCCGATCTTCGCGCTGTACATGATCCTGGGCCTGCTCGCCTTCATCTCGTGGGGCGGCCTCGCGCGGGTGGTGCGGGGACAACTCCTGAGCGTGCGCGAGCAGGACTTCGTGTCGGCGGCGCGGGCGCTGGGGGCCGGAAACGGGCGCATCATGTGGCGGCATATGCTCCCGACCATGACGACGTACGTGATCGTCCTGCTCAGCCTCGGGATTCCCGGCGCGATCCTCACGGAGTCGGGCCTGAGTTTCCTGGGCATCGGGGCGGTCGAGCCCTACGTGTCGTGGGGGAGCCTGCTGAGCCAGGCGCAGGAGGGGGGCTTCGCCTCCATCACCCAGCGGCCCTGGGTGCTGATCCCCGGCTTTTTCATCGTGCTGACGGTGATGTGCTTCCAGCTTCTCGGCGACGGGCTGCGCGACGCCTTCGACCCCCGCAAGCGGCAGTAATTCCCACGCGGGCCACACGGAAAGTCCGCCGGGACTGTATGATCCCCCCATGTTTTCAAGTCCGTTGCTGCCTTCGGAGGCGAGATGACCCTGCCCACTCCAACACAGCCGCCCACAACACAGCCGAGCGAAGTGTTGCTGGCGGTCAACAACCTCAAGACGTACTTCCACACGGACGACGGCGTGGTCAAGAGCGTGGACGGGGTGACCTTCCACATCAAGAAGGGTGAGACCCTGGCGGTGGTGGGCGAGTCGGGCTCGGGCAAGAGCGTGACCAGCCTCAGCATCATGCGCCTGATCCCCACCCCGCCGGGCCGGATCGAGGACGGCGAGATCCTGTTCAGCGGCAAGGACGGGGTGCTCAAGGACATCGTGCGGCTCCCGGAAGCCGAGATGCGCCGGATTCGCGGCAACGACATCTCGATGATCTTCCAGGAGCCCATGACCAGCCTCAACCCGGTGTACACGGTCGGTGACCAGATCGCCGAGGCCGTGATGCTCCACCAGGGCAAGAACCGGCGCGACGCGATGGGCGTGGCGACCGACATGCTGCGCTTCGTGGGCATCCCGGCCCCCGAGAAGCGCGTGAACGAGTACCCCCACCAGATGTCGGGCGGGATGCGCCAGCGCGTGATGATCGCGATGGCCCTCTCGTGCAAGCCCGCCTTACTCATCGCCGACGAGCCCACCACCGCGCTCGACGTGACGATCCAGGCGCAGATTCTCGACCTGATGCGCAAGCTCCAGCAGGAGGTCGGCATGAGCATCCTCTTCATCACCCACAACCTCGGCGTGGTGGCGGAGATGGCCGACCGGGTGGTCGTCATGTACGGCGGGCGCGTGGTGGAGGAGGGCGACGTGGTGGAGATCTTCAAAGCGCCCCGCCACCCCTACACGATGGGGCTGCTCAACTCGGTGCCGCGTCCCCAGGACCGCGA
Source organism: Deinococcus aetherius (assembly GCF_025997855.1). Lineage (NCBI taxonomy): Bacteria > Thermotogati > Deinococcota > Deinococci > Deinococcales > Deinococcaceae > Deinococcus > Deinococcus aetherius. Next base: position 1,251,170 of record NZ_AP026560.1, read on the forward strand.
GCCGGGCCAGCCCAAGGCGCGGCTGGAGGCGATTCCCGGCAACGTGCCTAATCCGCTGAACCTCCCGCCCGGCTGCCCCTTCGAGCCCAGATGCAAGTTCGCGGTGCCCGAGTGCAGCGAGGCGGTGCCGCCCCTGTACGACACGGGCGGCGGCCACACGGCCCGCTGCATCCGCTGGCACGAGTTCGAGCAGGTCCAGCAGGGGGTAGGCGCATGACGACCAACGTGGTCAACCTCAGCGCCGCCTCGCGCCCGGTGCCCGCCACCGGCGAGACGCTGCTCGACGTGCGCAACCTCGAAAAATACTTCCCGATCCGGGGCGGCCTGCTCTCGCGGGTGGTGGCGAACGTGAAGGCCGTCAACGACGTGTCCTTCAGCCTCGGCCGGGGCGAGGTCGTCGGCCTGGTGGGCGAGTCGGGCTCGGGCAAGACGACGGCGGGCCGGGCGATCCTGAGATTGATCGAGCCCACCGGCGGGCAGGTCATCTTCAACGGCACCGACATCACCAAGCTCGGTAAGGGCGAGCTGCGGGACTACCGCCGGGAGATGCAGATCATCTTCCAGGACCCCTTCGCCTCGCTCAACCCGCGCATGACGGTCTCCGACATCATCGGCGAGGCGATGCAGATTCACAACCTGAATCCGGGCCGCGAGCGGGTGGACCGCATCGCCGAACTGCTCCAGAAGGTCGGCCTGCGCCCCGAGCACATGCGCCGCTACCCCCACGAGTTCTCGGGTGGGCAGCGCCAGCGCATCGGCATCGCCCGCGCGCTCGCGGTGAATCCGTCCTTCATCGTGGCGGACGAACCCGTCTCCGCGCTCGACGTGTCGATCCAGGCGCAGGTGGTGAACCTCCTTCAGGACCTCCAGGAGGAGCTGGGCCTCACGGTCCTCTTCATCGCACACGACCTGGCGGTGGTGGAGTACATCTGCGACCGGATCATCGTGATGTACCTCGGGCGGATCATGGAGATCGCCTCCAGCCGCGACCTGAACCGCAATCCCAAGCACCCCTACACCGAGGCGCTGCTCTCGGCGGCCCCGGTGCCCGACCCCACGGTCAAGCGCCAGCGCATCATCCTGGAGGGGGACATCCCCAGCCCGATCAATCCGCCCAGTGGCTGCGTGTTCCGCACCCGCTGCCGCTATTCGGTGGACGAGTGCGCCAAGGTGGTGCCCGAGTTGCGCGAGGTGGCACCGGGCCACTTCAAGGCCTGCATCCGCGACGACATCCTGTAACCGGTCGGCCGTCAGCAGTCAGCAGTCAGAAAGCCCTCGCCCTGTGCGGGGGCTTTTCCGTGGACCCTCAAGCTGTCGCGTTTCTGACTAAACCTCTCACACGTCACAATTGGGACCGGGGCAGGATGCGGTCATGCAACGCATCCTTATGGCGGCGGCCCTGCTCGTCGGCACGGCCTCGGCGGCAGACCTGCGCATCTACCCCAGCTTCACGGAGGTCCGCGAGCCCGTGCGGGCGACCGGGACCACCCTCACCGTCACGCTGCCCGAGGCGGCCTGGGCGGGCCTGATTCCCGGCACCCTCGACCTTGACGGCCTGAACTTTACCAGCGCGGTGCAGCGGCAGGAGGCGAACTGGCTCGCCTCGCTGGAGGGGAAGACGGTCTACCTGAGGGGGGAGGACGGCACGCAGGAGCCCGTGACCCTGGTGCGCGCCCGCGACCTGCTCGTGCGCGACGCACAGGGCCGCTACCGCACCGCACGGTACGAGGACCTGGCGTTCGACGTGGCCCCGCCGCTCAATCCCCTCTCGCCCTCGCAGACGCTGACCTTCACGCTGCCGGGGCCCGGGACGGGAACCCTGTCGTACCTCACCCGCGCCGTGACGTGGTCGCCGCGCTACACCCTCAAGGCCAGCGCCACCGGCGCCCAGCTCTCGGCGCTGGCGGACATCCGCAACGGCACCGACCTCGCCTACGACGTGAGGAGCACGGAACTGTACGCGGGGGACGTGAACGTGCAGGGCGGGCCGCCCCTCCCTGCTCCCGTCGCCTTCGAGTCTCGGGCGACGGCTGCCGATGCCCTCGGGAATGCCGCCCCCAAGATCAACACCCTCGGCGAACTGCGCGGCCTGTACCGGTACGCCCTGAGCGCGCCCTTCACGCTGCCCGCGAACTCAGTCGTCACCCTGCCCTTCCTGACGCCGAAGCTCACGGCCTTCGAGCGGTACGCGGGCCTGAACACCTACTTCACCCCGCAGAACTCCTCGGGGACGCTGAGCCGCTTCTACCGCCTGAAGGCCGACGAACGTCTCCCCGGCGGGCCCCTCACCGTGCGCGAGGAGGGCCGCATCGTCGGGCAGACGACGATCTCCGAGACGGCGAAGGGCGCCGAGGTCGAGTTCAGCCTGGGGGACGACCCGGACGTCCGGTTCGAGCGCGCGGTGCAGACGAACGTCAACCAGCGGAACGCCCAGGGCAACCCGGTCCGGACGACCTACCGCGTCACCTACACCTTCGAGAACGGCAAGGACCGCCCCGTCCGCGCCGAGGTGACCGAGCGGGTCGGCGGGCGCCGGGTGAGCATCGACGGCGTGGCGCGGGGCCAGAACCCGGCCGCCGAGCTGCGGGTGGACATCCCGGCGAACGGGAAGGTGACCCGGTCCTTCGTCCTCGTGGTGGACAACTCGTGACGCGCTGATCCTGCGTGCGGGAGGCGGGGGCGTCAGGCGGGCTGCGCCACCTCCGCCCCCCGGCGTTGCAGGCGCACGAAGGCCTCGACGACGCGGGGGTCGAACTGGGTGCCCGCGCCCCGCTCCAGCTCGGCGAGGGCCCGTTCGGGGGACCAGGCCGCCTTGTAGGGCCGCTCGCTCGTGAGGGCGTCGTACACGTCCACGACCGCGAAGAGGCGGGCCAGGGGAGGCACCGCCTCGCCGCGCAGGCGGTCCGGGTAGCCGGTGCCGTCCCAGCGTTCATGGTGGTGCCGCACGATGCCCAGCACCTCGGCGGGCAGGAAGGGCAGCCTCTCCAGCATGGTGTGCCCGATGGTGACGTGTTCCTCGATCACGGCACGTTCCTCGGGGGTGAGCCGCCCCGGCTTGAGCAGCACGGTGTCCGGAATGCCCAGCTTGCCGACGTCGTGGAGGTAGGCGCCGCGCCGCAGCAATTCCTGCGCCTCCTCGCCCAGGCCGAGGGCGCGGGCGAGCGACACGCTGAGTTCGGCCACGCGCAGGGTGTGGCCCTGGGTCTCGAAGTCGCGCTGTTCGAGCGCCAGGCCCAGCGCGAGCAGGGTGTGCTCGTGGGCCGCTCGCAACTCCTGCACCGCCTGGTGCTGGGCGAGCCGGGCCGCGAAGAGGCGCACCACCGCGTCGATCATCGTGCGCTGGGCGGGGGGAAAGGCACGACCTGCGGGTCTGGACAGCAGGATCAGGGCGCGGACGTGGGGCTGGGGCTCGCCGAGGTGTACGGGAACCACGTCGATGACGCCCGCAACCCGCACGAGGGGATGGTCCACCCCGCGCAGGGTCGTCCACGCGTCACCTGTGCTTTGTCCCAGGGAGGCCAGGGCGGGCAGGGTCAGGTGCAGCGCGGGCGCAAAGCCGCCGCTGGCCCCCAGCACCCGGGGCTCGCGTTCCAGGTGCACGAGGGCGATGTCCTCGCTGACGCCCAGTTGTTCGAGGGCCCGCAGGGTCGCGGCCACGACCTCCGCGCTGCTCGCCGCGTGGGCCACCCGCAGGCCGCCCACATCCAGCGCCTCCAGGGTGCGCGCGAAATTGCGCTGTGCCCGCAACTCGCGCTCGCGCAACCACGCGATCACGCCGAGAATCACGCCGCTGGCGACCAGGCCAGTTAGAAGCAGGAGCCACGGCTGCCCCGCGTAGACGGTCAGCCGCAGCGGCAGCGAACTCACGGCGCTCATGGGCAGCGTCCAGCGCAACCCCGCCCAGCCCTCGCGCCAGGTCCAGGGCAGGAGCAGGAAGATGACGAACACCATCACGCTGCCCGGCGGCCGGACCACAGCGCACATCACCACGAACAGCGCGAGCGCGACGAGGGTGAGGGGCCGGTACATGCCGGACGACGGGTCGGAACGAGACAGCAGTTGTCGCGCGGCAGCGAGCATGACGCGCCGAACATTAGCAGGGGGGAGATCACAGGCTTCTCACATTCAGGCCCCGGGGAGCCGGGCACGCGGTCGGGCATCCCAGCCCAGGGTGCGCGGGCCGGGCGGGAGGGCGTGGTGTTCGGCCTCGTCCTTGTGCCACAGGCTCCTGCTGGAGCGCGTGCCCTTCCTGCCGACCGCTGGAGGCTGGCGGCCGAGCGCGCCTAAACGATCCCCTCCAGGTACTCCCGCACGTCCGCCTTCACCGGCATGAAGTAGGCGTGATGGCCCCGCTCGCGGGCGAACTCCAGCGTCTGCGCGGCGAAGTTGCGATTCCACTCCAGGGTGCACTGGAAGGAGCGCGGAAAGACGGCGTGGTTGCGCGCCCGCCAGTAATTCAGGGTGCTTTCCGTGAGCACCGTGGTCGCCCCCCACCAGATCTCGGCTCCCTCGGGAATCAGGTCGGCGTAGGCGTCCATCAGGCGCAGGTCGAAGAAGGGCTGGGTGAAAAAGCCGCAGGCCCCCGCGTCCAGTTTGCGCTCCATGTAGTCGCGCTCGCGGGTGAAGCTCTGGCGGTAGGGGTCCAGCCCGGCGTACACCCGGAGGTGGGGCAACTCGCGCCGGAAACGGCGGATCGCCTGCACCGCGTCCACGTCGTACACCCTGGCGCTCATGTCGGCGGGCGCGTCCCCGGTGATGATCAGAACCTCGTCGATGCCCGCCGCGTCCAGCGTCTCCGCCATCGCCAGCGGCTCGCGCGGGTTGAGGTCCACCGATCTGACGTGTGGGATCGCGCGGTAGCGGGGCCGGGCGAGCGCGCAGCCCTGCCAGGAGCGGGTGGAGTAGCGGGTCAGGTCGGGCACGTTCACCGTGTCCACGGCGGGTAGATGGTTCGCCACGACTTCCAACTCCGCGCGCAGGCTGCTGCGGCTACGTGGGACGAGTTCGACGGAGACGCGGGTGTTGACGCGGGTGTTGCTGGCGGTCACTGGGCGCCCCTCACGGGTTGTGGGGTGTGGGCCGTCGGTTGTGGGGGAGGTGCCGGGAACTTCCCGGGGTCATACGCCAGGATCGGCCCCAGCCACCGCTCCGCCTCCTCCAGGGTCCAGCCCTTGCGCTCCGCGTAGTCCTCCACCCCATCGCGCCCGATGCGGCCCACGGCGAAGTAACGTGCCTCGGGGTGGGCGAAGTACAGGCCGGAGACGGCGGAGGCGGGGGTCATCGCGCAGGACTCGGTGAGCGAGAGGCCGATCTCCCCAGCATTCAGGAGGTCGAAAATGGTGCGCTTCTCGGTGTGGTCGGGCTGGGCGGGGTAACCGGGCGCGGGGCGGATGCCGATGTACCGTTCCTTGATGAGGTCGTCGTTGCCCAGCGTCTCCTCGGGCGCGTAGCCCCAGTAATGGGTCCGCACGTCGCGGTGCAGCTTCTCGGCGAAGGCCTCGGCGAGTCGGTCCGCGACCGCCTTGGTCAGGATGCTCATGTAGTCGTCGTGCTGCCTCTCGTATTCGCGGGCGAGTTCTTCGGCCCCGTGGATGGCGACCGCGAAGGCGCCGATGTGGTCCCCCCGCAGGCTCACGAAATCGGCCAGTGCGGTATTCGGCGTTGTCTGGTCACGCTGTTGGCGCAGGGTGTGCAGGCGGGTGACGGGGGAGAGCGGTGCCCGCCCCGCCGCCAGCTCGTGCGTCCCGTGGTCGAGGGTGTCTGCTTCGACCGCTTCCACCGCCCCCGTCTCCACCACGATGTCGTCCCCCTCACGATGCGCGGGCCACAGGCCGATCACGCCGCGCGCTTTCATCAACCCTTCGTCCACCACACGGCGGAGGAGCGCCTGGGCGTCGTCGAAGAGTTTGCGGGCCTCTGCGCCGCGCAGGGGGTCGGTGAGAATGTTGGGGTAGATGCCCTTCATCTCCCAGGCGATGAAAAAGGGCGTCCAGTCGATGTAGTCGAGGAGTTCGGCGATGGGCTGCTCGATGACCGTCCGGCCCAGGACGTGCGGCGCGGGCACGGCGGCGGGGGAGAGGCGGGGGGCACGCTCGCGGGCCTCATTTAGGGGAATCAGCCGCACCTGCCGCCCGCCGTGCCGTTCTCGCAGGGTGTCGTACTCGGCGCGGGTGCGTTGCTGCACGGCGCCCTCGTCGGCCAGCAGGTCGCCCACCACCCCGACCGCGCGGCTGGCGTCAAGGACGTGAACGACCGTGCCGTCGTAGGCGGGGTCGATCTTGACTGCCGTGTGTGCCCGGCTGGTCGTGGCGCCGCCGATCAGGAGCGGTGTCTTCAAACCGCGCCGCGTCATTTCCCGCGCCACGTTCACCATCTCGTCGAGGCTGGGGGTGATCAGGCCGGAGAGACCGATCACGTCCGCGCCCATCTCCCGCGCCGTGTCCAGAATCTTCTCGGTGGGCACCATCACGCCGAGGTCCGTCACCTGATACCCGTTGCAGGCGAGCACCACGCCCACGATGTTCTTGCCGATGTCGTGCACGTCACCCTTCACCGTGGCGAGGAGGACTTTCCCCTTCCCGCTGCTCCCCGTCTGCTCGGCCTCCAGGTAGGGGGTGAGGTGGGCGACGGCGCGCTTCATCACGCGGGCGGATTTGACCACCTGCGGCAGGAACATCTTCCCGGCCCCGAAGAGGTCGCCTACCACGTTCATGCCGTCCATCAGCGGCCCCTCGATCACGGCCAGAGGGGAGCCGAGAAGCTGATATGCCTCCTCCGCGTCCTCGGTCACGTGGTCGGTGATGCCCTGCACGAGGGCGTGCTGGAGACGTTCGGCGACCGGAAGTTCACGCCACGCACTCTGGGCGCTCGCCTCGCGCTTCACGTCCTTGAAGCTCTCCGCGAGGGCAATCAGGCGTTCGGTCGCGTCCGGCCTTCGCGCCAGAATCACATCCTCCACCGCCTCACGCAGTTCGGGCCCGATGTCGTCATAGACGGCGAGCATCCCCGCGTTGACGATGCCCATGTCGAGGCCCGCCCGGATCGCGTGGTACAGGAAGACGGCGTGCATCGCCTCGCGGACGTGATTGTTGCCCCGGAAGGAGAAGGACACGTTGGAGATGCCGCCCGACACGAGCGCCCCCGGCAGGTTCGCCTTGATCCAGCGCGTCGCCTCGATGAAGTCCAGAGCGTAGCGGTCGTGCTCCTCCAGCCCCGTCGCCACGGTCAGCACGTTGGGGTCGAAGATGATGTCCTGCGGAGGAAAGGCGGCCTCCTCGGTCAGCAGCCGGTACGCGCGGGAGGTGATGGCGATGCGCCGCTCCACGCTGTCCGCTTGCCCCTCCTCGTCGAAGGCCATGACGACGGCAGCGGCCCCGTACCGGCGCAGCAGCCGGGCCCGTTCCAGAAACTTTGCCTCCCCGTCTTTCAGCGAGATCGAGTTCACGACCGCCTTGCCCTGCACCCGCTTCAGGCCCGCCTCCAGCACCTCCCAGCGCGAGGAGTCGAGCATCAACGGCACGCGGGAGATGTCCGGCTCGCCCGCGAGGAGGTTGACGAACTTCACCATCGCTCCTTCGCCGTCCAGCATCCCCTCGTCGAAGTTCACGTCCACGAGCTGTGCGCCGTTGACGACCTGCTGGCGCGCGATCTTGAGCCCTGCGTCGTAGTCGCCCGCCAGGATCGCCTTGCTGAACTTGGGGCTGCCCGTGACGTTCGTCCGCTCGCCCACGTTCACGAAGTTCGTCTCGGGGGTGACGGTGAAGGCTTCGAGGCCGCTCAGGCGCAGGTAGGGCGGAAGTCTGGGGGCAGTGCGGGGAGGAAGACCGGCCACCGCCTCCTTGATCGCGCGGATGTGCTCTGGCGTTGTGCCGCAGCAGCCGCCCACGATGTTGACCAGCCCCTCCTCGGCGAAGGAGCGCAGCACGGAGGCCGTGTGACCCGGCGTCTCGTCGTACTCCCCGAAGGCGTTGGGCAGGCCCGCGTTGGGGTGGACGGACACGAGGGCTTCCGTGTTCGCCGCAATCGCCCGCAGGTGGGGCCGCAGCAGGTCCGCCCCCAGCGCGCAGTTCAGGCCCAGGCTGAAGAGATTCGCGTGCTCGGTGCTCACCGCGAACGCTTCCGGCGTCTGCCCGCTCAGCGTGCGCCCGGAAGCGTCCGTGATCGTCCCCGACAGCATGACTGGGAGGTGACGGCCCGCGCGGCTGAACATTTCCTCGCAGGCGAAGAGGGCCGCCTTCGCGTTCAGGGTGTCGAAGACGGTCTCGATCAGGATGAGGTCGGCGCCGCCCGCCAGCAGCCCCTCCACCTGCTCGGTGTACGCGGCGACCAGATCGTCGAAGGTGACGTTGCGGAACTCGGGCCGTTCCACGTCGGGGGAGAGGGTGGCCGTGCGGTTGGTGGGGCCGACCGACCCGGCGACCCAGCGGGGGCGACCGTCGCGGGCCGTGAACTCGTCGGCGACCTCGCGGGCCAGCCTCGCGCCCGCCTCGTTCATCTCGCGTACCAGATGTTCGGTGCCGTAGTCGGCCTGGGAAATCGCCGTCGAGTTGAAGGTGTTCGTGCTGGCGATGTCCGCGCCCGCCTCGAAATACGCGCGGTGAACGCCCCGGATCACGTCGGGCCGGGTGAGTTGCAGCAGGTCGAAGTTGCCCCGGTACATCCGCAGGGGATCGGCGCCGTCCCAGCGGAAGTCGCCCTCTGTCAATCCCGCCCGCTGGAGCATGGTGCCCCAGGCCCCGTCGAGCACCAGAATCCGTTCCCGCGCGTGTGCGCGAATGTCGCGTGTGTCTGCCGCCACTTCAATCACCCCGGTCGAAAAACGGGCCGCTTTGTCCTACTCCAGCAGCCCGCGAAACCTCGAATGCGCTCTTTGCGCCGCCTCTGGGCCATCGCCTCCCGCCGCGCCATCGTTGGCCGCACAGGGCGGGAGCTTTCCCGTGGAGCACCGAGTGCCGTGATGGGGGCCGGTTGCCGCGCCGTCAGTGGGCAGGAAATTCCCTCGGGCGCTCTGGATGGCCGTGCCGAGCGGCACGACGTAAGGAGGATAGCGCGGGGCGGGGTCGGGAGAAGGTGGGAAAGGGCAGACAAGGAGGAAAACCGCGAGCGACGGCGACGTGGTGCCGTTGTGGGCCGAGGAACAGGGCGAGCCTGTCACGCCCCCAGTTCGGTATCCGCTTGTGTGTCCGCCTGCCGCCCCGGCAGGACCGGACCGGTCACGAGCGCGACGCTTGCGAGAATGAGCCCGAAGCCCAGGAAGCTCCACAACGTCAACGGCTCACGCAGCAGAAGCGCGCCCCAGACGATGCCGAAGGCGGGCGACAGGTACGTCACGGTCGTCGCCCTGGTCGGCCCCACGCGTTGGATGAGGCCGAAATAGAGCAGATACGCGACGGCCGTGGAGAGGAGGGCGAGCGCGAGCACCGAAAGAATGACGACTCCAGACGGAAGGACGGTGGGGAGCGCGAACGGCACGGCGGGCAGCAGAACGACTGCGGCGCACAACTGACTGTACAGCGCGAGTGCGAAAGGCGGCACACCCGTCATCCGGAGTTTCGTGTACACGGCGGCCACCCCGTACGACAGCGCCCCGAGCAGGGAGGCTCCGATGGAAAGCCACACGGGGGACGTGAGCGGGAGAGGGCCGAAGCCGACCAGGAGAGCCACGCCCATCAGGCCGAGAAGCAGCCCCGCACCCTTGCCCCAGGACAGGCGCTCGCCGAGCCAGACCGCCGCCACCAGGGCCCCGAACAGAGGTGTCGTCGCGTTGAGGGTGGCCGCCAGGGACGCCGTGATCTGCACGGTGGCCGCCGAGATGAGCAGGAACGGCAGCGCCGAGTTGACGACGCCGATCACCAGAAATTGCCGCCAGCGGACGCGGAAGCTGGGCAACGACCGTGTGGCGACGGCAAAAGTCAGCAGCGCGAGGCCAGCGATGAGGACGCGCAATTCGATCAGGACGACCGGACCGAGGACCGGCGCGGCGATCCGCATGAAGAGGAACGAGCCCCCCCACAGGGCGGAGAGGACGAGCAGTGCGGTCAAATCTCGGGGTGACATAGGGGCTCCTGGCCTGCACTGGGGAGGGGAGGCGGCATGACGGGGGCCTGCGTTTCACCCGGCGGTGTGGCTCTTCTCGTGTTCGAGCAGGGTTCGCTTGCGTTCGGTACCCCAGCGGTAGCCGCCAAGGGCGCCGCCCGAACGAACGACCCGGTGACACGGCACGACGAGGGCGACGGGATTGACCGCACAGGCCCGCGCCACGGCACGCACCGCCCTGGGCTCACCGAGCATCTCGGCCACCTGGGCATACGAGCGTGTTTCGCCGTAGGGGATGGAGCGCAGCGCGTCCCAGACTCTGCGTTGGAAGTCTGTCCCCGGCAGGTCGGTGGGCAGGGGCGGATCGCGCCGGACGCCCGCGAGGTGCCGGTGCAGGGCCTCCAGGTACTCGCCGAGCGGCGCCTCGTCCTGCACGAACGTGGCCCGGGGGTACTCGGCGTGCAGGCTCCGGACGAGTGTTTCCGCGTCCCCGAAGCGCACCGCCACGAGGCCCCGCCCGGTGGCGGCCACCAGCATGGGCCCCAGCACACTCTCGGCGACGGCGAAGGTGATGCACTGGCCCGCGCCACCCATCCGGTAACTGCTCGGCGGCATACCGATCTGGTCGGTCGCGCGGTCGTAGAGGGTGCGGGGTGAGGAGTGACCGGCCCCGTACAGGGCGGCGGTCACGCTCACGCCCTCCCGGAGTTCACGCTTGACCCGCTCACCCCGCCGTGCGAGCGCGTACTGCTTGGGCGTCACGCCCATCTCCGCCTTGAACACCCGCTGAAGGTGAAAGGGACTGAGCCCGACCGCATCGGCGAGCTGCGTGAGGGACGGCGTGGGCTCCACGGTGTCCAGAAGATGCTGGATGTGCAAAACGGCACGTCGCCGCCCCTCGACTTCCGTGGGCCTGCACCGCAGGCAGGGACGGAACCCGGCGGCGTCGGCGCTCTCCGCATGGTCGAAGAACTCGACGTTCTCGCGTTTCGGGCGGCGCGACGGGCACGAGGGACGGCAGTAGATGCCCGTGGAACGCACACCGTAGTAGAACTGTCCGTCCCAGGAGGAGTCGCGGTTCAACACGGCCTGCCAGAGGGCATCTTCTTGAAGGGCGGTCGAGCGCACTTGAGTCATGGAGGCTCCTGTTGCCTCAAGCGTAGTGGGGGAATGAAGCTGGTTCTATCCGTTTCTTGCGCTCAAATTGAAGGACACTGGGTTTCAGGTCGGCCGACTCGGTGGGCCCTGCCGAGAGCCCGGGCACGCGGGCACCGCGCCTGACCCGCGAGGTTCGGGCATGTTCGAGCCTCGCCGGGCGTACACTGGCTCATGCCGCTTCCGCCTTGGTGATCCTCCGCCAGTTCGCTTGCCCCAGTCGGCCTCTCCACGCGTCCGACAGGTTCGACCGGTCTGTCCCCACCCCTGCCACGACGAGCCGCCGCTGTCCATCGCCGCTCTCGTGAAAGGGACCAAGACCTGTGTCGTTTCGACTGCCAGCGCGCCTTCTACGCTTTCCGCTGACCTTCCTGACCGCCGCCCTGGCGGTCGAACTTCTCGACGAGCTGGTGGACGGCGTGACGGGCGCCGCGTGGCCGCTCGTCAGACAGGACCTCTCGCTCTCCTACGCCGAGATCGGGCTTCTGCTCGGCGTGCCCGCCCTCCTCGCCAACCTGATCGAGCCCGCCTTCGGGGTGCTGGCCGACTTCGGGCGGCGGCGGGCGCTGATTCTCGGCGGGGGCGTGGTCTTTGCCCTTTCGCTCGCGCTGTTCGCCGTGGCAGGTGGGTTCTGGCCGCTGCTCCTTGCGTCAGTGCTGTTCTACCCTGCGTCGGGGGCGTTCGTGGCCCTCACCCAGGCCGCGCTGATGGACGCCGACCCCGCCCGGCGCGAACAGAACATGGCCCGCTGGGCGCTGGCCGGGTCAGTGGGCAACGTGGTCGGCCCCCTCCTGATCGGCCTCGCCGTGACCCTGGGGCTGGGGTGGCGGCCCGTCTTCGCGCTGCTGGCCGCCCTGACCGTGGCGGTGCTGGCCCTCGCGTGGCGGTCGCGTGAGGCGTTGGCGGGTGAGGGAGACGGCGACACGTCCCCGAGCTGGAGGATTGCGGCGGCGGAGGGCTGGGCCGCCCTGCGCCGGGGGGAGGTTCGCCGCTTCCTGATCCTGCTGGAGTGCGCGAACCTGCCCCTGGACGTGTTTCGCGGCTTCCTCGCCCTGTACTTCGTGGACGCGGTGGGGACGAGTCCCGCGCTGGCGAGCCTCGCCGTGGCGGTGCTGACCGGGGTCGGGCTGGTGGGGGACGCACTCGTGGTCCCGTTGCTGGAGCGTGTCTCCGGCCTGCACTTCCTGCGCCTGAGCGCGTGGGCGGTGGCGGTCGTCCTTCCGGCCTTCCTGCTCGTGCCCTCGCCTGGGGTCAAACTGGCCCTGGTGGGGGCGCTCGGCCTGCTGACCTCCGGGTGGTACGCGGTCTTGCAGGCGCGGCTGTACGGCAGCCTCCCGGAGCGCAGCGGTACGGTCATGGCGCTGGGCAGCGTGGCGGGGCTGGCCGGGGGGGCGGTGCTGCCCCTGCTGGGGCTCGTCGCCGACCGCTTTGGGGTGACGGCGGCGATGTGGTTGCTGCTGGCGGGGCCTTTGGCGTTGATCGTGGGACTACCCCGGCGGAACTGAGCCCGGCGCCCCTGATTCAACCAACCCTCCTTTTTATAAGTGTTTCTTAAGTCGGACGAAGAACGAACAGAAGCGGGACCGTGCATCAATCATGAATGCAGGCGGCGACGTGAAGGCCAGGACTCTCTCATGCCGCCGCACTGTAGGGAACGGAGGAGGATGACATGGTACGAACTTTCGCTCAGGTGGCGGGCATTATTTACCTTCTGGTTGGCATTCTGGGTTTCTTCCCCGCGCTGCTTTCGGCCCCCACAGGCCCCGACCTCGCCATCGACGCCTTTCACGGGCGTCTGCTGGGGCTCTTTCCCGTCAACCTGACGCACAACATCGTCCACCTCGCCATCGGGCTGTGGGGAATCACCGCCGCCCGTTCCCTGAGCGGCGCCGTCGGCTTTGCCCGTGGCCTGACCGTTCTCTACGTCATCCTCGGCATCATGGGATTGATTCCCGGCCTGAATACCATGTTCGGCCTCGCCCCGCTGCACGGCAACGACGTGTGGCTGCACTTTGGCACGGCCCTGGTCGCCGCCTACTTCGGCTGGGGCGCCGCGCGGGACACGAGCGCGAGCTACCGCTGAGGGTATTGAGTGAGGGGCGGGGCCGGAGGTGCCTCGCCCCTCCGTTATTAGCGTCCTTTTCCCTGCGGGCACCGCTGCCGTGGTGGGGACCGGTCACCGCTCCGTCTGTGCCAGTGGCACGACCTGTGAAGGGTGGGGCGGGGGAAAGGGCAGACAAGGGGGCAAGCCCCTCACCACACATGCTCCCCGAGGTCAACCCCTATTGGGGGTACCGCATGTCGTCAGGCCAGGACGAGAGCGGATGGATACGATAAGTCGTGGACGACTTTTACGCAGAATATAAGAAGGAGTGGCGGGAACATTATGACACTGCAAAATATTTGCGAAATGCATCCGCAATTTTTGGAACGTTGGCTTTGCTTTTAGGCTTGTACTCTCTGTATTCTTCACAAGAGCGGAGGGTTCTGGAATTGGACGTTGTGGTTCCCGTATACAGGAATTATCCACTCGGCTCTTACGAATCCAGTGGAATTATGTCTGTTAGTGCGGGCGTTAGGAGTGTTGCCATCCGGCTTGCAAAAGGTTCGCGAGAGAGTTCTCTTTACTCCCTTAGAGGTGCCTTCATATACTTGTATTACGCTGTTCTCCTTCTACTGCTTTCTACAGCGGCTTTATTGTATATGAAAGGGCAAATCAAGGCTTCTTCCTATGTAATTAAAACAGTTGCAGTGACCCTTGTGGCCGGATGGATTTTTCCTACAGTTGACGCTAAGTTTGTAATGCCACGAATATTAGAAGGCATTACCTTCAAAGAGTTCGTAATCAGGTACGACGAAATAGCGGAGCATAGCAAGTTTTTATATAGTCTGTTCTTCCCGGCCACCATCAGTATTTGGAAGTTGTCAGGAGTGGTGTCCAAAATAAGCATCACCCCACCGTCTCCATCGCCCTCGGGTAGCTCCCGATGATCTTCGCGTAGCTCGCCTTTCTCAGCACCCCGGCGAGGGCTTGGGCGACTTGCGGGTCGCGGGCGTTTCCCTCGATGTCCACGTACATCAGGTAGCTCCAGGCACGGTCACGGCGGGGGCGCGACTCGATGCGCGAGAGGTTCAGGCCGCGCAGTTCGTTCAGCGTCTCGACGAGGAAGCCGGGGGTATGGCGCACGGCGAAGACGAGGCTGGTTTTGTGCGGCACGTCCGACACTTCGGGCTCGTGGCGGGCGAGGAGCATGAAGCGGGTGAAGTTGAAGGGCTCGTCCTCGATCTCGCGCGCGAGGATGTCCAGGCCGTACAGCTCGGCGGCGCGGGCGGAGGCGATGGCCGCCTCGTCCCGGGCCCCCCGCGCGGCGAGGTCCTTGGCGCTCCCCGCCGTGTCATGCCCGGGGACGGGCTGAAGGCCGTACTTGCGGATCAGCCCCGTGCACTGGTCGAGCGCGGGCTGCTGCGAGACCACCCGCCGCACGTCCTCGATGGGCACCCCGGGCAGCGCCATCAGGCAGTGGCTCACCCGCACCACGACCTCGCCGACGACGTGGAGTTCCGTCTCGCTCAGGAGGTCGATGGCCTGGTGGATCGCGCCCATCAGGCTGTTCTCGACGGGCAGGGTGCCGTAGTCGGCCTCGCCCCCCTCGACCGCCCGCGCGACCTCGTGGAAGGTGGGGTAGCCGCGCGTGGTGACGCCGGAGTGGGGCACCCCCGCGCTCTTCAGAGCGTTGAGGGCCGCGATCTCCCCGTAGGCGCCCGGGTTGCCCTGGAAGGCGACGGTGAGGTGCGGCGCCGCCCCGGTCTGCGGCTCCTGTGTCTGCGTGCCCCGCTGCCCGTTCATGGGGGGCAGGCTAGCGTATGGGCCCCGGCGGAAGGCTGACCCCTATCTCCGCCTGAACTAGACTGCCCGGGTGCCCCCCGTCACCCCTGATCCCGTCCTCGACCTCGACGCCGCCTCGCTGAGCGGGGCCACGCGCCGGGGCGACCTGACCGCGCTGGAGGCGACCCGTGCTTACCTGCGGCGGCTATCCGCACACAATCCCCGCCTGCGCGCCGTCATCACCGTGAACGAGGCGGCGGAGGCGGACGCTGCCCGGCTCGACGCCCTGCCCCCCGAGCGGCGCGGTCCCCTCCACGGCCTTCCCATCCTGATCAAGGACAACATCGACGTGGCGGGGTTGCCCACGACGGCGGGCAGCCTGCTCATGACCCGGCACGTCCCGGAAGGTGACGCCCCCCTCGTCGCCCGTCTCCGCGCCGCTGGGGCCGTGATCCTCGGCAAGGCGAACCTCACGGAGTGGGCGAACTTCATGACGCTGGGGATGCCCAACGGGTACTCCGGGGCGGGCGGGCAGACGGTGAACCCCTGGGGCGAGGGGCTTGACACGGGCGGGTCGTCGAGCGGGAGCGGGGTGGCGGTCGTCGCCCGGCTGTGCGTCGCGGCGGTCGGCACCGAGACGAGCGGCAGTATCCTGAGTCCGGCGCAGCAGAGCGGGGTGATCGGGCTCAAGCCCACGGTGGGTCTGATTCCCCGCACGGGTGTGGTGCCCATCTCCCACAGCCAGGACACCGCCGGGCCGATCACGAGGAGCGCCCGCGACGCCGCCCTGCTCCTCTCGGTGATGGCCGGACCCGACGACGCCGACCCGGCGAGCCGCCGCCTGCCCGTGCCGGGCCTCGCCCTGCGGCCGGGGGCCCTGAGCGGGGCGGAGATCGGCGTGCTGCGCGACCCGCCCGGCGGGCCTGTGTCGGAGGCCGAACGCGCTTCCCTCGCCCGCGCGGAGGAGGCCCTGCGGGACAGGGGTGCAAGGCTGCGTGACGTGACCCTCCCCACCGCCGACGAACTGGGCGGCTGGCGCTTCGAGGTGCTGGTCTACGAGTTCAAGCACGACCTGAACGCCTACCTGGCGGGCGTTCGGGACGGCCCCCACAGCCTCGCCGAGGTGATCGAGGGGAACGACGCCGACCCTGAACGCCTCCAGCGGTACGGCCAGACGCTCCTCCACGCCGCCCAGGGCACGCGCGGCGACCTGAGCGAGCGGGCGTACCGGGAGGCGCGGGCGCGCGACCTCGACCTCGCCCAGACGCGCGGCCTCGACCCCCTCTTCGCCCTGGGGCTCGACGCGCTGCTGTGGCCCGGCCTGCACGGGTACGCGGTGGGCGCCAAGGCGGGTTACCCCAGCGTCACAGTGCCCACCGGGTTGCATGAGGGCGCCCCGACCGGCATCCTCCTGACCGGCCCAGCCGGAAGCGACGGGCGCCTGCTCTCGCTCGCCGCCGACCTCAACCAGCGGCTGGGCGGCGTGCAGTTCCCGCCCGACTCCCCGGCTTGACCCCCCGCTCCCGCGCGACTAGCATGGGCGGGCTCTCCTCTCGGGAGCGAGGGGGCGGTTGGCTCAGCGGTAGAGCGTCCGCCTTACAAGCGGAGGGTCGGGGGTTCAAATCCCTCACCGCCCACCAAAAGTGCCTCACCTCAGGGTGGGGTTTTTTATGCCCCCTCCGCGTCGCTGGCGTTCACGTCGATGGTGGGGTGGCGTTTCTCGAAGCGCACGCTCAGGACTCCGGCGTTCAGGCTCGCCTCGCCGCTCTGCGGGAGGACGGGCTGGGGGAAGCGGAGGGTACGGCTGAAGGTCCCGCTCGGGCGCTCGGCCTGGAGGATGGGGTGAGGGGCGTCCCGGCGGCCCGCGACCGTCACCGTGTCGCCGTCCTCCTGAAGTTCCAGGCATGAGGGGTCCACGCCGGGCACGTCGAGGAGCAGGGTGAGGTGGGTGTCGCCGTCCATCCAGTCGGCGGGCGGAGTCCAGGGCACCTCGGCGCCCAGCGTCTCGACCTCCTCCCGGAGGGTCATGAGCTGCTGAAGGCGGGCAAGAACCGGCTCGTTCATGCCCTCCACGGTAGCACCGACCCCTAGAATCTCGCGTGTGACGCGTGCCCCCATTCCCATCCTCACCGCCTCCACGGCGGCGGGGAAAACGGCGCTCGCGCTGGACCTGGGAGCAGAATTCGGGCTGGAGATCGTCGCTGCCGACGCCTTCACCGTCTACCGGGGCCTGGACATCGGCACGGCCAAACCCACCCCCGAGGAGCGCGCCGCCGTACCCCACCACCTCCTCGACGTGGCCGATGTGGGGGAGGACTATGACGTGGCCCGTTACACCCGGGAGGCCGAAGCCGCCCTGGGGGACGTGCTCGCGCGGGGCCGCGTGCCGCTCGTCGTGGGGGGAACCGGGTTCTACCTCTCCGCCCTCGTGCGTGGACTGCCCCTGACGCCACCCGCCGACCCGGCGACGCGGGCGGAGGTGGAGGCCGACCTCGCCGAGCGCGGCCTGGGCGCCCTCCTCGCCGAGGTGGAGGCGCGGAATCCCGCCGAGGCCGCCCGTTTGGAACGCAACCCACGCCGCATCGTCCGCGCCCTGGAGGTCTACCGCCGCACGGGCCGCTTCCCGGGCGAGTTCGGGCATCGTCCTCCCGCCTTCATCTACCGCGTCTTCGCCTTCACGCGCCCCTGGCCGGAGTTGGAGGCGCGCATTTCCGCGCGGGTGGGGGTCATGCTCGCGGCGGGCTGGCCCGGGGAGGCCGCCTGGCTCGCCTCCCAGGTGTCCCCCGACCGTGACCCCCGCCCGACCGTGTGGCAGGCGCTGGGCTACCGCGAGGCCCTGGCCGTTCATACAGGTACCCTCACGCCGGAGGACGCGGCCCGCGTGATCGCCCTCGCCACCCGGCAGTACGCCAGGCGGCAGCTCACCTGGATGCGGACGCAACTCGGCGCCGTGCCCACTTCCTCGGGTGAGGCGGCGGGAGCCTTGCGAACCTTTCTGAAGACCCGCTGACCTCGGCCACGCCTCCACGAGTTCTTTACTTTCGGCCTGTCCATTCAGGCCGGGGGCGGAACGGGCGGCCTCAGCCTTTACACTGTCAGGCGAGCACCCTGTCAGCGAGGTTCTTCGCGTCTCCCGTTCACGGGCCGCCCAGGGCCCGGTCTCTCGCCATTCCCGGCACTTCTCGGGGGAGGTCACGACATGAAGCCCAGAGTTCTCGGCATGATCCTGGCGGGCGGGCAGGGCTCGCGCCTCTCGCCGCTGACGATCAAGCGCTCCAAGCCCGCCGTGCCGTTCGGCAGCAAGTACCGCATCATCGACTTCGCCATCAACAACTTCATGAATTCGGGCGTGTTCTCCATCTACGTCCTCACCCAGTACAAGGCCCAGAGCCTCACCGAGCACATCCAGCGCGGTTGGCGCTTCGGCACCTTCCTCAGCGACTACTTCATCACCCTGGTGCCCGCCCAGATGTACCGCCTGGAGGAGCTGGGCCCGGTGTGGTACCGGGGCACCGCCGACGCCGTGTACCAGAACCTGCACCTGATCGACAACTACGACGCCGATTACGTGGCCATCTTCAGCGGCGACCACATCTACAAGATGAACGTGGAGCACATGCTCCAGAAGCACATGGAGACGCGCGCCGACCTCACCATCGCCGCCTACCCGATGCCGCGCAGCCAGGCGCACCAGTTCGGGATCATGCACGTGGACGAGCGCAGCCGGGTCACGGCCTTCCTGGAAAAGCCCAAGGACCCTCCCCCCATCCCCGGCCAGCCGGACATGAGCCTGACCAGCATGGGCAACTACATCTTCTCGCGCCGGGCGCTGGAGGAACTGCTCGAAACGAGCATGTCGGGCGGCGAGGAGGGCTTCGACTTCGGCGGCGACGTGATCCCGCGCGCCCTGTCGGACGGCTACAACGTGCTGGCCTACGACTTCCACCGCAACCCGATTCCCGGGCAGGCGGGTCCGAACCTCTACTGGCGCGACGTGGGGACCCTCGACGCCTACTTCGCGGCGAACATGGACCTCGTGAGCGTGAATCCCGAGTTCGACATCTACAACCCCGACTGGCCCCTGCGCACGAGCAGCGAGTTCTCGCCCCCCGCCAAGTTCGTCCACGAGAGCGAGGGCCGCAAGGGGCAGGCCTTCAACTCGATCATGGCGGGCGGCACCATCATCAGCGGCGGCACGGTGCGCGACTCGGTGCTGGGCCGCGCCGTGCGGACCCACTCCTATTCCATCGTCGAGAGCTGCGTCCTCTTCGACAACGTGGAGGTGGGCCGCCACGCGCATCTGCGCCGCGTCATCATCGACAAGGACGTGACCATCCCCCCCGGCACCCGCATCGGCCTCGACCCCGAGGAGGACCGGGCGCGCGGCTTCACGGTGACCGAGCAGGGCGTGACGGTGGTGCCGAAGAGTTACACGTTCTGAAAAAGCAGTAGGTGGGAAGTGGTAAGTAGTCAGTGGTTGAAAAGAAGGAAGGTGGGCCGCCCAGACCGGGATTGCCCACCTTCCTCTTTTTCCACTCACCACTCCCCACTGACCACTGACCGCTACACCAACACCGGCTCCACGTACTCCCCGTACACCCGCTTCAGCGTGTCCATCTGCTCGCCCAGCGTCGTGTAGGCGTGGGCGCACTCCAGGAAGGCGGGCATGGTGTTCGCGCCCGTGACGGCGGCGTCGCGCAGGGCGTCCAGGGCGGCCTCGGCCCGCTCCGGGTCGCGCTCGCGGCGCACCTGGGCGAGGCGGGCCTCCTGTACCCGCTCGACCTCCGGGTCGATGAGCTGGATGGGCACCTCCACCGCGTCCTGCACGAAGTCGTTCACGCCGACGACGATGCGGTCTTTCGTCTCGACCTCGCGCTGGTAGCGGTAGGCGGCTTCGGCCATTTCAAGCTGGAAGAAGCCCGAGTCGATCCCCGCCTCTACGCCACCCAGCGCGCGAATCTGCTCGATATAGCCCATCGCGGCGGCCTCGATGTCGTTCGTCAGCCGCTCGACGTAGTAGGAGCCAGCCAGGGGATCGACCACGCCCGCCACGCCCGTTTCGTAAGCGATGATCTGCTGCGTGCGCAGGGCGATGGTCGCGGCCTCCTCGGTGGGCAGGGCCAGCGCCTCGTCGTAGGCGTCGGTGTGGAGGCTCTGGGTGCCCCCCAGCACGGCGGCGAGGGCCTGAATCGCCACGCGGGCGATGTTGTTCAGCGGTTGCTGGGCGGGCAGGCTGACTCCGGCGGTCTGCGAGTGCGTGCGCAGCATCCACGACTTCGGATTCTTGGCCCCGTAGCGGTCTCGCATCTGCCGCGCCCAGATGCGGCGGGCGGCGCGCAACTTGGCGATCTCCTCGAAAAAGTCGTTGTGAATGTCCCAGAAGAACGAGATGCGCGGGGCGAACTCGTCGATGTCGAGCCCCCGCTCCAGCGCCTTCTCAACGTAGTGAAAGCCGTCCGCCAGCGTGAAGGCGAGTTCCTGCACGCCCGTCGCCCCGGCCTCCCGGATGTGGTAGCCGCTCACGGAGATGAAGTTGAACTTCGGCACCACGCGCGGCCCCCACTCGAAGGTGTCGATCACCAGCTTCACGCCGGGCGCGGGCGGGAAGATGAACTCCTTTTGCGCGATGTACTCCTTGAGGATGTCGTTCTGGATCGTGCCGCCGATCTTCGTCAGGTCCTTGCCCTGCTTCTGAGCGTTGGCGATGTACATGGCCCAGATCGCGTTTGCGGGTGAGTTGATCGTCATGGAGGTCGTGACCTGCTCCGGGTCGATGCCTCGGAAGAGGATTTCCATGTCCGCCAGGCTGCTCACCGCCACGCCGCACTTGCCGACCTCGCCCTTGGAGAAGGGGTGGTCGGAGTCGTAACCCATCAGGGTGGGGAGGTCGAAGGCGGTCGAGAGGCCCGTCTGCCCGGCTTTCAGCAGCGCGTGGAAGCGTTCGTTCGTCTGCTCGGCGCTCCCGAAGCCCGCGAACATCCGCATGGTCCAGAGCTTGCCCCGGTACACGCTGGGCTGCACCCCGCGCGTGTAGGGGAACTCGCCGGGGTAACCCAGATCACGCTCCTCGTCCCAGTCCCCCAGGTCGTCCGCCGTGTAGATCGGCTCGGGGTCCATGTCCGAGAGGTTCTTGAAGTTGTACTTGCGCTCGGGGAACTTCTGTGCGGCGGGGAGGTAGACGCTCTGCATCCACTCGTTTTTGGTCTTCATAGGCACCTCGGAAGGGGAGGAAACGAACGCTCGTTAGGTTGGGTATAGGGTAGCAGAGTGCCTGAATCATCATGCGGAGGTCGCCGTTCCCGCCGCACCGTCTCCTACACTGACCCCATGAACCCGACGCCCGAAGAGTTGATCGAGCGCGCCGATGCGGTGGGCGTCCGGCTCGAACTCGTGCGCGGCTTGGCCGTCCGGGAGGCGAGCCCGAATTACCGTCATCAGCGGGAGGTGGACCGCATTCGCGCCTCCATCCGGGCAGGGGCGTCCTCCTGTTCCTGTGAGCATGTGGCGGATGTGCTGTTCCGTTTCGCCGACGGTTCCCTCAAGCGTCCCGACATCGCCCTCATCTGCGAGCCCCCCGACGAGGCCGAGCAGGACGGCGCCATCAGCGTGTTGCCGGGCGCTGTCATCGAAATTGTCGGCGCGGGCTACGAGGCCAAGGACCTCGACCTCGCGCCGGGCTTCTACCTGGGTCAGGGCGTCCGGGACGTGATCGTGTTCGACCCACGTACCCTGATGGTGCTGCACCACCGCCGCGACGGGGTGAGACGCCTGACCTCGCCGCAGGAGTTCGCACTGGAATGCGGCTGCGTCTGCACGGTTTAAGTATCGAAAATACTCCGTCCCCGACCACCCTATCCTGCGGCGAATGTCCACCCTCCCGACCGCCGCCGACCTCGCCATCTTTTCGCTCGCCGCGCAGCATCCCTTGACGCGGGGCTGGGTGGATGATCCCACCCGTCTCGCGCTGCTGACCGAGGAACACGCCTTCGACCTGCAACTCGCCACGGACCTCGACCTGGCACGGCAGCGGGCCGAATTCTTGGATGTGGGACAGCCCCCCGAGGCGTTCCTGAACCGGTGGGAAGAGGTCGGGCCCGACCTGGGCGCCATGCTCTCCATCCGCTTCGAGGGGCTGGACCGGGAGAAACCCTTCGTGGACGCCAGCGTGACCTCGCGGCCTCTGACGGCCGCCGACCTCCCGGTGCTGATGACCACTGGACTCGATGTGTTCGGCGCGTTCCGGCCGGGGCGGTTACGGATCTGGAGTGCCGCACCGATGGACCGGTGGACGGCGGAAGTGCCAGGGGCACGGCCTGACCGACGAGTGCTCGCCGAACCCCTCCGCGAGCTGCAAGAGTGCAAAGTGCCGGACGACCTGACCCTCCGCCCCACCCGCGACCTGACCCACTACGCCGACGCGGTTACCGCCTACGCGGCCGTAGATGCCGAGCATCCCAGTCACGTCGGGCAGGCCCGCATAATGGACGAGGACGATCTGCGAGAGGTCATCGAGGCGGGCACCATGTTCGACGTGATCTGGCGGGACCAATGGAGCGGGTACGTGGGGGCCCTCCCCAAACCCAAGCACGGCCTCCCCACGTACTCGATTCAGGAGATGCTGCTCGCCCCCCACGCTCGCGGCCACGGCCTCGGTCCCCACCTCTCCATCCTCCTCGCCCGCGCTCTGCCCGACGGTGGGCGGGTCCTTCTCGGCACCATCCACGGTGAGAATCGCGGTGCGCGGGGGGCGGCGTTGAGGGCCGGGCGGCACGACGTGGGCGGCTGGACCTGGGTGCCGCTGCCCACCTGAAGGCCGACCCACCCGACAGGGTGACATTCGCCTGACCCTGAAGCCGTCCCATCTGCTAAAATCCCAGTTTGGGTGTCCCGCCCACGGCAGACAGTGTGGCGGGCTTTTTTATGGCAAGACGGGCTGATGGCTGAACGCTGAATTGCTGATAGCTAGCAGCTCCGAATCAGGGAGCTGAGAACGAATGGAATACCGCAATATCGCCATCATCGCGCACGTCGACCACGGCAAGACCACGCTGGTGGACGGCATGCTCAAGCAGACCCTCAAGCTCGGCCACGGCGAGGAGATCGCCGAGCGGGCGATGGACAGCAACGACCTCGAAAAGGAACGCGGCATCACCATCCTCGCCAAGAACACGGCGGTCGAGTACCGGGGCGTCAAGATCAACATCGTGGACACTCCCGGCCACGCGGACTTCGGCGGCGAGGTCGAGCGTGTGCTCGGCATGGTGGACGGCGCCCTCGTCCTCGTGGACGCAGCGGAGGGCCCGATGCCCCAGACCCGCTTCGTGCTCCGCAAGGCCATCGAACTCGGCCTCAAGCCCATCGTGGTCATCAACAAGATCGACCGCCAGGACGCGCGGCCCGAGGAGGTCGTCAACCTCACCTTCGACCTGATGGCCGAACTCGGCGCCAGCGACGACCAGCTCGACTTCCCGATCCTGTACGCGGTCGCCCGCGAGGGCAAGGCGTATAGGGACCTCGACAACCCGCAGCCCGACATGCACGAACTGTTCGACATGGTGCTGGAGCAGATTCCCGCGCCGGGGGTCGATCTGGACGCCCCCTTCCAGATGCTCGTGACGAACCTCGACTACTCGGAATACCTGGGCCGCATCGTGCTGGGCCGCGTGCAGCGGGGCAAGGTGAAGAAGGGCGAGTTCGTCCAGCTGATCCACAAGGACGGCACGATGACGAAGACGCGAATCGTGCAGCCCTTCACCCACCTGGGCCTGCGGAGGATCGAGGTGGACGAGGTGGGCGCCGGGGACATCGTCGCTTTGGCGGGCATCGAGGACGCGCAGATCGGCGAGACGGTGGCCGACCTCGCCGACCCCGAGGCGCTGCCCATCATCACGGTGGACGAGCCGACCGTCTCGATGGTGTTCCAGCCCAACACCAGCCCCTTCGCGGGCAAGGACGGCAAGTACGTCACGAGCCGTCACCTCAACGACCGCCTGAAGCGCGAGGTCATGACCAACGTGTCGCTGCGCGTCGAGGAGATTCGCCCCGACGAGTTCAAGGTTAGCGGGCGCGGCGAGCTGCACCTCTCGATCCTGCTGGAGACCATGCGCCGCGAAGGCTACGAGGTGCAGGTCGGGGCGCCGCAGGTGATCGTGCGCGAGATCGATGGCGTGAAGCACGAGCCGATGGAGCACCTCGTCATCGACGTGCCCGAGTACCACGCGAGCACGGTGATCGGCGTGCTGGGCGGGCGCAAGGGCCAGATGGTGAACATGGAGCCGCAGGGGAACCGGGTCCGCGTCGAGTTCAAGATTCCCTCCCGCGCCCTCTTCGGCTTCCGCACCCAGTTCCTCTCGATGACCCAGGGCGAGGGCATCATGAGCCACATCTTCGACGGGTACGCGCCCTGGTCCGGGGACCTCAAGACCCGCCAGAACGGCTCGCTGGTCAGCATGGAGGACGGGGTGGCCTTCGCCTACTCGATCTTCAAGCTGCAAGACCGGGGCAACTTCTTCATCGACCCCGGGCAGGACGTGTACGTAGGCATGATCGTCGGCGAGAACGCCCGCGAGCAGGACATGAACGTGAACGTCTGCAAGAACAAGAAGCTCACGAACGTGCGCTCGGCGGGCGCCGACGAGGCCCTGACCCTGACCCCGCCGCGCCGCCTGAGCCTCGAAGACGCGCTGGAGTACATCGCCGACGACGAACTCGTGGAGCTGACGCCCCAGAGCATCCGGCTGCGCAAGAAGGTCCTGAACCCGAGCTTCCGCAAGTAACAAGTCAGTCGCCGCCCGCCAGGACCGGGCGAAGCACGAAGACCCCTGGGCTGTCCCGGGGGTCTTCGTCGTTGGGGGAAGGGGCAAGGGGAGGCAGAGGCTGATGTAAGCAGGAGCGGCGAGCTTTCCGGCCCCTCCGCCTTTTGGCGGAAACTTCTTCCCGCCCGGAGGCGTAAGGTGGGGCATGTTCGAGTGGATGGTGCATCCTCTGGCGGGCGTGGCGCTGGCCTTCTGGGCGTCGGTGATCTTCTCACGCCGGGGGCGCCAGTGGCAGCCCGTGGCGCTCGCGGCGGGGATCATCGTCCTGCTGGCGATGTTGGGGGCGGATTGGGTGGTTCACCCGGCGGCTGGAATGCTGCTGGGCTTTTTCGGCTCGCGGGCCTTCCACAAGTGGCGCAGGCGCTGGCCGGGGCTGCTCGCGGGGCTGGTCGCCGCCGTGTTTTTCATGGCGCTGGGGGCGAGTTGGCTGATCTTCCCGCTGAGCGTGATGGCCGTCATCTGGCTGTTCACGGCCATGTCGTTTCCCCGGGCGCCGGAGACGGCACACCTGAATGCCCCGGGGGCGGCGGCCCTGCCCGAGCAGGCGGGGGGATTGCCGATGGGTCACCTTTCAGGACACTCGGGCCACTGGACCGAGCATGTCGAGGCCCGGGCTGCCCGCCGCGCCGCCCGGCGTCAAGCGAAGCGGGCCAGGAAGGAGCAGGAGCGGCGCGAGGAGGTCGGGGAGATCACGCCCGCCGCGCCTTCGGCACCGGAGCCCGCTCCCTCCCTCGCCGCCTATGTGCGCGACGAGCGTCTGCCGGGCGAGGCCAGGGCGCAACTCGCCGCCCTCGACCTGAGAACGAAAGAGGCCCTGACCCACCTGGAAGCCTCGGGGCAGGGGGGGAGCGAGGCGGCCTACCTCGCCCGGGCCGTCCGGGACGAGTACGCGCCCACCGCCGTGCAGGCTTACCTCAAGCTGCCTCCCACCCTGGCGAACGTCGAGCCGCTGGAAGACGGCAAGACGGGCCGGGACCTGCTGCGTGAACAACTCGACCTGCTGCTCGGCGGGGTGCAGGACCTCCTCGGCACGGCCCTGCGCTCGGGCGGGCGCGAGCTGCTGACCCACGGGCGGTTCCTGGAGGCGAAGTTCCGTAAGGCCCGGGGTGATCTGGAGGTGTAGGACAGGACGCAGGACCGTCGTCCCTCACGCGGTCACACCTTGTCTGACTTCTGTCCTTGCCACTTGGGTCATTAAGCCTTAATCTTGAGCCCAGGACTCAGGATTATGACCAGACCCGCCTCTGCCCCCCTCCAGACTCCAGCCCATGCGTCCAGCGACCCCCGTAGCCTCTCGCTGTTGCTGGCGGCGGAGGCGGTGCTGGCGCACCTGCATCCCCGCGCGCCGCTCCGCCTGGCGGAAGTGTCCCTGGATAAGCCGGGGGTGACGTACAGGTGCGCCCCCGATCCCCAGGCGCTCGCCCTGAACCGTGGCCTGCGCGAGGAGGTGGCGCTCGTCGCCCTGGCCCGGGGGGCGATGGCCCGGCTGCTGGGCCTGACCGGGGACGCGGGAACGCCCGGGCGCGACGCCCGCGCCCTGCTCGCCTCCGCCCTGCGCGACCCCGAGGAGCTGGAGGTGCTGGGCGCCCAGATCGCCGTGCTGGAGGCCCGTGCCCGCGCCCTGCTGCGCCGCTCCTGGGCCGAGGTCGAGGTCGTCGCGGCGGGGCTGCGCGAACACGGTGCGCTGGACGCCCAGGCCGTCGCCCACCGCGTCGCCTGCGCCCAGGGCATCCGGGGCACCCTGCTCAACTGAGTGCCTTCACCTGCCTCATCCAGGGGAGGTGCATGGCGGGTCCTTCGGTGAAGAAAAGAACGACTGGGAGCGACTTTCCTGCCCGAAGCGGGAGAATCCTGCCTGGAACAGTCGGAATTGTGTGCCAACCCTTATTTTGCAGGCTGTGTCACCTTCGCGGTTTTGCTCCCGGCGCAGGCTGCGGGCAGGAGGCGAGGCTATGAACGACATGCAGAGGATGCAGGGTGGAGAGCAGATGAGCGTCGTAAGCCGCTGTGGGGCGACGAACTGCCGCTACAACGAGAACGAGCAGTGCATGGCGGGACAGATCGAGGTCGATTTCAGCGGTCAGATGGCCCAGTGCCTGACCTTCAGCCCGGAAGACATGATGGGCGATACCCAGACGATGGGCGCGGGCACCCGCTGACCTGAACGGGGCAGACGGGGCGGGCCGGGAGGAGTCTCCTGGCCCGCCCTCTTCTGCCTACAGCACGAGGACGCCGTGGTGCTTGGCCTTCTCCTGCGGCTCGACGTGGATGGTCACGCTCGCGCCCTCCAGTTCGCTGCGAATGGCGTCCTCCAGCCGGTCGCAGATATGGTGGGCCTCCTCGACCGTCATCTGGCCGGGCACGACGAGGTGGAACTCCACGAAGGTGACCCGGCCCGCGTGGCGGGTGCGGACGTCGTGGATTTCGAGGGCGCCCTCGGCGTGCTCGCTCATCAGTTGGCGCAGCCGGGCGGTGGTGGCGGGATCGGCCCCGGCGTCCATCAGCCCGCCCACGCTCTCGCGCATCAGGCTCCACCCGCTCCAGAGGACGTTGAGAGCGACGAGCACGGCAAGCAGGGGGTCGAGGACGGCCCACCCGGTCAACCCGGCGAGAATCACGCCGACGAGCACGCCCACGCTCGTCACCACGTCGCTCAGGACGTGCCGCCCGTCGGCGAGCAGGGCGGGGGAACGGTGGCGGTGGCCCCCGCGCAGCAGCACCGAGGCCCACACCCCGTTCAGGAGGCTCGCCCCCAGGTTGACGAGTAGACCGGGATACGGAGCGTCCACCGGGCGGGGACTCAGCAGCGCGGGCCCGGCCTCCAGCAGGATGGCGACGGCCGCGAGGACGATCAGGACGCCTTCCGCCACCGCGCTGAAGTACTCGGCCTTGGTGTGCCCGTAGGGGTGGTTCGCGTCGGCAGGCCGGGCGGCGACCCGCAGCGCGATCAATGCGGCGACGGCGGCGGCCACGTTGATGATGCTCTCCAGCGCGTCGGAGTACAGCGCCACGCTGCCCGTGAGGAGGTACGCCAGGAACTTGAGACCCAGCACGACGGCGGCCACCACCACGCTCCCCAGCGCCAGTCGCGTCGTGCTTCGCATGGGCTTGAGGCTAACAGGCTTCGGTGAGGGGGCGGCGGCACCGGGGAGGGGACAGGGAAGGCGCCTTCCCCTTGACCCCGTTCCGTCGATTCAGTTCTGACGCGCGGGCCGTTACTGCCGTCCCCGCCATCCCTTAAGGTGGGCCATGATGACCGAACTTGCCCACCTGTACCAGCGCGACCTGGCAAAACTCGTCGAGGAACTGGATCTGTACCCGGACGAGGCCTCGCTCTGGGGCGTGCAGCCGGGCATCGTGAATCCCGCCGGGAATCTGGCGCTGCATCTGGTCGGCAACCTCAGCCTGTTCATCGGGCAGGAACTGGGCGGCATCCCGTATGTCCGGGACCGCCCCGCCGAGTTCGGCCGCAAGGACGTGCCCCGTGCCGAACTGCTGGACGCCGTTCGCGCCACGGCGGGGGCGGTCCAGACGGCGCTGGCGGGCCTCGACGCCGCCGCGCTCAAACGCCCGTCCCCCGTGACCATTCCAGGCTTTCCCGAGGACGCGAACGTCGAATACCTCCTGATGTCCCTGTACGGTCATCTGAACTGGCACCTCGGCCAGATCAACTATCACCGCCGCCTGTTGTCCCCGCAGGCTTGAAAGAAGGACAGGAGGTCGACTCTTGCAAGTCCCGCGTTACGTCTCTGACGTAACCCGCCCTGCTACAATCCTCCGGTGACTGCCGCGCCGGACCTGCCCGACTCGCCCCTGCTCGCCCAGCTCAACCCCGATCAGGCGCAGGCCGCCAACCACTTCAGGGGGCCCGCGCTCGTGATCGCCGGGGCGGGCAGCGGCAAGACCCGCACGCTCGTCTACCGCATCGCGCACCTGACCTTGCACTACGGGGTGGACCCGGGCGAGATTCTGGCCGTCACCTTCACCAACAAGGCCGCCGCCGAGATGCGCGAGCGGGCCCAGCACCTCGTCCGGGGCGCCGACCGACTCTGGATGAGCACCTTCCACTCGGCGGGCGTGCGGATTCTGCGGGCCTACGGGGAGCACATTGGGCTGAGGCGCGGCTTCGTGATCTACGACGACGACGACCAGATGGACATCCTCAAGGAGGTCATGGGGAGCGTCCCCGGCATCGGCCCGGACACCAACCCCCGGGTGCTGCGCGGCATCCTCGACCGCGCCAAGAGCAATCTGCTGACGCCCGAGGACCTCGCCCGCAGCCATGAGCTGTACATCAGCGGCGTGCCCCGCGAGTCCGCCGCCGAGGTCTACCGCCGCTACGAGTCGCGGAAGAAGGGCCAGAACGCCATCGACTTCGGCGACCTGATCACCGAGACCGTTCGGCTCTTCAAAGAGGTGCCCGGCGTTCTCGACCGGGTGCAGGACCGCGCCCGCTTCATTCACGTGGACGAGTATCAGGATACGAACAAGGCGCAGTATGAATTGACGCGGCTTCTGGCGAGTCGAGATCGGAATTTGCTTGTTGTGGGAGACCCCGACCAATCGATATATAAATTTCGAGGCGCCGACATTCAAAACATCCTCGACTTCCAGAAAGATTACCCCGATGCCAAAGTTTACATGCTCGAACACAACTACCGTTCAAGTGCGCGCGTGTTGGGCATCGCCAATAGGCTGATCGAAAACAATTCCGAGCGGTTGGAAAAGACATTGCGCGCCGTCAAGGAGGACGGGCATCCCGTCATGTTCCACCGGGCGACCGACCACCGGGCGGAGGGGGACTTCGTGGCGGAGTGGATCACGCGGCTGCACGCCCAGGGCGCTCCCTTCAAGGACATGGCGATCCTGTACCGCACGAACGCCCAGTCCCGCGTGATGGAGGAGTCGCTGCGGCGGGTGCAGATTCCGGCGAAGATCGTGGGCGGCGTGGGCTTCTACGACCGCCGGGAGATCAGGGACATCCTGGCGTACGCCCGGCTCGCCCTCAACCCGGATGACGACGTGGCCCTGCGCCGCATCATCGGGCGGCCCCGGCGCGGGATCGGGGACACGGCCTTGGAGAGACTGCTGGAGTGGGCGCGGGTGAACGGCACCTCGGTCCTGACCGCCTGCGCGAACGCCGTCGAGCGGAACATCCTCGACCGGGGCGGGCAGAAGGCGGTCGAGTTCGCCGAACTCATGCACGGGATGAGCGAGGCCGCCGACAACTACGCGCCCGCCGGGTTCCTGCGCTTCGTGATCGAGACGAGCGGCTACCTCGACCTGCTGCGTCAGGAGGGACAGGAGGGCCAGGTGCGGATGGAGAACCTAGAGGAACTCGTCAACGCCGCCGAGGAGTGGTCGCAGACGAACGAGGGCACGATTGGGGATTTCCTCGACGACGCGGCCCTGCTCTCCAGCGTGGACGACATGCGCGCGAGGCAGGAGAACCGCGACGTGCCGGAGGACGCCGTCACCCTGATGACCCTGCACAACGCCAAGGGGCTGGAGTTCCCGGTCGTGTTCATCGTGGGGGCGGAGGAGGGGCTGCTGCCCAGCAAGAACTCGCTGCTGGAGGTGGGCGGCATCGAGGAGGAACGGCGCCTCTTCTACGTCGGCATCACCCGGGCGATGGACCGCCTCTTCCTGACCGCCGCGCAGAACCGGATGCAGTTCGGCAAGACGAACAGCACCGAGGACAGCCGCTTCCTGGAGGAGATCGAGGGTGGCTTCGACCCGGTGGACCCCTACGGGCAGATCATCGAGTACCGCCAGAAGACGTGGAAGGACTACCGCCCGGCCATGCCGAGCCAGCCTGCGCCGAGCGCCGTCAAGAACACCAGCCCGATGACTGAGGGCATGGCCTACCGGGGCGGCGAGAAGGTCAGCCACCCCAAGTTCGGCGAGGGGCAGGTCCTCGCGGTGGCGGGTGTGGGCGACCGGCAGGAGGTGACGGTGCATTTCCCGTCGGCGGGCGCCAAGAAACTGCTCGTGAAGTTCGCCAACCTCACTAAGGTCTGAGCGCGTGTTTCAGAAGGCCCCTCATCGTCGGTGGAGTGCGCTGGGCAGTCGCCTGCGTTCCCCCCTCTCCTCCGGAGCTGTACCAGTCCCCCGCGAGGGGGGAGGAGCAGTAACCCCGCCTGCGTCGTGCCCGTCAGAAGCCGGGTTCGACTCCTAAAACAGGCTCTCAGGCTCAGTTCCGCTCGACAAGGTGGCGCACCTCGCCGGGCCGGACCTTCAGGAACTCGGCGACGGCGAGAGGGTAGACGGGGCGCGAGGCGACCTCGGACAGCGGCACCCAGTCGTAGAAGTAGTCGGGATTGTCAAGCACCGTGAAGCCCACATCGGGGAGTTCGGCAGGTGCCTCCATGCGGAAGTAGAAGCCGATCTCGTGCTGCCTCTTCTCCGGTGGGCCGAAGAAGTTTTCCAGCACGCCCACGAGATGCATCTGTCCGGGCGGCGTGCCCGTCTCCTCCAGCCACTCGCGGGCGGCGCAGGTCAGCACGTCCTCGCTCGTCGAAAGGGCGCCGCCGGGGAGGAACCAGAATCCGAGCCACCGGGCCGTGTTTGCCAGCAGGTAATTTCCCCGAACGCAGAGGACGGCGACGCGGACGCTGAACTTGAGGCCGCCGAGGGGGAGGCGAATGTCGGTCATGGTGGGTAGTCTGGCGGATGGTGACGCTTATGCCATCGGCTTTTTGACGGGGAAAGGATGGTCAATCCCGGTTGAGGGTGTGCCTCACGGTGCCTGCGGGCACGTCGAGAAGGTCACGCACGGGAAGGGGGACGACACGCCGCTCCCGAACTTCGGACAGTGGGAGCCAGATGCAAGTGATATTTGGATTGTCCTTCACAGAGAAAGAGGTCTGAGGCAATTCCGCTGGGGCATCCATCTGATAGGAGAACCCAAGCTCATGCCAGCGCCTGCCGGAGAGGGGGAAGCTCCTCCCACAAGACGCAGTGGCCCGGCGGGGAGGCCCGGTGTGGCCTCGGCAACGAGGATGGCCCCGCCGGGCGGATACAGGAAGTCCACGTCCTTTTCCATATCGACCAGCAAATGCTCGTCTCGCAGGCACAGAATGACGGCCCGGACGCAGAAGATGGAGTCGCCAATGGGAAGCCGAACGTCGATCATCTCTCGACTCTCGCGCTCTGGAAAGGGAATCGCATCGGTCAAGTGGCTGAGCCTTCCGCCTCCGCCCGCACGCTCCCGTCCGGGTCGCCGCGCAACCGCTCCCGCAGGTCTTCCGGCAGGTCCTCCCGGCCCGCCACGCTCAGCCGCACCCCGTCGTCCCGGTCGGTGGCGAGGGTGGGGAGCAGGACAGGGGGGAGGTGGGGGTGACGGGCGGCCGCGCGGCGCACCCCGGCATTCGGGTCGGCGGCGAGGCGGCCCAGCACCTCGTCCCCCGGCGTCTCCGCGTAGGCGGCGGCGCGGCGCACCTCCGGGTCGGGGTCGGTGGCGAGGCGATCCAGACGTTCGGGGCCGAGGTCGGGCCGGACGGCAAGGATGGTGCGGACGGCGGGGTCCGGGTCCTCCAGCAGCAGGTCGAGCACGCTGGCCGCCAGCCCCTCAGCGCTCGCCACATGCAGCCGGATGTCCTGCTCGGGCGAGCGGGCCAGCAGGAGTACGGCTTCCTCGGGGAGGTCGTTGCGCTCCAGCACCGCGCGGCGCACCGTCTCGGACTCGTCGGCGGCGAGGCGGGTCAGCAGTTCGGGGCCCGCGTCGGGGCGGCGGGCCAGGGCCGCGCGCACCTCGGGGTCGGCGTCGTGCTCGGCGCGGGTCAGCCACGCGGGGGGCACCCGCCACGCCTGGAGAGCCGCCGCGCGCACGAGGGTGTTCTCGTTGCCTGCCAGCCACTCGCGCACGTTCCGGGGGAGATCCACCCGCCTTGCGAGCGTGGCGAGCACGTCCGAGTCGTCGTCGGTCGCCAGGGTCAGCATGCAGTCGAGGGGCAGGTCGAGCCGCCGCGCCACCGAGGCCCGCACGATGCCGTGCCCGTCCCCAACGAGGGTCCGCAGCACGTCGCCGGGGAGGTCGGCCCGGACCGCCACCGCCTTACGCACGTCGTAGTCGTCGTCCGCCGCGAGTTGCCGGACGAGAGGTTCGGGGAGGTTCGCCCGTTTCGCCACCGCCTCGCGCACCTGCCACCCGGCGTCCTGAGCGAGCGCCTCCACCCGCGCGGGGCTGAGATTCGCTCGTGCCGCGAGCGCCGTCCGCACCCCGAAGTCCTCGTGCCGGGCGGCGCCGTCGAGGACCCAGCCGGGGGCTTCCGGGAGGGCCAGCAGCGCGATCACCCCCTCCGCCGGGAAGACGCCCAGCAGATTCGGGCGGGCCAGGCGCATCAGGGGCAGGCCGGGGTTGCCCAGCACCTCGCGCGGGAAGTTGGCGGCAAGGGTGCCCAGCACCTCGACGGGGGTGTTGGGATGTGAGGCGACTCGGGCCCGCACCCGCGCGTCGGGGTGGGCGCTCAGGCCGAAGAGGGTGTCCGCCGTCGCCCGGGGCGCACCCGCCGCCTCCAGCGCCCCCTCCACTCCCAGCGCGGTGAGGGTGCGGGGGTCGAGTTCGGAGAAGGTCATGCGGACCAATATGGCAGAAGGCCCGGGGGATGCCAGGATGGGTTCATGCGACTGGCGATCCTGGGCGACGTACACGGCAACCGCTTCGCACTGGAGGCGGTGCTGGCCGACATTCGAGAGGCGGCACCGGACGCGGTGCTCAACCTGGGCGATACGGTGTGGGGCGGGGCCGACCCGGCGGGGGCGTGGGCCCTCCAGACCCGGGAGGCGCCGCCCACCGTGCGGGGCAACACCGACGAGTTCCTGTTGACCGACCCCGCTGAATTGGACCCCGGGACGCGGGCGAACCGTGAGTTTCTGGAGCGCGAGCTGGGCGGGGTGCCGCCCGAACTCGCCCGGCTACCCGTGACCGCGACCGTGGCGGACGGGGAGGTCCTGCTCACGCACGGCAGCCCGGCGAGTCCCTGGGACGCCCTCTTCCAGACGAGGGAGGGAGACTCCTCGCGCCCCGCCCGGCCGGGCGAGATGCTGGAGCGGGTTTCCGCGTGGCCCGCCTCCCGGGTGGTCGTTGTCGGGCACACCCACCGGGAGGGAATCGTCTCCCACGGGGGAGTCACCTTCGTGAACGCGGGTGCGGTGTCGAGGCAGATGCACGGGGACCCGGCGGCCCGCTGGGTGCTGCTCGAACGCCGCGCGGGCCTCTGGGACGTGACCTTCCGCCGCACCGGGTACGACGTGGAGGCTGCGGCAAGTTGGGCCGAGGCCCACGCGCCGAACGGGGCGCAGGAGGCGCGGCTGCTGCGAACCGGGCGACGAGAGTAAGCCCACCTCACTCCCCCCGCGCCACCGTCTCGATCAGCCTGCGGGCGATGCTGAAGGGCGGGGGCAGGGTGGGGAGGGCGCCGACCGAATACCACCCCGCGTCCTCGATCTCCTCCGGCTGAAGCGCGAGGTCGCCGCCCGCGTCCTCGGCGGTGAAGGCGATCATCAGGGAGTGTGGAAAGGGCCAGGGCTGGCTGAAGCGGTAGCGCAGCCCGGCGATCTCCACCCCCACCTCCTCGCGCACCTCGCGGTGGCAGGCGTGCTCCAGCGTCTCGGACGGCTCCACGAAGCCTGCCAGCGCCGAGTACATGCCGGGGGCGAAGTGGGGGCCGCGCGCGAGCAGCAACTCCCGGCCCTCGCCCTCCCCGCGCGTGACGAGCACCATCACGACGGGGGCGACGCGGGGATAGGCGGTCAGGCCGCAGTTGGGACAGACCTTCGACGTTTCCCGCTCGCTGCGGACGGTGGGCGTCCCGCAGGCCCCGCAGAAGCGGTGGGTGCGGTCCCACTCCACGATCTGCACCGCGTACCCGGCAAGGCCGAACAGGTCTTCGGGAAGCACGCCGTACGTGCCGCGCAGGGGACGGAGGGTGAAGCCCGGGGGCACCTCGCCCGCCAGCCGCGCGCCCACCACGGGCATGCCGTCCAGCAGACCGAGCGGGTTCACGAGGTCCACGGGGAACTCATCGGGGCGGCCTCGTGGCAAGGCGCCGTCCTCCCGCAGGAGCAGGCGGCCTTCCAGGAAGATGAAGAGCAGCGCGCCCTCGGAGGGGGCCACCCGCACGGACGGCGCGAAGGAAGCGGGGCGGATCATGCGGGCCAGGATAGAGCGGACCGGTCAGGAAGACCGAGATCGGTGACTTTCCCTCAGCGGTTGAGCAGCTTGAAGGCGTGGCTCCGTTTCGTCCACCCCGAGTTGAACCCGTGCGTGATCCAGATCAGGGCGAGCGGCTCGATGGAGCGGCTCATGATGCTGTCCACCACGACCTTGCCGCTCCGATTCTCCGCGCCCGCCAGCCTGAGAGCGTGTTTCAGAAGGCCCCTCATCGTCCGTGGAGTGCGCTGGGCGGTCGTCTGCGTTTCCCCTCTCCGCAAGGAGGGAGGAGCCACAACCTTGCCTTCATCGTGCCCGTGAGAAGCCAGGTCCGACTGTTAAAACAGGCTCTTAGACCGGACGGGTGCTCTCCCACTTCGTCCCCACTTCGTCGCCAGGAGAAGCATGGCCCTGGAGGCGGCGGCCTCTGCATTCGTGCCCGAACCAACGCCGCCCAGCCTGACAGGTGCAACCTCATAGGCGCGGTGTTCTTGATGAGGATAAGGAGGCCGCCTACTCCTCCAGCCGCAGCACGTCCCCGAAGGGAAAGCCCTCGTCCTCCAGCCCGCCCGGTGTGACCGCCCACAGGGTCGGCACCTCGGGGGGCTGCTCCGGAAAGTCCCCGTACCCGTCCGTCAGGTAGACCAGCACGTCGGGCTCGTGCGTCCCCGCGAGCCCGAAGATAGGCCGGAAGTCGGTTCCGCCGCCCCCCTGCGGCTGGGGAACTGCGTCGCCGGGGCGCAGCTCGAAGGGGCCGTAGGCCTCGGTGTCCGCGTAGTAGAGGATCGCCTTGACGTGCGGGTACGCACCCAGAACCCCCTGCACCTCGGCGACGAGCGCCCGCACCGCCGCGTCGTCCACGCTGCCCGAGGTGTCCACGGCGATCAGCGCCGTCAGCGACTCGTCGTCCAGCGCCTCCAGGTACAGCCCGCGCCCCACGAAGCGGCGGTCGAAGCCCCCGAAGTCCACCGGGGTCCGGGCCAGGAAGCGCCACAGTTGCGCCCGCCAGTCGAGCCTGGAGGGGGCCAGCCGGGCGAGTTCGCGGTGGGCGCCCAGCGGATCGTCGCCCTTACCGCCCGTCATCGCGTCCACGCTGCGCGCCTGGGCGAGGGCCTGCTGCCACTGCCGCGCCGCGTTCTGGCCCGGCTTGCTCCCCCTGGGCGGCGCGTCGGAGGGCGGGCCGTCGAGCAGATCGTCCGACTCCTCCTCGCCCTCGTCCGCCTCCTGCCCCTCCAGGGCGGAGTACACCTCCTCCACGCTCAGCTTTTCCAGGTGTTCGTCGCGCGTGGCCTGGGGGGGAGTGGGCAGCCCGGCGGCGGCGACCATTCCGTTCACGATGGTGTCGGCGGCCCGGTTCCAGCGTTTCTTCTCGCGCGGCCCGCGCCGCTCGACGTGCGAAAGCGCGGCGTGCAGCACCTCGTGGAGGAGCAGCCCGTCGAGCACGTCGGGGGGCAGACTCGCCGCGACCTCCGGGTTCACGTACACCCGCTCGCCGTCGGTGCCCGCCGCGATCACCTCCTTTGAGGGCACGAACTCCGCGTGCAGCAGCAGCGTGGCGAAGAAGGCCGACTTGCCGCGCAGCCGCAGGCGGGAACCGGAGATGAGGTGCCCGAAGTCGGGGGGGGTCATACGCGCCCCCGGCGCGGTAAGTGGTCAGTGGTCAGTGGGAAGTGGGAAAAACACTCACCAAGACCCACTAACCACTCCCTACTCACCACTAACCGTCTCATCCTTCCGCCAAAGCCAGCGTCCCCTGCACCAGCGCCGCCAGCCGCTCGTCGCGCCCCAGGAGCCCGGCCAGCTCGCCGAGTTGCCCGATGGCCTGGAACTTACTGACCAGGGTGGCGACGTAAAGTTGCAGCCACTCGGGCCCCGCGCTCTCCGAGAGCCACTGGAAGGCGTGGTAGGCCTCGTCGGCATTCTGCGCCCGGGCGGCCAGACCCACGACGGCGGCGTAGCGGACGCTGGGCTCGTCGGGAAGGCGCAGGCCCGCTCCCTGGCCGCGCAGCACCAGGCCGAGGTCGGGCAGTTGCTCGTACAGGCGGACGAAGGCGCTGAACTCGGCCCCGGCGGCCTCTCCCACGGCGGGGGCCACGTCGAGGCGGGCGCGGTGAAGTTGCGAGGCCATCTCCCAGGCGCGCGGGCTGGGCCACGCGGGCTGGGCGGGGTCGAGGCGGTGCAGCAGTTCGGGGCGGAAGGTGAGAAAGGCGACCACGTGCTCATGCAGGCCGCGCCCCAGCGCGTACGCCCGCCACGAGTCGAAGTCGGGCCGCACGGTGAGGTGCAGAAATCTGTTGGCGAGGGGCGCGGGCATGTCGAAGACCGAGGCGCGGTCCTCCTTGCGGTTCCCGGCTGCCCACACGAACCAGCCCTCCGGCAACTCGTAGCTTCCCACCCGGCGGTCGAGGATCAGTTGCTGCGCCATTCCCTGCATGGTGGGCGGCGCCATGTTCACCTCGTCGAGAAAGAGGATGCCGCGTCCCGACCGGGGCAGAAACTCGGGCGGGTACCACCGGCTCACGCCCCCGCCCTGCCCGTCGGACTCGGGAACGGGCAGGCCGCGCAGGTCGGTGGGGGCAAGTTGCGAGAGCCGCACATCCACGAAGTCGAGACTGTGACGCTGGGCCACCTGCGCGACCACGCTGCTCTTGCCCACGCCGGGCGGCCCCCAGATCATCGTCGAGAGCTTGAGTTCCCCGGTGGCGAGGGCCGAGAGGTAGGCTTGCAGTTCGGTCGGGGTAAGGCTCACAGGGGAAGGGTAGCGCGCGGGGCCGGGGTGGCGGCCCACTGGGTAAGGTTGATCTGTGGGTTACTACATTTCGGTTACCCAACCGCACGAACCAATTCCCGCGCCTCCTCGGGAAGCGTCCGAGGCGGAGTGGGACAGGTGGGTTGAGGAGGAAGCGCGATTCTCCGTTTACAGCGAGAGATTGGGAAGTCTCGGCTACATCTCGCAGTGGGTGTTCCAAGTCGCCGCACAGCTAGAGCTTCCCCTTCTGGCCTCTTTGTACCCGGGTGGGTGCCTTGAAACTTCGGCTGAACTCGACGCGTTGGAGCAGGAGCTGGACGCTCTGGAAAGGGAGTGGCAGCGGCGTGGGCTTCACCTGCCTGGGGCCGATGTGGGTTGGGGCCGGACCTACGTGGACCTGCTTTTCCCGCTGCAATGCTTTCGGAACGCGTTGGACGCGGCAAGGCGCACGGGCTCTTCCCTGTGTGTTGGGTAGCTCGACGAAAGAGCGTGTTACCCAAGTGGCAGCGCCCGAACTTTGTCTGCTCGACTGTGGGAGCAGCAGAGCGTCCAGCGCAGTTCCTGAGGGAGAGGTGAGGCTGCGGCCAAGAGGGGCTAAGGTGAATGGTAAAGTGGATCACACAAGAGGCTCCTACGCTGACCCCCAGCAGACGCTCGGTGCCTCGGTGCCGAAACCTCAGAGTGCCCTGCTAACGAGGAGGCCCTATGCTCCCCACCTTTCCCCGACGCGCCCTGCTGACCGGCGCCCTCCTGCTGAGCCTCGGCTCCGCGCTGGCCCAGACGAACACCACACCCACGGCTCCCGCCTCCGCGCCCGCGACGGACAGTGAGACGCTGCCCGCGCAGACGACCCTCACCCTGCCCTCGGGTGAGTTGACCCTGCCCTACCTGACCGGGGCCACGCCTTTGCGCAGCGTCAGGACCGCCACGGGAGTCGGCATCGTCTACAGCGGCGCCATTCCCGACGCGCTGGACAGGTACAGCCAGGCGCTCGTGGCGGCGGGCTTCACGGCCGTCGCAGCTCCGACCACACCCTCCACGGCGGCCACGGCGGAGACGGCCGCCACCGGCACGACCACGGGCACCGCCGACGCCTCGGCCACCACGACGACGACCGACACGACGACCACCGACACGACGGCCACCTCCACCGGAACGACCGACACCGCCAGCGGCACGACGGGGACCTCGGGCGCAACGACTGGAACCGCGACGACCGACACCTCGACGACGGGGACAACCACGGGAACGACGGGCACCTCGGCCACCGGGACGACGGGAACCGCAGGCACCACGGGCACGGCGACCACCGGCACCTCCACCACTGGGACGACGGGGACGACAGGCACCACTGGAACGGCGGGGACCACCGATACCTCGACGACTGGCACCGTAGGCACCGCCACGGGCACGACGGACACCTCGACGACGGGGACGGCCACCGGGACGACCGGCACGGCGACCGGGACCACCGGAACGACCGACACTTCGACGACGGGCACGACCGGGGCCTCGACGACGGATACGGCTCAGGGCACCACCGGCACTACAGACGCGGCCAGCACGACGACCGCCACCGGAACGGCAGACACCTCGGCCACCAGCACGGCAGGCACCACGGGGACGACGGGCACGACCGACACGGCCGGGGCGGCAAGCACGGGCGGCACCCCCACCGACGTGACGGCGACCGGCCGCCAGGTCTCGTACTTCGAGCGAAACGGTCAGCGCATCCGGGTGGAGATCCGGCAGGTGCTCGGCTTCACCACCGTCCTCCTGACGCCCGCGTAGGGCGCGAAACGGCGACCGCTCGGCACTCTCCGCGCCAGCTGAAACCCCAGCAATGCGAAGGGACCCACTGCCTCCGGCGGTCGGTCCCTTTCTGTTTCTCGCCCAATATTCGGATTGGAACAGAAATCTGCGTTGGGCGCGCCCCGTGTCCAGCCTCCCCCCCGGTCACCGCAGCGGCAACTCGAACCTCTTCCGGCCCTCGAAACGGACGATGGAGGTATAGCCCACTCGCACCAGCAACGCCACCGCCTCGGGAAAGCCCGCCGCGACGTGTTCGGGCCGGTGAGCGTCCGAGCCGAGGGTGACGGGCACTCTATAGCGGCAGCACACCGCCAGCAGCTCCTCGCGCGGGTAGGGCTCGCCCAGCCCCTTGCGCCACCCGCTCGTATTGAGTTCGACGGCCACACCACTTTCCGCAATCACCTGCACCGTCTCCTCCAACCGGGGCGTGATGCCGGGGTCGGGGATGTGCCCCCGGGTCTTCAGGCAGTCGAGGTGGCCGAGGATGTCGTAGGCACCGCTGCGCGCGGCGGCCTGGGTCGTCAGCAGGTATTCCTCGTAGATGTCCTCCGGCGTGCGCCCGGCGGGAAGCTCGGGCGAGAAGATGCTCCACCGCCCCAGCCAGTGAACGCTGCCGATCACGTAGTCGAGCGGGTACTGCCGCCAGAGGTCGCGGTAGTGGTCGTCCCAGCCCAGAACGTAGTCGCTCTCCACGCCGAGGCGGACGGCGATTCGTCCGGCGAAGCGGTCCCGCACCCCCGTCATCTCGCGCACGTAGGCGGGGAATTCGTGGCGCGACATGGCCGTGCCGGGCAGCGGGTGGGGGTCGTCCCCGAGGTGGTAGATCGGGCTGTGGTCGCTCAGGCCGATCTCGGAGAGGCCCGCCCGTACGGCCGCCTCCACGTAGTCTTCGAGGTTGCCGCTGGCGTGACCGCAGCGGTGGTGGTGGGTGTGGTAGTCGACGATCATGGCTCCTCCCGAGGTCTGCCCAGGGTAGCGGCTTTCCTCCGCCTTCCCCCACGTTCCGCCCCCTCGGGCCCCGCGTATGCTGGTCGGGTTCCCCAACCCGTTCGGGCGCCTCCCCGCCCGCTATACTTTGACCGAGTTCAAAGTTTTTGCCCCACCCCGCCCGAGGAGACCCGCTTTGCTGCCGCTCGAACACAAAATCCTGTTTTTCGTCTTCGCCCTGATCGCCTCTGTATTCGGCGTGTGGGGCTTTTACCGCCTCTTCCTGCGCGTCCGCCGGGGTGTACCGGCCACCGAGGCCCGCTGGGACAAGTTGCCCGAGCGCCTCAGTTATGCCCTGCGTACCAGCCTGACCCAGGAGCGCACCTTCCGCCGCCGCCCGTGGGTGAGCGTGCTGCACGCCTTCATCTTCTACGGCTTCACCTACTACCTGCTCGTCAACATCGTGGACGGGCTGGAGGGGTACGTCCACTTCAACATCACGTCGGCCAACCCCTTAGGTGCGATCTATAACGTCCTGGCCGACATTCTGAGCTTCCTGGTCCTCGTCGGCGTGGTCTCGCTGGTGATCCGCCGCCTGTTCACGCCCAGCAAGCGCGACTTTAAGTTCACCGAGAAGACGCTGCTGCACCCCCTCCTCAAGCGGAACTTCATCCTGCGCGACTCGCTGATCGTCTCGGGCTTCATCTTCTTCCACGTCGGCAGCCGCGTCCTGGGGCAGGGGGCGAAGATGGCGCAGGAGGGGGGCGACGCCTTCCAGCCGTTCTCGACCCTCGTCGGGAACACGCTCTTCGGCGGGCTCAGTGAGCAGGCGTTGCAAGGCTGGCGCGTCTTCGGGTACTGGGGTGCTCTCGGGTCCGTCCTCGCCTTCCTGGCCTACTTCCCCTTCTCCAAGCAC
Source organism: Deinococcus aetherius (assembly GCF_025997855.1). Lineage (NCBI taxonomy): Bacteria > Thermotogati > Deinococcota > Deinococci > Deinococcales > Deinococcaceae > Deinococcus > Deinococcus aetherius. The sequence continues at coordinate 1,292,558 of NZ_AP026560.1, forward strand.
ATCCACATCTTCGCGGCTCCGCTCAAGTACACGGTGAAGCGGCCCGTGCCGACCGGCGTCCTCCCGCCCATGAAGGGGCTGGAAGAGGCGATGGAGGCCGAGGAACCGAAACTCGGCGTCCAGAAGCTCGAAGACCTGGAGTGGCCCCGGCTGCTCGACGCCTACGCCTGCATCCAGTGCAACCGCTGCCAGGACGTGTGCCCGGCGAACGCGACCGGCAAGGCGCTCTCGCCCGCCGCGCTGGAGATCAACAAGCGCATGGAGCTGAACGTGATCGCGGCGCACCCCAGCCCCTTCACGCTGAAGCCCGCGCCGTTCGAGTCGGGTGCCTCGACCGCCCACCCCCTCCTCGAATTCGCCATCAACGAGGAGTCGGTGTGGGCGTGCACGACCTGCGGGGCGTGTATGCAGGTCTGCCCGGTGCAGGACGAGCAGATGCTCGACATCATCGACATCCGCCGCCATCAGGTCATGGTCGCGGGCGAGTTCCCTCCGCAGCTCCAGACGGCCTTTCGCGGCATGGAGCGCGCGAGCAACCCCTGGGGGATCAGCCGTGACAAGCGCATGGAGTGGGCCGAGGGGCTGAGGGTCCCGACCATCGACGAGAATCCCGAGCCTGACGTTCTCTACTGGGTCGGCTGCGCGGCGAGCTACGACCCCGGCGCGCAGAAGGTGGCCCGCTCCTTCGTGCAACTCCTCGACAGGGCGGGGGTGAGCTACGCGGTCCTCGGCAAGAAAGAAGCCTGCACGGGTGACTCGGCCCGCCGCTCGGGCAACGAGTTCCTGTTCCAGAGCCTCGCGCAGGAGAACGTCGAGACGCTGAACACGGTGCGGCCCCGGCTGATCGTCTCCACCTGCCCGCACTGCATGAACGCCATCGGGCACGAGTACAAGCAGCTCGGCGGTGATTACAAGGTCATCCACCACACCGAGTACCTGGAAAACCTCGTCACGGCGGGAAAGCTGCCGATGGCGCAGCTTCAGGAGTCCGTCACCTACCACGATCCCTGCTACCTGGGCCGCCACAACGGCGTGTACGACGCGCCGCGTACCCTGATCACGCGGATGGCGGGCGAGGTGCTGGAACTCGAACGCGCCCGCGACAACTCCTTTTGCTGCGGGGCGGGCGGCGCCCAGTTCTGGAAGGAGGAGGAGGAGGGCCGCGAGCGGCTGAGTGACAACCGTTTCCGGGAGATTCAGGCCCGGCTGGACGGTGCGGCTCAGACGGTCGCCGAGTACGAGCAGACCGGCAAGGTGGTGGCGGTCGGTTGCCCCTTCTGCAAGTCGATGCTGAACTCGACGCCCGAGAAGGCGGGGCGCGACGACATCGTGGTGCGGGACGTGGCCGAACTGATGCTGGAGAGCGTGCAGCGCGCGACGGGGGAGTGGATGGCCCCGACCGAGGCGCCGGAGAGCACGCTGGAAGAGTCGCCCATTCCGACGGTGCCCATCACCGCGCAACCCGTGGCCCGCAGCGGCGAGACGCCCGGTGCAGGCGCGGACCCGGACATTCTCGGCCAGACGAGCGCGGAGGTGATCAACGCCCAGCCCGGCAGCCCCCTCGGCAACGCGCACACTCAGCCCGAACCGCAGGACACCGTGCCCAGCCCGGTCACGTCGAGTTCGGCGGACTCGTCGCCGCGCAAGGCGTGGAAGCCGAAGAGTGGCGGGGACGACGTGAGCGCGGCGCCCGTGGCGGAAGTCGCCAGCGGTCAACCGGCAGCGGCCAGCGAGGGCACCCCTGCCGCCCGCAAGGCTTGGAAGCCGAAAGCGAGTACCGACGATGTGACCCCCGCCCCGGTCACCCCGGAGGCACAGGCCGAAGCTCGGGGCACGGCCGAGGCCGCTCCCGCCCCGGCCCGCAAAGCCTGGAAGCCCAGGGCGGCCAGCCAGCCGGAGGCGCAGGCGAGCGAGGCGCCGTCTCAGCCTGAGCCGGTGGTTGCGGCTCCTGCCCCGGAAGCTCCCCCCGTCCCGGGTCAGCGGAAGAAGTGGAGTCCGAAGGCCGCCGCCCCCGCGCAGGTTGCCCCCGAGGTCACGGCCCCGTCCCAACCCGGGCCCCCCGCACCTGCTCCCCAGCCCGGCGAGCGCAAGAAGTGGGCGCCCAAGGCCGCCGCGAGCACCACACCCGGCGAGGCTCCCGCCGCTCCGGTGGAGGCCACGCCTGCCGCCCCGGTCGCCGAACCTATCCTCGCCCCGGCCTCCGGCGAGCGCCCGAAGTGGCAGCCCAGGGCCAAAGCCGCCGACATGTCGACGCAACCTGGCGCCGAGGCCGCCCCCGCTCCCCAGCCCGAACCGGCCGTGGTGGATCCCGTGACGGAAGAGGCGGGCGCGGGCGGGCGCAAGAAGTGGGTGCCGAAGAAAAAGGAGTGAACCCGAGGTGCAGGCGAGGTGCCGCTTCCCCCGTGGGCGGCGCCTCCACTTTGCGTTCACCCACCCCCACCCCGCCCACGGTTCGCCGCTGCCGACCGACTATTCTCGGCCTCATGACCGTCGCCCCGCCCAACGACCCCCCGACCCGCCACCAGACCGCCGAGCAGGTCCGCGCCTTCTTCGACGCGCACCGCACCGTGCGGCGGTACAAGGACGTGGCGATGCCGCAAGACCACCTCGACGCCATCCTGCACGCGGCCCAGCGGGCTCCCACCGACGCGACCGCGCAGCTTTACTCCTTCATCCACCTGAAGGATGCCGGGGTGCGTGAGCGGGTCGCCGCCCTCACAGGCAACCCTCATATCGCCCAGGCGTCCGAGAGCTTCGTGGTGTGCCTCGACGTGCGCCGCACCCGGCGTGTGCTGGAGGGGGCCGGGCACGCGCCGGGCGAGTGGCCTGCCATCGCCGTCCACTTCGGGCTCGGGGACGCCGCGCTCGCCGGGCAGAACATGCTCCTCGCCGCCGAGATGCTGGGCTACCAGGGCTGCTGGATCGGCGGCGTGATGAACAACCTGGATGCCCTGATCGAGGAGTTGCGCCTGCCGGAGGGCGTCCTGCCCTACGCGGCGCTGACCATCGGCCTGAGCGACGAGCAGACTCCCTACCGCCCCCGCCTCCCGCGCGACCTCGTCGTCCACGAGGACGCCTACCGTGACGCGGGGGAGGCGGAACTGCGGGGGGCCACCGAGGTCATGAACCCCATCGCGGCCAGGAAGGGGCAACCCGGCGACTGGGCCCGGCTGCTGCGCGCCTACTTCGGCCAGGGGGGCAGTATGGAGGGGCGCGAGCCGGGGCTGGTGGCGGCCCTGAAACGGCAGGGGTTGTGGGCGGGGGAGGAATGAGTTACAGCCTTGCCATCTCCCCCGCCAGGGTCATGTGGGCCATCAAAGCCGGAACTGACTGGGAGGATGTGGAGGACGTTCTGCTTAAGCCAGGGGGAAAAGAGCGGGTATCGACGAGGTTGGAGGCCTAGGGCTACCGACTCGTCCACCAGCGGGACGGAGTGAGAGAGTACGAGAAGGATTTCGGCGGCCTCCCCGTTCAGGTCGGCGTGTATGACATCGAAGTCTCCTTTTCTGCTCCCTATTGGGACGGCTTGGGCGCAGTTCTCCCTGACTTACGGAAGGACGTTACGGAACTCGCCGACGCCCCGTCCCTCGCTGTCTATGACCCCCAACGGGAAGAATGGGGAGGTGACGAAGAACGCACCTAACTTCCTGGGCGACCTGACCGTCGTTCGCGCAGACGCCTTCCACCTCAATGCCCTCGTCCCCCTGTTCGACGGTTACCGCCAGTTCTACGGGCAGCCGAGCGACCCCGAGGGCGCGCGGGCGTTCCTCGCCGAGCGTCTCGACCGTGGGGAGTCCGTCATCTTCCTCGCGCTGGACGGGGAGACTCCGGTCGGCTTCACGCAGCTCTACCCGTCGTTCACGTCGGTGGGGATGCGGCGCCTCTGGATTCTCAACGACCTTTTCGTCGCGCCGGGGGGCCGCCGACGGGGTACCGGGCAGGCCCTCCTCGCGCGGGCGAGGCAGCACGGCATCGAGACGGGCGCGGCCCGGCTGACCCTCTCGACGGCCATCGACAATGCCGCCGCCCAGGCACTCTACGAGGCGCAGGGCTGGCGGCAGGACGAGGGGTTCTACACCTACAACCTGCCCCTCTGATTTTGCGTCTATCCTCGCCCCATGCCTGGCTCCCGACCCGACTATGACCTCACCACCCTCGCCGCCCGCGCGGGGGAGGAGGCGCTGCCTAACCTCAGCACCCCGCTCGTCGAGCCCATCTACCAGTCCACCGTCTACGCCTACCCCGACCTGGGCGCCCTGGAGCGGGCGATGAGCGGCGAGGAGCCCAGCAGCTTCTACTACCGCAACGGCACCCCGAACGCGGGGACGCTGGAGCGGGCGCTGGCAGCTCTGGAGGGCACCGAGGCCGCGCTGGTGGCCGCGAGCGGCATGGCGGCGATCAGCGCCGCGCTGTTGGGGGTGCTCAGGGCCGGGGATCACGTCGTCGCGGACGCCCGGGTGTACGGGGTGACCTACGCCCTGCTCGCCGAGGAGTTCCCCCGGCTGGGCATCACCGTGACCTTCGTGGACGGCTGCGACTTGGAGGCGGTGGCGGCCGCCTTCCGCCCCGAGACGCGGGTGCTGCACGTCGAGAGCCTCACCAACCCCCTGATGACCGTGCCCGACGTGCCCGCGCTCGCCCGCCTCGCCCACGACCGGGGCGCCCTGCTGAGCGTGGACAATACCTTCGCCAGCCCCGCCGTCTTCCGCCCGGCCCTCCACGGCGCGGACCTCGTGACCCACAGCGTCAGCAAGTACCTCAGCGGTCACTCCACCGCCTTCGGGGGCGTTGCCTGCGGGCGTGCCGACCTGATCGCCGCCGCCCGCACCCGTCTGCTACGTCTGGGCGGAACCATCAGCGCCTTCGACGCCTGGATGACCCTCCAGGGCCTCAAGACCCTGGGACTACGGATGCGGGCGCACTCGGGCAACGCGCAGGCGGTGGCGGACGTGCTGGCGAACCACCCCGGGGTGCGGGCGGTCTATCACCCCGGTCTGTCCAGTCACCCCCAGTTCGTGCGGGCGCAGGAACTCTACCCCTACGGCTTCGGCGGGATGCTCAGCGCCGACATCGAGGACGCCCCCGCGTTCGTCCGCGCCCTGGCGGGCCGCATCCCCCTCGCCCCCAGCCTCGCCGACGTGGTGACCACCCTCTCCTGGCCCTGGGGCACCTCCCACCGCGCCCTGCCCGAGGGCGAGCGCCGCCGCCTGGGCATTACCCCCAACCTGCTGCGGCTCTCGGTCGGCATCGAGGACATCGGCGATCTGCTGGGGGACATCGAGGGGGCGCTGGAAGGGTAGGGGTGCAGTCGGTGTTTGGCAAGGAGGGGAAGTTTCGTGAGCAGACGAGTTCTGAAAAACTTCTTGATCGCGGTAGCGGTCCTCTCGGGGTCAGCCGGAGCGGACATTTCAGAATGGACGCCAAGACAGGCACGTGGAGCCTGTGCCTCCCTTGCGGCCATAGCCGTGCGGCGCGCATCGACTGTCAAACTCGTCTTCACGCGACCGGCGACGTATCGGCAGGGCACCTGGAAACTCCAGGGCTTTGCTCTGCTCACCGGCGCTCCCAACGGTCTGAGACGCGCGCCCTTCTACTGCACCTTTACCAAGGGCACGGACAACTTCTACATAGAGCCCGGCTCCTTGACCATGGGCCCTTGACCGAGGAGTGGTCTGAGGAGACGGGCGCGGACAAACAAACGTTCCTGTAACCTTTTCCCACGCCATCGGCTTCGACGACGCCCCCTTTCCCCGCGAGCACCGGGGAGACGTGCGGGTCTTCGGCACCGTGTTCGCGCTCCACACCCTCCACGGCGTCGTGAGCGGGCGGGTGCGGCGCGACGGGCGGGGCAGCACGTCCGAACTCGCCCGGTTGGTGGAGGCGAGCGGGGCGGCAGAGCACCCGCACCTGATCCTGCTTCAGGGGGTGGCGCTGGCGGGCTTCAACGTGGTGGACGCGCGGAGCCTGAGTGCGTCCACCGACCTGCCCGTCCTGATCGTGGCGCGGCGGCCCCCGAACCTGGAACGCATCCGCGCGGCCCTCCTGACTCGCGTTCCGGGTGGGGCGCGCAAGTGGCGGCTGATCGAGGCCCTGGGCCCGATGGAGCCCTGCCGGGGTGTGTTCGTGCAGCGGGTGGGGCTGAGCCTGCCCGAGGCGGAAACGGCCCTCGCCGCCCTCACCGTGTCTGGACGCGTCCCTGAGCCGCTGCGCGCGGCCCACCTGATCGCCGGGGGCGTGACGCGGGGAAGCAGCCGGGGAGGCCGGGTGTAGTTCAGCGGGCCTTCGCCTGCTCCTCCATCTCCCGCAGGTGCCGGATGCGCTGGGCCGTGCCGGGGTGTGTCTGGAGGAGGTCCTCGACGCGGCTCCCCTCCTGCACGTCGTTCTCGTCCGCGCCCCGGTCCTCCGTCTCCAGCCGGGCGAGGAGGTCGCGCAGGGGCTTGGTGGTGCCGTACTCGCGCAGCAGGTGGCGGCCCGCGAGGTCGTCGGACTCGGTCTCGGCGACCCGCGAGTAGCCGTTGCGCAACAGGGCGGCGGGCACGGCGGCGGCGAAGGTTCCCGCGCTGATCAGGTCGCCCGTCACCGCCACCGTGAGCAGGCTCAGCCCGAGGCCCTGGTATACCCCCGCGAGGGTATGGCGGTGGGTCACGTGCCCGGCCTCGTGCGCGAGGACACCCGCCAGCTCCCGGTCGTCACGCGAGAGCCGGACGAGTTGATCGGTCATGACGACCGTGCCCCCCGGCAGGGCGAAGGCGTTCGCCCCGAGGGCGAAGGGCGCGTCCGGGGCGTCCCCGTCGCGCAGCAGCAGGCGGTAGGGGTAGCCGCCCCCCACCCGGGAGGTCACCCGGCGGAATACCCGCTGAAGCTGCGCCTGCCGCGCCGCGCTGAGCCGGGAGGGGCCGACGTAGTCCTGCCCCTCCAGCAGCTCGACGGTTTCCCGGTCGAAGGTGGCGAGCACGGAGCGCGGCGTGGCCTTCGCCGCCGTGCGGGCCAGGGCGGGCAGGCCGAACGCCACGAACCCCCACGCGAAGAGGATCATGAGGGCCACCGCCCCCAGCGCCGTGCCCCAGCGCGCCTCCAGGCGCCGCACCCGCCCCAGCCCCCGGTTGCGGCCCAGGCGGGCCTCCAGGGCACTCACCCCCGCGTCGTCTGCTGTCTCGAAGCGCGCACCGCCCTGGAACTTCAGCACGCGGCGGATGCCGGGGATGGGCGGGTCGATGCTCACCTGACCGGTCGGCCAGCGGGCCTCCAGCCCCCCCTCGGCGCGCAGTACGAGCGTGTCGCCGCTCACCTCCAGCGTCGCGGCCCGGTCGCGGCTGGTGCGCCCGTCGAAATACACGCCGGACAGGGTGAGGGGAGGGGCGGCGGGATGGGTCACGGCTTACCTCGCGGGCCTCAGAAGCCCAGGTTGATGTCGAGCAGTTCGGTGGCGGCCTCGCCGAGCGCGTTCTCGTCGGGCGTCACATCGGCGGCGAAGGAGTCGAGGCTGTGGATGGCCCGCACCTGCACCCCCGACGCGATGTACCGGGTGCGGCGGATGGCGGCCCAGGGCGTGGCGAGCCCCAGCGTGAGCACCTGCGCCACCGTGTTCGTCACCCCGATCCACACCAGCCGCCACGGGCTGAAGGTGGCCGCCGTGCGAACGACCCCGCCGACCTCGATCCGGTTGAGGACGTAGCGCAACGTGGCGGCGCGGACGTACTGCCAGGCGATCCCGTAGAGGGCCAGCAGCGCCACGTAGAGGGCGGCGATGCCCGCAATCACCCCCGCCGTCGTCACGTCCCCGTCAACGTTGAAGTTCTCCAGAAACCCCAGACCGACGAGCACCCCGATCACCGGCACGGCGAGCAGCAACCCACCCCCGATGGCGACTGCCAGCCCCGTCAGCCCGATCACGTAGAAGTCGCCCACGTCCCCCCGGAACTTCGCCCGCGCGCTCCCGTACGCCGTGTTCTCGACCTGATACCGCCGCTGCATGAACCACGCCCACGGCAGGGCCAGCCCGCCCGAAACTCCCGCCGCGATGTTCGCCAGCCCGTAGGCCGTGTACGCTCCGCCTGCCCGCCCGTGGTGCCGGAAACGCAGGCCCCGGTGGGTGGTGCTGACCGCGAGGAAGCGCAGTGACTTCATCACCAGCCAGGGGTACAGCACGACGAACAGCAGACCGATCACCCCGGCGACGATCTCCCACCCCTGGAATTGCAGGTTGGTGGCGAGGGTGTAGGTCAGGAAAAAGGCCCCCACGATCAGGTAGCCGCGCAGCAGGGCGAGGGGGCTCGCGGTGTACTCGAAGTTCTGCCCGTCCAGCCAGGTGTGCCCGTAGAAATATTGCCGCTGCCGCACCCGCGCCCACGGCAGGAACAGCCCCAGCGTCACGACGGTCAGCGCCAGGTTCAAGATCCAGATGCGGAAATACTCGCCCGCCTGCCCGGTGAAGCTGAGCGGGTGGGTGGTCACGGTCGGGGCGGCGGGCGGGTCTGCCACCTCCGCGACCACCCGGGGCGGTTCCTGGGCTGGGGGACCGGGCGGTATGGGCGGGGAGGAGGTCGCGTCGGGCCGCTCGGTCATGGACGCATCCTAGAGCCGGGGCCAGGGGAGCGCGCCGCATCTGCCGCCACACGTCGGGTGGTGGGGGAGGGGGTGGTCCTGCTCACCGCCCAGGCGCAGGGCATGGCAAAGGGGCGAACGCGGCGTGGCGCTCACCCCTGGACCCCGGGTGGGGAGGCTCGGCTTACCAGCGGCTGCCGCCGCCCCGGTTGCCGCCGCCCATGTTGCTGCCCCCCATCGGGGCGGGCGCGGCGTTCGTCACGACGACGTTCTTGGCCTGCGGACCCTTGCTGCCCTGGCCCGCCTCGACCTCGAACTCGACCTCGTCGCCCTCGTTCAGCTTGCGAAAGCCGCCGCTCTGGATGGCGCTGTAGTGCACGAACACGTCGGGGTTGCCGGGGTGCTCGATAAACCCGTAACCCTTTTCGACGTTAAACCACTTTACCCGACCTTGAGCCATAACTCTCCTTGCATCTCACACGTCACGGACCCGGCAACCTGCCCTCTGAGCCGGTACCTCTGGATGGGGTCGGACTGGAGACAAGCGAAGTATCGCACGCAAAGTGCCTCCACGTGAACAGGTCTGCCGGATGGTGAAGGTGGGGGGGGTCACGTATACTCCGCCCATGCCTTCACCGTCTTCCCCGCCCGGCCCCACCCCCGGCGCGGGCGGTGTCGTGCTGGACGCTCTCGGCCGCGTGCTCCTGGTGCGCTACCGCAGCGGCGCCTGGGCTTTTCCCAAGGGCCACGTCGAGCCGGGCGAGACCCTGGAGCAGACCGCCGTGCGCGAGGTGCGCGAGGAGACCGGCGTGGCGGCCACCCTCCTGAGCCCCCTCCCCGAGACGCGCTACACGAACGACCGGGGCGAGGCGCGGGTGATCCACTGGTTCGTCATGCGCGCCGCCCAGGGCACCCCCACCGCCCTGGAGGCCACCTTCACGGAAGGGGAGTTCTTTCCCCCCGACGAGGCGGCTGCCCGGCTCACCTATCCCGAAGACCGCGACCTTCTGCGCGCCGCCCTGGCGTCCGTCCCCCCGCTGGGGCGGGCGTAACCCCACGTCCCTTTTCCCGGAGGCCCCATGCCGCTCTACGCCCTCGACGGCGCAGTCCCCCAGCTCCACCCCACCGCGTTCCTCGCCCCCAGCGCCGACCTGATCGGCCGCGTGACGGTGGAGGAGGAGGCCAGCGTGTGGTTTGGCGCCATCATCCGGGGCGACATCGAACCCATCGTGATCGGCCCGCGCTGCAACGTGCAGGACGGTGCCGTGCTGCACACCGACGCCGGTTATCCCTGCACCCTGGACTCGGACGTGACAGTCGGCCACCGCGCGGTCGTCCACGGGGCCCGCTGCGCGCCGGGCAGCCTGGTGGGCATGGGCGCGGTGATGCTCAACGGCTCCAGCCTCGGCGCGGGCGCGGTGCTGGCGGCCGGGGCGCTGCTGCGCGAGGGGGAGCACGTCCCCGACGGGATGCTCGCCGTGGGGGTGCCCGCCCGGGTGGTCCGCTCCGTGGAGGCGATGGGGAACGCCGCGCGGTACGTGCAAAACGGTGCCCGTTACCGTCAGGGTCTTGCCCCGGTGCCCGGCGAGGATGCTGCGGAGGTTGCGAGGTGACCCCGCCCGACGAATCCCGCCAGCCCGACCGCCAGGGCCGCCGCCGTCAGGTCCACCTGCCGTCCTCCTTGCCTCCCAGCGAGCCCACCGAGGACGCGCCCGAGGAACTGGACGAACTCGTCCCCGAACTCCGCCCGATGTTCCCGGGGGCCGAGCCCTTCCTGGCCCGCTTCCTGCCGATGGTGCCCACGACGCACCTGGGCCTGAACACTCGCTTCTGCGACCTGCACGCCTTCCTCAAGTACCTGCACGACGGCGCGTGGTGTGGGTACCTCCACGCTTCCCTCGGCGAGCAGAACGCCTACGTGCTGCTGTTCGAGGGACGCACGGTAACGGCCGCCGCCTCAGGTGCGACGGGCGAGCAGGCCCTCGGCGACCTGCTGCACCTCTACGAGCAGGGGGCGGCCCTGAGCGCCTACGCCCTGGCCCCCATCCTCGCGCACGTCCTGAGCGGCATCGGCTCGCGCGCCTGGAAGTTCAACCTCACCGAGGACTTCACGGGGCTGCACGCCCGGCCCACGGGCGCGATCTTCTACGCCCGGGGCCAGATCGTCGCCACGATGCCCGCCACCCTGCCCTACGAGGGGGCCTTTCCCGCGCCCCTGCGCCCGCAGACCCTGATCCTGCCGCGCAGCCTCGCGGGGTGGGCGCACCGCCAGTACGACCTGACCCTGCGCGGGCGCGACGCCGTGAACCCCATCACCGACGTGTATCTCACCTTCCGCGCCCGGCACGGCACGGCGGGGCTGGCCTTCCTGCGTGCCCTGCGCGAAGGGCTCTCGCCCGCCGAACACGCCATGCGAGCCGATGCCGCCCTGCACGACCTGGAGCCGATGATTCAGGAGTTCATCAAGACGGGGTACATCCAGGCGGGGTAGCGGGTAGCTTATCGCCCGTGGCTCGTCGCGTGGAGGGAAAAGAAGAGGTCGGAGACGTAAGCGGTGTCTCCGACCTGTCTCTTCCACAAGCTACACGTGACAAGCCATAAGACCTCACCGCAACGTGCGCGGCAGCTCCTGCGTCGGCAGAATCTTCTTCGGCTCGCGGAACTCGATGTTCTCCCACTCGCCCTCCTCGATCACTTCCAGGTTCGGGTTGAGGCGGCGGAAGTGCGCGACGACGTTCTGCACGAGGTCGTCCGGGGTGCTCGCCGCGCTCGTGATGCCCAGCGCCCTCGCGCCGGTCAGGTCCACCCCCGCGAGGTCGGCCTCCGTCTCCAGCCGCTCGGCCCGCCCGCAGGTCTCGCGGGCGAGTTCCAGCAGCCGCATCCCGTTGCTCGAATGGGTGCTCGTGAGCACCAGAAAGGCGTCCACCTGTGGAGCGATGGCCTTCACCGCGTCCTGGCGGTTCTTCGTCGCGTAGCACAGGTCCTCGCTGGGCGGCACGACGAGGGCGGGGAAGCGCGATTTCAGGATGTCCACCGTGCGCCGCGTGTCGTCCACGCTGAGGGTCGTTTGTGTGAGGACCACCACGCGCCCGGGGTCCGGCACCTCGACGGTGTGGGGGTCGTGCAGCCCCTCGCCCTTCTTGCCGAGGACGCCGACGACGACGGTGTGCTCGGGCGCCTCGCCGCGCGTGCCGATGACCTCCTGGTGGCGGGCGCTGTCGCCGATCAGCAGGATGGTGTAGCCCTCGCGGGCGTACTTCTTGGCCTCGGTGTGGACCTTGGTGACCAGGGGGCAGGTCGCGTCGATGGTGGCGAGCCCCAGCGCCCGCGCCCGCTCGCGCACCGCCGGGCTGATGCCGTGGGCGCTGAAGACGACGGTCTCGCTGCCAAAGGGCAGCGCCGTGATGTCGTCCAGGCTCTCGACGAAGTGGACGTCGTGCCCCTGCTCCAGCCGCTCGACGACCGTGTGGTTGTGGACGATGGAGTGGTAGACGGTGACGGGCCTGTCCTCCGTCCGGGCGGCCTTTTCCACCGCCCCAATCGCCATGACCACCCCGGCGCAGAAGCCGCGCGGCTTGGCGAGGTGAATGCGTTCAACCATGAGAGGCCCCCGACATGCCCCCAGTTTACGGCTGGGAGCGGTGCGGGAAGTCCCGTGAAGTCTCTATCCCGCCTGCCCCGCCAGCGCCTTGCGGATGACCCGAATCTGCCCCCGGTGGCTCACCTCGTCCTCCATGACGTGAAACCAGGCCCAGTGGTGGTTGGGGTAGTCGAAATCGGGCACCTGAAGGCGCAAGGCCAGCCACTCGTCGTCGCGGCGGGCGAGTTCGGCGAGGGTGTCGGCGCGGGCGGCCTCCAACTCGTCCAGGTAGTGCTCCAGCGGAAAACCCTGAACCCGCCCGCCCTCTTTCCCCAGGCTGAGAGCGCCGCCGTAGAGGGCATTCTCCCCCTCGTCGAAGTCCCGGTTCTCGAAGCTCAGGCGCTGGTAGACCCGGTCCACCGCCGCGATGTGCGCGAGCAGCATCCCGATGGAATTGGAAAAGCCTGGCGGGGTGGCGTCCAGTTCCTCCACGCCCAGGCCCGCGACCGCTTGCAGGGTGGTGAGGCGGGCGTAGTGCAGCATGGCGACGAGGACGCCGATGTGGGGGGTGTAGCCGGGCGGGGGCTTGATCACGCAGGCTCTTTGCCAGTCCTCACGGGTCGCGGTCATGCCTCACTCTAGGGCCAGTCTGCGGCTGGGGCTCTCCTGACCCCGGCTCCACGTGCCGCAGCCACCACTCCTGCGGCACCTCGCGGCTGTGGTTCGCCCACACGTCCTCGAAACTCGCCCGCTGCTCGGCCACCGCACCCGCGTCCGTCGTGGCGAGCATGGCCTCGTTCAGGCCGAGGGAGCCCCAGGACGAGAAGTGGAAGTTCATGCTCCCCGCCAGCACCATACGGTCGTCCACCGTAAAGGCCTTAGTGTGCATCCCGAAGGTGACGTAGCGGGCCTCGAAGCGGTCCTCGATGCCGCGCCGCCGCGCTTCCAGGCGGAGGAGGGCCACGCCGCTGCGGTTGGGGATGCGGTCGATGCCGTAATCGACCATCAGGGCGCGAACCTTCACGCCGCGCTCCATCGCGTGCAGGAGGGCGCCGAGGTACACGGGCCAGCGGCTCACCGGGCAATCCTGCGGCTGGAGGTAGGCGTACCAGCACCCCAGCGAGGGGCTGAACTCCGCCTGCATCAGGTCGAGGCTGTGCCGCGCCGCACCGATGAGCGCCACCTGCGCTCGGTCGGCCTGGTCGAAGCCGGGGCGGCGGTAGAGGAGGAAGGCGCGCGAGTCGCCCGCCGTCGTCAACGTCCTGGCCCCGTCCGGGTGGGTGGGAGCGTCGGGCTCGCCCACCGTGCAGAGACGGGCCACGTCATCCGCCCCCACGCCCTGCGGGCAGCGCACCTGCCGCGAGTTCCGCCACAGGTCGTCGAAGGCGGCCACCCCGTCCTGGGCGACCGGGCCGCGCATCCGCAGGCCGAGGTCGTGGAGGTCGCGCCCGCCCGGCTCGCTGCCCGGCAGGTGCCATTCGGTGAAGTTGTACCCGGAGACGGTGAGATCCTGCCCGTCGATCACGTGCAGCTTCGCGTGGCTGTGCGGGAAGTAGCGGTAGTTCGCCACGCCGAGCCGCCACCCCACCCGCGCGTCGTTGAGGGGGACGCCGAGCTGCCTCAGGTCCCGCACCAGGGCGAGCGCGTAGGTGGCCCCGTCCTCGCGGGTCAGGTCGGGAAAGCCGCCCAGCGCCACCCGCACCGTCATGCCCTGGGGATAGGCGGCGGGGTTGGCGCGCACCCACCCGTACAGGTCGCGGGCCGCCTGGGCGAAGGTCCAGCCGGGGCGCCCCTCCCCCGCGTGCCACTCCATACTGGTGAGCAGGACTTCGGAGCGGGCCTGCCGTATCTGCTCCGCCGTCACGTCGAAGGCGTCCGGCTGCCCGGACGCGCGTGGCGTCCGCAGGAAGCCCGCGAAAGCGTTGCCGCACGAGTGGTCCGCCCGCCCGCCCTCGGTCGTCACCCGCCAGAGGGCGAGTTCGAGGGGGTCAGCGGGGGCGGGGCAAGCCAGAGCGGAGGGATTGAGCGGCGAGGGCAGCGCCACGGTGCCCAGCCCCAGCGGGAACTCCGAGCCCAGCGCGCCCGCGCCCCCGAATAAGCTGAATCCGGCCAGCGTCAGGGCGCCGAGGGTGAGCCGGAGTTTTGGGCGCCGAGGACGGTAGGAGGGGGCGGGCATCTCCCCGGCAAGATAGGTCCCGTCCCCAGGAGCGGAGGGTAAGTTTGCTGACGGGCTCTTGACACAAGGGCTGGCGTCTACGGCTTCCGGTCAGTCCACGACCTGAAAGCCCAGCCTCTCGGCCTGCTCGACGAAGAAGTTGATGTTCTCGGTCAGGGTCTGCGGCCCCAGGCTCTTGCGCCCATGCTCGCCCGTCGCCGCGATGATCAGCGTCTCCGCGAGGCAGGCGGGCACCGCGCCCTCGCCAAATTGCAGGTCGATGTTGCTCGTCATGCCGCCGGGCGGGCGCACCACGCCGCCGGGAATCACCCGCACGCCGGGCACCTCCCGCACGCTCTCGTCGGCGTCGGCGGGGCGCCCCTCGTCGAAAATCCAGGCGCCGGGTTTGACGTGCTGCGGAAAGATCACCGGCCTGGGGTCCGAGGTCGCGCTGAAGATCAGGTCGGCCTCGCGCAGGGTGTCGTAGCTCGTCGTGGTGACGATCTCGGTGTCCTTCACGGAGCGGCGCAGGGTGGCGGCGCTCCGCTCCAGCCGCTCCATGTCCCGCCCGATCATGATGACCTTGCCGACCTGCGGGGCAATGGTCCGCGCGATGCCGAAGGCGACCACCCCGTTCGCGCCGACGATGCCCGCCGTGGCCTGACGCAGGTCCCGGCCCTCCTGCGCGAAGTGGTGCAGGATGCCGGGAATGGCGGCCTTGATCGTGCCGCTGGTGTACGCGCCGCCGTTCGTGATCGTGAGGTCGGGCACGGCGGCCTGCACGTCCACTCCCTTGTTGCCCACGACCGACCAGAAGGCGCCGAGCCCGAAGACCTCCGCCCCGAGTTCCTGCGCGAGCCGGGCGCCCTCGATGGCGCGGCGGGTGGCGAGGTCGGGGTCGGAGGTGAACATGTCGGGGAGCAGGGGGCTGCTCAGGAGGTAGCAGCGAATCTCCTTGCCCCCCTGCGTCTTGATACCGTGGAGTTCGCCCACCTTCATGGGGCGCAGGTTCGCCGCCATGTGGCGCACGCTCGCCTCGCTGATCACGCCGCGCTCGACGAGCGGTTTGAGCCACGCGAAGCGCCGCGCCGACCAGAAGTTCTCCAACGTCATCGGGTGAATCATGAAGGCCGTGACGACCTGATCGTCCCGCTTCCCCGCCACCGGCACGTCCTCGCCCACGCGCGGCTCGGTGCTGTCGAGGATGCGCCCCAGGTTCTCCTTGAATCTCCACGTCGCCGCCACGAGGAGGCCCAGCGCCCCCAGCTTGGCGGGAATCCCCAGCGGCGAGACCGCCACCAGAAGGGCGAAGGCGAGCAGCCCGAGGACCGTCGCGGCGCTCGCGTAACCCCAGTACCCTACGGCGGCGGCGTACACGACGACGGGCAGCGCGGCGATCCAGAAGCCGACCCCGCCCGCGACCGCGAGCCCGGCGAGTACGCCGAGCAGCACGAGGTTTCCCCGCCCACGCGGCGGCACTCCCCCGTACAGGGCACGCGGCGGGTTGAGATGCCCCAGATACGCGGCGAGCGCGGCGAGCACGCACAGCTCGCGCGAGCCGAGCGACGACGCCATCAGCACGGCGAGGAAACCCTTGGAGAAGTCCAGCCCCGCGCTCGCTGCCGCCAGCCCCGGCCCCACCCGCCGCAGGACGTTCTCCACCCCGAGGTTGTAGGCGTTGTTCACGCGCGGGTCCACGCCCATGCGTGAGAGCAGCCAGTGGCCCAGCGGCAGGCTCCCCACGAAGAACGCCAGGACGAGGAGCAGGACCGACAAAAACGCCATGAGCGGCATTCTATCCGGCTTGCCGGGGTTGGCTCCTCGCGTCCTACCCCTGCACCGGATACCCGCCCCGCTCGCTGCTGTGTCCCGGTCTCACCTTGAGTTCCGGGCGGACGTGGTGCGCGGCGTGGTTGGCGGCGATGGCCGCCTGCGCGAAGGCGAGCGAGAGCAGCTTGAAATCCTTGCCGGAGCGGGCGAGGTCCCCGACCACGTACACGCCGGGGAGCGAGGTCTCTCCACCCGGGCCGTCAGGGACATACTCGCCGTCCCATTCGAGGGGCCAGCCCTGGAGGGTGGAGAGGTCGGGGAGGTAGCCGCCCAGGACGAGCACGGTCTCGGCCTCCACGTGGATCGTCTCACCGTTCGCCGTCAGGTCTGCTCCCTGTGGGGTGAGCCCTTGCAGAATGGCGGGTGCGAAGACCTGCACGCGCCCCTGAGAGCGAAGCTCCTCTAACCGCGCGAGTTCCCCCGGCTCTCCCCGGAAACCCGCCCGGCGGTGGGTGAGGGTGACTTCTGCCCCTGTGTCCGCGAGTTCGAGCACGGCCCGCGTCGCCTGGGGCACCCCGCCGACCACGAGCACGCGTTTGCCCGCGAATTCAGCCAGGTCGGGCAGGTCCGTCCGCACGTCCGGGTGGCTCTCCGCCCCCGGCACCCGCGCCTCTCGCGGCAGCAGGGCACCCAGCCCCGCCGCGAGGATGACGGCGCCCGCCGCGTATCGTCCCCGGTCCGTGCCGACCACCCAGCTACCTTCTCCGTCCGGTTCAAGCGTGCGGGCCACCTCACCCGTCCGCACGTTCACGTCCAGGGGGGCAAGCTGGTCTTCGAGTGCCCGCACGAGGTCCGCCGCCCGCGTCTGTGGCCTGCCGGGCGCGTCGTACACGGTCTTGTCGGGATACAGGGCCATCAGTTGCCCGCCCAGTTCCCCCCGCGCCTCCAGCAGCCGCACGCTCAGGCCGCGCCATCCCGCGTAGAAGGCCGCGTGCAGCCCTGCCGGACCGCCGCCAATGACCAGAACGTCGGTGCGGGGTGGGGTAGAGGTGGAGGACGGCTCGACCTGCATGGCGGGAAGTATCGCAGAAGGGCGGAGGCGGGAAATGGACGGGAGGCGCAAAAGAGAAAGGCCGGGATGCCTCCCAGCCTCGTCTCCCCAGCCTTCTCTTCTCAGCCTTCCGCCTCCTGCAACGCCTTGCGCCGGTGCTGAAGCATCTCGTGCTTGAGAACCACCTTGCCACGCGGGCGGCCCTGCGCCTTGCCCCGCGCCAGCTCGTGCGCGTCGAGGGCCTGCCAGTCCTCGAAGGTGTACACGTCCACGTTCTTGCGGGAGAGCAATGCGTCCACCGCCTCTCGGGTGGGTTGGGCGGGCTTGGGCAGAACTCCGGCCTTCGCGTCACTCAGCAGGTGCGCTACCGTGTCCACCGCGTCCTTCTTGTTGGTGCCAATCACGCCGCTGGGGCCGCGCTTGATCCAGCCCGCTGTGTACTCGCCAGGACGGCCTTCTACACGGCCCTCGTTGTTCGGAATGACGCCGCGCTTGGCGTCGAAGGGCACGCCGGGCAGCGCCACCCCCTTGTACCCGATGGACCGCAGCACCATCTGCACCGGCAGCGTCTCGTACTCGCCCGTTCCCACCGCGTTGCCGTTCTCGTCCAGGCGGTTGCGCTCGATCTTCAGCCCCCCCACGTTCCCCTCGCCGTCGTCCAGAATCTCGACGGGCGAGGCGAGGAAACGCAGGTGGATGCGCCGGTCCTTGCCCTCGGGCGTGCGGACGGCGAAGTCACGCAAGACCTCCAGGTTCTTCTTCTTCGTGTTGTCCGTGTTCGCGGCCTCGGCGGCCTCGTCCACCTGCACCTCTGCGGGCTTGACGATGGGGTCGGCCCCCTCCAGCTCGCCGAACTCGCGCAGCTCCTTGGTCGTGAACGCCGCCTGCAAGGGTCCACGGCGCCCCAGCACCCACACGTCCTTGACCTGGCTGCGCTCCAGGGCTTCGAGCGCGTGCCCGGCGATGTCGCTTTCACGCAGTTCCGCCACCGTCTTGACGAGGATGCGGCTCACGTCGAGCGCCACGTTCCCCACGCCGACCACGGCCACGCCCGTCGCGTTCAGCAGCATCTCGCGCGCCGCCGCGTCGGGGTGCCCGTTGTACCAGGCGACGAACTCGGTGGCGCTCATCGAGCCCTTCAGGTCCTCGCCGGGGATGCCCAGGCGTCGGTCGGAGGACGCGCCGACGGTGTAAACGATGGCGTCGTAGTGCTCCCGCGCCTCCTCGTGGGTGAGGTCGCTGCCGAACTCGACGTTGCCCAGGAAACGGACGCGAGGGTCCGAGAGCGTCTTTTCGAAACCCTTGGTCACGCTCTTGATGGTGAGGTGGTCGGGCGCGACGCCGTAACGCACGAGACCGTAGGGGGTGGGCAGACGGTCGAACACGTCCACCTCGACGGGGAGGTCGTTTTGCTTGGTCAGCGCCTCGGCGGCGTAGATGCCGCTGGGGCCGCTGCCGATCACAGCCACGCGCAGGGGTCGCTCGGGGGTGAAGGTCGTCATACCGGGGAGTGTAAAGGGCGCGTTTGGAGAGAACAGGAGCCGTATCTGGACGAATGTTGTCACACGTCTGGTCACAGGAGACAAAAGCAAAAACCGCCCGGCGTGAACCGGGCGGTGTGCGGTGAGTGTGTCCTTACGCGGCGGCGATGGTGCTCAGCGCCTGCTCGTTCTTGAGGGTGATCTTGCCGTACCCGGCGCTGATCACGCCCTCGCGGCTGAGTTCGCCGACGACCTTGGTGACGGTCTCACGCACGGAGCCGACGGCGGCGGCCAGCTCGTCGTGGGTGGCGTAGATCATCGTCTCGCCGGAGTCGAGCTGGGTGGCGAGGGCAGTGTCCTTGAGTTCCAGCAGCTCACCCGCGATCCGGGCGCGCAGCCGCTTGCCGACGAGGCGGTAGATGCTCTCGTAGGCGCGCTCCAGCGTCTTGACGAGGTGGGTGGTCACCACGAGGTTGTCCTCGGCAGTCATCAGCGCGGGGTTGATCACGTCCACGCTGGAGTCGGTGACGGCCTCCGCGAAGTAGGCGCGGTTCACGCCCGCGAGAGCCTCCTCGCCGAAGTACTCGCCGGGCTTGACGTAGCGCAGGGTCAGGCCGTTGCCGTCGTCGTCCATCGTGTGAATCCGCACCAGGCCACTCGCCACGCGGTAGAGCATGTCGCTCTTGCCGGGGTAGAGGATCACCGCGCCGGGGCGGTAGGTGACGGTGTCCACGAAGGTCTTGGTCAGGGAGGAGTTGGTCTGCGTCATGGGGCTCGCCTCCTGGGCGTTGAGATCAGTGAGGGGGGAGCGCGTGCATCCCCGCATAGATCACAGTGTAACCTCTGGTCACGTTTTTGTAAACAGTTTTGTTTCTTTAATCATCGTTTAGCTCACCATTTCCTCAGTGGGGCCTGATCCGGGGGAGTGCGTCTGTCACGGCAAAACTGAACCTCGTCCATCCTGCCCCCCTCTCACGCAAACTTCATTGGAAACGCGGCTCCGGTGCCTCAATCAGGAATATGCGAGGGCCCCGGAACTGGATCGTCGCCGGAAGGGAAACGCGCCCGACCACCTGGGCCGAGCGCGTCGGGTCTTCCTTCGCCGAGGCTTACAGCTCGTCCTCGCGGCGGATCGGGAAGGCGCTGATCACGCGGTCTCGGTCGCCGATGTTGATGACCTTGACGCCCTGCGCGGTTCGGCCCGTCACGCGGACCTCCTCGACGCGGGTGCGGATGACGGTGCCCTTCTCGGTGAGGACCATCAGCTCCTCGTTCCCGGCGACGTGGGTCAGGGTCACGAGCTTGCCCGTCTTGTCGGTGACGCCGAGGGTGATCACGCCCAGGCCGCCGCGTCCCTTGCTGGGGTAGTCGCCCACGGGGGTGCGCTTGCCAAGCCCGTACTCGCTGACCGCCAGGAGTTCGCTGCCCTCGTCGCCGCCGGGCACGAGCGCCATGCTCACCACGGCGTCGTCCTCGCGCAGCCGGATGCCGATCACGCCCTGGGTGGCCCGTCCGGTGTCGCGCACCTCGGTCGCCGCAAAGCGCATCGCTTGGCCCTCGCGGCTGGCGAGCACCACGTCGTCGCCGTCGCGCTGGATGCCCACGCCGATCAGCTCGTCGCCGGGCTGGAGGTTGATGGCGATCAGTCCCGCCGAGGTGATGTTGCCGTACTCGGCGATGGCGGTCCTCTTCACCATGCCGCGCTTCGTGGCGAAGATGAAGCAGCCCGGCTCGTCGAAGCCCTTCACGCTTAGCACCGAGGCGATGTTCTCGTCCTCGCGCAGCCCCGGGAGCAGGTTGCGGATGTGGGTGCCCTTGGCGTCGCGGCCCGCCTCCGGGAGGTCGTAGATCTTCTCGTGGAAGACGCGGCCCGCGTCGGTGAAGAAGAGCAGGTAGTCGTGCGTCGAGCCCACGAAGACGCTCGTGTTGATGTCCTCCTCGCGCAGCCTGCCGCCCGAGGCCCCACGCCCGCCCCGCCCCTGCGCCCGGTACGCGCCCAGGTTCGTGCGCTTGAGGTAGCCGGCCTTCGTCATGGTGATGACCATGTCCTCGACGGCGATCAGGTCTTCCTTGGAGATGTCGTCCTCAAGCTGGGTGATCACCGAGCGGCGGGTGTCGCCGTAGCGGTCGCGCACGTCGCGGATCTCCTTCTTGATCTCGCGCCACAGCAGCCGCTCGTCGCCCAGGATGCCGCGCAGCCGCTCGATGGTCTTGCGCAGCTCGTCGTACTCGCCCTGGAGCCGCTCGCGCTCCAGCCCCACGAGGCGTTGCAGCCGCATGTCGAGGATCGCCTGGGCCTGAATCTCGGTGAGGGCGAACCGCTGCATCAGCGCGTCGCGCGCCTCCGCCGCCGTGTTGGTCGCGCGAATGCGTTCGATCACCTCGTCGATGTGGTCGAGCGCCTTGAGCAGCCCCTCCAGCACGTGCGCCCGCTCCTCGGCCTTGCGCAGGTCGTAGGCGGTGCGGCGGGTCACCACGTCGCGGCGGTGGGTCAGAAAGTGCCGCATCGTGTCGATCAGCGGCAGCACGCGCGGCTCGCCCCCTACGATGCTGAGGTTGATCACCGTGAAGGTCGATTGCAGTTGCGTGTACTTGTAGAGCTGATTCAGAACCAGCGTGGGGATCGCGCCGCGCTTGAGTTCCACGACGATCCGCACGGGCTCCTTGCGGTCGGACTCGTCGCGCAGGGCCGAGATGTCGGGGATCTTGCCCGCCTTGTACATCGCCGAGATCGTCTGGATCAGGTTGGTCTTGTTCACCTGATACGGAATCTCGGAGATGATGATCTGCGCCCGCCCGTTCTTCTCGTCGATGCGGGCCTTGCCGCGCACCTTCAGCCCCGCGTGCCCGGTCTCGTACGCCTCCCGGATGCCCTGCCGCGAGATGCGCCCGCCCGTGGGAAAGTCGGGCCCCTGCACGTGGGTCATCATCTCGTCGAGGGTGATGTCGGGCTTGTCGATCAGGGCGAGCAGCCCGTTGCTGATCTCGGTCAGGTTGTGCGGCGGGATGTTCGTCGCCATGCCCACCGCGATGCCCGTCGCCCCGTTCACAAGCAGGTTGGGCACGGCGGAGGGCAGCACCGTGGGCTCGACGGTCGTCTCGTCGTAGTTCGGCTTGAGGTCGACCGTTTCCTTCTCCAGGTCGGCCAGCAGCTCCTCGGCGAGCTTCGTCATGCGCGCTTCGGTGTAACGCATGGCGGCGGGCGGGTCACCGTCGATGGAGCCGAAGTTGCCCTGCGGGTCCACCATCGTGTAGCGCAGGTTCCACCACTGGCCCAACCTGACCATCGCGTCGTAGACGGGCGCGTCGCCGTGGGGGTGGTACTTCTTCATCACCTCGCCGACCACCGCCGCCGACTTGGCGTGCTTCTGGTTGGAGGCCAGGCCCTCTTGCAGCATCGCGTACATGATTCGCCGTTGCACGGGCTTGAGACCGTCGCGCACGTCGGGCAGCGCGCGGTCCACGATCACGTTCATCGCGTAGTTGATGAAGTTCGTCTTGACTTCGCTCGTGATGTCAACAGGTTGAATTCCAGTCATGAGGCTCCAGTCTGTGCGCGCCGCGCGGGAAAAAGGGCCCGTCGGCGGAGGCGAAGGTGAGCCCGGCGGGGAGCCGGGTTATGGAATGAGTCTATCACATTATGCTGTGAGCGTAACGACTCACCCTTCATTTCCGTCTGGGATTCTACCGCACCGGGACGCGGAAAACAGGAACTCGGCAGGGAGACGACAGCGTGCCGGAGCCTCAACACTCCACCCGTGACCGAACCGCAGCCCGACCGCGCTCTTAACTTCCGCCGCCCTCTGCCCGATCTGTATCGCAGCGGCGACCTCGACCGCCTGAGCGAGCGGGGGAGGGGAGAATTGCTCACGCTGGGGGTCACCCGGATGATCGACCTGCGAAACCGCGTGGAGCGCGAGATCGACCCGCCGCCCTTTCTGGGGCGGACCGAGTACCTGAACCTTCCCCTGCTGCCATATCGCAACCGTGCCCTGAACGCTGCCACTGCCGAGGCGCGGAGCAATGCCGATCACTACCGTGCATCCCTGGATTACGCGGCCAACCAGATCATGACGGTCCTCGGGGCCATCCTTGACGCGCCGCCCGGTCCCGTGCTGGTCCATTGCCACGCCGGAAAGGACCGCACTCGTCTGATAGTGGCCCTGTGCCTGGAACTGTCAGGGGTGCCGCCTGAGCGGATCGCCGACGATTATGCAGCGAGCGAGCCGGAGCTGGCGACGCTTTACGAGGCTGCCAGGGCTCGGAGGACACCTGAGGCTTGGTCGAAGCTCGAACCTTTCGTGGCCCCACGCCCAGAGGACGTTCTGGCGGCTTTGGCACATCTCGACACCAACTGGGGTGGCGTGGGGCCGTACCTCACAACCCACGGGTTCAGTTCAAATGAGCAGGCAGCCCTCGCCGCACGTCTGCTTCCCCCGCCTCTGTCAGAGTTTTGACTTAACCCGCTCTCTACCATGCCCCTGATGCTCCCCCACCTCACGCAACTCGTGACCGACGTGGACGGCGCCTGGGCCGCCGCCATAGGCGGACTTGACGGCCTGCTCGTCGAGGGTCACGCCGCCGCCGACACCGACCTGGGCCTCCTCGTGGCCGAACACGCCGGGCTGATGCGTGTGGCCAATGCCTCCTACAGCGACACCCTCGGCGACGTCAACCCGCGTGAGCTGTACCTGCGCGGCGAGCGGGTCAGCGTGTATCTGCACCCCATCACCCCCGACTTCTTCCTGCTCCTCGCCCTCGACGGGCGCAGCAACCTGGGTCAGGCCCGGCTGTACGGCCGCGCCGCCGCTCGCGGGCTGGAGGCCCAACTGTGAGGCTCGACGTTCTGCGCACCGTTCCCGGCCTGGTGGGGGGCGTCCTCGCCGGTCCCGACGGCCTGCCCCTGGAGATGGTGGGGCCGGGCGGAGACGCCCTCGCCGCCGAGCTGACCTCGCTGGGAGCCGTCCTGGAACGCATGGGCCGCCGTCTGGGCGCCGGGGCCGTGACCCGGGTCGCCTTCACGTCCGAGCGGGTCGAGGTCGTCGCGGTCGCCGGGGAGACCTTCCTGCTCGCCGCCGCTCTGCAACGGGGCACCGACACCCGCGCCGCCGGTCAACTCCTCGCCCGCCTCGCCTCGGAACTCAGCGACCTGCCCGTGCTGGAGCACGCGTGATCGCGCCGCTGCTCGACGTTCGGGGCGTGCGGCACGCCGCCCTGGTGGACGCGCGCGGAGCCGTCGTCACCGCCGTCGGGGAGGAGGCGGACCTCGGCGTCGTGGGAGCGGGGCGGGCCGTGATCGGCAGCCTCCAGGCGGCCCTCGGCCAGGGGCAGTGGCAGGACCTTCTTCTCGACGTGGAGGGCGGCCCCCTGCTGCTGACCCCGCACGGCGACCAGATCCTGCTCACCGCCTTCGACGACGTGGCAAACCTGGGGCGCGTGCGCTTCGCGGTGCGGAGGCTGCTGGGGCAGGGGTAGGAACGCGAGTTCTCTCCCCGTCCCTCACCCGTCCAGCGTCTCGAAGCCGGGCACGCTGTCGAAGAGGCCCCGCAGCGGCAGGGTGGGAAGCGGCGTGCGAGTCCCGCCGACGGCGAAGCTCTCGACGCCCAGCAGGCGGGTTTCCAGCGCCTCACGCTCCTCGGGGCTCATGCGGCCCAGCAGGCTCGTCTCTCCCGTCTGGGTGCCGTGCGCGGCGAGGGCGGCCTTCTTGTTCTCCGCGTAGGCGGCGACGTTCATTCGCAGGGCGATGGTGTCCTCGCTGACCCCGTAGACCAGGGGGTCGAGGTCCTGCCCCATGCGCGAGATGCCCTGCGCCGCCTCGTGCGTGAACGCGGTGAAGTACAGGCGCCGGGGCCCCCCGCCCGCCACATGCCCGGTGCTGAAAAAGGCAGCAGTAGTCGCCCGGTGAATCTGGAGGTGGTCGATATGCCCGTATCCCCCGTGCGGGTCGAAGGTCACGACCACCTGGGGCCGCACCTCCTCGATCAGGGCGCGGAGTTTGACCTCCACATCGAGGGGCGAGACGTTCATCAGCGCGAGCGGGTCGTCGTATCGGGTGCGCTCGTAACGCCCCGAGTCGTGGTAGTCGAGGAAGATCGGTTCCGAAATCTCCAGCGCCCGGCACGCCTCGCGCAGTTCCCGCTCGCGTTGCTGGCCGAGGTCGTCCACCGTCATGCCCGGCACGGTGATCTTTCCGGCCTCGCCCCGGGTCGCGCAGGCGAGAAGTACCCGCACGCCCCGCCGCGCGTAGTGGGTGAGGGTGCCGCCGACGCTGAACGCCTCGTCGTCGGGGTGGGCGAACACCGCGAGGAGGGTGGGTTGCTCTGAGAACGTCACCGGGGCAGTGTACGCCGGGAACGTCCGCCCGCCGGTTGGCATATTCCTTAGGGTGAAAGAAGCCTTGCGTACCCTCAGGGCGCTGCTGGCGCAACTTGTCCTCGCGCTGATCGGCCAGCCGGTGCCGGGTCCGGCGAGGCCCGAACGGAGACGCTCTGCCCGGAAACAGGAGCGGCCGGAGAAGGAGGAAGCTCCCGTCGGCCCGGTCGGAACGCTGCGAACGGTGGCGCGAGAAGCATTTTACGCGCTGATCGGTCAACCCTCTCCGGGCGAACCCTCCTCCGCTTCCAGGCGCAGGCCGCGCTCGTAGAAGTCCCACAACTCGTCCGTCCAGCCCTCGTAGATGCGGCGGCGGTTGCCCAGGTCGGCGGCCTCCAGCGCCTCCCCGAGCGCCCGGTAAAAGCGGCTGCCCTGCTCGCGCATCGCCCGGGCCGTCCAGTACGTCTCGGAACCCAGCAGGGTGCTCAGGCGGCCCTGGTCGGAAGAGGGAACGGTCATGGGGGACATGATGCGGGGAGGACGCTACCCTGGCGCCGATGACCTCCCCCTCCTCCCCCGTCGTGGGCCGTTTCGCTCCCAGCCCGACGGGCGCGATGCACCTGGGGAACGCGCGCACGGCCCTGCTCGCGTGGCTGCACTCCCGCGCCCTGGGGGGCCGACACCTCCTGCGTTTCGAGGACCTCGACACCGGGCGGGTGAGGGGCTGGGCCTTCGACACCACCCGCCGCGACCTGGAATGGCTGGGGCTGGACTGGGACGCGGAGTTCGTACAGTCGGAGCGGCTGGACGTGTACGCGGAGGCGGTAGCGCAGCTCGACACCTACCCCTGCACCTGCACCCGGCGCGAGGTGCTGGCGGCTATCCAGGCGAGCGCGGGGGCCCCCCACGGCGAGGAACCCGTCTACCCCGGAACGTGCCGGGCGGGCAGCGTGAACCCGGGGCGCCCCGCCGCCCTGCGCTGGCGGGTGCCCGACGAGACCGTGTGTGCCCATGACGTGCTGACTGGCGAGACCCTCTGCCAGCACCTCCACGGCGAGGTCGGTGACTTCGTGCTGCGCCGCAACGACGGGGCCTACGCCTACCACCTCGCGGTCGTGGTGGACGACGGCCTGATGGGCGTGACGGACGTGGTGCGCGGCGCCGACCTGTGGCCCGCCACGCCCCGGCAGGTAGCTCTGCAAAAGGCTTTGGGTTCCCCGACGCCGCGTTACCTCCATGTCCCCCTGATGACCGACTTTCGCGGCGAGCGCCTCGCCAAGCGGGGGGGAGCGCCGCCCCTGATGGCCCTGCAGGAGGGGGGAGAGGAGCCGGGCCGGGTGCTGGCGGCCCTGGCCCGCTCGCTCGGCTGGGAGGTGCCGGAAACGGTCTGTCCGGAAGAGTTACTGCCGTCCTGGCGGGCACAATTAGCTGCGGCCCAATTCCCTCTTTCCCCACAAACTTAGATGACTTGTCTAAGTTTTCCGAACGCGCGTTAGGGTCGAACCTTCTACCCTGTAGGCACCATGTCCCTGACACTCCCCAGCTACCCGCAGCCGGACGGGCGCGGGCGCTACGGACGCTTTGGCGGGCGCTACGTCCCCGAAACTCTTATCCCCGCGCTCGACGAACTAGAGGCCGCCTACCAGGCTGCCAAAGCCGATCCCGCCTTCCTGAACGAACTGGGCCGTCTCTTCAAGGAGTTCGTGGGTCGCCCCAGCCCCCTCTACCTCGCCCAGAGGCTGACGGACCACGCGGGCGGGGCGAAAATCTACCTCAAGCGCGAGGATTTCAACTACACGGGGGCTCACAAGATCAACAACTGTCTCGCACAGGCCCTCCTCGCCGTGCGGATGGGCAAGCGCCGCGTGATCGCCGAGACGGGCGCCGGGCAGCACGGGGTCGCCAGCGCGACCGCCGCCGCCCTGCTGGGCCTGGACTGCGTGGTGTACATGGGCGCCGAGGACATCCGCCGCCAGGCGCTGAACGTCTTCCGGATGCGACTCCTGGGCGCCGAGGTCCGCGAGGTCACCTCCGGCACGAGCACCCTCAAGGACGCGACCAACGAGGCGATCCGCGACTGGGTGACGAACGTGAGGGACACCTTCTACATCCTGGGCAGCGTGGTGGGCCCGCACCCCTACCCGGCGATGGTCCGCGACTTCCAGGCCGTGATCGGCGAGGAGGTCAAGGTGCAGCTTCAGGTGGTGGAGGGCCGTTCCGCCCCCGACGCCATCGTGGCGTGTGTGGGCGGGGGCTCGAACGCCATCGGCATCTTCGCGCCGTACGCCTACCTGCCCGAGGGCGAGCGTCCCCGGTTGATCGGCACCGAGGCCGCCGGGGAGGGCGTGGAGAGCGGCAGGCACGCGGCGAGCATGGCGGGTGGCCGAGTCGGCGTCCTCCACGGCTCGATGATGTACCTCCTGAACGACGACGAGGGCCAGATCGTCCCGCCGCACTCCATCAGCGCGGGCCTGGACTACCCCGGCATCGGCCCCGAACATTGCCACTACAGCGAAACGGGCGTGGCCGAGTACGTCCCCGTCACCGACGCGCAGGCCCTGGAGGCCCTGCAACTCCTGACCCGGCTGGAGGGCATCATTCCTGCCCTGGAAAGCGCGCACGCCGTCTACCACGCGGTGAGGCTGGCGCAGGAACTCGGGCCGGAGGGCGTCATCGTCGTCAACCTCTCCGGGCGCGGCGACAAGGACGTGGCGGAGGTCATGCGGCTGCTGGAGATGGAGCGGGATCAGGACCTGCTCGACAAGGACGTGGAGCGGGTCATCGAGGAGGTTGTGGCATGACCGCGACGTTGACGAGGGGGGCCGAGCGCATTCACGCCGCCTTCGACCGGGCGAAGGAGGAGGGGCGCGCCGCCTTCATGCCCTTCATGACGGCGGGTTATCCGAGCGCCGAGGAGTTTCCTGCCGTGGTCGACACCCTGCTCGCCCATGCCGACCTGCTGGAGGTGGGCATCCCCTACTCCGATCCCCTCGGGGACGGCCCCACCGTCCAGCGGGCGTCGGAGCAGGCGCTGGCGGGGGGGACGAGCACGCGGCGCACGCTCGCGCTCGTGAAGGACCTGCGGGAGCGGCACGACACGCCCATCGTGGTCATGACGTACGTGAACCCGATCTACGCCGTGGGGCCGCGCGAGTTCATGCGTCTTTGCAAGGACGCGGGGGTGGACGGCCTGATCCTCCCCGACCTGCCGCCCGACCAGGACCTCGAAATCGCCGACCTCGCCGCCGAGCACGGGCTGGCGGTGACCTTCCTGATCGCGCCGACGAGCACGCCGGGGCGGGTGCGGCTGGTGGCGGACGCCTGCACGGGTTTCCTGTACGCCGTCTCGGTGACGGGCGTGACCGGGGCGCGGGAGGGGTCGGCGCTCGGCGAGGTGCCCGCCATGCTCGCCCTCGCCCGGGAACACGCCCGGGTACCCGTCGCCGTGGGCTTCGGGGTGAAGGACGCCGCCACCGCCCATCAGGTCGCCAGGGTGGCGGACGGGGTGGTGGTGGGCAGCGCCTTCATCAATGCCGTGCGGGAAGGGCAGGACGTGGGGACGCTCGCCGCCAGCATCGCCGAGGGGTGCCGCCGGTAGGACCCGGTAGCACGACCGAGGGGCCAGCTTGCCGGGTTGAAGCTGACCCCTCCTCCATTTCTTCCCCTGGCCCCTTCACAGGGGCGCTTCGACCTTCCGCCGTGACACCGCTCGTGAGCGCGTGATGGCCTGCATCACCACCCAAGCCCCCAGGGTGAGCCCCGCGCACAGCAGGAACACCGCCCGGTAACCGAAAAGCTGCGCCCAGGCCCCCGACACGATGCCCGCGAACATGCTCCCTATGTTCATGGTGTTCGAGTACAGGGTGGTGGCGACGCCGAAGCGCCCCGGCATGAGTTCCTGGAAGTACGCCATCCCCAGCCCCGCCAGCACAGCGAGGACTGCCGCCCGCACCGCCTGGGTGACGATCAGAAGTGGCATCCCCTGCGCGAGAAAGAGCAACGCGAAGTGCAGCACGAAGAGGCCCATCGCCCACTTCACCAGCCGCTCGGTGGAGGGGAGCCGCCGCGCGGCCACGAAGGCGAGCATGAAGGGGATCTCCAGCAGGGCGCAGAAGCCCACGAGAAAGCCCACCTGCCCGTCCGTGCCGCCCAGCTCCCGGGTGACGAGCAGCGGGAACATCGTCATCCCCATGCTCATGCTCATGCCGTACAGCACGAAGGCGACGGCGACCGGGGCGAGGGGACGGCGGGGCCGTTCGTCCTGGGCCGCCTCGGTGGTGACGGCGTTCATGGCGACGGGGCGTGTGGCCCGCACCTGCAAGACGGGCAGGGCCGCCAGCGCGAGGCACCCCGCCGTGAGGAGAAAGAGCCCCCCGAAGTCCAGCCGCGCGAGGGCGAAGGCGCCGAGCCCCGGCCCCACCACCCAGGCGAGCGCGAAGACCGAACGCAGCGCCGTCACCGCCCGGTCGGGGAGGGTCCCCGGCGCCGCCGCGAACTGCGCCCGCGCGAGCGAGAACACCTGCGGGAAGGCCGCCGCCCCCGTCGCCAGCAGGGTCGCCCCGACGAGCAGCAGCCCTGGGTACGCCCGGGTAACGCTCAACCCCGCGTAGCCGAGGGCGGACGCCGCGAGCGCGAGCAGCAGGACGGGCCGTCGGTCGCTCAGCCGGTCCGACAGGCGGGCCAGACGGGTGCTGATCAGGACGCTGCTCACGGCCGTCAGGGTGAGGAAGACGCCCAGTTGCAGCGGCGTGAGTTGCAGGCGGTTCACGGCGAAGAGGGGAAGGAAGGGGGCGGCGAGCGACTGGGCCAGGCCGATCAGGAGCACCGTGAGGGCGAGCCCCGGGGCGTGGGGAAGGCGCCAGGCGGCGGCGAGAGCGGGAGAGGGGGCGTCCGACATGGGCGTCACCCTAAAGCGTTTGGGTGTGAAGGGTTTGGGAACGCCCCACCTCTCCCCGAATGACAGCGTGCTTTGGCCGGGTTGAAGTGTGACGACGCCCCCTTCTTCACAGGGGGCGGACGCTAGCAAGAAGATTTAACGTTGTACGCGCAGGTATTCAGGAGCAGGCTGCGAGGACTGAAAGCCAAAGGTGTAGGCCGTACCTGCACCCGGTGCGAGGCTCAGGCTGTGGAGATCATGGTCGCTGTATTCCAGTGCGACATACTCCTGCGCTCCCGTAGCTAAGTCGAGCCGCACCAGCGCTTTCTGGCGCAGGAACCAGGCCGTCTCGCCGTCTTCGACGGCCACCTGCTTATAGCCATCGCCCGCATTGGCAACCCCGTTGATGTTTACCCGCTGTGCGACGGAAAGGTCAGCCAGGTTGAGGCGGTTGAGGGTGGCATCTGGTCCGCTCACCGCAACCCACAGCTGTCCCTGACGGTCCAGGCTGTAGGCGCGGACCCTGCCCATGCCGCCGAGATACAGGGGAGAAGCAGACGCCACGCTCGCGCCGGTCGTTGTGTCCACGCGAACCAGGGTGCCGTCACCGGCGGCGAACAGCACGTACTCCCCCGCCGCGTCGTTGGTCACGGCCACGCCACTCGACGCGCTCTTCACTGTGGGAATAGTGACGATCTCGCCCGTGATGGGGTTCAGGCGGCGCAGTTGCGGCACGTTGAACCCGTCGAAGAACATGAACCAGGCACGGCCCGCGCTATCCACACCGAATGAGAGTGGCGCGGTCGGGTCGCCGTAGCCGCCCACCGGGAAAGTTTGCACGCTACCCTGGGCCAGGCGATAAAGCGCGCGGCTCCCCGTTCCGCTGGCCCAGACACTCCCGTCAGGCCCCACGCGGAGAGCTTGGCCGTTGACGCCGTCTCCCAGGGCGACCCGGGAAATTACCTGCTGGTTGCGAATTTGAAGGACATAGCCTCCCTGAAGCCCCCACAGATCGCCGTTGCTCGCCAGGGTCAGCGCCGTCACGGCGCCATCGCCGAGGAGCGTACGGCGGGGCGTTACTTTTCCAGCCACGGTAGAGGGTGTCCCGTATAGCGTCTGGACAGCAGGTCCACCCACTTGGCCCTGGAAATCACCGACGGAGGCGTCGGCACTCGCGGTGAGCCTCAAGGTGACGGCCGCGCTGGCACCGTCACCGAGTGTGACGGTTTCGCTGGAAGCCGTTATGCCTGTGGGGAGGCCCGTCAGGGTCAGAGTCGTGACGCCGCTGAAGCCGTTTTCGCTGAAGGCCGTGACGGTCACCTCGGCCGTCTCTCCCTGGGGCAGAAAGGTCAAGCGGGTGGGATCGGCATAGACGCGGACGGCGGGAGCGGCGACCGTCACGCTGGGGAGCGTGCCCCCACCCACCGGGGTGCCGCCCTTACGCACGATGATCTGGAGCGGTCCCGTATACGCGGGGGCGTTCGCCTCGGCCGTCAAGGTCAGGGTTGTACCGAGGGTCTGGGCTTGGAGTCCCCTCGTTTGAGCTTCCAGGGTGCGGATCAGCCGCCGCGCTACACCCGGAAGGCTCTGGCCGCTTAGCGGTGTCAACGTCAGCTTGGCCGGGGAGACGCGGATGCCGGGCACGTCCGTTTCTAGCGTAACCTCACCGCTCAGGCCACCCATCTGTGTAAACAGCGCGTCACGTGTTGCAGACGCTCCGGGGCGGAGGGTCAGAGGTGACTCGTCACGGAAGTAGACCTGGCTGCTCTCCTCTGCCCGCTTGAAGCCGAGGGTCACGCTAGCGCCCGCCTCGATGCTGCTCACGTTGTAGTGGTTCCGGGCCGTTGTGGTGGGCAGCTCGGTGATCTGCACTGCGTTCCAGCCGCGCGTGAGGTTGAGACGTAGGTCGAGTTCGGTTGTGCCGCAGGTGGCGGTACCTGTGAAGGTGGCGTTCGTGTCGGAGTAGAGGCGAGTCACCGGACGACCGTCGGAGGTCTGCTCGGTCACTGTGCCGAGGAAGTCGCTCTGGCGGCTGAAGGCCAGAATTTCGGGGAGTTCGGCACCAAAGTCCAGGGTGCTGCGTTCGCCATTGAAGGTACAGCCTTCCAGGAAAGACCCCAGTCGGCCCGGTGTAGGCAGACCACTATCCACTCTGCCTGTGGACGTGATGGTGGGAGATGTGGCATCCACGACTGTACCGCTCAAGGAGAAGTACACCCCGAGTGCAGCGGCGCCGAAGGTCCAGCCTGGCAGCATGCCTTGGATACGAGCGAGATTCAGTGCCGTGGGGGTTGGAGTCGACTCATACCCCAACGTGACCGTCTTGTCCGCGTCCAGCGTGACGGTCTGCGCTCCGGGCGTCGTGTAGCCGTTGACGGCCCCGCCCTCGACCTTGAACACGTCCCCGGCCTTGAGGCTGGCGAAAGTCTTGCTGCCCTCCAACGTGCCGCTGAAGACGGAAGCGTTCGTCGTCGTGTTCATGACGGTGACGGGCGCGCTCGCCACTCCGTCCAGCTTGACGGTGAGGCTGTGGGTGGTGGGAGGAGGCATGGGCCCGCCCGTGCAGGCTCCCAGGAGAACCGTGAGACCGAGCATGGTACCGGAAAGTCGAAGTCTCTTCATGTACGCTCAGGATTCTAAGGAACCTTTTCTTTCGTCGTTGTCAACTTTGAGGCGACCACCCGTCTCATGAAGCCTTCGTCAGATAAAGGCGGGAGTGGGAAAGTTCTCATCAAAGAGGAGGAGTTCACCGCGACCCCGTCTACACGTCTCGCCTTGCCGCGCCCTGCCCGGCCGCGCTACACTTGCCCCGATGTTCACCGCGCCGCCGACTCGGAAGGACGCCCCCGTGGCGCTTCTTCTTCGTTGGGGGCGGTGAGCGCAGCCCAGCGTTCGCCTATCCGCCCCCGGAGCAGAAAAGTGCTTCGGGGGCTTTCGCTTGCAGGACGTGCAGTCTGAGAGGAGTTGTGCCTGTATGGGAATGACGATTGCGGAGAAGATTCTGGCGGCCCACAGCGGTCACGAGTCTGTGGTGCCCGGCCAGCTCATCGAGTGCACGACCGACTGGGTGCTGTGCCACGAGATCACCACCCCCGCCGCCCTGCGGATGCTCGAAGAACGCGGCATGGACCGGGTGTTCAACCCCGACCAGATCGTCGCCGTGCCCGACCACTCCGTCCCGGCCATGAACATCAAGGCCGCCAAGATGTACCAGAAGCTCAAGTCCTGGGTGCACGAAAAGGGCATCAAGCACTTCTACGACGTGGGGCGCGGCGGCATCGCCCACGTCGTGCTGGAGAACACCGGCCTCGTGAGGCCCGGGCAGACCCTCGTGAGCGGCGACTCGCACACCTGCAACGCGGGGGCGCTCGGCATGTTCGCCACGGGCGTGGGCAGCACCGACCTCGCGGGCGCGATCTACGCGGGCCGGGTGTGGTTCAAGGTGCCCGAGACCATGCTGATCCGCGTGACGGGCGACATGCAGCCCGGCGTCACTCCCAAGGACATCGTGCTGGAGGTCATCAGGCGCATCGGGGCGGACGGGGCGAACTACCTCGTGATGGAGTGGGTGGGCGACACCATCGACCGGCTGGACATGGAGGGCCGTTTCACCCTGACGAACATGGCGATCGAGGCGGGCGGCAAGACCGGCATTATCAAAGTGGACGACACCACCCGCGCCTACCTCGCCGAGCGCGGGGTAACGCCCGATCAGTACATCGAATACACCTCCGACCCCGACGCGAACTACAAGGTCGTCATCGACGTGGACGCCTCGCAGGTCGAGCCCACCGTCGCCTACCCTCACATTCCCAGCAACGGGCGGGTGGCGGGCAGCGACCGCATCGCCGTGACGCACGCCTACGTTGGGAGCTGCACGAACGGGCGCATCGGCGACCTGCGGGACGTGGCGCGCATCCTGAAGGGGCGCCGAGTAGCGGACGGCGTGCAGATGATCGTCGTGCCCGCCACCCAGGCGATCTGGAAGCAGGCGGCACAGGAAGGGCTGATGGAAATCTTCGTGGACGCGGGGGCCAGCGTGAGCTACCCGAGCTGCGGCGCGTGCCTGGGGATGCACTCGGGCGTGCTGGGGCCGGACGACGTGTGTATCTCGTCCACCAACCGCAACTTCGTGGGCCGGATGGGCGACCCCTCGGCGCAGATTTACCTCGCCTCGCCCGCGACGGTGGCGGCGAGTGCGGTGGCCGGGTTCATCACCGACCCGCGCGAGTACAACGCGGGGGGCACGGAAGCGGCGGATTGAGGTGGCCGCAGAGTGGGTCTGGATCGTGGTGGGATTCGGCGGAGCTGGGTATCTGATGGGTTTGGCTGTCACCCGCAATCCACGCTGGGCGCTGTCGCCTGCACTTGCCTGTGTCCTGCTCATTCCTGTGTGGTTCTGGCTCGCTTCCCTGCTGCCCTACTACGACCCACAGATGCCCATGATCTTTGGAATTCCAATGACCGTAGTCCTGCTGGGCGCGACCCTGTTGGGGAAGGTAAGGTGGCGGGCAGGCGTGGCCTCGGTGGTCGCCACGCCATTGGCACTCTGCCTCTACGCCTTTATGAGCGATGTGTGGCAGCACAAATAGAGCGGAATGTGATTTCAAAGTGTGGGAGTCCCTATGGGTGAAGCCAAACGGCGCAAACAACTCGGGCTGATGCCCACCGTCCATCCCTTCGAGGCGCAGATGGACGCGGACGGCAACGTAACCCTGACGCGCGGGCCGGAGGACGCGGATTTGCGCGGGCGGATAGAGGCTGCCCTGAAAACTTCGCAGCCCTACGGGGCGGCCTGGGACAGCGAGTACCGCACGTCGTACGTCATGGCGGGCCGCCCCGACCGGCTGCTGAACACGGCGGAGGACGTGCAGGCCATCCCCGTTCCCGCGCTGCGACGCTTTGCGGGCGACCTCGTGCTGGGGCAGGCGGGGGAGGGGGTGGGCCTGAACATCCCCGTCGAGGGGGGCGGCCACCTGCGCCTGCGTGAGCGGCAGCACTCCTTCGACGGCACGCGGTGGGAGGGCTTCCCCACCGGGCAGGACCCCCGGCAGGTGCTCGAATTCCTGATGCAGCACCCGGCCCTGAGCCTTCGGGGCGAGGTCGTGGCCTCCTTCCTGGTCGAGCACTGGCCCGAAGGCCGCATCGACATCGAGCCCGAGCCGCCCGAGGAACTGCTGGAAGTCATCGAGGCGGTGACCCGCGAGTGGCACGGCGAGACGCCGGAAGAGTGGGCGCAGACCCACCACGATTTGCTGGAGCAGGGGGACGATGAACCCGTCCCCGTCGCCCGCCGCCTGCTGCTGGAGCTGCGCCGACCCGCGCCGCTGCAATCACCCCTCAGCCTCGCCTTCGCCACCCGGGGCAACGTGGAGTTCCACCCCAACCCGGAGGGTTCGAGTTACTCCCCCGACGGTGAGACCTGGCACTCCTACGGCGACCCGGACGCCGAACTCACCGAGGACGGCACGGGCGAACTCGGCGAACTGCTGTCCACCATGCTCGACGTGCCCACGGTCCCGGTCACCGTCTGGGCCGACGGGCGGGTCGAGTGGGAGGAGCGTGCCATTCCCGAGGAGCACGCCGACCGGGTGCGCGCCGACCTGAGAGAAGCGACCGGGGCGGGCAACCCCGACGCCTGGGGGGAGTGGACCCGCAACGTGCTGGTCGAGACCTTCGCCGGTGAGGCTCCCCACCTCGCCGACCTGGACGAACTGCCCGCCGTGCAGGGTGTCCGGCTCGATCTCCCGACCGACGCCATCACCGACCCCGACGACCCCGCCCAGTACTTCATGGAGTCCGAGGTGACCTTCGACGGCGAACACTGGCGCGACCTCTATGCCGAGGACGTGCCCGAAGAACTGGGCCGCCTGCGCCCCTCGAATTAGTAGAGAACCGAGTGGTTTGTCCGGCTATCTCCCGAGGACGCCCTGCCCGCTCACCCCCTCCCAACCTCTCGCGGTGCGAGCTGTATCAGTCCCCCCTCAAGGGGGAGGAGCAAAAGAGAAACACCAACTCCACCTGTGCCCTTTCATCCGACCCACCGTCTGCCTCAAGGAGTCCCCATGCCCAAGGTCCACGTCTTCGCCCGCGACCACATCAACACCGACGAGATCATCCCCGCCCGCCACCTGACGACCGACGTGGAGGCCGAACTCGCGCCCTACGCGATGGAGGATTACGACAAGGGCTTCGTGAGGCGCGTCCAAAGTGGCGACATCATCGTCGCCGGGGCCGACTTCGGGTGTGGGTCGAGCCGCGAGCACGCCGTCTGGGCGCTGCGTGGGGCGGGGGTGTCCGCCGTGATTGCCCCCAACTTCGCGCGCATCTACTACCGCAACTCGATCAACAACGGCTTCCTCGCGCTGGAGTGCGCGGGCATCGTGGAGGCCTTTGCGGACGGCGACGAGGCCGATCTCGACCTCAAGGGCGGCACGATCACGAACAAGCGGACGGGGCAGACCCTGACCTTCGTTCCGGTGCCCCAGTTCGCCCTCGACGTGCAGAAGGCGGGCGGCTGGCTGGAGTACATGAAGGAGCGGGATGACGCGGCAGCCGCGCAGGCCGCCCAGGGGGAGCCCACCCATGCCTAAGGTCGTCACCCTTCCCGGCGACGGCATCGGTCCCGAGGTCACCGCCGCCGCCGTCGAGGTGCTGCGCGAGGTTGCTCCTGACGTGAAGGTTGAGGAGCACGCCATCGGGGGGGGTGCGTATGACCGTGACGGCGACCCGTTCCCCCAGCGCACCCGTGACGCCCTGGGGGATGCGGACGCCGTCCTCCTCGGCACCGTGGGCGGCCCGCAGAACAGCCCCTGGAACAGCCTCCCGCGCCACCTGCGCCCGGAGAGCGGCCTGCTCGCGCTCAGAAAGGCGCTGGGCTGCTACGCGAACCTGCGGCCCGTGCGCGTGCAGCCGGGGCTGGAACACCTCTCGCCCCTCAAGCCCGAGCTGGCGCGCGGGGTGGACATCCTGATCGTGCGCGAGCTGCTGGGCGGCATCTACTTCGACGGAGACCGGCGGATCGAGGGCGGCGCGGCCTACAACACCATGCGCTACACCACGCCCGAGGTCGAGCGGGTGGCCCGGGTCGCCTTCTGGGCCGCCGAGCAGCGCCGGGGCCGGGTGACGAGCGTGGACAAGGCGAACGTGCTGGAGGTCTCCGAACTGTGGCGCCGGGACGTGACCGCCCTGCGGAACCGCGAGTACCGCAACGTCCACCTGAACCACGAGTACGTGGACTCGGTCGCTATGCTGATCGTGGCCGACCCCGGCCGCTACGACGTGATCGTCACGGAGAACCTCTTCGGCGACATCCTCTCCGACCTCGCCGCCGTGATTCCGGGCAGTCTGGGCCTGATGCCGAGCGCGAGCCTGGGAGACGGCCCGGGCCTCTTCGAGCCCATCCACGGGAGCGCCCCCGACATCGCCGGGCAGGGGATCGCCAACCCCGCCGCCGCGATCATGAGCGCGGGGATGCTGCTGCGCCACTCGCTGCACCGCCCCGAGGCCGCCAACCAGATCGACCGCGCCGTCGCCCTGGCCCTGCGCGAGCACCCCACCCGCGACCTGGGCGGCAAGGCGGACACGCGGACCTTTACCCACGCCGTGCTGGACGCGATGGCGAGCCCGAGCGTCGGGTAGGGGTGGAACGTGCGGAGCGCAGAGGAAGGGGAGGTGCCTCTGCGCTCCACATTTTACCGCTTGTCTTTCTGATCCCGGGGGCGTGCGGAGTGGCCCCCGTCCCACGCGCGGCGAATCACCCTGACGATCACATACAGACCGAACAGCAGCGCGAGGAAAGCCAGCAGCACGATCAGGTCCATCACTCCGGGGGTGGGCATGACCCAGCTTACGTGTCCCGGCCCGTCCCGTTCCCGAGGAGCCCCATGACCCAGTACGCCCGCGCCTGCCTCGCCACGCAGGACGCCGTGCCCCAGCGGGAGGTGGGGGAGCGGCTGCTCCTCGACTTCCTGCCCGCGCACACCCGGCGGGTGCTGAATCCTGGGTGCGGCGACGGTCGCCTGCTCGCTCCAGTCCGCTCGCGTTTCCGGCACGCGGAGGGTATGGCGCTCGACGCGTCGGAGACGATGTTCGACGCGGCCCGTGTTCGTTTCGCGGGACAAGCTGGCGTGAGGGTAGCTCACCACGGTTTGAACGACCCGCTGCCCGACCTGGGCATCTTCGACGCGGTGGTGAGCGGCTTCGCCATCCACCCCCCTGCCCGACGGGCGCAAGCGGACGCTCTGCAGGCAGATTTGTGCCTGCCTGGCACCGGGCGGAGTGATTTTCTCCACCTCGAACACGTCCCCAGGGTGAACGAGACGTAACGCGCCTGGTTTCTCACGCTGCTGGGTGGGGCCGAGGGAGGCCCTGAGTCACCGCCTCGTACCCGCCCGGGCACAGGTGGGGTGGGTGCGGAAGTGGACGTGGGGTGCCGGTTTTGGGAGGAGGGGGCTGGAACTTGCCCTGATCGTGGGCCGGGTGGACTGAGGCTCGGGAGCCTCTTCCTTCCCTTTCCCCCGCGTGGTAGACCTCCCTATGCGCCGCGCCTTTTTCACCCTCGCCCTGCTCGCCGTCCCCGCCCTGACCGCCGCGCGGGCGGCGCCGGAGGTGTTCGTCGCCTACCCGCCGGAAGGGCACCGGGTCGCGTTCGATCACGTGATCCTGGAGGGAAGCGTGCCGCCCGGCGCGAGGCTCAGGGTGGGCGGGCAGCCCGCGCAGGTCGGGCCCGACGGCCTCTTCATCCTGTGGTGGCCGCTGCGCGTCGGCACGAACGACCTGCGGCTGGTCACGACGCTGAACGGGCAGACAGGCACGCGGACGCTGCGGGTCATTCGCACGGCCACCGGGCCGCTGCCCGCCACCCCCACCTCGATTGACCGGAAGAGCGTGACGCCGGGCGCGGCGTACGAGTTCTGGGACGCGGCGCGGGACTCGCCGGACGAGCGCCGTGTGCCCGTGTCCTTCCGGGGCTCGCCGGGCGGGCGGGCGGCCTTTCGCGTGGGAACCGGGGCGTGGTCCCCGCTGCCGGAGGTCGAGCCGGGCCGCTACGAGGCTGCCTACGTGGTTCCCGTCGCCGCCCGGCTGGAGAATGCCGCCGTGACGGTCCGCCTCACCGGGCGCGACGGCAGGACGCTGACGGCCACGGCCCCCGGGCCTCTGACGAGTACGGGTGAGGGACTCCGCACCGGTACCCAGCGGCCCGGCACGGTGCGCGGCCTGGGGTTGAACGACGCGGGCAACGTGACGACCACCCAGGAGGGAAAGCCTTTCCTGTACCCGCGAGGCGGCATGACCTTCACGCTCGTCGGGCGGGTGGGGGAGGACGTGCGCGCCCGCCTCGCGCCCGGTGTGAGCGTGCTGATCAGCGCGAAGCAACTGGATGTGACCCCCGGGATTCCCGCCCCCGCCACGGGTGGGGAGGTCGGGCTGGACGCCGGGCCTGCCGAGGAGACTCCCCCCGTCCCGCTGCTCCCGGCTCTTCCCTTCACGCCGCTCGTGCCCACGAGTACGCCGGAGGGTGCCTTGCCTGCTGGTTCTCCCGCTGACGCCCCCGGGGAGGACTTGCGCGTCCGCGTTCCCCTCGGCGGCGCCCGCGTCCCCTTCACCGTCGCCCAGGAGGGGGAGGGCCGCCGCCTGGCCCTGACCCTGTACGGGCTGGTCACGCCGCCCACCCTCGCCGCGCCCCTCGCCGACCCGCTGATCGCCGGGGGGAAGATCGAGACCGTCGCCCTCGGGGTCACGCGGCTGACCCTCGACCTGACGCAGGCGCAGACGTGGGGCTTCACGGCCGGGTACGAGGGGGACGACCTGCTCCTCACCGTGCGCCGCCCGCCGACCCTCGACCCGGTGCGTCCCCTCGCGGGGCGGGTGATCGTCCTCGACCCGGGACACGGCGGCACCCAGTTCGGCGGGGCCGGGAGCCTGCGGGTGCCCGAAAAGGACCTGACCCTCCCCATCGCCCGCCGGGTGGCCGAACTGCTGCGTGCCCAAGGCGCCGACGCGGTGCTCACCCGCGACGCCGACGTGACCCTGGGCCTGTACGAACGCGGCCTGCTCGCCGAGGAGAAAGGGGCCGACCTCCTCGTCTCCATCCACGCCAACGCCCTGCCCGACGGGCGCGATCCCCGGGGCATCCGTGGCCCGGAGGTGTACTTCACCCACCCGCAGGCGCAGGCCCCCGCCGCCGCCATCCTCGCCGCCCTGCACCGCACGCTGCCCGACCTCGGCCCGGGGCAGGGTCTCAAGCCCGGCGCCGACCTCGCCCTCACCCGGCCCACCACCCAGCCCAGCCTCCTCGTCGAGACGGCGTACCTCACCGATCCGGGGAACCTGCGCGTCCTGATGGACCCGGGCAGGCGCGAACGCTTCGCGCAGGCCATCGCGGCGGGCATCACGGACTTCTACGCAGACCAGGCGAGGGAGGATTGAGCCCGGTGGGGGCGCTTCACCTCGGGAGGAGAACGCTCTATGGACTTGCCGCGCCCAGGCCCACTCTTTCATAAGGTCGACTGCTTGCAGATTCCCGTGCCCGACCTCGAAGCTGGCCTGACCTTCTACCGCGACTGCCTGGGCCACGAACTGCTCTGGCGAACGGCGACCGCCGCCGGGCTGAGGATGCCCGAGACGGACGCCGAACTGGTGCTTCGGACGGAGCGGCCCGAGCTGGAGGTCAACCTCCTCGTTTCTTCCGCCGACGCCGCCACGGAGGCCGTGGTGCAAGCGGGCGGAAGTGTCGTGGAGCCGCCGTTCGACGTTCAGGTGGGCCGCTGCGCCG
Organism: Deinococcus aetherius; assembly: GCF_025997855.1. Lineage (NCBI taxonomy): Bacteria > Thermotogati > Deinococcota > Deinococci > Deinococcales > Deinococcaceae > Deinococcus > Deinococcus aetherius. The sequence goes on from NZ_AP026560.1 coordinate 1,333,104, forward strand.
TTTTGCTGGACCCCTGGGGAAATCGGCTGGTCCTCCTCGATCTGAGCCGGGGCCTCCTGATCACCGACGAACGGGGCAACGTCGTCGGGCGAGGGGCTGGAGAGGCGCCGTGAGACGACCGCTCCGCCCTGGCTCGATTCCGGTCCTGCACGGCTCCGGTGATGCCGGGTCGCCGCGCCCAGCCGCCTCCCGCTGCTAAAATCCCCGGTTATGGACCTCAAGGCTCAACTCAAGGCCGCCGTCGAACAGGCTGCCGCCGCGCTCGGTGCCCCTGTCACCGACTCGCTGGTCGTGATTCAGGAGACTCCCGCGAACAAGCCCGGCGACTACGGCACCCCCGCCGCCTTCCAGATCGCCAAGGCGCTCGGCGGGAACCCCGCGCAGGTCGCCTCGCAACTCGCCGGGAAGGTCGAGCTTCCGGCAGGTATCGCGCGGGTGGAGGCCACCGGCCCCTTCCTCAACTTCTTCGTGGACGTGGGCGAGTTCGTGCGCGGGGTGGTCGAGAACCCTACCGAAGTCGAGGCCAGGGGCGGCAAGGTGGTCATCGAGCACACCTCCGTCAACCCCAACAAGGAACTGCACGTCGGCCACCTGCGGAACGTGGTGCTGGGCGACAGCATGGCCCGCATCTTCCGGGCAGCGGGGCACACCGTCGAGGTCCAGAACTACATCGACGACACCGGGCGCCAGGCGGCGGAGGCCCTCTTCGCGGTCGGCCACTACCACCGCGTCTGGAACGGCGTGCAGAAGTACGACCACTGGCTCGGGGAAGGCTACGTGCGCCTGAACGCCGACCCCGAGAAGCCCAGCCTGGAGGAGGGCATCAGCGCCGTCATGCACCGCCTGGAGGCCGGGGAGCTTCGCGGCGAGATCGAGAAGGTCGTGAGGGCTCACCTCGAAACCTGCTTCCGGCTGGGCGCCCGCTACGATCTCCTGAACTGGGAGTCGGACGTGGTGGGCAGCGGCTTTCTCGCGCAGGCCATGAACATCCTGGAGGAGAGCCGCTCCACCTCGCACCCGCAAGGGGGCAAGTACGCGGGCGCTTTCGTTATGGACGTGTCGGAGTTCATGCCTGGTCTCGAAGAGCCCCAGGTCGTCCTGATGCGCTCGGACGGCACGGCGATGTACGCCGCCAAGGACATCGGCTACCAGTTCTGGAAATTCGGCCTCTTCGAGGGGATGAAATTCAAGCCCTTCATGCGGGACCCCGAGGGCAAGACGGTCTGGACGAGCGCCCCCGACGGGCAGCCCGACACCGAGCGCCGCTTCGGCCACGCGCAGGAGGTCATCAACGTGATCGACTCGCGGCAGGAGCACCCGCAGAAGATCGTGCGGGCGTCCCTGGGCGTGGCGGGTCACCCGCAGGAGGAGGAACGCAGCATCCACCTCTCCTACGCCTTCGTGACCCTGGAGGGGCAGACGATCAGCGGGCGCAAGGGCATCGCCGTGAGTGCGGACGAGGCGATGGACGAGGCCGAACGGCGGGCGAGAGCTGTCCTGACCGAGTTCAACCCCAACCTCGACCAAGAGGATGCGGCGGAGATCGCGCGTCGCGTGGGCATCGGTGCAATCCGCTTCGCCATGCTTAAGGCAGAGCCGACGCGCAAGATTGATTTCCGTTGGGAGCAGGCGCTCGCTCTGAACGGGGATGCGGCTCCTTATGTGCAGTACGCCGCCGTTCGCGCTGCAAGTATTCTCCGCAAGGCGCAGGAAGCCGGGTACGCCGTAGGCGGCACGGGAGCCGACTGGGCCGCCCTGCCCGACGTGGACCTCACCCTCGCCAAGATGGTCGCCAAGTTGCCCGAGGTCGTCGCTCAAAGCGTCCGCGTCCACTCACCGCACGTCGTCGCCCAGTACGCCCTCGACCTCGCCACCGCCTTCAACGCCTGGTTCAACGCGAAGGACAAGGCCGGGAAGTCCGCTACCAACGTCCTCCACAGCCCCGAGGGTCTGCGTGAGGCCCGCCTCGCCCTCGTCGCCCGGTTGCGCAGGGGCTTCGAGGAGACGCTGGCCCTCATCGGGATCGAGGTGCCAAGCGCGATGTGAGCGGGGACTGGGCCAGCCTGACCGAGTACCGCGCGGCCCTGGAGTTCGTCTGGGCGCTTGAAACCCTGGCCCATTTCATCCCCTTCAGTCCCTTCGGGAGCGTCGAGGAGATGGCCGCGTTCTGTGAGCGCTTGGCTGATGCCCACGCCGGGAACGCCGCCGCCCTCTTCCACCTGTGGCTGCGCTGGGTGGCGGAGGGCAACTGGCGGTCCGAACCGCTGGCATGGCTGCTCGTCAACCTGCTGCTGCGTCACCCCATCGAGGGGGAGGCGGCCCTCTCCACCGTCTGCCACGGCGTCTCCCGGATGGGTGCCGAGCGGCTCCGACGGCAGTTCGGGGAGGACTGACCCCCTCACCCCCGCGCCCGCACCTCGAAGCCCGCCGCGCTCAGAATCTCGCCCGCCCGGCGCACGTCCTCGGGGCTCTCCAGCCCTAGCCGCATCGCGCCCCCCTCCTCGCGGATGGCGAGGACCTCGATGTCCTTGATGTTCACGCCCGCCTCCCCGAGCGCCTGGGTCACTGCGCCGATCTGGTTCGGCCTGTCGGGCACCGCGACCACGAGGTCGTGTTTGGGGGGTAGGAGGCTGCGCTTGACCACCGGCAGGCTGTCCCGCGTGCGCTTGCCCTCCTGCGCCGCGTCGAGCAGGTCGTCCGGCTCGTCGAGGTCGGCCTCCAGGCGGTCGAGCTGCCGCCGGAAGCGGGACAGGGCCTCGCGCAGGGCCGAGCGGTTCTCCACCACCATGTCGCGGCTCATGCGGGGGTCGCCGCTCGCCACCCGCGTCAGGTCGCGGAAGCCCCCCGCCGCGAGCAGGCTCAGCCGCTCGTCCCGCGCGACCATGTGCGTCAGCGCGAGGCTGGCGAGGTACGGCAGGTGGCTCACCGTCGCCACGAGCTGATCGTGCGCGTCGGGCGGCATCACGACCGGGGCCGCGCCGAGGTGTTCGACCAGGGTGCGGGCTTTGCTCAGGGCCGTCAGCGGCGTGTGGTCGCTCGGCGTCAGAACCCACACGGCGTTTTCCAGCAGCCCGGCCCGCGCGTGTGTCACCCCGCCCCGCTCGCTGCCCGCCATCGGGTGCCCGGCGACGAAGTTGCGCACCCCCAGCGCCTCCATCTCGGCGGCGATCCCGGCCTTCACGCTGCCCACGTCGGTCACGAGCGCCCCCCGTGACAGCCACGGGGCCAGTTCCCGCGCCAGCGGTGCCAGCGACCGCATCGGCGCGGCGAGGACCACGAGGTCGGCGTCCCGCAGCCACTCGCCCGGCGTGGCCCGCACCTCGTCCACCACCCCCAGCGCTTCCGCCTCGCGCAGCACCTCCACGCTGTTGTCGAGCCCGATCACCCGCCGGGCCAGAAACCGCTGCCGCAGCCCCAGCGCCACGCTTCCCCCGATGAGTCCCACGCCCGCCACGACGGCCGTATCGAACAGCGGGGCGGGCGTCACGGGCGCGGCAGGGTCGGTCATGAGGGGGAGGCTAGCACGCGTCCCCGGGCGGGCCGGGGGGCTGTTCGGTCAGGCTCCAGGCTCCGTCACCCACTGCACGAGCTGGAAGATCACCCCGTTCGGGTCCTCGACCTGGAAGTACCTCTCCCCCCACGGCTCCGTCTCGATGGGCGTGACGACGGGCACCCCCTCGGCCCGCAGCCGCTCGTACTCGGCGTCGATTCCGTCCACGACGAAGACGACCAGCAGCCCTTCTCCCGCGTGCCCGGCGATGCGCCCCGGCTTGAACGTCTCCAGTCCGGTCCGCAGGAAGATCAGGTTGAATCCCACGTCTTCCCTCGCCAGCGAGGACATCACCCCCTCGACCTCCATGTCCGGCACGAACCCGAAGTGCCTACGGGCAAACCCGGCGGAGGCGGCCACATCGGCGACGTTGAGCGAGATGGCAGACGCGGTAACGTTCATGCTCGACCTCCTGCGGGCTGTCCGGGCTCCCCTCGGAAACCAGCGGACTTCCCCGCTGCCAAGTTGACAGCACTCTGTCAAGACAAGCACTCTACTCATTTCGACAGTATCCTGTCAATGCTGTGGCGTACTCCCCGGCTGGCCTGGCCTTTTCCGATCTCGTCGTGCTGATCTTTCGACTCAACGGCACGCTGCTCAAGGCGGGCGACCGGATGACCGCGCCCGTCGGGCAGACGAGTGCGCGCTGGCAGGTGCTGGGGGTGATCGACGAGCGGCCCATGACCGTGGCGGCCATCGCCCGCACGATGGGCCTGACCCGCCAGAGCGTGCAGCGCACCGCCGACCTGCTCGTCGAGGACGGCCTGGCGGCGTACGAGGACAACCCCGAACACCGGCGGGCGAAACTGCTGCGGCTCCTGCCTCTCGGTCAGGAGGTCCTGAACGTGATCGAGGCGAGCCAACAGGACTGGGCCAACCGGGTGGGAGAGGCCGTGGGCGAGTCGGAGCTGAGCCGGGCGGTCACCCTGCTCGAACGCCTGCTCCTTGCGCTGGACCGGGAGGAGGGGAGGGGAGGGGGACGATGACGCCGCTCTCCCGCTTCACCCCTCCCGCTTCTTGCGCGCCCGGTACGTCAGCAGGTCGGCGTACATCTTCGTGCGGAAGCCCACGCCCTTCCAGAAGCCGCGCTTCTTCTCCTTGAGCACCTGGCGCAGTTGCGGGAGTTCCACGTAGCCCCAGCGTGCCTCCGTGGCCTTGAGGTGATCGGTGATGGGCGGCTCGGGCCACCGTTCCTCGCCCAGACGCGGGACCTCCAGCAGCCACTCCCGGCGGCAGGCCCGCTGCCCGCTGAGGTGCGGGGTGAGCTTGTTCCCCCAGTCGGTGACAAAGCCGCCGCCCTCGAAGACACCGATAGCCATGTCGAGTTCCCCGGCGAGCACGGGCCGCAGCAGCACCTCCAGGTGTTCGCGCGTCAGGCCAATCAGGTCGGCGTCGAGCATCACGACGTACTCGGCGTCCGTGGCCTCCAGCGCGGCCTTGAGGGCGGGGCCCTTGCCCGCGTTCTCGCTCAGCTCGACCACCTGTGCCCCGGCTTCGCGCGCTGCCTGTGGGGTGCGGTCGCTGCTGCCGTCGCTGGCGACGACCACGTCGGGCGTGAGTTCCCGCGCGACCCGGACTACGTCTCCCACCGTCTCCTCCTCGTTGAAGGCGGGAATCACGACCGCCACGCGCGCCACTGCCTGCCCCATCGGGGCTCATGGTAAGGCTTCGGGCCGCGTGAGGTCGGCTGACCGCCGGGTCGTGAAGGAAATGTATCGCGCGCCGGAAACTAAAGCCCGCCGTTCCCCTCGCCTCACGCTTCCTCTCCGGGGGGCGCCTACGCTGAGACTGACCGCCCGGACACCTTCAGCCCCACTCCCCCGGAGGCCCCTCATGGAATACCAAGGCACCCGCCGCATCCAGGCATCTCCCGACGAGGTCTTCGCGTTCGTCTCGGACGTGCGCAACCTCCCCCGTTACCTGCCCACCACCAAGCGTGCCGAGCCCCAGGGCGAGGAACGGGTCGCGGTCGAGGGCGAGGCCAACGGCCACCAGTACCAGGCCGACGGGCACTTCCACCAGGACGCCCAGAACCACCGCCTGGAGTGGGGCAGTGACGGCGAGATCAGCTATTCCGGCACCCTGGAGGTCATGCCCGACGGCGACGGCTCCCAGGTCAGCGTCAAGCTCCGCTTCGAGCCCGACCCCCAGCGCGCCCCCAACCAGGACATGCCCGGCCAGGCCCCCTCCGACAACCAGATTCAGGAGGGCATCGACAAGGCCCTGGAGTCCATTCAGAACTTCGTCGAGGGCCGGGGCGGCAAGGAGGAACCCAGCGCCGCGACCTGAGCAAGATGTCGAAAGGGCCCGCCATCCCGAGCGGGCCCCTTTCTTTTGCTGACCGCTGAAAGCTGACTGCTCTAGAAAAACCGGCTCACGTCCCGCACCACCACGAACACCATCAGCAGCATCACCAGCGCGAAGCCCGCCACGTTGATCACCTGCTCCTGCGCCAGCGAGAGCGGGCGGCCCCGCAGCGCCCCGACGAGGACGAGCATGATGCGCCCGCCGTCGAGCCCGGGAATCGGGATCAGGTTGAAAAAGGCGAGCGAGAGGTTGAGCAGGATGGCGACCTGCACGAGCGCCCAGGGGCTCACCCGCGCCGCCTGGCTGACGACCTCCGCCGTGCCGATGGGCCCGGTCACGTTCTCGTCGCGCGAGAGGTCGAGGGTGAAGAAGCGGGCGAAGAGGTTCCCGAACGCCCGCAGAATCTGCGGCACGGCCTCGGCGGTCGTCTGGAGTGAGGTCACGAAAGCGGTGGGCACGCTGGCAGGCTGAACGTCCGGCCCGTACCCGATGCCGAGAAGCTGCCGGGCGCCGTTCACGCGCGGTCGCCAGTCGAAGGTCACCTCCTGCGCCGCCCCGCCCCGCTCGACCGTCAGCGTCTTGCGGCCCGGGGTGGTCAGCAGGTCGCGCAGGCTCTCCCAGCCGGGACGGGTCTGCCCGCTCACGGTGATCGTCTCCGCAATGTCCCGCCCGTTCAGCGCCGTGACCACGTCCCCGGGCCGGAGACCGAGAGATTGCGCCCGCGAGCCCTCCCGCACCGACTCGATCCGCACCCGGTCGAGGGCCGGGATGCCCTGTGCGCTGAAGTTGGCCGTCATCAGCCCAATTGCCAGCACGAGGTTCATCAGCGGCCCGGCGAGGAGCACGGCCACCTTGCCCCAGGCGGGCAGCGCCGCAAAACCCCGCGTGGGCTGGCGGTACGTACCCCCCGGCCCTTCCTCCGGCGCCATGCCCTCGATCTCCACGTACCCGCCGATGGGCAGCAGGCTGATCCGCCACTCGGTGCCGCGCCACGCCCTGCGGAGCAGCACCGGCCCCATCCCCACGCTGAAGGATTTGACCGGCACCCCCTGCCTCTTTGCCAGCGCGTAGTGTGCCAACTCGTGCAGGAAGGTCGCCACGCCGATGATCAGGAGGGTCCACAGCAGGCCCACCGGTGTCAGGGCCGCCCCGATGCTTTGCAGGATACTCACGCCCGCACCCCCGTCCTCACGAGTTCCTCCGCCCGGGTCCGCGCCCAGCCTTCCGTCTCCTGCAAGGTCTCCCAGGTCGGCGTCCCGGCAGGTGTCTCGTCCATCACCCGCTCGATCAGGCGCGGGATGGCGGTGAAGCCGATTCTCCCCGCCAGGAAGGCCGCCACCGCCACCTCGTCCGCCGCGTTGAGCGCCGTGGGCAGGAGGCCGCCCGCCTCACCCGCCCGGTACGCGAGGCCCAGGCAGGGGAAACGGGCCGCGTCCGGCTCCCGGAACTCCCAGTTTCCCCGCATGGGCCAGCCAAGGTGACCCGCGACCTCCGGCCCCCGCCGCGCGCCCTGCACGTCACCGGGCCGGGTCATCCCCGTCGGCGCCGCGTCGATGGCGTAGGCGATGGCGAGCCTCATATCCGTCGGCCCGAACTGCCCCTTGAGGCTGCCGTCCCGGAAGCGCACCGCCGCGTGGACCACGCTCTGCGGGTGAACGACCACGTCCACCTGCGAGAGGGGCAGGCCGTAGAGCGAAGCGCACTCCATCACTTCCAGCCCCTTGTTCATCAGCGTGGCGGAGTCGATGGTGATTTTGGGGCCCATGCTCCACGAGGGGTGCCGGAGGGCCTGGTCCGGGGTAACGCCGGAGAGGTCCGCCGGGCCGTCACGGAAGGGGCCGCCGCTCGCCGTCAGGATGAGTTCGGCCACGTCCGCCATGTCCTCGCCCGTGAGGCACTGGTAGACGCCCGTGTGTTCGGAGTCCACCGGCACCAACCGTCCCCCGCCGAGGGCCGCCGCCCCCCAGATCAGGCTCGCCGCCGTGACCATCGCCTCCTTCGTCGCCAGCGCGACCGCGCGGCCCGCCTCCAGCGCCGACCGGGTGGGGGCGAGGCCGAGGAGCCCGCTCATCGCGTTCACGACCACATCCGCCGGGAGGGCCGCGACCTCGGCGGGGTCGGCGATCACCCGCATGTCCGGAAATCGTGCCTGTGCTTCGGAGAACGCCTCCTCCGCCACGCTGACCACCTCGGGGCGGAACTCGCGCACCTGTGCCTCCAGCGCGTCCAGGTTGCGCCCGGCCGCAAGTGCGCCCACCGTCCAGCCGCGCTCCCGCGCCACGTCGAGCGCCTGCGTGCCGATACTGCCCGTACTGCCCAGAACCGTGAGCTTCATGGGGAGACAGGATGGCGCATGGGGGTGGGGGAAACAGTGGTGAGTGGTGAGTGCTCAGTTGTCAGTGGAGAAGGACGACAGACGCGAAAGCCCCAGCCTGCGCCGGGGCCTCTTCTCCCACTGACCACTTCCCACTTACCTCGTAAAGACGTTGATGTTCAAAAACAGATACGTCGCCGGAACCGCGAAGAGCAGGCTGTCGAGCCGGTCGAGAAAGCCCCCGTGCCCCGGCAGGCTGCTCCCGGAGTCCTTGGTCTTCAGCGCCCGCTTGAGCAGGCTCTCCGCGAGGTCCCCGAGTTGCGAGGCGCTGGCGACCAGAATGGAGTACAGCAGGGCGTCGAGCGGCGACCAGATGCGCGTGAGCTGCGTCATCACGAGCACCGTCACGAAGCTGAAGGCGAGGCCGCCGATGGCCCCCTCCACCGTCTTGCCGGGGCTGACCTCGGGGGCGAGCTTGCGCCGACCGAAGAAGTGCCCGCCGAAGTACCCGCCGATGTCCGCCGCGAAGGTGGCGAGCAGCGGCAGCGCGAAGTACAGCAGGCCGTCTCCCGCGTTCGGGCTGTAGCGCAGCAGCAGGAAGTACCCCAGGAGCCAGGGGATATACAGCAGCCCGAACATCGAGTACACGATGCGCTCCAGCGGGCGCTCCCCGGGCCGCATGACCTCCATCACGAGCATGTAGCCCAGCGCCACCGTGAGCACCGCCTCGCGCCACGAGCCGCCCGGCCACGGCGTCTGCGGCCACAGCGGCAGGCTCGCCACGATGAGGGCCGTCCCGAACACCGCCAGGCTGACCCGCCGCACGTCGATGTCGTTGCGGTCGAGCATCCGGATGTACTCGAAGAGGGCCATCACCGACAGCAGCACGAGTGTGGGCAGCAGGGTCACCCACCCGAACCACACGAGCAGGCTGATGATGGTAAAGCCCACCACCGACGTCAGGACGCGGGTGCTCAGGGATTCCATAGTCGCCCCTGACGGGGGGCCCGTGGCGTGTCGCTCGCGGCTTGCCGGGGAAGTCCCCTCTTCTGCCGCAGGCCACACGCCACGGGCCACGAGCCCACGAACGCAGCGGGCCTCACCCGAGGATGTCCTGCTCCTTCTTGGCGAAGGTCTGGTCCACCCGCCCGATGTACTCGTCGGTGATCTTCTGCACCTCGGTTTCAGCGCGCTTGATGTCGTCGCTGCTGATGCCTTCGAGCTTCTTCACCTCGTCGAGGGCGTGCTTGCGCAGGTTGCGGATGGCGATGCGGGCGTCTTCCGCGTAGTTCTTGGCGTTCTTCACCAGCTCCTTGCGCCGCTCTTCCGTCAGCATCGGCAGGCTGATGAAGATGGTGTCGCCCTTGTTGTTGGGATTCAGCCCCAGGTCGCTGTCACGGATCGCCCGCTCGATGGGCCCGAGCGCCCCCCGGTCCCAGGGGGTGATGACGAGCGTGCGCGCGTCGGGCGTCGTGATGCTCGCCACCTGATCGACGGGGACTGTGGAGCCGTAATAGTCCACCGTGATCTTCTTGAGGATGCCGGGGTTGGCGCGGCCCGTGCGCAAGACGCTGAGGTTGTTCTCCAGCGCCTCGATGGCCTTGCCCATACGTTCGCGCGTGTCTACGCTAATGGCCTTCATGTCCGCCATAGGGGTCTCCTTTGCAGAGGATCGGGAAGTCGAGGCCGATTCTAGCCCGTGAGGAAAAGATGTGCCGCCCCGGCTCAACTCTCGATGAGCGTGCCCACCCGCTCCCCGGTGAGGAGGCGCCGCAGGTTCCCCTCCTGGAAGAGGTCGAAGACCACGATGGGCAGTCCCTTGTCCATGCACAGGGTGAGCGCCGTCGCGTCCATGACCTCCAGGCGCCGCTCGACGACCTCCCGGTGGCTGAGGTGGTCGAGCCTCACGGCGTCCGGGTTCTTGCGCGGGTCGGAGTCGTACACGCCGTCCACCTGATTTTTCGCCATCAGCACCACGTCGGCACCGATCTCCAGGGCGCGCAGGGTCGCGGTGGTGTCCGTCGTGAAGAAGGGCGCCCCGTTCCCGCCGCCGAAGATCACCACGCGGCCCTTCTCGAGGTGGCGCATCGCCCGGCGGCGGATGTAGGGCTCGGCGACGGCGTGCATCTGAATGGCCGTCATCACGCGGGTGGGCTGGCCGGTCGCCTCCATCGCGTCTTGCAGGGCCATCGCGTTCATCACGGTGCCCAGCATCCCGATGTAGTCGGCGGTGGCGGGGTCCATGCCCTTGCCGTTGCGGGCGCCGCGCCACAGGTTCCCGCCGCCGATCACGACCGCGAGTTCGACCCCCGTGCCCCCCAGCGCCCCCGTGACCAGCCGGGCGAGGTCCGCCGTCGTGTCGGGGCTGATGCCGAATCCGGAGTCTCCCGACAGGAATTCACCGGAGAGCTTGAGCAGGACGCGTTTGTACACAGTTGCACCTCGTTCCAGAAGCGAGAAAAACCCGGCGGGCCACAGGGGAGCCGCCGGGCAGGGGAGGGGAGGGGCGGCTCAAGAAGAAGGGCGGCTTTGCTTGGCCGCCCCCCATTCTTTACGCGCCGACCTCGAACCGGACGAAGCGCCTGACCTGCGCGCCGCCGAGGTAGCCCCCCACCGTCACGCTGTTGTCCTTCACGAAGCGCTGCTCGGGCAGCACCTTCTCCTCGTAGAACTTGCCGATCTGACCCTGGACGATCTTCTCCACGATCTGCTGCGGCTTGCCCTCGTTGAGCGCCTTGTTCGTGAGGATCTCGCGCTCCTTCTCGATGTCCTCGCTGTTGACCTCATCGCGCGTCAGGTACTGCGGGCGCTCGGCGGCCACGTGCAGGGCCACGTCCTTCGCCTGCGCCTCGGTGCCTCCCAACAGGTCCACGAGCACGCCGATCTTGCCGTTGGAGTGGACGTACCCGGCCAGCGTCTCACCGTCACGGGCCTCGATGAAGGCCACGCGGTTCAGGACGAGGTTCTCGCCGATCTTGCCCGCCGCCGCCGCGACGGTGTTGCCCACGGTGTCGCCATTCACGGAGAAGTTGCGGAACTCCTCGACATCGTTCGTGCCCGCCTGGAGCGCCGCCTGGGCGAGTTGCTCCACGAGCGCCTGGAAGTCGGAGTTGCGCGCCACGAAGTCGGTCTCGCTGTTGACCTCGACGATGGCGCCCCGGTTGCCCTGAACCACGAAGCGGACCAGGCCCTCCTTCGCCTCGCGGTCGGCCTTCTTGGCGGCCTTCACGATGCCGCGCTCGCGCAGCAGGGCAATCGCCCTGTCCTCGTCGTTGCCCGCGTCGCTGAGGGCCTTTTTCACGTCCATCATGCCCGCGCCGGTCAGTTCGCGCAGCTTCTTGATCGATTCCATCATGAGGGATACCTCCTGGGTCTGGATTTTTGGTCTTGAGAAGGGGGCGGCCCGCACTCGCGCCGGACGCCCCCGAATGTGCGAGGTCGGCGCCTTTAGCCCGCGCGGCCCTGGCTGCTCGTGAGCTGGGTGGTGTCGCCCTCGACGTTTTCCTCGGCGGCCTCGATCTCGGCGTTGCCTTCCTCGACGCGCGCCCCGCTCACGTCCTCACCGCCGCCGCGCGCCTCGACCACGAGGTCACCGATGCGGTGGGTGATGAGCTGGATCGAGCGGATCGCGTCGTCGTTGCCGGGCACGATGTAGTCGATCACGTCAGGGTCGGAGTCGGTGTCGGCCAGCGCGATCACGGGGATCCCGAGCTTGTTGGCCTCCTGCACCGCGATCACTTCCTTGGTGGGGTCCACCACGAAGATCGCGTCGGGGAGGCGGGTCATCTTGCGGATGCCGCCGACAAAGCGCAGCAGCCGCTCGCGCTCGGCGCCGAGTTCGATGCGCTCGGCCTTGGGACGGTTATTGACGGCGCCCGACTCGAACATGTCGTCGAGTTCGTTGAGGCGGTCGATGCGGGTGCGGATGGTGCGGAAGTTGGTCAGCATCCCGCCCAGCCAGCGGCTCGTCACGAAAGGCATCCCGGTGCGCCGGGCCTCCAGCTCCACGATCTCCTGCGCCTGCTTCTTGGTGCCGACGAACAGGATCACGCCGCCGCGCTCGGAGAGGTCTTTGATGTAGTCGAAGGAACGGTCGATCTGCTTGAGGGTCTTTTGCAGGTCGATGATGAAGATGCCGTTGCGCTCCGCGAAGATGAAGCGCTTGAACTTGGGGTTCCAGCGTTTGGTCTCGTGCCCGAAGTGCACGCCCGCCTCTAAAAGCTGCTTCATGCTGATGTACGACACGTCTGACTCCTGAACGTTGGTCGGGAAAAAGTTTGCCGTCCTCGCGCCAGCCGCACGTCAGGAAGTGACGCTTGCTCGGCCAGGCCCGCGCGCGACGTTCGAGCACGCGGGGGCAGGGTCACGGGGGCACCCAAACGGGGAGTATAGCAGGTCAGAAGCCCAGTTCGGCGGCGGCAATCCGGGCGACTTCCAGCGTGGGGGCGGCGAGGTCAGGCTCGTCGTCCTCCAGATGCCACGCGGCGGAGAGACCTGCGTAGGCAAGCACCCATTGCAAAAGACGCTGCTGGTCGAGTTCCGCTGCCGCCGCGACGACGTGGGTCTGCCGTGCCAACCGCCCGGGTCGTGTCGCCGTTTCCGGGTCCGGGTTGCAGAAGATGTTGGCGTAGTCGAAGCCGCGCTCGCCGATCAGCCCCTTGGGGTCAATCGCCAGCCAGCCCCGCTCGCGGCTGTGGAGGACGTTGCCGTGGTGGATATCGCCGTGGAGGGGACGCAGGTGGCGGGGTTCCCGGAAGAGGTGTCGCGCCGTTTCCAGGGATGTTGCCAGCACGCCTCCCACCTGTGGCGCCAGCTCCTCCAACGTCCGAAACCACCGCTCCAGGGGCGTCAACTCCGGCCAGGGCCGGGCCTGCCTCGCGTGCAGCACCGCCACGGTCGCGCAGAGGATGCGGCTCGCCTCGTCGTCCTGCCCGGCGCGGACCATTTCCGCGAGGGAAAGATCACCCTCCACCCGTTCCAACAAGGCGGCCTCCCCGTCGTGCCGCAGGACGCGGGCCGCGCCCTCGCCGTTCCACCAGACCATCAGGCGGTGGCCGACCTCTTCCTCGTTCACCCGGGCGACCTTGAGCATGGCGGGCTTCCCGGCGAGGCGCACGGGCAGGAGGTCGCTGCTGTTCGTGTGGATGGGCTCGCCGTCCGGCACGAGGTTCCAGCGGCGCAGGTAGGGGTCGAAGGTCACGGTCCCAGTCTGCACCTCCCCCTTTGTGGTGAGGTTGCCCCCAGGCCCGAGGTGGTACGCTCCCCCGGATTATGGACTGGTTCTACGCCATCGTTTACGGGATCGTGGAGGGCATCACCGAATTCCTGCCGATCAGCTCGACCGGGCACCTGATCGTCGCCGGGAACCTGATGGGCGTGCCCTGGCCCAAGGAGGTCAAGGACACCTTCGAGGTGGTGATCCAGGGCGGCGCGATCCTGGCGGTGCTGGCGTACTACTGGCGCGACTTCGTGCAGCAGGGGCGCGACATCGGGCGCGACCGGCCCACCCAGCGGCTGTGGCTCGGCGTGATCGTCGCCTGCATCCCCGCCGTGATCCTGGGCCTGCTGTTCGGGGACGCGATCAAGGCGGCCCTCTTCCGCCCCAGCGTGGTCGCCTGGGCCCTGATCGTGGGCGGCGTGCTGATGTGGCTGATCGAGAGCCGCCGCGTGACGCCGAACATCCACAACATCAAGAACATCGGCGTGGGGCGTTCCTTCCTGATCGGCGCGGTGCAGTGTCTCGCCCTGCTGTGGCCCGGCTTCTCGCGCTCCGCGAGTTCCATCCTGGGCGGCATGGTGATGGGCCTCGACCGCCCCACGGCGACCCAGTTCTCCTTCTACCTGGGGGTGCCCACCCTGGGCGGCGCCGCCCTGCTCGACTTCATCCGCAGCCGCGACCTCCTCGCCCAGATCGGCCTCGTGAACGTGCTGCTGGGGGCGGTGACGAGCTTCGTGATCGCGTACCTCGCCATCGGCTGGCTGCTGCGCTTCGTGTCCACGAACAACTTCAAGGGCTTCGCGGTGTACCGGGTCGTCGTCGGCGTGCTGATCCTGGTGCTGATCGCCGCCGGGGTGATGAGCAACGGGAGCCTGGCCTGAGCACGGGCCGCGTATCCGAATCACGGGAGCGGAGGGGTTGAGCCCCCACCCTCCGCCGTCTGCGAAACTGGCGGCGTGTTCGACCGGGCCCTGACCCTCTACCGTCCCTTCCTGACCGGGCAGTACACCGTCTCGGCGGGGTTGTACAGGCTGGGCGCTCAGCCCGTGCCCTGGGCCGAGGGGGAGCCGGTGGAAACGCACACCTTCGCCCTCGACCGCGAGTACCCGCGTTTCATGGCGAGCAAGGCCGCCGCCCACCGCCGCGCGCTCCACGAGTACATGGGTGAGGCGGCCCTGACCCCCGAACTCAGGGAGGCCGCCCTGTCCTTCGTCGCCCGCACCCTCGCCGAGGGGAGCGGCGGCGTGATGACCTGGGACGGGAGGACGTTCACCAACCGGGCACTCGGCTGGGCGGCGGTCCTCGACCCGCGCTGGGGTGGGGTGGAAGGTCTGCGCCGCTTCGACGCGCCCCTCGCCCCCCTCGTTGCCGACGTGACGCCCGTGAACGCGCTCGACTTCCTGGGGCTGAACGTCCCCGAAGACCTCGCCGTCGTCGCCCGTCATCCCGAAGGCGGGGACTGGGTGGCCGCCCTGCACGTCCTCTCGCCGCAGCACTGGGACCCGCGCGAGAAGCTGGGGCGGGATTTCGTGGCGGTCCATGGGCCCGTCGCCGGAAGCGGGCCGATGAACGCCACCGCACCCCGGCTGATGGACGCGGTGATCACGCGGGGTCCCTTCGTCCGCTTCGCCTGGGGCGTCGCCATGAGTGACCGCCTCGACCACCACCCCGCCGCGCCGCAGGGCCCGGACCGTGCTCAGGGCACCCGCTTCGACCCGGACGGGGCCTTTCTGCGGGTGGAACGTCAGACGCTCACCGGCTTTCCCCGGGCTCACGGCGCCCTCTTCACCATTCGGCCCTACGTCTATTCGTTGCGGGACGTGGTGGCCGACCCCGTGCATGCCTGCGCCCTCGCCGCCGCGCTGCGGACGATGACTCCCGAGCAGGTGGTCTACAAGGGACTCTCGCCGCTGCTCCCCGACCTGCTCGCATGGCTGGAGAGGTTCGCCTGAAGAGTGCGTTCGGGAAGACGGGTCGGCGCCGCGCGGTCTAGACTCGTGCCGATGAGCTTTTCCCTCCCGTCGCGCCTCCTGCGCTGTGCCCTCCTCGGTGCGCTTCTCGTCGCCTGCTCGCCTCCCGGGTCGGGACAGGACACGGCCACGCGGGTTCAGACGGCCCGGACCGACACGACCCGTGCGGCCCGCGATCTCGGGCACGGCCTCCCCTTCGTTGCCGCTGCCGATCTCCCGCGTGAGGCCCGCCGGACCCTCAGCCTGATCCGGGCGGGCGGCCCCTTTCCGTACGCGAAGGACGGGAGCACCTTCGGCAACCGCGAGGGAATCCTCCCCAGACGCGCCCGGGGCTATTACCGCGAGTACACGGTGCCTACCCCTGGCGAGGACGACCGGGGAGCGCGGCGCATCGTGTGTGGCGGTCAGGCGCGCAGCGTGGGGGAGTGCTACTACACCGGCGACCACTACACCTCGTTCAGGAGAATCCAGCCGTGATCAACGTGTTTGGCGCTCCCCCCCAGGGCATCCAGCCCGCCCCGCATGACCCGCGCATCGTCGCCGCCGGGTATCAGGTGGCCGTACGCGAGGTGGACCTGTCCGGGGTGCGCGACAAGGATGGCCTGATGCTCGCCCTGTTGCGCGGCCTGGGCCTGAGCGAGAGTTTCGGGCGCAACTGGGACGCCCTGTACGACGTCCTGACCGACCCGGGCGCCCGCCCCGCCCGCTTCGCCCTCGTACTGTGCGATTACGCCCACTTCCGCAAACGGCACAAGCACCTCGGCGCCGAGCTGGAAGCCGTGCTCCTCGACGCCCAGCGCGACGCCGCCCGGCAGGACCGCAACCTGTGGCTCCTGGCGGAGGAACCCGACCACGACCCCCGTCACTGGTAGAGGTTCAGGCGGGCGTGAGGACGGCCGTGAAGGTCATCGCCCCGCCCAGGGAAACCTCCGGGTGGTACACCCCCGCCTCGGGATCGTAGGACCCACCGGGCCACACCTCCCTCAGCCCTAACCCCGTGCCGGACAGCAGCAGGCGCAGGTCGGCGGGGCTGTAACAGCGCAGGGACTGGGTGAAGGGCTCCTCCCCGCGCGGCGCGTAGGTGTCGAGCATCCGGCAGCCGTCGGCGTCGAAGCCGTAGGTCTGGGTGTGGCGTTCGGCGTGGCGGGTGAACCCCGCGTGCCGCGCCCAGTACCACGGGGTATAGACCTCGACGTAAGCCACTCCTTCCGGTGCGAGCCAGCCCGCCACCCGCGAGAGCAGATACCGCTGCTCGTCGTCCTCCCCGATGCCGAAGCCGTCCCAGTAGCAGAGCGTGTCGAAGGGACCGCCGGGGTCGAGGGTGGAGAAGTCTCCGGTCAGCGTGTGGACGGTGACCCCATGCTGGGCAGCCAGGAGTCGGGTGTGTCCCCCCACCCCCGCCCGCAGGTCGAGCGCCGTGACCCCATGACCGACGAGGGCGGCAGCGGTCGCAAACTGCCCCCCGCCCGCGCCGAGTTCGAGGAGGGCTCCCGGCTGACACCGGTGCGCCGTGACACGCGCCGCGAGAGAGGTATGGAAGGGATGGATGGGGGCGCTGTAACACCCCGTCAGGGCGTCCTGCCGCTCGTAGAAGGAGTGGGACCAGTGCATAGGTGAGCCTCCAGAACAGAACGAAGACACCGCATCGAATTGGCGGGCCAAACGTCGGGTCCGGGGGCTCAGCGCAAACGCATCGTGGACAGGTCCTCTCGTGGAATACCTGCACTCTAGCGGGGTTGGTGCCCACGCGCCTCATCCGTTTCGCCTCCCCCTGTTACACTCCCCGCGATGAGCGTTTCTCGGTTCCCCGTGCGCATCCTCGGCATCGACACCTCCTGCGACGACACGGGGGTCGGGATCGTGGAACTCGCCCCGGACGGCTCGGCGCGGGTGCTGGCGAACCGGGTGTGGTCGCAGACCGTCCACGCCCAGTACGGCGGCGTGATGCCTGAACTCGCCAGTCGCGAGCACGTCGAGCGCATCGACCGGGTGACCGGGGACGCGCTGGCGGAGGCGGGCCTGGAGGTGAATGACCTGGAGGCCGTCGCCGCCACCTCCGGCCCCGGCCTCGTCGGCGCCCTCCTCGTCGGGCTGATGTACGGCAAGGGGCTCGCGCAGGCGCTCGGTGTCCCCTTCTACGCCGCCCACCACCTCGAAGGCCACATCTTCGCGGCGGCGAGCGAGGCAGACCTGAAAGCACCCTACCTTGCCCTGGTGGTGAGCGGCGGCCACACCCACCTCTTCGACGTGCCGCGCGAGGGCGAGTACGTGCTTGTCGGGGCCACACGCGACGACGCGGCGGGGGAGGCGTTCGACAAGATCGCCCGGTTGGCGGGCCTGGGCTACCCCGGCGGCCCGGCGATCAGCGAGGCGGCTTTGAGGGGCGCCCCCGACGCCGTGCCCTTCAAGGAACCCTTGCAGGGGCAGAAGGGCTTCGACTTCTCCTTCAGCGGGCTCAAGACCGCCGCCCTCCTCGCCCACAAGGCCGGGGCGAAACCGGAAGACCTCGCCGCCGGGTTCGAGCGGGCCGCCGTGCGCTTCCTGGTGAAGACTACCCTGCGGGCGGCGCAGGCGTGCGGGCGGGAAACCGTGGTCGTCTCGGGTGGGGTGGCGGCGAACCGGGCGCTGCGGGAGGCGTTCGCGGCGAGCGGCGTGCGGGCGGTGTTCCCCGGCAAGGACCTGAACACCGACAACGGGGCGATGATCGCGCTTGCGGGAGCGGCGGCCATCCGGGCGGGGCGGGAACCCAGTGCCCTCAGCGAGGGGGCGGTGGCGTACGCACCGCTGGCGAACGCGTAGGGCTCAGCCCTCCCAGGGGTTGAGGAAGGGCACGCCGAGTGCCTGAAAGTCGGCGGCGTTGCGGGTGACGAGGGTGAGGCGGTGGTGGAGGGCCGTCGCGGCCAGGAGCGAGTCCATTCGGGGGAGTTGCCCGGGCGTTTTGCCGCTGCGCAGGACGAGTTGCGCCCAGGTCACCATCACGTCCCCGGTGACGGGCAGGATGCGTCCCTCGTAGTCTGGAAGGAGAACATCGTCCACCCAGGCGCGGAGTTGCAGTCGCCTGGCCGGGTCGGTCTGTTTCTGGACGCCGTACTCCACCTCCCCAAAAGTGACCGCGCTGAGATATAGATCGGAAAGCGGTGTGGTTGTAAGGAGCTGCACCAGGGCGGGCTGTGGACGTGCCCTGGCCGTTTCGCTGATGACGTTGGTATCCAGCAGATAGGCCATCAATCGAAGTCCAGTTCGATGTCGCCCCAGGGCGTCCGGTCCCGCTCGAATTCCAGGTCCTCGATCTTGGGAATGCTGCGGAACGTCTCGATCCCCATGCGCACCGGCCCCACCTCTCCCTCCGGCTCCACCACCACCAGCCGCACCGTCGGTTTCCCGTGCCGCGTCACGATGACCGTCTCGCCCGCCTCCGCCTCGCGGATGAGCTGGCTCAGGTTGGCCTTGGCGTCCTGCAACTTCACGAGCTTGGTCATATCTTCGCCCCCTTCTGGTCTTTCTGACCAGAAAATAGCATCCTGAAGCCTCCTACTTTTGAGCCCCTGCTGCTCAACTTCCTTACGCCCGTCTCACTGAACTTGTCAGGCGGGCGTGACCAAGAGCGCGCTATACTCCGGTGTCATGTTCCGTGTCCTGAACAAAGTGTTCGACAACAACCAGCGCGACGTGCAGCGCATCGTGAAAACGGTGGTGCAGGCCGTGAACGCGCTCGAAGAAGAGACGATGAGGGTCGAGAACCTCGCCGAGGCTTTTCTGGCCCTGCGCAAGCGGGTGCAGGAGGGCGGCGAGTCCCTCGACGACGTGCTCGTCCCCGCCTTCGCCCTGATCCGCGAGGCCGGTCGCCGCTCCATCGGCAAACGGCACTACGACGTGCAGCTCATCGGCGGCACCGCCCTGCACCAGGGCCGCATCGCCGAGATGCGCACGGGCGAGGGCAAGACGCTCGTCGCCACGCTGGCCCTCGCCCTCAACGCTCTGGAGGGCAAGGGCACCCACCTCGTCACCGTGAACGACTACCTCGCCCGCGTCGGTGCCGAGGAGATGGGGCTGCTCTACCGGACGCTCGGGCTCAGCGTCGGCCTCATCACCCGCGACATGCAACCGCACCAGCGTCAGGCCGCCTACGCCTGCGACATCACCTACGTCACGAACTCGGAGCTGGGCTTCGACTACCTGCGCGACAACATGGCCCAGAGCCGCGACCAGCTCGTGCTGCGGGCCGACAATCCGCTGAACTTCGCCATCGTGGACGAGGTGGATTCCATCCTGATCGACGAGGCCCGCACGCCGCTGATCATCTCGGGAGCCGCCGAGAAGGCCACCGACCTGTACTACGTGTACGCCAAGCTGATCCGCCGCCTGCAACGGGGCGAGCCCGCCGAGCCCGGCAAGCGCGCCGAGCCCACGGGCGACTACACCATCGACGAGAAGGGCAAGCAGGTCCACCTCACCGAGGGGGGCATCTCCAAGATCGAGCGGCTGCTGTCGCTGAACGACCTCTACAGCCCCGAGAACATGGACAAGGCGCACATGATCACCCAGGCGATCCGCGCCAAGGAGCTCTACCACCGCGAGAAGGACTACATCGTGAACGCCGAGGGTGAGGTCATCATCATCGACGAGTTCACGGGCCGCTCGATGCCGGGGCGCCGCTACGGCGAGGGGCTGCACCAGGCCATCGAGGCGAAGGAGGGCGTCAAGATCGAGAACGAGAACCAGACGCTCGCCACGATCACCTACCAGAACTTCTTCCGCCTGTACAACAAGTTCGCCGGAATGACGGGCACCGCCAAGACCGAGGAAAAGGAGTTCCTCGACATCTACGGCTCGGACGTGCTGGTCATCCCCACGAACAGGCCGATCATCCGCAAGGACGCCGAGGACCTCGTGTACCGCACGCGGCTGGGCAAGTACCGGGCGGTCGTGGAGGAAGTCAGGGAGATGCACGCGACCGGGCGCCCGGTCCTCATCGGCACGGCCAGCATCGTCACCAGCGAGCAGCTCAGCGAACTGCTGGGACAGGCAGGCATCCAGCACGCGGTCCTGAACGCCAAGTTCGAGGCGCAGGAGGCGAGCATCATCGCGCAGGCGGGCCGCTCGGGCACCGTCACCATCGCCACCAACATGGCGGGGCGCGGCACCGACATCATGCTGGGGGGGAACGCGGAGTACATCCTGGGCGAGGCGATTGAGGGGCAGCTCGGCCTCAGCCGCTACGCGCCGGAGGTGGAAGCCTTCATCAAGGCGATCAGCCGCCAGGACCCCGAGGCCGAGCGGCTGGGGATGCAGATTCCCGGCATGACCCGCGAGTTCATCCGGCAGGCGCAGCAGCTCCAGACCGACACCATCGCCGACCGCGCCCGGGTGCAGGAACTCGGCGGCCTGCACATCATCGGCACCGAGCGGCACGAGTCGCGCCGGATCGACAACCAGCTCCGGGGCCGCGCGGGGCGTCAGGGCGACCCGGGGAGCAGCCGCTTCTACGTCTCCTTCGAGGACGACCTGATGCGCCTGTTCGCCAACGACCGGGTGGTCGCCATGATGGACCGCCTGGGAATGGACGACACGCAGCCCATCGAGGCGAAGATGGTGACGGGGGCCATCGAGCGTGCGCAGGCCCGCGTCGAGGACCGCAACTTCGGCATCCGCAAGCAACTGCTGGAATTCGACAACGTGATGAGCAAGCAGCGCGACACCGTGTACGCCCAGCGCCGCGAGGTATTGCTCGGCGCCGACGAGGACGTGGAGGAGTCGACCGAGGGGATGATCGGCGACTTCGCGGAGATGCAGCTCGCCATACACGCGCCCGCCGACCAGGCGCCCGAGACCTGGGACCTGGAGACTCTGCGGACGAACATGATTGACGCGGTGCCCCAGCTCGGCGACTACGACTTCGAGGCCCTGCGCGCCATGACCCCGGCGGACGCGCACGCGCACCTCCTGGGCGCGGTGGCGGATACCTTCGACGCCCGCAAGGACGAACTCAGCCCCACGATGCTCAACAGCCTCAGCCGCTACGTGCTGCTTCAGGTCGTGGACCAGCACTGGAAGGAGCACCTGCACGGCATGGACGTGCTGCGGCAGGGCATCGGTCTGCGCGGGTACGGGCAGCGCGACCCCTTCACGGAGTACAAGTTCGAGGCGACGAACATGTTCAACGACATGATCGACAACATCAAGGGCGAAGTGACGAAGTACGTCTTCCGCATGGAGTTCGGCACGGCGGCCTGAGGCTGTTGAAGAGGGGGCGTGGGCCAGGGCGGCTCGCGCCCCCTCGCTTTTGCGGTGGCGTGGCGTCAGTGAGTTCGGCTGCTCAGCAGGAGCCGCACCCCGAAGGCGGCGAACACCGCCCCCGCCGTCCGGTCGATCCAGGCCGTCGCCCGGCGGTACGCCCTCTGCGGCCCGGGCAGCGAGAGCAGCGCCATCACGCTGAAGAAGGCCGCCGCCTCCAACAGCACCATGACGAACATCGCCGTCTTCATGCTCGCCGTCGTCGGCATCAGAAAGGTGACGAAGATGCCGCTGAAGTACACCACCGCCTTCACGTTCGCGACGTTCGTGAGGAACCCGGTGCGGAAGGCCACGAGGTCAGTCGTTGGTACCCGGGCGGCGACGTGTGGCTCATCGCCGCGTGCTCCGGCCAGGGACGCGCGCCACCTCTGCACCCCCAGGTAGACCAGGGACGCGCCCCCCAGGACCTTGAGCGCGGTTTGCAGCCACACCACGCGCTCGAACATCAGGTGCAGCCCACCCAGCGCCAGACCCGCCCACAACATGTTGCCGACCGTGATGCCAAACGCGGCGAACGGGGCGGCCCGGCGCGAGGTGCTCGCCGCCGTCCTCGCCACCAGGAGGGAGTCTGGCCCGGGCGTCATGATGGCGAGCAGATGCATGACGAAGAGCGTGGCGAGGACGTTCACAGCCTTACCTCGCCACACCCGGAACACCTCTTGACGCGCCCGCGTGGACGTTCGTCCCGGGGTGGGTCCCCCGTCGCCCCAGGAAGACGAGAATGATCGAGCACCCCTGTCCCGCCGCGCTTCGCCCGTGGTAAACTTCACCCGTCAGCCCAGCGTCAGCGTAAACCCCGGGACTCTCGTTCTCGTACCCCGGTTGCCCGACTCACCCCATTCCAGGGGCACACTCACGGGCAAGAGCAGGGGCGAAAGGTAGGCTCATCATGGCGGAAGTCGTTCTGGAGCACATCAACAAGCGTTACGGCACCAAGCACCACGCGGTGAAGGACTTCAACCTCCACATCGGGGACCGCGAGTTCATGGTGTTCGTCGGGCCGTCGGGCTGCGGCAAGAGCACGACGCTGCGCATGATCGCGGGCCTGGAGGACATCACCGACGGCACCCTGCGCATCGGGGACCGGATCGTGAACGACGTGCCTCCCAAGGACCGCGACATCGCGATGGTCTTCCAGAACTACGCGCTCTACCCGCACATGAACGTCTACGAGAACATGGCCTTCGGCCTGAAGCTCCGCAAGACGCCGAAGGACGAGATCGACAAGCGGGTGCGTGACGCGGCCAAGATCCTCCAGATCGAGCACCTGCTGGGCCGCAAGCCCAAGGAGCTGTCGGGCGGTCAGCGTCAGCGCGTGGCGATGGGCCGCGCCATCGTGCGCGAGCCGAAGGTCTTCCTGATGGACGAGCCGCTCTCCAACCTCGACGCGAAGCTGCGCGTGGAGATGCGCTCGCAGATCAGCCAGCTTCACCGCCGCCTGGGGGCAACGATCATCTACGTGACGCACGACCAGGTTGAGGCGATGACGCTCGGCAACCGCATCGTGGTGATGCGCGACGGCGTGATCATGCAGGTCGACACGCCCATGAACCTCTACGACTTCCCGCAGAACAAGTTCGTGGCGGGCTTTATCGGCAGCCCGAGCATGAACTTCCTGACGGGCCGGGTGCAGAACGGCGAGTTCGTGATCGGCGGGAGCCGCATCGCCCCAATGGGTCGTCTGTCGCAGAGCCTGCGGGCCTACGAGGGCAGGGAAGTCTCCATGGGCATCCGCCCCGAGCACCTGGGCATCGTGGGCATGAGTGACATCCCCCAGGGCACGAACGTCCTGCGCGGTAAGGTCGTGGTCGTCGAGCCGCTGGGCGCCCAGACCGACCTGATCATCGACGTGGACGGGCAGACCCTCACCGCCAAGGTGGAGGGACAGGCCATCGTGCAACCCGGCGACTCCATCGACCTGCTGATCGACCAGACCCGGTTGCACGCCTTCGACAACGACTCGGAAGCCGCCATCGACCGGGGCACGCCGACCGGCACGCGCGGTCAGGCCGACACCCTTGGCCTGGGCTACCAGTACGACGACGACTCGTCCCGCCGCGTGGTCAACCTGGGCAGCGTCTCCGCCGACGACTGAACCCTCCACACCTCAGCGCCGCCTTCCTCGTGGGGGCGGCGCTGTTCGTTCGGGCCCGGTTCGTGTGAGCCGGGTCAGGTTCCTCATCCGCGCGCTCTTTCTTCCACCTTCATCTGGACGCTAAAGTGCCGGGGCATCCCGCCCAACCTGACACTGGAGGAACCCGCATGATGAAGAAAGCCCTGTTGACCCTCACCGCCCTGACCCTGCTCGCCAGCGCCGCCCAGGCGCGCACCTGGGACGAGATCAAGAAGAGCGGCACCGTTCGGATCGCCACGGAGGGGGCCTTCCCGCCCTTCAACCTCCTCAAGGGCAATCAGCTCACGGGCTTCGAGGTGGACCTCGCCAACGCGCTCGCCAAGGGGATGGGCCTCAAGGTGCAGTGGGTGACCCAGCCCTTCGACAACCTCCTGATCGGCCTGAACCAGGACCGCTACGACTTCGTGATCGCCAGCCACGGCATCACCCCCGAGCGGGCGCGGGCGGTGGACTTCTCCAACCCGCACTACTGCACGGGCGGCTCCATCGTCTCGCGGGTGGGCGGCCCCAAGACCGCCGCCGACCTGAAGGGCAAGACGGTGGCCGTGCAGGTGGGCACCACATACCTCCAGAACGTCCAGAAGGTGCCCGGCGTGGGCTCGGTCAAGACCTTCCCCAAGGACACCGACGCCCAGGCCGCCCTGCTCGCGGGCCGCACCGACGCCTGGGTGGGCGACAAGTTCACGGGGCTCGACCTCGTGAAGGCGCAGAAGGGCAAGCTCGTGCAGGGTGACCTGCTGTTCAACGAGCGCATCGGCATGGCGGTCAAGAAGGGGAACAGCAGCCTGCTGAGGGAGCTCAACGCCGCCCTCACCAAGGCGCAGCAGGACGGCACCTACGCCAAGATCAGCAACCAGTATTTCGGCCAGGACATCCGCTGCCGCTGAGCGGCGAGGCCCACCCTTCCAACCCCGGTTGCCCCGTGCAACCGGGGTTTTTCTCGTGTGGAACGTCAGTTCTAGAGCACGGGCGGTCTATGGAGGCGGTGCCGGGGGCGCGGATTTGTGGGATGATCGGCCAATGACAATTCATCCCTCATTCCGCTCCGCCTCACCCGCTGAGGACGACGAATGACGGCCCAAAGGACCGCGCCCCGGCAACCCCCCGGCGGGGTGAACCTGCTGGTGTGGCTCGTGGGAGCGGCCGCCGCCTTCCTGCTCCTGTTCTTCGTGATCACCCTGATCCTGCGCCGGATTCCCGACCCCATCGGCCCCCGCGCCGACCTGTTCGTGCAGGGGGCGCGGATGACCCTGCAACTCACGCTGGTGAGCGGGCTGATCGGGCTGGTGATCGGCATCCTGGTGGGCATCGCGCGGACGAGCGCCGTGTGGCTCGTGCGGGCGCCCGCCGGGCTCTTCGTCTGGCTGGTCCGGGGCACGCCGCTTCTCGTGCAGATTCTGTTCGTGTACAACGCCCTGCCGCCCCTCCTGCAATCGGTCGGGATCAGGCTGGAACTCAACGAGTTCTGGTCGGCGGTGATCGCCCTCGCCCTGAACGTGGGCGCGTACAACGCCGAGGTGATCCGCGCGGGCATCCTCGCCATCCCGCGCGGGCAGGGCGAGGCGGCGCGCTCCCTGGGCCTCAGCGGCGGGCAGACCATGAACACCATCATCCTGCCGCAGGCCCTCCGGATCGTCGTGCCGCCCCTGGTGAACAACCTCGTCGCGCTCCTCAAGGACTCCTCGCTCGCCTCCTCCATTGCCCTGCTCGAACTCACCCTCGCCGGGTCGCGGGTGTCGAGCGAGACTTTCCTGCCCATCCCGGTGCTCACGACCGTCGCGTGCGTCTACCTCGCCCTGACGACGGTGATGACGCTGTTCACGGATCAGTTGGAGAAGCGGGTAAAGATCGCCACGAGGTAGAGAGTCGCCAGCGGCCAGTCGCCAGCAGAAACAGCAAAAGCCCCCGGCCTGACGCTTCGGGGGCTTTTTCCTGGTGCCTGGAAACTGGCGACTCGCGACTCTCCCTCAGGCTGTCGCCACCACCGCAGGCGGCTCGTTCCGGCTCCCCGCCTTCTGCCAGAAGTACACGACGGCGATCAGTCCGAGAGCGGCGAGGTTCCAGAAGATGTGGGTGGGGATGATCAGGATGAAGGACGCGACGAGCAGGATCAGCGTCTGGAGGAGGTTCGTGCGGCGGTGCAGGTAGCGCAGGGTGGCGGCGCTGAAGGCGACGAGGCCGATGAAGGCGAAGAGGATCATGGGGATGGCCTCGCCCCAGGGCAGACCGCCGAGCCGGTTATTGGCGATCAGCAGGAGTGACGGATTGAAAAACATCATGTAGGCGAGCAGGGCCGTTCGGAGTTCGTACTGGAAGGCCTGCACGCCCGTCGCCACCGGATTGCCCCCGCTGATCGCCGAGGCGGCGAAGGCGGCCAGGGCGACGGGGGGCGTGGAATCCGCCATGATGCCGAAGTAGAAGACGAACATGTGGACGGGGAGCATCTGCGCCGGGTTGCCCGTGTCCAGACCCGCGATCTTGGCGATGATGGGCACGATCAACGCGCTCATCAGGATGTAGTTGGCGGTGGTCGGCAGCCCCATCCCCAGGATCAGGGCGATGAGCTGCGCCATGAACAGCACGATCAGGATGGCCCCGAAGGCGGCGACCGCAGTGACGTTGACCCCCGGAATCAGCCCCGCGACCCCCGTCAGCAGGTCGCGGAAGCTGTTGCTCACGAGCTGCACGATGTCGGCGAGCCCGAAGCCCAGCCCGGTGATCGTCACGATCCCGACGATGATCCCGGCGGCGGCGGTGGCGATGGCGATGCCGATCATCGAGCGGGCGCCGCTCTCGAAGGCCTGGACGAGCATTCGCCCGCCGTCCGCCAGACCGCGCCCCACGCCCCGCCCGTCCCGGGTCGCCCGCCACGCCTCCTGCGCGAACATCATGGCGATCATCAGGAAGATGGTGTTCAGCGCGACCCGCTCGGGGGTGGCCTCCGGGTTGATCGTCAGGGTGCCGATCAGGTAGACGAGCGGGACGAGGTAGTACCAGCCGGAGAGGAGCGTCTGCCGCACGCGGGGAAGTTCATTTCGGGGAAGGCCGCGCAGCCCCAGTTTCAGCGCCTCGATGTGCGTCACGACGAGCAGGGCGGAGTAGCACAGGAAGGCGGGAATCGCGGCGGCGAGGATGAGGCTGCGGTACTCGATGTTGAGGTTCTGCGCCATGATGAAGGCCGCCGCGCCCATCACCGGGGGCATCAGTTGGCCGTTGGAACTGCTCGCCACCTCGATGGCGCCCGCCTTCTCAGCGGAGTACCCCACCCGCTTCATCGTGCCGATGGTGATGTTGCCGCCCGTGACCACGTTCGACACCGCCGACCCGCTGATGATGCCGTTCAGGGCGCTGGAGAGCACGCTCGCCTTCGCCGGGCCGCCCCGGAAGGCGCCGAGGAGCCCTTGAGCGACGTTCATGAACCAGTCGCCCGCCCCGAGCTTGTCGAAGATCGCCCCGAACAGCACGAACAGGAAGACGATCTGCGCGGAGACGCCGATGGCCGTGCCGAAGATGCCCTCGGTGTTGGCGAAGAGTTGCCCCACGACCTGCGGCCAGGTCTGCCCGGCGTGGAGTTGAAGCTGCGGCCCCAGGTCGCCCCGGATCAGGCCCTTGGGCCCGGTCAGCGCGTACAGCATGAACACGAGCGCCACGATGGGCATGGCGATCCCGATGGTGCGCCACGCGGCGAGGAGGAGCAGAATCACCATCGCGCTCCCCACCCACACATCCGGTGAGGTGAGCACCCCGCCCTGCACGTTGGCGATGGTGGGGTACTGGACGATCAGGTAGACGGCGCTCGCGGTGGCAATCGCCCCCAGAATCCAGTCGAACCACGGCACGCCGACCTGCGGTTTGCCCGGCGTCTTGCGGAAGGGGAAGACGAGGTAGCCCAGCGCGAAGGCGAAGGCGAGGTGGGTCGCCCGCAGGACGATGGGGTCGAGGGTGCCGACCTGCGCCGCGTACATCTGGAAAAGGCACCAGGCGACGGCGAGGGCAGTCACCAGCCACCGCTGCCCCCCGAACAGCTTGCGCCCGCCCGTCTCGGCGGCCTCGACCATCTCGATGGCGCGGCGTTCCCCCTCGGTCATGCCCAGGCTGGGGTCGGTGGAGATCGGTCTGGTGGGGTCACTCACAGCGTGCTCATCCTTCCTCGAACAAAGGGGGCCAGCCGCGAGGGTTGGGCGGCTGGCCCGGGTTCCGGCCCTGAGGGCGCTTACTTGACGTTCAGGCCCTTCTCGCGGAAGAACTTGAGCGCGCCGGGGTGGAGCGGCGCGGGCAGACCCTTGACGGCCTTCTCGTACGAGAAGTTGGTGGCGAGGCTGGGGTGCAGCGCCTTGAGTTCCGCCTCGTTGCCGAAGGCGGCCTTCATCGCCTTGTAGACGGCGTCCTCGCTGGCCCCGGTGGTGGTGACCAGGGTCGCCTGGACGGCCACGCTGGGGACGGTGGCGCCCACGCCCTTGTAGCTCTTGGCGGGGATGTTGTAGCGCACGTAGAAGGGGTACTTCTTGATCAGGGCGGCGGCCTGGTTGCCGCTCACCGGCACCACCTTCACGTCCACCGTCTGCGCGATCTGCGAGATGGCGCTGGCGCCCACGCCGACCGTGTAGAAGAGGGCGTCGGCGCGCTTGTCCTGCATCAGGGTGATGCCCTGCGCCGGGGACACGCGCAGCGCCTGCCCCAGATCGTCGAAGCTCAGCCCGTAGGCCTCCAGCACCTGCCGCGCCGTCTGCTCGGTGCCCGAGCCCAGGTCGCCGATGACCACGCGCTTGCCCTTGAGGTCGGCGATGGAGTTGATCCCCGCGTCCTTGCGGGCGATGACGTGCAGCACCTCGGGGTAGAGGACCGCCATCGTGCGGAGCTTGTTGTTCGCCTTGCCCTGGAAGGCCTGGATGCCCGTGCCCCGGTAGGCGTAGTACACGATGTCGTTCTGCGCGATGGCGGCGTCGAGTTCGCCCGTTCCCAGGGCGTTCACGTTGAACACGCTGCCCCCGGTCGAGCGGGCGTTGGCGCGCACGCCGCTGCCCGAGTCGTTGATGAGTTTCGCCATCCCGGTGGCGACCGGGAAGTAGACGCCCGTGGTCGAGCCCGAACCGATGGTCAGGAAGGTGGTGCCCTGCGCGAAGGCCACGGCGGCGGTGCCGAGCAGCAGGGCGGTCAAGACTTTCTTCATGGGTGCTCCTTGTGGGCAACGTTGGGCAGTTGCCTGCGTGGCGGGTGGCGTGAATTTTAGCATGGAGCCGGGAGTGGAGGCGGTTCCAGGAAAGGTGGGCCGGAGTGCGGCGGCGGCCGTGTTACGGTCGGCCATGCGGGAACGGCGGCCTTTCGACCTGGAGAGTTACGTACGGCGCACGCGGACGGGGCCGTGCTTCATCTGCGAGTTCCTGAAGGGGAACCCCAACCATCACCATCACATGCTGTACGAGGACGACCTCGCGGTGGTGTTCCTGGCCCGCGCGCCGAATGGGGAGGGCAGGCAACTCGTCCAGGCACCGGGGTATACGCTCGTCGTCCCCCGCGAGCACAGGGAAGGGGCCACGCACGACTTCACGCTCGCCGAGTACCTGCGCCTTCAGACGGTCGTGTACCACGTCGCCGAAGCCCTGCGGCAGGAGTTGCCGACCGAGCGGGTCTACATCCTCTCCCTCGGCAGCGACCAGGGGAACAGCCACGTCCACTGGCACGTCGTCTCCCTGCCCCCCGGCGTCCCCTACGACGAACAGCAGTTCCACTTCCTGATGGCGGAACACGGCGTCGTCGAGTTGACCCGGGAGGAGATGACGGACCTCACCGCGCGGTTGAGAGAACGTCTGAAGAGGACGCTCGTCATGAACCAGGACCAGCCGTGATGGTCAAGGCTACGTACCACCACGCTCCCGAGGGCTATTTCTGCCCCTTTTGCGAGGTCGTTCGTGGCGGGCGGCGGGCGCGGACCCAACCCGAGGACATCGTTTTCCAGACCGGGAAGGTCACCGCCTTCGTCGCGGCGGGCTGGTGGCCGAACAACCCCGGCCACGTCCTCGTCGCTCCCAACGCGCATTTCGAGAACATCTACGAGCTTCCCGACGAGTATAGTGCGGCCATCTACGCGGTCGCCCGACGGATCGCACTCGCCCTTAAGTCGGCCTATGGCTGCCACGGCACCTCGACGCGGCAGCACAACGAGCCGGGCGGCGGGCAGGACGTGTGGCACTACCACCTGCACGTTTTTCCCCGCTACGAGGGCGATAGCCTGTACGCGCTCACCGACCGTCGTCGAACGACCTCACCGGAGGAACGGGTGCCGTACGCGCGGAGGCTGCGGGCTGCTCTACAAGCTCAGGTTGAACCGCGAGGGACGTGAGGTGAGTCGCAGTCGCCGCTCAACCTCCCCTCTTCCGGCAGCCTGTACACTCCCCCCATGACCCAGCTCAGCACCAGCACCCAGCCCACCAGCACGAGTGCCCCGGCGGCGGGGCCCATCATCGTCGCGCAGGACGTGCAGAAACACTTCGGGAACTTCCACGCCCTGCGCGGGGTGAGCATGAGTGTCCGGCCCGGCGAGGTCGTCGTCATCATCGGGCCCTCGGGCAGCGGCAAGAGCACCTTCATCCGCACGATCAACGCCCTCGACCCCCACGACGGCGGGAGCATCACGGTGGACGGCATTCCCCTTCAGGGCGCCCGCAACCTCGACGCCATCCGCCGCGAGGTGGGGATGGTCTTCCAGTCCTTCAACCTCTTCCCGCACCTCACCGTGCTGGAGAACATCACCCTCGCCCCCATCCGCGTGCGGAAGACTAGCAAGGCCGAGGCCGAGAAACGGGGGCTGGAACTCCTGCGGCGCGTCGGGATCGAGGAGCAGGCGCACAAGTACCCGGCGCAGCTTTCGGGCGGGCAGCAGCAGCGCGTCGCCATCGCACGCGCCCTGGCGATGGACCCCAAGGTGATGCTCTTCGACGAGCCGACCTCGGCCCTCGACCCCGAGATGATCAAGGAGGTGCTCGACGTGATGAAAGACCTCGCGCGGGGCGGCATGACCATGCTCGTCGTCACGCACGAGATGGGCTTCGCGCGGGAGGTGGCTGACCGCATCCTCTTCTTCGACGCGGGCCAGATCGTGGAGGACACGACCCCGGAAGCCTTCTACACCAACCCCCAGCACGAACGCGCGAAGGCGTTCCTGGGCAAGATTCTGGGGCACTGAGGGTCAGTCGCCCGGCTGTGTGGCCCGCCCCCGAACAGGCTGCCGCCGCTTCCAGACCACCCGCACCGCGAACAGCGCCGCGATCACCAGGGCGTACATCAGCGGGGCGGTGTGGTCTTTCTTGACCCCCCACCAGTAGTGCAGGGCGGCGAGGCTGACCGACACGTAGACGAGTTGGTGCAGCCGTTGCCAGCGGGCAAATCCCAGCCGCCGCACCGAGTCCGCCCGGCTCGTCAGCGCCAGCGGCACGAGGAGCAGGAGCGCCGTGAAGCCGACGGTGATGAAGGGCCGCTCCAGCACGTCGGTGAGGATGGTTCCCGGCACGAACCCCTGGTCGAACAGGTAGATCAGGAAGTGCAGGGCCGCATACCCGAAGGCGAGCAGGCCGAGTGCCCGGCGGATGCGGGCGGTCCACGTCCACCGGAACACGAGCCTCAACGGCGTGCAGGCGAGCGAGAGGATCAGCAGCACGAGGGCGAGGAGGCCGGTCTGGTGCAGGGCGCGTTGCACCGGATTCGCGCCGAGCGCCCCCGTCCAGGCGTCGAGCAGCATCAGGGCCACGGGCAGCAGGCCGCCCGCCGTCACCCCCGGGACGAGCCAGGGGAGGGGGCGGCGGGCGACTCGGGCGGCGGGCTGAACGGTCAAAAGAACTGCCTCAGGTCCATCCCCGCGTACAGGTGGGCGACTTCCTCCGCGTAGCCGTTGAAGGGCAGGGTCGGGCGGCGCCCCAGTTCCCCGATGCGGCGCTCGCTGGCCTGGCTCCAGCGGGGGTGATCGACCGCCGGGTTCACGTTCGCGTAGAAGCCGTACTCGTCGGGCGCGGCCGCGCTCCAGGTCGTGCGCGGCTGCTCGCGGGTCAGGGTGATCCTCACGACTGACTTGATGCTCTTGAAGCCGTACTTCCACGGCACGACGAGCCGCAGCGGCGCCCCGTTCTGGGGGAGCAGGACCCGCCCCTGGAGCCCCACCGCCATCAGGGTGAGGGGGTGCATCGCCTCGTCGAGCCGCAGCCCCTCCACGTAGGGCCAGTCGAGCACGTCCGAACGCTGGCCCGGAAACTGCTCCGGGTCGTGCAGGGCCGTGAACTGGACGTATTTCGCCTGCCCGGTTGGCTCCACCCGCCTCAACAGGGCGGCGAGCGGGAAGCCCAGCCACGGCATCACCATCGACCAACCCTCCACGCAGCGCATCCGGTAGATGCGGTCTTCGAGAGGGAACCACGACTGGAGGGTGCCGAGGTCCACCGTCTGCGGCTTGCGGACCTCGCCGTCGATGCTCACCGTCCACGGGCGCGTGCGCAGGCTCCCGGCGAGGCGGACGGGGTCGTCCTTGCCGAGGCCGAACTCGTAGAAGTTGTTGTAGGTCGTGGCCTCCCGGTAGGGCGTGACCGCCTCGGTCGTGTCGTAGGGGCCGAGGGGACGGTCGGGGCGCCACACGAGGTTCTCGCCCGGCGTGGTGTCCACCGCCCCGGGACGGCGGGTGAGCAGGGTCAGGCCGCCGCCGAGCGCCGCCACCGTGCCGGTGAAGAGGGCGGCGTGGCGCAGGAACTCGCGGCGGGTGGGGTGGGGGCGGGACGGGGTTTCGGTCGTCGCCGGGGGGCGCTGGCCCTCGGGGTCACGTTCGGGGGGAAGGATGGTCATGGGTCTCCTGGACACGAAGGATGGCGAGGGACGCCTCCCTCAGCCAGGATACGGAGCGCGGCCCCGTCCAGGTTCAGTCCAGGTCACCAAGCCGCCTCAGGCGTCCCGGCGCAGCTTGCCGCACTGCCACCAGGCGGCGGCGAACAGCACGGCGGCGAGGCCGAACACCGTGCGGTAGCCGAGGCCGTCGGCGATGACACCGCCCACCACCGGGGCGAAGAGGGCCGTGCCCACCAGCGTGTTCAGGGTGCCGATGTAGCGGCTGCGGTGCTCGGGCGGCGAGATGTTCAGCAGGTGGTTGGTGTGCCCGAGGTTGAAGCCCTGCGCCGCCACGCTGGAGAACAGGAAGACGAACAGGTACGCCCACGTTCCCAGCCCCAGCGCCCCCACCGTCAGCGCCGTGAGGGGAGCGAGCGCCGCCGAGACGGACGCGTACCGGATGATGCGCCGCGACCCCTTGCGCTCGGCCACCCGCTGCCAGAAGAGGTTCGACAAGGGGGCCACCCCGGTCAGGGTCATCACGAAGACGCCCAGGGTGGCCGCCGGGTAGCCGAGTTCGCGCAGGGCGTACACGGCGTAGAAGGGGTCCCCCAGGCTCGCCGCCGCGAGGAGCAGCCGCACCCTCAGGAAGGCGCGGAAGTGCCCGTCGGCGAGCGTGGAGGGGATCGCCCGCACCTCGTCCCACAGCCTGCCGGGGGGCTGGGGCGGGTCGGGGGGCTCGGTCACCCGGCCGAACACGCCGTACCCCACGGTGTACGCGACGGCGCCGAGGAGGAAGATCAGCGCGTAGTTCAGCGGGAAGGCCAGCCCGGACGCGAGAATCCAGCGCACCCCCAGCCCCGCCCCGAAGGCGAGCAGGCCGCCGTACAGGTTGCGCGTGCCGAAGAAGCGGGCCCGCCGCCCCTGGGGCACGACCTTGCTCACGACCTCCAGGAAGGGGAGCCCCGCCACGCCCGAGGCGAGGGCGTTCGTCAGCATCGCCAGGACGAAGAGGGCGAGGCAGAGGGCGGGGCGCCCCGCCAGCGTCGCCGCGACGACGGCCATCGCCAGGTACGAGAGCATCCGCACGAGTGCCGCCGAGCGGTACACGGGGAGCTTGTAGGGCAGGGGCCGGACCTTTGAAGCGACGAGGAGCTGCGGCAGCATCCACCCGCCCCCCGCGATGGCGGGCAGCAGGCCGATCACGGCGTTCGGCGCCCCCAGCCGCGCCGCGAAGCCCGCCAGCACGACCGACACGTTCAGGAAGCCGTCGCCCAGCAGCACCAGCCAGCCGTTGAGGATGCCCAGCCGCTCGTCGCGGTTCCAGGGCTCGTGGCGGGGGAGGGGGCGGACGGCAGACACCCCGGCATTATCGGCACCGCCCGGGGAGCCTGTTCAGGATGGGGAGACGGGCCCCCTCAGCCCGGCAGCCGCAGCACGCCTTCGAGGGCGGCGTACGCCTCGGGCCGCGCCAGAAACACGAGCTCGTCCTCGGTGGTGAGGCGCAGTTCCGGGCGGGGAAGGCGCACGGTGCCCTCCCGCACGACGCCCACGACCTCCACCCCGGGGGGCAGGGCCAGCACGGAGAGCCGGGCGCCCTGCCAACCCGTCGGCACCGCACGCCGGTACAGCTCGCGGTCGGAGGCGAGGGGGGTGGGGCTGCCCGGCCCGGCCGGGGCGTCGAGCGGGGTGCCGGTCGCGCCGTCCGGGGAGCGGCGGGGGGCCAGCCGGACCCCCTCGGGCAGAAGTGTCACCGCGCCCCCGGCGTGGACGGCACTCGCGGCGCGGGAGCGGGCCTGACCGGGCAGCAGCCCCGACTCGCCGCTGATCAGGTGGGCCAGCCCCGCCGTGAGCAGGGCGGTGGGCAGCATGGCGTCCCCGCCCCAGGCGACCGCCAGCAGCGCCGCCGCCACGGGCACGTTCAGGGTGGTCGTCAGGAAGGCGACCGCCCCGACGAGCGCGCCCACCGCCGGGTCCACCCCCAGCCACGTCGCCAGCCCGGTGCCCAGCAGCCCGCCCACCCCGACCGACGGCAGCACGCCCCCCCCGAAGGCCAGACGCGCCCCCAGCGCGAGGAGCAGCCAGCGCCACGCGCCCACCCCCACCGCCTCGGGCCCCAGGAGGCCCGCCAGCCCGAGCTGCACCCAGCCCGACCCGTCCCCCAGCACGGCGGGGGTGCCCAGGGCGGCCAGCGCCGCCGTGAGCAGGCCGAAGGCGCCGCCCAGGACCACGCGCTGCGGCCCGGTCGTCCAGGAGCCCGGCACCACCCGGCAGGCGAGGAGGGACGCCCAGCCCGCCAGCGTCACCGCCAATGCCACCCCCGCCAAGCGCAACCCCTGGGGCAGGCCGGGCACCTGGAGGGCCTCCACGCTGAAGAGGGGCGTGAACCCGAAGACCGCGCCGTACACGGCATACGCCGCCACCGAGGCGAGCACGCAGGGCATCAGCACCTCGAACTCGAACTCGAAGCGGCGGTACAAGACCTCGGTGACGAGGACCGCCGCCGCCAGCGGTGCGTGGAGGACCGCCCCCAGCCCCGCCGCCGCCCCCGCCAGCGTCAGGGTGCGCGTCTCCACCGCGTCGAGCCGGGTGGCCCGGCGCAGCACCCGCGCGCCGAGTTGCCCGACCACCGTGAAGGGAGCGTCGCGGCCCACCAGCAGCCCGACCCCGTAGCCCAGCAGCGTGCCCGCCAGCGTCAGGAGTTGCCGGGGCGGGGCGGGCCACTGCCCCCGCGCGTGGTAGCCCCCCACGAGCTGAGCCAGGGGATCACCCGTGTCCCTGGGGACCAGCCACGCGCAGGCGGCCCCCACGAGGGGCAGGGCGAGCAGTCCCCACGGCAGCGCCGTCCCGACAAAGGCCATCAGCAGCCCGCCCTCGCCGGGGGTGCCGGGGGGCGAGTAGCCCGTGACCTCCGCTCCCAGGCGCAGCAGCAGGTCAAGCCCCAGCCGCAGCGGGATGCACAGCCCCCCCACCAGGGCACCGAGCACCACGCTCAGGACGACCAGCCGCCCGGTCTCCAGGCGGGTCCGGACGGCGCGGGGCAGGGGGGAACGCACGGGGAGCATGGTAGTGCAGGGGTGAGGGGTTAGGGATGGGGGGGTGGATGTGAGCACCCTCCTGACTCCTCACCCCGCCCCCCTACTTCAGCCCGAACACCGCCGCGTCCTTCCCCGGCAGGCTGAGGTGCAGCCACCCACCGCCCACGCTCATCTTCGCGTCCTGTCCCGCGTAGAGGCCGCGCGTGACGGCCCCGTCCGCCGCCGTGAGCCCGAGAGTACTCAGTCGCACGCTGTAGGTCTTCCGCTCCCTGCCCCCGTGCCACGCCGCCAGCACCCGCTCCCCGTCCACCTCGCGGGTGAGGAGCAGGAGGTCGTCTTGCAGGGCGCCCGGCACAGACAGGAGGGTCTGGGCCCCCACACTCAGCGCGCGGCTCGCCTTGCGAACGGCGATGGCGTCCCGCGCGGCGCCGTACACGGCCTTTTCCCCGGGCGTCCACTCGTTCTCGAAGCGCATGTCACGGCGGTTGTCGGGATCGTTGCCGCCGCGCATGGCTATCTCGGTGCCCTGCCAGATCACGGGCACCCCCTTGAGCGTCATCAGCGCCCGCAGGCCGTAGCGGGTGCGGGCCTGCCCCTCGTCCTCGAAGAGGGAGCCCTGCGCGAAGCGGGGAAGGTCGTGGTTGTCGAGGAAGAGCGCCACCTCGCCGGGCCGCACGAGTTCGCCCTGCCGGGAGAGCACGTTCGCCACCTGGGTCAGGCCCTGCCCGCCCATCAGGCTCTTTTGCATCGCCTCTTGCAGGCTGAAGAGGAACAGGCTGTCGAAGCCCTCCCGCTGCCACTCGGCCACCGTGCCCGTGTCGGCGCCGTACCACTCGCCCAGCGTCCACGTTCCGGCGGCGCGGTCGCGGGCGAGGAGGTCTTTCAGGAAGGGCCGCTCCACGTGCCGGATCGCGTCGTACCGGAAGGCGTTCACCCCGCGCGCCCGCCAGAAGTCCGCGTTCCCGAGGAGGAGGTCGCGCACCTCGGGACTCGACTGCTTGAGGTCGGGGAGCCCGGCGAGGGGACAGTCCACGTCCTTATTGGTCGTCTTGTCGCACTCGGCCTGCCCGTTGAACCAGGTCGGGTGTTGTTTCACCGCCTCCGCCGCGTACCCGTAGTGGTTGATCACCTGATCGAGCACCACCCGCAGCCCCGCCCCCCTGGCCGCCGTCACGAGGGCGCCGAAGTCGGCCAGGGTCCCGAAGTGCGGGTCCACGTCCCGGAAGTCGGCGGGCCAGTAGCCGTGGTACGGCGCGGTGTCGAAGGAGTTGACCGCCTGCTGCCGGTAGATCGGCGTGAGCCAGACGGCGGTCGCCCCGAGCCCCCGGATGTAGGGCACTTTCGCCGTCAGCCCCGCGAGGTCCCCGCCGTGCCAGGCGCGGGGGTCGCTGCGGTCCACGCCCGCGTTGTTCGACGCATTTCCGTCGGCGAAGCGGTCGGGCATGACCTGATAGATGATCTGTCCCTCCCAGGAGGGCAGGGCCGGAGAGGAGGTCTGCGCGCCCGCCAGGGAGGCCAGGAGCGCGCCGAACAGGGGAAGGCGGCGCATAGGTAGGGACATGGTAGGGGAAAGGCAGCGGGCCCCGCCTCCGTTCGGCCTCCCGCCCGTTGTGCCCTCTTCTGGAGCCTCACCAGAAGGTATTGCTCCAGCCCGCCTGACGTTCCTCCCGGAACCGTTGCACCCATTCCTCCGTCAGCGCGTCCGCGAGCCGCGTGAACGCCGGGGGAGCGACGGGAACGCGGGTGGGGAGGTCCAGATGCGTCAGCACCGCGCGAACCGTCCCCTCGTAGTCGCGGATGAAGTCCTCGTAGACGAGCGTGAGGGGCAGGATGCCCCCCTCGGCGAAGAACTCCTCTATGGCTGCCTCGCGCAGGCTGCACTCGGCGAACAGGTGGTTGATCGCGTCGAAGGAGTAGCGGCCTTGCAGGTCCCCGTCCTGCGGCGCCTGCCCGTGCCTGCGGTGCCACTCGCCCGACACGATGGCCCGCCACCACGAGACGGCCAGCCGGACCTTGTTGCGGCGCGTCATGTAGAGGTGCCGGGAATTGGGGAACATGGCCTGCCAAACGTCCGGGCGGGGCATCTCCGGGGGGAGGGCCAGTTCCCGGCGGAAGGTCTGTATCCACTGCCCGAACCTCTGATCTGGCCCGTACTTCAGACCGAACACGCCGCCCTGTGTGGTGCCCGCCCGCAGCATCTCCTGGAGGTCGCGGAGCGTCGTCGTCCTTGGATCACGGTCGTTGAGCCATTCTGCGGGTCGTCCCGCGACGCCCGTGGACCCCAGGGCTTCGCAGAGCAGGGTGCTGCCCGTCCGCTGGGAGAACCAGATCGTGTAACAGAGGTCGGGCTGCGGGCCTTCCACACCCCACTGTGGCCCATCGGGATCGGCGCCGCCTCCGCCCGATGACCTAGCTGGTGCCGGAGCTGCTGTGCCGGTTGCTGATCCTCAGGGGTTGGAAACGCCTCACCCCGTGTTCCGCACCCCCGCCGCGATGCCCTGGAGGCTGACCATCAACGGACGCTCGAACTCGTCCAGGCCCCCCTCCGACGAGCGGGCGCGGCACAGCAGCTCGGCCTGGATGCGGTGGATGGGGTCGATGTACGGGTTGCGCAGCCCGATGCTCTCGCGCAGCCGGGGCTCGTTCGCCAGCAGTTCGGCGCCCACCGCCTCCTGCACCAGGCAGACGGTCTCGTCGAACGTCTCCTTCAGCCGCGCGGCGAGGTCGTGGTTCTCGGTGAGCCGCAGGTACTCGCCGAAGATCAGGAAATCGCTCTTGGCGAGGCTCATCTGCGCGTTGTCGAGAATCGTGCGGAAGAAGGGCCACCCGGCGTACATCGTGCGGGCCAGCTCCGGGCCGAGTTCGCGCAGCCCCTCGGCGAGGCCGTACCAGCCGGGGAGGTTCGCGCGGTTCTGCGTCCAGCTCATCACCCAGGGGATCGCGCGCAGGTTCGAGAGGCTCGGCGCCCCGGGCCGCCGCACGGGCCGCGAGGCGATGTTCAGCCGGGCGATCTCGTGGATGGGCGTCACGTCCTCGAAGAAGGGGATGAAGGCCGGGTCGTCCACCAGGGCGCGGTAGGCGGCGGCGCTCGCCTTCGCGGCCCGGTCCATCGCCCCCGTCCACTCGGCGGGCGGGTCCTGCGCGGGGCGGGCGGCGGCGAGCATCAGGCCGTAGAGCGCCTGTTCGAGGTTGCGTCGGGCGAGGACCGGGTGGCTGTACTTGTCCGCCAGCGCCTCCCCCTGCTCGGTGATCCGCAGCCCCACGTCGATGGTCCCGGCGGGCTGCCCCAGGATCGCGCGGCTCGCCGGGCCGCCCCCCCGCCCGATGCTCGTGCCGCGCCCGTGGAAAAACCGCCAGCGCACCCCCGCCCGGCGGCACACGTCGCTGATTTTCCGCTGGGCCTCGTGCAGCGCCCAGTTCGCTGCCAGAAAGCCCGTGTCCTTGTTCGAGTCGCTGTAGCCTAGCATGATCTCCTGCACGTCCCCGCCCAGCACCGCGCGGTACTCGGGCAGGCTGAGGAGTTCCCACACGACCTGCGGCGCGCGGGAGAGGTCGGCCAGCGTCTCGAAGAGGGGCACCGGCAGCACCCGGAAGCCCACCTCTCGGGCGAGCAGGAGGGGTTCGAGCACGTCCGACACGCTCTCGCTCATGCTGATGACGTACCGCCCGAAGGCGCGGGGACCCACGAGCCGGGTCGCCGCCTGCACCTCGCGGATGGGGCCGACGGCCATCTCCAACTCCTCCGGCAAGGCCGCCCCGGCGGGCCAGAGGGGACGGCGGGAGCGCAGTTCGCGGGTGAGCAGTTCCTGCTTGGCGTGCTCGGGGAGGTTCCCGTAGTCCGGCTCCACCCCCGCCTCCGCGAGCAGCCGCGCGACCGCCGCCCCCGTCTGCGCGCTGTGCTCGCGCACGTCGAGGCTCACGAGGTGCTGGCCGAATACCCGCGCTACCGCGAGGAGCGGCGTGAGGAGCTGGTCGGCGCTGCGGTGCTGACCGTCGGCATGGAGCCGCGCCTGGAGGGCTTCGAGGCGGGGAAGCAGTTCGACCCTTTCCCCGTCCCGGATCGCGTTGTGCAGCTTCTGCAACTCCTGGCGGTACGGCTCCTGCCCCTGCCCCTGCGAGCCCGTCTCGTCCTGGCTGAGGTCCGAGTACGCCTGCCGGATGGAGGCCAGCAGCAACTCGCGCGCCCGCTCGCGGTGCAGACTCAAAGCCTCGCGGGTCGCCTCCGGGGTCACGAAGGGGTTGCCGTCGCGGTCCCCGCCCATCCACGAGGAGAAGGAGAGGGGGAGCCGGGCGTCCGTGTCCCGCCCGTACACCTGCCGGAAGCCCCGCGCGAGGTCGCGTTGCAGGTTGGGAAGCGCCTGGGCGATGCTCGCCACGTAGGTCAGGCCACCCTTCACCTCGTCGAGGACGGTGGGCCTCAGGCGCCGAAGTTCGGGCGTGCTCCACATCGCCTCGACGTGGGCGGCGACCCGCTCCTGCCCCGCCTCGTCGAGGGTGGGGATGTCGCGGGCCACCTCGACGAGGTGGTGGCGGATCGTGCGCCGCCGCATCTCGGTGGGGTGCGCGGTGAAGGTGAGCCCCAGGTCGAGCCGCGCGATCAACTCCTCGGCCTCCTCAGCGCTGACCCCCTGGGCCCTCAGGTCCACCAGCGCCTGCTCGATGCTCTGGGGCCGCACCCCCTGGATGCCCGAGAGCACCCGCACCCGCTCGTACTCCTCGGCGAGGTTCACGAGCTGGAAGTACCAGGAGAAGGCGCGCACCAGGTTCTCGGCTCCTGAAGCGTCGAGCCCCGAGAGCAGGGCGCGCAGTTCCGCGTCGTCCCCGCCCGCCCGCACGTCGCGCACGAGGGCCCGGGTGCGCTCCACGAGGTCGAAAAAGGCCTCGCCCTCCTGCTCCTTGAGGACCTGCCCGAGCGTGCGGCCGAGCACGTTCACGTCACTGCGAATGCCCATCGTCTTCCCCCTCCACGTAACGGTAACGGTCCACCCCGAGGGCCCGCCCCCCCGCCATCTGGACAATCACCCCGTTCAGCTCGGCTGGCCCCTCCGCCACCCCGAAGCGGTGCGGCCGCTCGGTCAGAAACTTCGCTATCGGTCCCCCGGGCGCCGCGCCGATCACGCTGTCCCTCGGCCCGGTGAACCCCGCGTCCGTCTGGAAGGCCGTCCCGCCGGACAGGACGCGGGTGTCGGCGGTAGGGACGTGGGTGTGCGTGCCGATCACGGCGGCCACCCGCCCGTCGAGGTGCCAGGCGAGCGCGGCCTTCTCGCTCGTGGCCTCGGCATGGAAGTCCACGAACACGTTGCCGAGGTCCGGCCGCTCCAGCAGCTCGTCCATCGCCCGGAAGGGGTTCGCCACCGCCTCCATAAAGACCCGCCCCAGCAGGTTCACGACCGTCAGGCGCTCGGTGGTGCCGTCCGCCGCCCGCACGTCGAAACTGCGCCAGCCCACGCCGGGCGTGCCGGGGTCGGTGTAGTTCAGGGGCCGGACGATGGGGTACCGCTCCTCGTCGAGCATCAGCGAAAACACGTCCTTGTGGTGCCAGGCGTGATTGCCGAGGGTGATGCAGCCTGCCCCCGCCCGCAAGATGCCGTCGGCCGCCTCCCGGTGAAGCCCGAAGCCCCCCGCCGCGTTCTCGCCGTTCACGACCACGAAGTCGAAGCGGTGCCGGAGAACCGGCAGGTGCGCCCCCAGCACCCGGCGCCCGGGCGCCCCGTACACGTCCCCCACGAACAGCACCCGCAACATGCCCCCACCCTAGCGCGGTGGCTCCGGTGCCACCTCCATCATCTAACCTTTACCTTCCGAGCAGGGGGGGCGTTAGAATGAGCCCCCGGGAAGGGGTGCGAGCAGGTTGACGAGGACGCTTGGGAAGCCGAAAAAGAGCGAACGTGACGAAGTTCCGACCATTCCTCACCCGCGCCTCACGCAGGGGCGTGGCTGGGTGTGGGGGAACTGTGGGGCTTGCTCACGTCTTCCTCACAGCACGCACGCTAGGTTACCCCTGTGAGTGGAGGTGGCCTGACCCGGAGCGTGCGCGAGAGGCGCGCGGGCCTCCCTGTTCCCCGGGGTAGGCGGGGCTTCCGTGTTTGACGACCTCGACTTCTTCGGGGCGCCGTCCGCTCCCGCCCGCCCTGCTCAGCGCCCCGCGCCCCAGGACCCGGCGGCGCGTCCGGGGCTGCGGCAGTTGCTGCTGGAGGCCCAGCCGTCGGCGCTCTTCCTGCTCGACGGGGCGGGCCTGCTCCTGGAGGTCGGCGGGGCGTGGGAGGGGGTCACGGGGACGAAGCCCGAGGAGGCCGCCGGGCAGCCCCTGCACCGCTGGCTGCGCTACGACCGCGCCCGGCACCCAGGGGCGCTGCGGGTCGGGCAGGGGGTGCTGGAGGAGATCACGCTCGTCACGCCGCTGCACACCCAGGTCGTGCGGGCGACCTGGGGAGCGCGGGGCGAGTACGTGGCGGGCACCCTGGAACCGCTCGCCCCCGCCGCCCAGCACGCCTTCCGCACCGCCGAGCGACTCCAGGACACCGAGCGGGCCCTCGACGAGACGGTCAACTTCCTGGGGGTGAGCCAGGACGCCTGGCAGGCCGAGCATATCCGCCGGATCGTGGACTTCGCGGGGCGCCTCGCCGAGGCGGCGGGCCTGCCTCCCGCCGAGGTGAACGCCGTGCGCTGGGGCGCGGCCCTGCACGACATCGGCAAGGCGCGGGTGCCCCAGGCGATCCTCCAAAAGCCTGGCCCCCTCGACCCCCTGGAGTACGAGGTGATTCTCCAGCACCCCGTCTGGGGGGTGCAGCTCCTCGCCGACCTGCCGTTCCTGCCCGCGCCCACGGTGGACGCCGTGCGCCACCACCACGAGCGCTGGGACGGCCAGGGGTATCCGCTGGGCCTGGAAAGGGGCCGCATTCCCCTCGCCGCCCGCATCGTGGCGGTGGCCGACGTGTTCGACGCCCTGACCAGCGCCCGCCCCTACAAGACCGCCTGGAGCTACCAGGACGCCGTCGAGCACCTCATCGGCGAGGCCGGGCGCCACTTCGACCCCCGGCTCACCCGCCTGTTCGTGTGCGTGGTGCTGGGCTTCGACCACCTCGAAGGCCGCTTCGCGGACGGTTCGGCGCCGCTGGGCTGACAGCGGTGGCCGTGGAGGTCGGAGGGAAATCCTGCGGCTTCTGCGGCCCGAGTGGACCGGCAACGCTGTCCAGCAGAGCGAGGAACCGTGATGGGAGCGGCTGGCGTGGAGTTGGCGGGGCGCGGGTTGTCCT
This sequence comes from Deinococcus aetherius, assembly GCF_025997855.1. Taxonomy (NCBI): domain Bacteria; kingdom Thermotogati; phylum Deinococcota; class Deinococci; order Deinococcales; family Deinococcaceae; genus Deinococcus; species Deinococcus aetherius. Next base: position 1,375,987 of record NZ_AP026560.1, read on the forward strand.
GGCAACGGAGTGGAGCACCGCGATGAGCGCCCGCGCGAGGAATCGGGCGGCGTTCCTCCTGCCCCGGGTCACGCTGGGCGAAGGGTTGATCCACGGTCGAGCCGTCCGACCATGAACTCGGCATCCAACCTGCTTCCGGCCCCATCCGTGTGAATCCCGCACGCCGCACCTGGCCCGGCGTGGTCGGCTTCAACTCTCCACGGGATTCACTGACCGGACGGCCGAGTTGTCGCCCTGCACCGCTCTTCCCCGCCACCGGACCCATCTCATCGCGGACGCCTCCAAACGTCTCGTCCGGGGGATTCGGAGAGCCGTGGGCGTCGGTTCAGGACGTCTACGCCAGTTCCGCCCGGGCCTCCTGCTCCCGCCGGAACTGGAGGTCGTACAGGTCCCGGTACAGCCCACCCGCCGCCATCAGCTCGGCGTGGGTGCCGTCCGCCACGACCTGCCCGCCGTCCATCACCAGGATGCGGTCGGCGTTCCGAATGGTGCTCAGGCGGTGCGCGATCACGAAGGTCGTGCGGCCCCGCATCAGCCGCTCCAGCGCGGACTGCACCAGCGCCTCCGACTCGTTGTCGAGCGCACTCGTCGCCTCGTCGAGGATCAGGATGCGGGGGTCCTTGAGCAGCGCGCGGGCGATGGCGACGCGCTGGCGCTGCCCGCCCGAGAGCTTCACCCCCCGCTCGCCCACCACGGTGGCGTACCCGGCCGGAAAGGCGGCGATGAAGTCGTGCGCGTTGGCGGCGCGGGCGGCGGCCTCGACCTCCTGTGCCGTGGCGTCCGGGCGCCCGTAGCGGATGTTCTCCTCGACCGAGCCCGAAAAGAGCAGCGTCTCCTGCGGCACGAGCCCCACCTGGGCGCGCAGTTCCTCGGGCGCGTATTCCCGCACGTCGCGCCCGTCCACCCGCAGCTCGCCCGCCGTCACGTCCCAGAAACGCGGGATCAGGCTCACCAGGGTCGTCTTGCCTGCCCCGCTGGGCCCCACGAGCGCGACGACCTGACCGGCGGGCACGTCGAACCTCACGTCCTGCAAGACGGGCGCGTCCCCGTAGCGGAAACTCACCCGGTCGAAGGTCACCCGGCCCTGAGCGCGGGGCAGCGGCGCGGGGGAGGCCGGGACGGGGAGGTCGCTGCGCTCGTCGAGCAGCTCGAAGATGCGGCCTGACGCCCCCAGCGCCTCCTGGAACTGGTTGAAGATGCCCGTCAGGGAGGCGACCGTGCCCCCCACCTGGAGGGCGTAGATCAGGAAGGTGACGAGGTTGCCGGGGGTGAGCCCGCCCGTCATGACCTGCCGCCCGCCGTACCACAGCAGCGCGGCGAGCGACCCGAAGGTCAGGAAGCTCAGCGTGCCGCCCATCAGGGCCTGGAGGCGGGCACGTTTCAGGGCCGCGCGGAAGCTGGCGAGGACGCCCCGCCCGTACCGCTCCCGCTCGATCCCTTCCGCCGTGAAGCTCTGCACCACCCGCACCCCGCTGATCGCCTCCTCCGCGCTCGCGTTCGCCCCGGCCACCGCGTCCTGCACCTCGCGGCTGACCCGGCGAATCCGGCGCCCGATGAGGACCGCCGTGCCGATCACGAGGGGGATCACCGCGAGGGTGAACAGGCTCAGGCGCGGGCTCGTCGTGATCAGCAGGACGACGGCCCCGACCAGGCTGACCGTCTGGGCGGCGAGCTGCGCCAGGGCCGTGCTCGTCACCGTCTGCACGGTGCCCACGTCGGCGGTGAGGCGGCTCGTGAGGTCCCCGGTCTTGTGGTCGGCGAAAAAGCGCGGCGAGAGGGTGAGGAGGTGGGAAAAGAGGGCCCGCCGCAGGTCGGCCACCACCCCCGCCCCCACCCGCGCGAGCAGGTACGACTGCGCCGCCGCGAAGAGGGACGAGAGGGCGAAGATGCCGATGAGGGCGAGCACCGTCCGGTCGAGTGGCCCGGTGTCCGTGCTTCCCACCCGCAGGAAGGAGGCGTCGATCAGCCGCCCGAACAGCAGCGGGAAGACCAGATTCAGGCCGCTGGAGACCAGCGTGGCGATCACGCCCACCGCGAAGATGCCCCGGTAGGGCCGCGCGAAGGCGAGCAGCCGCGCGAGCTGCCGGGGGTCGCGCCTCACGCGCGGTGCGTCGGGGTCCCGGGCCACGGGGACGGAGCGGGAGGGGCGCGAGAGCATGGGGCCAGGGTACGCCCCGCGCGGGAAAAAGAAGTGCGCCCGGGACAGGCTTTTGCCTTGACCCGGTTCAGGATGTCTACGACGGCAAGGAAGCGTCGTTCTGTTGCCCCTCTCCCCGGGTGGGACCTGCAAAGCTGCGAAGCAGAGAGGGCGTTGCGAAGCAACGGGTGAGGGGGCGTGTGACCAGCCCCGTCGCTCCCCCAGGGCCAAGCAACGCCCGGCCCCCTATGGAGGGAGAGGAGAGAAAAGCCTGCGCCCGGGGGCTTTTGACGGCCGCAGGTGGGCTCCCGCGCCGTCTACCCCTGGTCCCCGACGGTGTTGTTGAGGGCCACCCAGAAGGCCGTCAGGGTGCGCATCGCCTCCACCGTGCCGTCGAACGAGACGGGTTTGACGACGTACGCGTTCGCGCCGCTCGCGTAGCTGCTGTAGACGTCCCCGTCCGCCTGCGACGTGGTGAGCATGACGACCGGGAGGTGGCGCAGCCGGGCATCACGCCGCAGTTCTCCCAGCACCTCCAGGCCGCTCATCCTCGGCATGTTCAGGTCGAGCAGCACGACGTGGGGATCACCCGTGCCCCGGCTCGCGTGCGGGCCCTCGCGCCGCAGGAAGGCGAGGGCGTCGGCTCCGTCGCGGGCCACCGACACGACCGCGCCCAGCCCGGACAGTTCGAGCGCCGCCTGCGCGAGGATCACGTCCGTCTCGTTGTCGTCCACCAGCAGCACGTGACGCCCCGCCATCGCCGGCCTACCAGCGTGGGCGCGGCGCCGACGGCGTGCGCGACAGGTTCGACCAGAAGTGACCCACCGCGTTCACGGTCGCCTCGAATTCCTCCGGCCCCACGGGCTTGCTGATGAAAAACGCCGCGCCGAGGTCGCGCGCGGCCCGGGCGTCGTTCGCCTCCTCGCTTACCGTGAGGATCACGACCGGCAGAAACGACAGGCGCTCGTCGCGCTTGATCTCGTCGAGCACGTCGAGCCCGGGCATGTCGGGAAGGCCCAGGTCGAGGATCACGAGGGCGGGCAGGGTGTCCTCCCGCCCCTGGAAGGCGCCCGCCCGCCGCAGGAAGTCGAGCCCGGCCTGGCCGGTCTGCACGGCCGTCACGTCGAACCGGCCGTGCCCCGCGAAGGCCCGGCGGCCCAGTTCGATTGCCTGCGCGTCGTCTTCGATCAGGAGCACATAGGGCTGCATGCCGCTCCATTGTACCCGCCCTGGTATCGTCGGAGTCCGGGAGGGTGGGGCATGACGAGTTCGGGACAGGAGGGGGGGCGCGGCGACCTGCTGGAAATGTTCGCCGAGGCCTTCGACCGCGCGCCGGTCGGCTTCGCCCTGTTCGACACGGCCGCGCGGTACGTGCGCGTCAACCGGGCGCTCGCCGAGATGAACGGCCTGCCGCCCGAGGCGCACGTGGGCCGGTCGGTCCCCGAGCTGCTGCCGCACCTGCCGCCCGGGGTCGTGCGGGGCCTGGAGGAAACCCTGCGCACGGGGAAGGTCGGCCCGGCCACCGAGGTCGTGGGCGAGACGCCCGCCGCGCCGGGGAGGCAGCGCACCTGGCTTCTCACCCCGTACCCGCTCTGCGGACAGGGGGGCCGCGTGCTCGGCGCGGCGGGCCTTGTCGTGGAGACGACCGAGCGCAGGCGGGACGAGGAGGCCCTGCGCGAGCAGGCCGAGTTGCTCGCCCTCGCCAACGAGACGGTGATCCTGCGCGACCCCGGGAGCCGCGTCACCAGCTGGAATGCCGCCGCCACGGCGATGTACGGCTACACGGCCGGGGAGGCGCTCGGGCGGGTGACGCACGACCTGCTGCGCACGCGCTTTCCCGAGTCGAAGGGGGCCGTGGACCGGGCGCTGCTGCGGCACGGCTACTGGGAGGGCGAGCTGACGCACCGCACGCGCGGCGGCGAGGAGATCGTGGTGCTCAGCCGTCAGGCGGCGCGGCGCGGGCGGCGAGGTACGCGCGGTTGTGGAGATCAACTGGGACATCACCGCCCGCAAGCGGGCCGAGCGGGAGCTGGAGGAACTGAACCGGACCCTGGAACGCCGCGTTCGGGAACGCACCCGCGAACTCAGCGCGCAGGGGGAGGAACTGGAGGCCTTCGCGTACACCGTCGCGCACGACCTGCGCGCCCCGCTGCGCTCGATCTCCGGCTTTGCCAGCGCGGTCACCCAGGACTACGCGCCGCTCCTCGACGAGGACGGGCGGGACATGCTGGGCCGCATCCGGGCGAGCGCCGAGCGGATGGACGAGCTTATCCGCGACCTGCTCGCGTACAGCCACCTCGGCCGCGCCGAACTGCGCCCCGGGCCGGTGAGCCTGGACGGCGTGTTCGGCAGCATCCTCGCGGGCCTGCGGGCCGAGGTGGAGGCGGGCGGCGCGGAGGTGGACCTCGCCGGGCCGCTCGGCACCGTGTGGGGCCATGAGGCGACGGTGTGGCAGGTGGCGGCGAACCTGCTCGGCAACGCCCTGAAGTTCGTCGCGCCCGGCGTGCGGCCCCGCGTGCGGGTGTGGGCCGAGACGCGCGGCGGCCTGCGGCGGGTGTGGGTGGAGGACAACGGCATCGGGGTGGACGTCCGGCACGAGCAGCGCATCTTCCGGGTGTTCGAGCGGCTGCACACCCTGGAGGCGTACCCGGGCACCGGGGTGGGGCTCGCCATCGTCAGGAAGGGTCTGGAGCGCATGAACGGCCGCGTGGGCGTCCGGCCGCGCGAGGGGGGCGGCAGCCGTTTCTGGTTCGAGCTGCCGCTCGCTCCCGGGGAGGCGGCGTGAACGCGGACGTGCTGCTCGTCGAGGACAGCGCGGACGACGTGCTGTTCATCCGGCGGGCGTTTGGCGGCACCGACCTCGACGTGACGCTGCGGGTGGCGCGCGACGGCGAGCAGGCCCTGGAGGAACTCGCGGCGCCCCGCCCCCCCGACCTCGTGCTCCTCGATCTCAGGCTGCCGCGCCTGGGCGGGCTGGAGGTGCTGGCCTGGCTGCGTGCGCAGGCGCACCTCGCGCGGGTGCCGGTGGTGGTGCTCACCACCTCGCACGAGCCCCGGGACGTGCGCGGGGCGTACGACGTGGGCGCGACCTCGTACCTCGTCAAGCCCGTGAACGCCGAGGCCCTGCGCACGCTCGTGCAGACCCTCGGCCTGTACTGGCTGCGCCTGAACACGCCCGCCCCCGACGGGTAACCCGGCCCGCGCCGCCACCCCGCTCCGGGTACAGTGGGGCCGTGTTGTCCAACCGTTCAGGCCTCCCGCCCCGGCAGACGGGGTGAACGCCGTCCTCGCCGCCCTGGTCTTCGCGCTGACTCTCTGGCTGGTGATCGCGCGCCCCCGGGGTCTGAGCGTCGCGTTCGGCGCGGCCATCGGGGCCTTCCTGGCGCTGCTGCTCGGGCTCGTCCACCTCCCGGACCTCCTGGCGGTGTGGCGCGCCACCTGGAACGCCACCTTCACCCTGGTCGCCCTGATCGTGCTCAGCCTGCTGCTGGGCGAGGCGGGGCTCTTCCGCTTTCTGGCCCTGCACGTCGCCCGCCTCGCCGGTGGGCACACGGGGCGCCTCTTCGTGCTGCTGGTGCTGTTCGGGGCCCTGCTCGCGGCCCTTTTCGCCAACGACGGCGCGGTCCTGATCCTCACGCCCATCGCGCTCGAACTGTGCGGGCTGCTGAGCTTTTCCCGGGCCGCGTCCGTGGCCGTCCTCTTCGCCGTGGGCTTCGTCGTGGACGCTGCCAGCCTGCCGTTCGTGACGTCGAACCTCACCAACATCATCACCGCCGACCTGTTCGGCCTGAGCTTCACGCGCTACGCGGGCGTCATGTTGCCCGTGAACCTCGCGGTCGTCGCCGCCAGCCTCGGCGTGCTGTGGGCGCTCTTTCGCCGGTCCCTGCCGCCCCGCTACGACCCCGGCGCGCTGCCGGAGGCGGCCGGGGCCCTGCGCGACCCGGTGACCAGTGGGGTGGGGGCCGGGCTGATGGGCCTGCTGCTCGCCGGGTTCTTCCTCGCCCCGGCGCTGCACCTCCCGGTGAGTGCCGTGGCCCTGACGGCGGCGCTGGCCCTGCTGCTCACGGCGAGGGGGCGCGGGCGGGCGGTCGGTCCCGTCCTGCGCGCGGCGCCCTGGGACGTCGTCGTCTTCTCGCTGGGCATGTATCTGGTGGTGTACGCCCTGCAGGGCGCGGGCCTCACCGCCCTCCTCGCCGGGGGGCTCACGGCCCTCGCCCCGCTCGGCCCCTGGGCGGCGACCCTCGGGACGGGCGGCCTGGTCGCGGCCCTCTCCGCCGTGACCAACAACCTGCCCGCCGTCCTGATCGGGGCGCTGAGCATCGAGTACGCCTCCGTCCCGCCCGCCGCGCGGGAGCTGATGGTGTACGCGAACGTGGTCGCCGCCGACATCGGGCCCAAGCTCACGCCCATCGGCAGCCTCGCCACGCTGCTGTGGCTGGGGCTGCTGGAGCGGCGCGGCCTGCACGTGTCCTGGGGCGAGTACCTGCGGCTGGGCGCTCTGGTGACGCTGCCGGTGCTGCTCGTCGCGCTCGCCGCCCTCGCCTTGCGCCTGGGCTGAGCGTCAGGGCCGGGGAGATGGCGGGGCAGGCCCGGGCCGGGCCGGGGGCCCCCGGTCTTCGAGGAGTTGCCCGCTCCTGCGGTCGAAGTGCAGTTCCGCCACCACCTGAGTCCCGCTCAGCAGGTAGCAGTGGACCTGCGGCCCGACCACCCGCGCGAAGCTCGACAGGGTGAGCCCGGCGACCTGGGCCGCCAGCCGCGCCCGGGCCTGCGCTCCGAGCGTGGGAACCCCGGCCCCGGGCAGCGCCCGCTCCCCGCCGCGCGGCACGAGGTCGCCCCCCGTGGTCACAAAGGCCCGCGCCACCGTCCGGCCTGAGAACTCCAGGGGAACCACTAGGCGCCGCCCGGCCGGGGTGTCCTGCACCAGGACCGCGCCCGGCTCCAGGGCCCCCGTGACCGCCCGCGCCCGTCGCAGGTACCCCTGCGCCTCCTCGAAGGCGAGCAGCGCCTCCCTCGGCGGGGGCGGGGGGCCCGGCCGGGGGGGCGGCGCGGCGGGCGCGGGGGTCAGCAGGGCGAGAGTCAGCAACACGGCACGCACGGGGGCCTCCATCGGCGAAAGGGGCGGGGCCACGGCCTCGCCCCCCGCCCTGAACTTACCCTACGCGCCTCACCCCAAGCTGATCAGCGGCGCGGCGCGGGCGGAGTCCCCAGCAGGGCCTCGGCGGCCCGCAGCAGGGCCCGGCCCGCCTCCTGCCGCGCCCGGTCCGTGCTCAGGAGGTACACGCGCGCCTCTCGCAGGTAACCGCGCACCCGAGCGTCGGTGGTCCGGGCGAGCAACTGGTCCACGCGGGAGACCCGCGCCGCGCTTCCCCGTGGACTCTGCCCGGCGGGGCCGCACTCCGGCGGGGAAGGAGGCGTGCCGGGGCGGGCGGTGGGAGCCGGGGGAACGGGCGCCCCCGGGACGGCCGGAGCCCCCTGCGGCGCTGGAGCTATGGCCGTGCCGGGCCGGGCCACGGGGGCGGAGGTGGTCGGTCCCGTGGGAGCGGCGCCTTGTGGCGGTGTGGGGGGCTGGACCGGCGGCGGCGTTCCCGGCCGGGCCCCCGTCTGCCCCGGGACCGCCGGGGTGGGCGCGGCGCGGCCGGGGCCTGGTTGAGGAGCGACACAGCCGACAGGTGCGGGCGGGCGCGGCGCCTCCCGCTGGGGACCCGGCGTGCCGGGACGTGCCTGGCCGGGCAGATTCACCCCGGGGGCGGGGAGAGGGGCCGGTGCCGCCTGGGCCACCGCCCCGGGCAGGGTGGGCTGGGTGGGGGCGTCCGCCAGGGCGGCGCCTCCCAGACCGAGCAGCAACGTGGTAAGGAAAATCTGTCTCATGCCTTGCTCCTTTCGGGCGAGCCTTCTCGCCCTGCGGAGTCAAGGTAGGCGCGGGGGCTGAGCGTCCCCGGGTGACCCGCTGAACGTGCGCTGAATCCCGGCCGGGAGGGTGAAGCCCACCTCCAGACCCCCGGGCGTGGGGCGGGCGAACGCCTCGCCGCCGTGCGCCCGCGCGGTCGCCCGCACGATGGCGAGCCCCAGCCCGCTGCCCTCCCCGCTGCCCGGGCCCCGCACGAAGCGGCCGAACATGCGCTCCAGAAATTCGGGCTCGACCTCGGCCGGGTTCACCACGCTCACGGTCACGCCCGGCCCCTCCTCCCGAACACGCAGGGTGACGGTCTCCCCCCCGGGCGTCGCGGCCACGGCGTTGCGCACCAGATTCCACACGGCGCCCTCCACCCGTGAGCGGTCCGCCCACACTTCCGCCCGGTCGGCCTCCACCCGGAAGTGGAGGTGCGGCGCGAGGTCCGAGGCGGTCTGCGCCACGGCCCGCAGCAGCGCGGCGGGGTCGAACCGCTCGGCGAGGAGCGCCTCGCCCGCGCCGAGGCGGGTCAGCGTGAGCAGGTCGTTGACCAGCCGCCCGGCCCGGCGTGCCTCCCGGCGCAGGCCCTCCAGCAGCCGGTCACGCGCGGCGGGGTCGTCCTTGACCCGTTCCAGCACGTCCAACCCGCCCTGAAGAGCGGTCAGCGGCGTGCGCAGCTCGTGGCTGGCGTCCGCCGCGAACTGCCGCGTGCGTTCCTCCTCGGCGCGCAGGCGGGTAAAGGCGTCGTCGAGGCGGGCCAGCATCCGGTTGAGGCTGACGGCCAGCGACTGCACCTCGTCGCGTGTCCCCGTCTCGGGCAGGCGCTCGGCGAGCGACGCGGCCGACAGGTGCTCGGCCCGGCGCGCCATCTGCCGCAGGGGCGCGAGGCCCAGCCGCAGCAGCAGGGCGCCCAGCAGACCCGCGAACACGAACGCGAGGAGGGCACCCAGGCCGTAGGCGAGGAGCACGTCCCGCGTGAGGGTGCGCACCTCGTCCTCGCGCACCGCCAGCCCGATGACCGCGTCGCCCGAGCGCGCGAGCTGGAGGCCGCCCCACTCCCCGGCGCCGCTGGCCCTCACCTCCTCGACGACCGAGCGGGGGGGAGGTGAGTGCGGGCCGCTGTCGGAGTACAGCACCCCGCCCGGCGTGACGATCAGACCCCAGGTGCCCCGGGTCAGGGCGAGGTTGAAAAGTTCGTATTGCAGCAGGGTGAGCGCCTCGCGCGTCGTGCCCGCCTCGCCGTCGCGCGCCACGACCGCCACCTGGCCCGCCAGGGCGCGGGCGGCCTGCTCCCGCGCGAAGTCCCCCACCCGCAGCCCGAGGTAGACCCCCAGCGGCACGAGCGTGGCCGTCAGCAGCACCAGCAGCGCCAGCAGCAGCCGCCCGCGCAGGCTCACCCCGCCTCGTCCCTCCGCCGCAGGACGTACCCCGAGCCGCGCACGGTATGCAGCAGCTCGGGCTCGCCCAGCGCCCGGCGCAGCTGGCGCACGTACACCTCCACGATGTTGTCGTCTCCCAGGAACTCCGCTCCCCACACGCTGTCGAGCAGCACCGCCTTGGACAGCACCCGCTCGGGGTAGCGCAGGAACGTGGCGAGCAGGTCGAGCGCCCGTGGGCTGAGGTCGAGGACCCGCCCCCCGCGCGAGGCCTCGCGGAGCTGGGTGTCGAGGCACAGGTCCGCGTACCGCCACTCCCGGCCGAGCTGCGGCTGGGTGCGGCGCAACACCGCCTGCACCCGGGCGGCCAGCTCGCCGAAGACGAAGGGCTTGACCACGTAGTCGTCCGCCCCCCCCTGGAGGTGCGCGATCCGCTCGGCCACCGCGTCGCGGGCGGTGAGGATCAGGACCGGCGTGCCGCCCTGGGCGCGGACGGCCCGCAGCACGGCGCCGCCGTCCAGGCCCGGCAGGCCGAGGTCGAGGATGACGGCGTGCGGCGAGGTCGCCGAGAACAGGCTCAGGGCCTCGGAGCCGCTCGCCGCGCACGCCACGTCGTAGCCCTCGTACCGGAAGCCGAGTTCGAGCAGATCGCGGATGCCGGGATCGTCCTCCACGATCAGCACGCGTGGCCGGGGGGTGGACATGCCGGTACTGTAGCGGGCGAAGGCTGAACGCGCGCTGAACCGGTCGGCGAGCAGCGCGCGGGAGCACTTCCCCACCACGGCGGAGGCCCGGAGCCCGACGACCCCCGCCGGTCTTGGGCGGCCCACCGGGGTCGCGGTGGTGCGGTCCGCCACCACCGCGCCGAGGCGGCACGTCGTCTCCGCCCCGCTCGGCCTGCTCGTCGCGCCCCTGATCCTCGTCGTCCTGACGGTCAGGGGGAGATGCGGGCGGCGCTCCGGCACAAGCAGACGATTCGCGGTGAGGCACGGCGACCCACGCTCGAAATTCTCCCCGTCTACCGCGCCCTTCTCAGCCTGTCCCCCGGGTGAGGGTCAGGGTCGGCGGACGAGCAGATTTTTAAGGGGAGCCGGATGTCGTGCCTCCAGGGCTGGCGAGGCCACCAGGGGAGACGCTCGGCGGCTGGTCCCGGTCTCCCCGTGCTGGCCGGGATCGCTGTTCACCAGCACCGCCGTCAGGCCCAGGACCAGCACGAGCAGCGTGAGTTCCAGCAGCAACTCCCCCCGGGGCCGCTCCCGCCGACTCAGGTGCCGGCGGACCCGCGTTGCGGCGTAGAGGGCGGCGGCGGACACGGCCACCTTGACGAGCACCAACCGGCCGTAGGGTTCCCTCGGCCACTGACTGATCGGCCCGGCGTGCTCCAGGCCCATGCACAGGCCGCTCACGGTGAGCATGACGACGCCGACCACGGCCAGGGGGGTGAAGGCGCGGGCGGCCCCCGGCCAGTCGCGGAGCCGCCCGCCCCACAGCGCGGCCACCCCTCCCACCCACAGCGCCATCGCCCCGGTGTGCAGGGCGTGGGCCAGCCGCACGAGCAGGCCGTGGTCGGCCCCGTGCCCCTGCCCGGCGATGCCCCAGACCGTGATGGCGGCGCCCAGCCCGGTCACGCCCAGCGACGGCCGTTCGGGCCAGCCCCCGACCCCGGCCGCCAGCAGGAGCGCCGTGCCGAGCAGCGTAGTCAGCGCGGCCCGGCCCGGCCCCGTGGCCGTCAGGTAGGCCAGCACGTCCCCGGGGGCGGTGAAGCCCAGCACGGCCAGGGTGGTGCCGACCCCCAGGACCACGCCCGCCAGGATCAGCCCCGCGCCGACGCCCCACCACAGCGGCCAGCCACCCGGCACGGTCACCCCGGCCAGGCGGCGCCGGGCCACGGCACCCCCGAACAGCCCCGCGAAGCCCACGAACACGAGGAAGCTGGCGAGGGCCGCCGTCACGTGCTGACCGCCCGGCGGACCGCGCGTCCCCGGGGACACGACCTCTCCGGGGGACCTTTGAGGCCCCGGGCCCGGGCGTGGCAGCAGGAGCAGGACACGGCGCGGGGCCCCGCTACCGCACGCGGAAGACGCTCTGGCCGGTGACGGGGTGACCGTCGTCGGAGAGAATCTTCCACGCGACCACGTAGGTCCCGGACTTCAGCCCGGGCTTGAGGGGGAGGGCGAGCTGCGCGGCCAGGCTCCTGGCCGTGAACGGCGTGTTCGCCAGCTCCGGCGCGTCGGCCCCCAGGGCCAGCGCCAGCTTCGCGGCGGCCTCGGGCGTCTTGCCCGTGGGAAGGGTCATCACCCGGAAGGTGCTGAAGCGCAGCTCGATGGGCTCGCTGAACCTGAGGAGCACGCTCCTGGGGGCGGCCACGGCCGCCTGCGGGCCGGGGGTGACGGAGGTCACCTCGGTGTGGGCGAGGGCCAGGCCGAGGGTGCCCAGGAGGGCGAGGGGGAGGAGTCTGTTCATGTGGAACCTCTCGGGAGGCGGAGAAAACTACCTCCCCGGACGGGAGCAAGGTTACTTGACGGTGGTCTTGCTGGCGGGCGTCTTCTCGGGGTCGGTGTCGTCCCAGGCGACGACCGAGCCGTCGGCGTAGGTCTGGTACACCTTCCAGCTCAGGGTGCCCGCCTGCTCCGGGTTGCGCGCCTGGAAGAAGAAGCGGGCGTACTCCTGCGGCGCGATCCGGCCCCGCCAAGTCACCTCGGTCACCAAGCCGTCGGCGTTCGTCTTCACCGTCCGCACGAAGCCGGGCATGACCTGAAAGCGGGTGATCGCCACCCCCGCCGGAACGACGAGGCGAACCCCGGTGGTGCTGACGTCCTTCTCGGTGGGGACGCCCAGGCGGTACGTCTCGGAGGCGCCCACCTTGCTCTCGGTCCGCCCCGTCTCGGTGCGGACGGTGGCGTGCGCGGCGGCGACGGGGAGGAGCAGGGCGGTGACGAGGGCCAGCGTGCGGGTCAGGGAGGTCATAGGGGCTCCAGGAGTGGGAAGAGAGGTCAGGTTCTCGGCCGGGTCTGTTCATCCCGGCGGCCCGTGGGGCGTTCACAGGGCTGAAGGCTCCGGCGAGGTTCAGGGAGGGCCGGTCGGCCACCGCGCCCATATGGACCGGGCGCCGGTCAGGTCAAGGCGCCCCCGCCGGGGTGGACGGCCAGGGATAGACCGAGGAGCCAGCCGGGCCGCCCGGCTCGGACGTCCGGGGAACCGAAGGGTGGTCGGCCGGTGCCGCTGGGGCGAGCCGGATTCAGCCCTGCCGTGCGGGTGGGGCGCGCGGGTCGGCGTGTCGCAACACGGCGAGGGACGGCCGGACGGCGGCGGCAGGGAGCCGGACGGGCCGCCAGCGGCCGACGGTCACCAGAAATGCCCCGTCCGCTTCCAGGGCGAAGGCCGAGGTGAAGCAGAAGGGGCAATGGGCCGCGTGAGGGTGTCCGGCAGGCGGGGCATTGGGGGCGGCGCCCAACCGTTCGGAAGCGCGGTGCTCCGGGGATGAGCGGTGGCCCTCCGCCTTATCCGCCGTGGCCCTGCCGTCCATCTCGTCTGGGGCACGGAAGTTCCGCTCGGGAACGAGGTGGGCTTGCGGCGTGGCCCGAGTCTCCACCGCACGGCCCTGAACGGTGGAGAAGGGGGCCGGGTTGGAGGGTCCGCTGGCGCGGCCGAGGTACACCAGCGAGGCAAGCAGGCACAGACAGGCGAGCAGCCAGCGTCGGCTGGCGCCCCGTCCGTCATATGACCGCACATCGAGAAGATACGACAGGGCTGGGGGGAACGTGTCCTTTTCAGGCGGGGGCATCATGGGGCCACGCCTGGCTCCGGGAGGCGCGTGAGGACCACGGGGACGTCGTCCCTTTGCCCGGCTCATCCAGCGCGGGCAGACCCGGGCCTCTCAACGCCTACCTGGGAGGGGGAGCGGCATTCCTCATGCCTTTGGTGCCGGGGCGGTATTTGCTCCTCGGCTGTGCAGCCCTGAGAGTTCCCTTGTAGAGAGGGTGGGGAATGGTCCAGCTCCGCGCATTTCAACACGCTCCCAGGGCTCCCCGCGTTCACGGCGGGAGGCGAACAGACGAAGGGCGCCCGGTCGTTGGGCGCCCTTCGTCGTGACGGGGACCTTTGGCTCAGAGGCCGCGCAGGGCGCCCAGCCACATCTCCGCCAGCTTGGCGTACCCGGCGCTGTTGGGGTGAACCCCGTCCGCGAGGTCGCCGAGGCCGAGCCGGGAGTAGGCGTCCACGAAGCGCACCTTCTTCCCCTGGGAGGCGCGGGTGCTCACCAGCCCCGGGAGGGCCGCGTTGAAGGCTCGGGCGCGGGCGTCGTGCGTTCCGTCCCTCAGGGGCGTGATGGAGGCGACGACGACGGTGGCGGAGGGCCGCCGGGCGGCGATGCGGTCGAGCAGGGCGCCCAGCCGGGCGGGAGCGCCGCTGAGGTTGTAGCCCTGGATCATGTCGTTCGTGCCGATCATGAGCAGCACGACGTCCGGCTGCGTCCGGTCGAGCCAGCCGTCCACCTGGGCCGCGATCTCGTCGATGCGCCACCCGGAGTGCCCCTCGTGGTCACGGTCGGCGAGGGCCGAGGGGCCGTTTCGCGCCGAGCCGACGAAGTCCGTGGGCAGCCCCGCCGCCGCGAGCCTGGGCAGCAGCGCGATGCGGTAGCCCCCCGGGATGTTGTACCCGTCGGTGATGGAGTCCCCGAGGGGCATCACGCGCCGGGTCACGGTGGGCGCGACCGTGGGGGCGGGGGCGGGAGCCGGGGCAGGGGCCGTGGTCGTCGGGGCGGAGACGGCCTGCGCGGGGTTCAGTTTCCACCGCTGGGCACAGGTGTTGTTGTCGCCGTAGACCTGAATGGCGGCGCCGTCGGCGGTCGAGGCCCCGCGCACGTCCAGTCGCAGCCCGGGGGCGTGGCGGGGAGCGATCTCGTAGGCGCCGTTCCCCACGTCCTCGAACCGCCACTGCTGGTTGGTGCCGCCCCAGGCGTCCCACTGGGCGACAGGACTCCCGGCGGAGGTGGCGGCGTTCGACACGTCGATGCCCTTGCCGCTGTGCCGGGCCAGGACTTTGTAGTAGCCGCCGTCGGTCGCCTGGAGGCTCCACTGCTGGCTGGCCGCGCCCGAGGGCGCCTGCTGGACGATGGCCGCCCCGTTCGTCACCGATCCCCCCTGCACGTCAAGGTTCTTGCCCGAGCACAGGTTCGAGATGGTGTAGGTCTGTCCGGCCGTCGGCAGCGCCAGCGACTCGACCGCCGCCGTGGTGACGGGCGCGCGTGCGCTGCCGCAGGCCGTGAAAAGCGGCGGCAGACCGAGTGCGAGGGCGAGCCCGAGGGGGCGGAGGTTGCGGAATTGATTTGACGTCATAAAACTTGAGGAGGATACAGACGACTCAGCCTTAATGAAATCGAAAACTTCACGTTCCTGATGTTTCGATCAGAAAAGGGGACGCGCGGCCACCGACCCCACGGAAGCCAATCCCACCAGTCATTTCAGGTAGGGGGCGAAACGGGTGACGGTCACCGCGTCGGGGTTCGGCGTGACGCGCAGGAGACGGTTGCCACCGAAGACGAGCAGCAGGCGTCCGCCGGGCCCGGCCTGGAGGCCTCCCGTGCTCACCCGGTACGGACCCGCCAGCACGGCCTGGGACGTGCTCGCGTCGAAGGCCAGGGCGGCGGCGCTGAGCGGCGGGGTCTGGGACTGCACGGCGCCGAGCGCGCTCACGAAGCCCGTCTTCACGTGCAGGACGAGGCGGTCGGCCCTCAGGTCCCTGAGCCGAGCGTCCGTGTAGGTCACCCCGCCCGAGGCCGTCACCGTGCCGCTCCTCAGGTCGTAAGCCACGCTCTGAGCCCGTAGGGTGCCGCCCTGCCGGGTCGTGACCGTCGCCTCCCGGGCGGTCAGGCGCTCGCCGGGTTGCAGTTCCATCCGCCCGGCGCTCAGCCTCAGCCCCGTTCGGGCGTCGGTGGCGGTGCCCCCCTGAGGCAACTCGGTGGCACCCGTCTGGAGGTTGAGCTTCTGCGGCCCCCGGGGGGTCACGTTCAGCCCGCCGAACGTGACGGCCCCGCCCGCCCCGAGGGTCAGCGCGGCGAGCAGGGGAAGGAGAAAGCGCTTCATGCGCCCCACCCTAGCGTCCGGCCCCTGAGCCCGGTGAGCGGGTCCGTCAGCCCCGCTTCAGCCCGGGAAGGAGCGAGGACCGCGCCCCGGCTCGTCCCTTCTCGTGCGCCCCCGGGGCGCGGCGGGGTACACTCCCTGCGCTGTGAAGCGCCTTTTCCTTCTCCTGTCGCTCGCCCTGTCCTCGGCGGTCGCCGCGCCGCGCGTGGGCACCCACCCGGGCTACACGCGGTTGGTGTTCGACCTGCCCCGCCCCGCCTCCTCGGGCACCCCCTCCGCCAGCACCCGGGTCGCGGGCGGGCGGGTGACCGTGAAGCTCAGCGTGCCCCTCGCCGCCGCCCGGGGCCGCCTGAGCGCGCCCGGCGTGACCGGCTTTGCGGTCGCGGGCAAGACCGTCACGCTCACCCTCGCCCCCGGCCGGGGAAAGGCGACGGCGACCGTCCTGCCTGCCAAAAGTGGACAGCCCCCCCGGCTGGTGATCGACGTGCCCACGGGGGCGGCGGCCCGCTCTTCCGCCCCGCCCGCCCGGTCCCCCGCCGCCGTCACGCGCCCGGCGGGCACGGCCCGTCCCCTCCGGCCCGTGGTCGTGCTCGACGCCGGGCACGGCGGCATCGACCAGGGGATGCGCAGCCGCTGGGTCACCGAGGCGGAGGTCACCCTCGACGTGGCCCGCCGGGTGCGCGACGAGTTGCGGCGGCACGGCGTCGAGGTCGTGATGAGCCGCGAGAGCAACAAGCACCTCAGCGCGAACAAGGCCGATGACCTCAACCTGCGTTCACGCCTCGCCACCAACGCCAAGACCAGCGCCTTCGTGAGCATCCACGTGAACGCCTCCACCAACCCCGCCGGGCAGGGCATCGAGACGTACTACTTCGGCCAGCCGCTCGCGGGCCAGAACCGCAGCCTCGCGGTGCGGGAGAACGGCGGCGGCAGCCTCGGCCAGGAACTCACCCGCCGCGCCGCGAACAACGCCCAGAACCTCCTCGGCGACCTCCTGGCCCAGGCGAAGATGTCTTTTTCCCGCCAGCTTGCTCAGAAGGTCCAGTCCCGGCTGATCGCCGCCACGGGCGCCCAGAACCGGGGCGTGCAGACCGACGCCTTCTACGTCATCCGCAACCCCACCACCGCCGCCGTCCTCATCGAGATCGGCTTCGGCTCCAGCCCCGTCGAGGGCCCCCGCCTCGCCCAGCCCGCCTACCGCGACCGGGTGGCGACGGCGATTGCGCGGGCAATTCTGGACTTCGTGCACGCGGAGTAGGGAGTGGACTCCGGCATACATAAACTGATGGGTTGCCTTCTGTTAAGTGCGATCCTGTTGGGGTGTAAAGACAGTCGGTTCAAGGAGACGCGTAACCTCACGCCAGGCTCGCCTGAGCAACGGCAGATGTAGGCGCGACTGAGCGAATATCAAGCGAAGAACGTCGAGTGCATTCCTTTGCAGGGTCTTCCTTTTGAGGGCCGCCAGATCACGGAGTCGTGCTTCGGAGAAGTCTTTGCGCCGCAAACCAGGGCATTTTTCAACCAACCCATTCAGACGACCTCCAGGCTGAACGTGATTACTGTTGGCAACTCACCGAGAGGGACGGGCACTCGTCAGTGTCACAGGCCGGAAGGAGACGTTGTGTTGTGCCTGGAAACCCACCGGAGCGGCAGTCGGGTCCTTCAACCACAGCACTTGTTCGCTTTTGCTGTGAAGTGAGTGCCTTGACTGCGCCCCGAACCCTCGATGCCGCTGTCAGGAGGCTGTCAGCTCTCTGCGAGGGTCTGAACTCGACTCTTCCCGCTACCGCCGCCCCTTCACCGTCCAGGCGTGCTCCTCCAGTCCCGCCGTCTGGTTCGCCGCGCGGGCCATCACGAACAGCAGGTCGGAGATGCGGTTGAGGTAGACGAGGACGTGGGGGTTGACCTCCTCGACCCCCGCGAGCCCAATCGCCACACGTTCGGCGCGCCGGGCGACCGTTCGGGCGACATGGAGGGCGGCGGCCGTGGCGGTTCCTCCCGGGTGGACGAAGCCCTTGAAGACGGGCGCGACCTCCTGGTAGCGGTCGATCATCGCCTCCAGGAAGGCGGCGTCCTCGGCGTCCATGCGGCTGATCTTGCTCGCCGAGACGCTTCCCTGCCGGGTGGCGAGGTCGGCGCCCACGTCGAACAGCGCATTCTGGAGGTATTCGAGGTCAGCGTCGAGGGTGGCGTCGGGCTGCCCGCTCCCCATGTTGTGCGCCCGCGCCAGGCCCACCACGCTGTTCAGCTCGTCCACCGTGCCGTACGCCTCGACCCGGACGTGCGTCTTGCTCACCCGCTCGGGGCCGTAGAGCCCGGTGGAGCCGTCGTCGCCCGTCTTCGTATAGAGCTTCATGGAAGACAGGGTAGTGGGTCGCGGGGCGTGGGAAGTGGGAAAAAGGGAAGCGGGAGCCAAAGCTTTCGCCCTCGCTCCCACTCCTCGCAACACTCCTCTACGCCCGCCCCGTCGCCTCCGTCAGCTCGCGGAGCCGCTGGGCCAGTTCATGCGTCAGGTCTCCCTCCCGGTAACGCCAGGTCCAGTTCTGGGGGCCCGTCGAACCCGGGAGGTTCATCCTGTCCTCGCTCCCCAGGTTGAGGAGGTCTTGCAGCGGCACGACGGCGAGGTTGGCGCGGCTCTCGAAGGCCATGCGGACGAGTTGCCAGGCGAACGTCTCCTCGGTGGGGTCGCTGTGAGAGTACACGCGGAAGTTGTGCCGCTCGCTCTCGGCGGCGCTCCGCCACCACCCGCGTGAGGTGTCGTTGTCGTGGGTGCCGCTGTAGACGACCTGATTCTCCCGCAGGTTCCCCGGCAGGAAGGCGTTCACGCTGAAGTCGCCGCCCCCGAAGGCGAATTGCAGCACCGCCATCCCCGGCAGCCCGAAGTCGTCGCGCAGCCGCTCCACGTCGGGGGTGATCACGCCCAGGTCCTCGGCGATGATGGGCACGTCACCCAGCGCCTCCTTCACGGCGGCGAGCATCTCGTAGCCCAGCGCGGGCACCCAGCGCCCGTGGATCGCCGTCTCGGCGGGGAAGGGAATCTCCCAGTACCCGGCGAAGCCCCGGAAGTGGTCCACCCGGATCAGGTCGTAGAGCCTCAAGCTGCCCCGGAACCGCTCGATCCACCACCGGAACCCGTCTTGCCGCATCACGTCCCAGCGGTAGAGCGGATTGCCCCAGAGCTGCCCCGTCTCGCTGAAGTAATCCGGTGGCACGCCCGCCACCACGGTCGGCTGCCCCCGGTCGTCGAAGAAGAACCCCTCCCGGTTCGCCCAGGCGTCGCTCGAATCCATCGCCACGAAGATCGGGATGTCCCCGATGATGCCGACCCCGCGCTCCCGTGCGTACTCCCGCAGGGCCCTCCACTGCCGGAAGAACAGGAACTGGATGAACTTCACCCGCTCGATGGCGGGGGCGAGTTCCCGGCGGGCGGTGGCCATTGCCCCCGGCTCACGGTCGCGCGTGTCGGGCTCCCAGGCGTTCCACGGCAGACCGCCGTGCGCGTCCTTGAGCGCCATGAACAGAGCGTAGTCGTCGAGCCACGCGGCTTCCTCCTGCCCAAAGGTCTCGAAGTCGGCCTTGAGGTTCGGCGCCCCGCCCGAGGCGTAATGCGCGTAGGCCCGCTCCAGCATCTGATTGCGCCACACGTATTGCAAACCGAAGTCCACCCGATTCTCGTCGAAGCCCGGCAGCTCCGTGAAGTCGCTCGCTTGGAGCAAGCCCTCCTCTCGCAGGGTGGTGAGGTCGATCAGGTACGGGTTCCCGGCGAAGGCGCTGAAGGCCTGGTAGGGGCTGTCCCCGTACCCGGTCGGCCCGAGCGGCATGACCTGCCAGTAGTGCTGCCGCGCCCCCGCCAGCCAGTCCACGAACTTCCGGGCGTGGGCGCCGAGTTCCCCGATGCCGTAGGGGCCGGGCAGGCTGGTGGGATGGAGCAGCACGCCGCTGGAGCGTTTGATCGTCATGAGAAGTCCTCCGTTGGGTGAGAGCGGGGGATAGAGTGGAAGTGATTCCAGAAAGCCGCTGTATTGTATCCGTTCCCACCGGGCGGGCAGGACCATTTCCGGCGGGCCGGGGCTTTCTGAAACAAGAGGAAAGACGGGAGGACGGGCCGTTCCCGGGTCCCGTCCCCCGCACCTCTCCGGGGCTCAGTCGTAGGTGACTTCGAGCACCTCGAACCTGGCGGTCCCCCTGGGCAGGGGCACGGTCACCGTCTGCCCGGGTCGCTTGCCGCTCAACGCCTTGCCGATAGGGCTGGCGTCGCTGATGCGGTTCTTGAGCACGTCCACCTCGTAGGTGCCCACGAGTTCGAACTGGCGCTCGACGCCCTTCTCGTCGCGCACACGCACCCTCGCGCCCAGGCCCGCGCCGCCCGCCGCGTCCTCGGCGACGATCTGGGCCCGTTCGAGCTGGTCCTCGATCTCCACGATGCGCGCCTCGTTCTCGCTCTGCTGCATCCGCGCCTCGTCATAAGCGGCACTCTCGCGCAGGTCGCCGTCGGCGATGGCCGAACCCATGTACTCGCTGATCTGCTCGCGCCGGGTGGTCTTGAGGTGGTCCAGCGTCTCGACCAGCTTGTCGTAGCCGCGCTGCGTCATGGGGATGCGCTGTTTGGTCATGGCGGCCCAGTATAGGGCAGGGGGGAGGGGCACTCATGCTCCCGTTCGCCACCCACCTCCCCGGGCCACGAGGATCAGGCCCGCGATGAGGCACACCACGGCGAGGCCCAGCAGAAAGCCCGCCGCCGCGTCAGCCTTCCAGAAGGTGCCGAGGACCAGGGAGAGAACCAGGGTGAGAAGCCCGGCGGTCAGGAGGAGGACGGCGCGCCGTTGGGCGTTCGCGGGTGTCATGGCCGAGGATACCCCGCGCCCGGACCCCGCCGTTCAGTACGCGATGCCCGCCTGATTGACCATCAGCCGGAACTCGTGGGGGCTGGTGGCGGCGTCGAGGGCTTCTTGCATCGTGATCAGGTGGTGGTGGTAGAGCCCCACGAGGTGCTGGTCGAAGGTCTGCATCCCCCGGATGTTGTCCTCGATCATCGCGTCCTTGATCAGCGGGGTCTTCTCCTCGTCCTTGACGTACTCGCGCACGAGGGGCGTGGCAAGCAGCACCTCGGTGCCGAGCACGCGCCCCAGGCCGTCCGCCCGTTTGAGCAGCCGCTGGCTCACGATGCCGACGAGCGACTCGGCGAGCAGCAGGCGAATCTGGGTGCGTTCGTAGGGGGCGAAGAGGTCGATGATGCGGTTGACCGACCGCACGGCGTCTTGCGTGTGCAGGGTGCTCAGGACGAGGTGCCCGGTCTGCGCGGCGGTGAGGGCCGCCTCCACCGTCTCCTTGTCGCGCATCTCGCCGATCATGATGACGTCGGGGTCCTGCCGCAGGGCGTACTTGAGGGCCGTGCGGAAGTCGCGCGTGTCCGCCCCGATCTCGCGCTGCACCACCAGGCTCTTGCGGTTGCGGTGCAGGATCTCGATGGGGTCTTCGAGGGTGATAATGTTGTACGCGTACGTGCGGTTGATGTGGTCGATCAGGGAGGCGAGCGTGGTCGTCTTGCCGCTCCCGGTGGGGCCGGTGACCAGGATCAGGCCCCGGGGCGCCGCCGCGAAGCCGTACATGACCTCGACGGGCAGGCCCAGGGCCTCGAAGCCGGGCACGGTGTCCGCTACGATCCGCATGACTACGCCGACCACCCCGCGCTGCCGGAACACGTTGCAGCGGAAGCGCGCGAGGCCGGAGACGCTGTACGCGAGGTCCACCTCGTTGCGGTACTCGAAGTCGTCCCACTGCTCGGGCGTCAGGAGGGCCTGCGCGAGCGCGCGGGTGTCCACCGGGGTGAGCGGCTGCGCGCCGAAAGGCACGAGTGCCCCGTCCACCCGGCCCATCGGCGGGCTCCCGACCTGGAGGTGCACGTCCGACACCCGCCGGGTGACCATCTCGCGCAGGAGGTCTTCGAGCGTCACGCGCCCTCCCCGCCCGGCCGGGAGGCGTCCGGCCAGAGGGGCAGGTTGTCGATGAGCCTCACGCCGAACATCCGGGCGGCCACCAGAACGCGGGTCATGGGATCATTCTCCACACGCTCTCTTTCCGCCATGTCACCGTCCACGACCGCCAGGTAGTCGAGCGTCACCTCGGGTTCCCGGGCGAGCACGTCCAGCCCCGCCTGCCGCAGCCGGGCCGTGTCGCGCTCCCCGCCCGCCGCCGCCGCCTGCACCGCCCGCAGCGCCCGCGAGAGGACAGTGGCCCGCTCCCGCTGCCCCGGCGTCAGGTAGCTGTTGCGGCTGCTCAGCGCCAGCCCCGACTCTTCACGCACGGTGGGCACGCCGACGATCTCCACGGGGACGTTCAGGTCCCGGACCATCCGCCGGACGACCGCGAGTTGCTGCCAGTCCTTCTCCCCGAAATACGCCCGATTCGGCCCCACGAGGCCCAGCAGCTTGAGGACCACGGTCGCCACTCCGTCGAAGTGCCCGGGCCGCGACGCCCCCTCCAGCGGCCCGGACACGCCGCTCACCGAGACGGTCGTGGCGTAGCCCGGTGGGTACATCACCTCCACGCCCGGGTGGAAGAGCACGTCCGCCCCCGCCGCGCCCGCCACCCGCAGGTCGCGCTTCAGGTCGCGCGGGTAGCGGCTCAGGTCCTCGCGGGGCCTGAACTGCCGGGGATTGACGAAGACGCTCACGACGACCGTGTCGTTCTGGGCCCGCGCCCGCTCGATCAACCGGGCGTGCCCCTCGTGCAGGTAGCCCATCGTGGGAACGAGGCCGACCGTGCCCGTGTTCGCCAGGGCGGCGCGCAGTTCCCCAGGAGTGGTGACGAGGCTGAGCGTCCGGCGGGAGGTCAATCCCGGCCCCCGTCCAGCCCCAGCGCGTTCACCACGGCGTCGAGCACCCACGAGATCACCGTCAGGATCAGCGCCCCGATGATCGCGGCCCCGAGGCCCGCCACGTTCAGCGCCGTCACCGCCGCCACGATCCACAGCACCACCCCGTTCACCACCAGCGTGAACAGCCCCAGCGTGAGGAGGTTGACCGGCAGGCTCAGCAGCAGCAGCACGGGCCGGATGAGCGCGTTCACGATGCCCAGCACGAGGGCGGCGAGGATGACAGCACCCGCGCCCGCCCCCGGCGCGAACGTCACGCCCGCGTACACCCGCGTCACGAGGTACAGCGCCAGCGCGTTCACGAGCAGTCGAATCAGGAAGCCCATAGGGAGAGGATAGGGGTTGAGGGACGCAGAAGGCGGGGGTGTCAGAGATGAGGTGCAGGGGTTTCCCCTCGCTACAGTGAACCCTGTGGCCGCCCCCATTCAATCTCCTCTGACTCCAGCCCAGGTGCGTGTTCTGGCTGAACGTCATGGTGTGGCTTTCGCGCCGCCCGTTTCTTCGCCCCTGTCTGGAGGTGCCAGCACGGTCTACCTCTTGAACCCCGAAGTCGTGCTGCGTGTTCCCCGCGCCGATCTGGAACACAGCGCGAGCTTTGAGCGGGAACGGCTTGTCATCTCCCTGGCACGGCAGGCGGGCGTGCGGACCCCGGCGCTGTTGGCTTTCGGCACGCTGCCCTGGGCACCCGGCAAGCCATATATGCTGCTCGAACGCGTTCATGGGGTCAATCTTGGGCAGCTTGGGCGGCCCCCGGGAGAACTCCCCGACACCTACCGTGAATTGGGACGAGACCTGGCGCGCTGGCACCTCCGCGCGGCACACGAGCATGATGGGCTGGCGCTGCTGCCGCGCGACGAGCATCCTGACCCCCGCGTGGGATTGGAAGCCCTGGCTGAGGAGGGCTACCTGCCGTCCGAGATGGCCGAGTGGCTGGGCGCGTGGCTGGACCGCCTGGCACCGCAGACAGCCCAGCCCCTCGTGTGGCGGGTCGTTCATGGAGACGCCCGACCGACCAATGTGCTCGTGAGTGAGCGTTCAGGGCTGTACCGCGCCCTCCTGGACTGGGGAGATGCGGCATGGGCCGACCCGGCCTCAGAGTTCGCGTTGTTGCCGCTCCGGGCCGTCCCCTTCGCCCTGGAGGGCTACCGGGAACTCCGTCCGGGGGTGGAAGCGGAGGTGAGTGAGGTGCGCGTCCTCTGGTACCACCTCGGGTGGGCTGTACACGCCCTGCGGCGTGAGCGTTCAACCGAACGCACCTGGAGCGCCCCGCCCGTGGGCCGACTGCTGGAACTCCTGCGCTTTTTCGTCGGGGACGTGCCTCCGGCGTGGCGTACTCTGCGGCCACCCCTCTGAGGGCGTTTCGGGATCAAGCATCCATTCCCGCCCCTACAGCCCGAACCGCCCGTAAATCTCCCCCACGTGCCGCAGATACCACCCCAGGTCGAAGGCGGCGCCCAGTTCCGCCTCGCTCAGCGGGTTCTCGGGGTCACTCCGCAGCAAGTCGCGCAGGCCCTCGCCCGTCTCCCAGCTTCTCAGGGCGTGGCGCTGCACGAGGTCGTAGGCGGCCTCGCGGCTCATGCCCTTCTCGTCGATCAGGGCGTGCAGCACCCGCTGGCTGAACACCAGGCCGCCGAGGTCGTTCAGGTTCCGCAGCATCCGCTCGGGGAAGACCACGAGCCCCTTCAGCACGCCCGTCAGGCGCCGGGTGGCGTAGCTCGCCGCAGCCGTGGCGTCGGGGAGGATGACCCGCTCGGCGCTGGAGTGGCTGATGTCGCGCTCGTGCCACAGGGCGACGTTCTCCAGCCCGGTCACGAGGTAGCCGCGCAGCAGCCGGGCGAGGCCGGTCACGTTCTCGGTCAGGATGGGGTTTTTCTTGTGCGGCATGGAGGAACTGCCCGTCTGCCCCTTGCCGAAGGGCTCCATCGCCTCGCGCACCTCGGACCGCTGGAGGTGGCGAATCTCGACGGCGACCCTTTCCAGCGTGGTGCCCAGGATGGCGAGGGCACTCAGGACCTCGACGTGGCGGTCCCGCGCGAGCGTCTGGTTGGTGACGGGTGCCGCCTGCCAGCCCCACGCGGCGGCGACCGCCTCCTCGATCTGCGGGGAGACGTGCGCGTACGTGCCCACCGAGCCCGAGAGCATGACGACCTGCACCCGCTTTCTCGCGGCCGCCAGCCGCTCCAGGTCACGGTCGAGCGTCGCCATCCAGTTCAGGAACTTCAGGCCGAAGGTCATGGGCTCGGCGTGGATGCCGTGGGTGCGGCCCACGACGGGTGTGTGCTTGTGATTGATGGCCTGGTTGCGGCAGACCTCGCGCAATGCCCGCACGTCCGACTCGATCAGCCCCAGCGCCTCGTCCAGCAGGAGGTTCTGTGCCGTGTCCACCACATCCGTGCTCGTCAGGCCGTGGTGGATGAAGCGGGCCTCCTCGCCGTACCGCTCGGTGAGTGCCCGGGTGAAGGCCACGATGTCGTGCCGGGTGACCGCCTCGATCTCGGCGACGCGCACGGCGAAGGCGTCATCGAGGGGGTCGGCTGCCGCGCGGGCCGTCAGCGCCTCGAAGGCCTCCCGGGGCACCTCGCCGTGGGCGGCCTGGGCCTGCATGGCGGCGAGTTCCACCCGCAGCCAGGCGCGGTACCGGCTCGCCTCGCTCCACAGGGCCCGCATTTCGGGGGTCAGGTAACGGTCGATCACGGCGGGCAGCGTAGCACCCGGCACGGGCCTATCCTCGGGCCATGCTGGAACAGGTCTGGGCGACCATCAACGAGGGGCGGAACGGGGAGGCGCGGGCCCTGCTGGAGACTGACCCCGCGCTGCTCGCTTCCGACGACGGGCAGCACACTCTCGGGTACATCCTCGCTCACGAGGGCCTGCTGGGCGAGGCGCGGGCGGTGTACGCGAGGTTGCGCCATGCTTACGCGGGTCAGCCGAAAGAGCACATTTTCGTCCATCAGCAGGGCATGGTGGAGCGGCTGGCCGGGGATCACCAGAGGGCCCTCCAGCTCTTCATGGAGGAGCGCGCCTTGATCGACGTTCTCCCCGGCGACCGCGCCTTCGAGCGGGCCGTGAACGGCTACGAGGTCGGCGTAAACCGACTCGCGCTCGGGGAAATCGAGGCCGCGCGCTCAGCCCTCTGCGCCGCGCTGAACGACGCCCGGACCGCCGACGACCTCGTGACGACGGCCTGCGTCCACCGAGCCCTGGGCGACTTCGCGGCGCAGACGGGTGATCCTGCCACCGCCCGGAGCGAGTACGACCTCGCCCACGCCGCCTTCGAGTCGGCTGGAGCCGACCGCGCCGCACACGAGGTTCAGGCCCGCCGCGCCGCTCTTTAGCCCTTGCCCCGCACCCCCACCCACAGCACCCGCACGCCTGGCACGGTCAGGGCGTCCTGCGGCAGGTACAGGTTCCACGCCCCGTGCTTCGGGATGGCGTTCGGCAGCCCCACCGCGCGCTGAAGGGCGTTCTGGTAGGTCGAGCAGTCGAGCCCATCGCGGGGGTCGGGGTCATCCCCGCCGCCCACCCGGTACGCCAGGCCGTCAAGCCAGGCGGCCTCGGCGCGCAGAGCGGGCATCTGCTCGGGGCGCACCCCCACGTCGAGCACGATCACGGCGTCCCGCGAGGCGAGCCGGGTCTGGGGGACGGTCTGCGGGCCGCCGTTCAGCAGGCCGCCCGCGAAGAGGCCGGGCGCCTCGGTGAGGAACCCCGGCGCCACCTTGCGCGAGACGTGCGGGCAGACGCCCCAGGGGCTCGCGGGCCGCCAGCGCCTCCCGCAGACGAGGATCAGGCTGCCTTCCGGCGCCCAGTCGAGGGCCTCGGCCACGCTGACGAGCCGACCCTCGGGCACGACCTGATCGGTGAGCAGGCGCGCGGCACTGGGCTCGCCCCCCGCCGGACCCGCCCGGAAGTTCAGCTCGCGCACGCCGCCGGGGGGAGTACACCCGCCGAGGATGAGGGGAAGCAGCAGGGCAGGCAGGAAAAAGCGGCGCGGCACCCCGCCATTATCCCCTACACTCGCCGGGATGACCGACCTCGCCGCCGCCCTGACCGTCGCCGTGGAGGCGGCCCGCACCGCCGGGGCCATCCACCGCGCCCACGCCGGAAAGGCCCTGAACATCCGCAGCAAGTCCACCTACAGCGACCTCGTGACCGAGGTGGACGCCCTGTCGGAGGCCGCCATCCGCGAGGTGATCGCCCGCACGTACCCCGACCACGCCGTCCTGGGCGAGGAGGAGGGCCTGGCGGGAGGCAGCGGGGACGCGCCCTACCGCTGGGTGGTCGATCCCCTCGACGGCACCGTGAACTACGCGCACGGCTTCCCCTTCTCGTGCGTGAGCGTCGGGCTGGAGGAACGCGGCGAGCGGGTGGTGGGCGCCGTGTTCGACCAGGGCCGCGACGAACTCTTCACGGCGACGCGCGGCGGCGGGGCCTTCCTGAACGGCTCACTCATCCGCGTGAGCGACACCCCCACCCTGACTACCCCGGCCCTGGTGTCCACCGGCTTCCCCTACGACGGGAGCGGGGAGGGCAACCTCGCCCTCGTCGCCCGATTGCTGAGGCTGGGGGTGCCCGTCCGCCGTCCGGGGGCCGCCGCGCTCGACCTGTGCTACGTGGCCTGCGGACGGATCGACGCCTACTGGGAATTCGGCCTCAAGCCCTGGGACAGCGCCGCCGGAAGCCTGATCCTGGAGGAGGCGGGGGGCACGGTGACGGGCCGGGACGGCGTGCCCACCCCCTACGCCCCCATGATCGTGGCGACGAACGGGCGGGTCCACGCGGAACTCCTCGCCCTGCTGCGGGAGGAGTGAGGCGAGGTGCTGCCCGTCCTGCTCACCGTCCTGATCGTGTTCCTCAACCTGGGGGGGGTCGCCAGCATCCTGCTCGAATTCGGGCACGGCGAGCGGGGACCGGGCGTGAGTTCCCTGGTGATCCTGCTGGCGCTGGACGCGGTCGGCTTCTGGCTGTTGCGCCGCCTGCGCGAGCCGGGGTAGGGGAGGAGCTAGGGCGCCTTCTTCAATAACGCTTCAACAACGCCGTCAGGTGCCGCCGCAATGCCCCCAGCACCGGCGCGCTCTTCAGGCAGGCGGCGAGGGCCCGGGTGGCCTGCCCCTCGCTGCCCGTCATCCCCTGGGAGAGGTGGGCGGAGACGGTGGGGTGGAGCCGTCCGCCCACGTACAGCGCCGACTCGATCAGGTCGTCCACGGGCAGCCGGGCGTGCCTTTCCCCGTCCAGGGTCACCGTCTCCACCACCGCCCGTCCCCGCCCGTCGATGCTGAGGTGCGCGTGCAGGGGCCGCCCGGCGTGGCGTGAAACCTGTTCGATGGTGGGCAGCAGGGCATTGACGAGGTTCACGGCGAGGCTCAGCCCCAGCAGGTGCGCGCGGGCCACGTCCTGCGCCCCGCCGCCGAGCGCCTGCGTGAGGCGCCGCGCGAGCCGCTCCCCCTCCGTGCGCAGCAGGGCCTGCGGGTCGTCAGAGGCCGGTGAGGTCTGCGTCATGGGCGCAGCTTAATGGAGAGGTGATCCGGGCGGGAGGGGAGCCACCCCCCGCCGTTCCTGTCTGGACAGACTTCGTTTTTCGCGTGCAGAGCGACTCCCGAGCCTGGAAAGCGCGGCGGAGGTGATGGTGTAGTCTCAGCGGGTATGAACGTCATCGGCAAGGTCACCGTGCTGCCGCAACTGCCCGAGGCTATCGGGCGGCTGTCGGAACTCGCCTACAACCTGTACTGGTCCTGGACCCCGCACGCCCAGTCGCTCTACCAGGAACTCGACCCCGAGGTTTGGGAGCGCTTCCAGCACAACCCGGTCCGCACCCTGCTCGAAGTCCCGCAGGAGAGGCTGACGCACGCCGCCGCCAACCCCGACTACCTGGCGCGCTACGGGCGGGTGATGGCCGACTTCGACGCGTACATGACGAAAAAGGACACCTGGGCGAGCCGGAACGCCCCCGGCCTCGCGCCCGTCGCCTATTTCAGCATGGAGTACGGCTTCCACGAGTCGTTGCCGATCTACAGCGGCGGCCTGGGCGTGCTGGCTGGTGACCACTGCAAGAGTGCCTCCGACCTGGGGCTGCCCTTCACGGCGGTGGGGATGCTCTTCCACCAGGGGTACTTCCGGCAGATGTTCAACAAGGACGGCTGGCAGGAGGAGGCGTACGACGAACTCGACCTCACCACCCTGCCCATCCGGCCCGCGCTGACGCCGGGGGGGGAAGAGGCCCGGGTGAGCGTGTACATCGGGAGCCGCAGCGTCCACGTGCGGGTGTGGGAACTCGCGGTGGGGCGCATCAGGGTGCTGCTCCTCGACGCGAACGTGCCCGAGAACAGCGAGGACGACCGCAAGCTGACGGCCCGGCTGTACGGGGGCAACCAGGAGCTGCGAGTGCAGCAGTACGTCCTGCTGGGCGTGGCGGGCATCCGGGCGCTGCGGCTGCTGAACGTGCCCGCCGGGGTCTACCACATGAACGAGGGGCACGCCGCCCTGCTGGGCCTGGAGCGCGTCCGCGAGTACGTGGGGCAGGGCCTGGACTTCCGCGCCGCCCTGGAGGCGGTGGCGAGCAGCACCCTCTTTACCACCCACACCCCGGTCGCCGCCGGGAACGACGCCTTCGCCTACGACCTGATGGACCGCCACCTCAGCGGATGGCCCGCCCTGCTGGGCACCGGCCGCGACGACCTCTACGCCCTGGCCCGCCACGAGCAGTTCTGGGACGGCCACTGGGTGCCCACCTTCTCCATGACGGTCTTTGCCCTGAACATGAGCCGCGCGGCGAACGGCGTCTCCGAACTCCACGGCGAAGTCAGCCGCGACATGTGGAAGTTCCTCTACGAGGGCGCCGAAGCACAGGAGGTGCCCATCGGCCACGTCACGAACGGGGCGCACAACCTCACCTTCACGAGCCAGGCCATGCGCGACCTGCTGGGCACGGTGCTCCCGCAAGGCTGGACCGAGCGGCTGGAGGACGAGGCGATGTGGGAGGCCGTGGAGGAGCTATCGGACACCCAGCTCTCCGACGTGCAGCTCGAAATGAAGCGCGAGATGGTCACCTTCGTCCGTCGCAGCCTTAAGGCCCAGATGATCCGCAACGGGGCCTCAGCCGCCGACGTGGCCGCCACCGACACGGTGCTCTCGGAGAATGCGCTGACCATCGGGTTCGCGCGCCGATTCGCCACCTACAAGCGCGCCACGCTCCTCTTCCGCGACAAGGCCCGCCTCAGCCGCATCGTGAACGACCCCGACCGCCCCGTGCAGTTCGTGTTCGCGGGCAAGGCGCA
Source organism: Deinococcus aetherius (assembly GCF_025997855.1). Classification (NCBI taxonomy): domain Bacteria; kingdom Thermotogati; phylum Deinococcota; class Deinococci; order Deinococcales; family Deinococcaceae; genus Deinococcus; species Deinococcus aetherius. The sequence continues at coordinate 1,405,615 of NZ_AP026560.1, forward strand.
CCCCGCCGACAACCCCGGCAAGGCGTTCATTCAGGAGATCTACCGCGTCTCCCAGGAGCCCGAGTTCCGGGGCCGAGTCGTGATTCTGGAGAACTACGACATGAGCGTCGCCCGCCAGCTCGTGCAGGGGGTGGACATCTGGCTCAACAACCCCCGCCGCCCGCTGGAGGCGTCGGGCACGAGCGGCATGAAGGCGAGCTTCAACGGCTCCCCCAACTTCTCCATCCTCGACGGCTGGTGGCGGGAGGGCTATGACGGCACGAACGGCTGGCCCATCGGCGAGGAGCGCGAGTACAGCGACCTGGGCGTGCAGGACGACGCCGACGCCTACAGCCTCTACAGCACGCTGGAGAGTGAGATCGTGCCCCTGTACTACGGCAGCGGCGGTCAGCGCGGCGGCTGGGCGAGGACGGTGCGCCGCGCCATCCGGACGGTGAGCCCCCGCTTCTCGATGCAGCGCCAGGTCATCGACTATGTCCGGAAGTACTACCTGCCCCTCACGGCGCGCGGCGCGGAGGTCACCGCCGACGGGGGGAGGCGTGCCCGCGAGATCGCCTCGTGGAAGACCTGGGTGCGCCAGCAGTGGCCGTACACGACCCTGCAAGCGAGCGCCAACCTCCCCACCACGGCCCACCCCGGCCAGCGGGTCGAGGTGCGCGCGAGCGTCAACCCCGCCGGAATCCGCCCCGAGGAACTCCAGGTCGAGGCGGTCCTCAAGCGCGGCGACCACGTCACCCGCGTGCCCCTGACCCACGAGGAGGGCGGCCGGTTCACCGCCCAGGTGCCGCTCGACGACAGCGGGCTGTACTCCATCGGCGTGCGCATGGTCCCCGAGATCGAGGGCCTGAGCAACCCGCTGGAGGCGGGGCTGATCAAGTGGGCGTGAGGGGAAAGCCCTCAGCGATCAGCCGTTAGCTGTCAGCCGAACCGCTCTCGCCCCTGCCGGGGTGGGGCAGTCCGGCTTTGGGCGCCATAATGCCCCCCGTGCGCCGCGTCCTGCCCGCCTCCCTGCCCCCTGTCCCGGCGCTGCTGCTCTCCATGCTGAGCATCCAGGGGGGTGCGGCCTTCGCCAAGACGCTCTTTCCCACGCTGGGCGCGGCGGGCACCACCGCCCTGCGGGTGACTCTCGCCGCCGCCCTTCTGAGCCTCGTCTTCCGTCCCCGCTTGCGTGACCTCACGGTGGAGGCGTGGCGGGCCGTCGTTCCCTACGGGGCGGCCCTCGGCCTGATGAACCTCAGCTTCTACCTCTCTCTGACCCGGCTGCCGCTCGGGCTGGCGGTCACGCTGGAGTTCGTGGGGCCGCTCGTGCTGGCGCTCGCCCTCTCTCGCCGGTTTCAGGATCTCACCTGGGTCGCCCTGGCGGCGGTCGGCATCGTCCTGATCGCGCCGCACGGGGGAGCCGGCGGCACCCTCGACCCCCTCGGGGCGGCGCTCGCTCTCACCGCCGGAGGTTTCTGGGCGCTGTACATCCTGGCGGGTGGGGCGGTCGGGCGGCGGGTGCCGGGCGTGACGGGAGTCGTGGCGGGAATGCTCGTCGCGTCGGCCGTCACCCTGCCCTTCGGTCTGGTCCAGTCGGGGGCCGGGTTGCTCGCCCCCCACGCGCTCCTCGCGGGTCTGGCCGTCGCCGTGCTGTCGAGCGCCCTGCCCTACAGCCTGGAGATGGCCGCCCTGCGCGCCCTCCCCGCCCGCGTCTTCGGCGTGCTGATGAGCCTGGAGCCCGCCCTCGCCGCCCTCAGCGGTCTGCTCTTCCTGGGCGAGCGCCTGACCCCGCTGCAATGGCTGGCGATGGGCTGCGTGATCGCCGCCAGCGTGGGCATCAGCCTGAGCGGCGAGCGGAGGGTGGTAGAGGTGGAACCGGTGAATTGAGGGGTCGATTGCTCTGGCCCTGTTCCGCGTTTTGGCCTTGACACCCGCTTCCTGTCCGCTGCCTCAGGGAGTGGGCGCGGCAGGAACAGCAGGTTCTGCGGTTTTTGCGGTATTCTGGGAAGTGAGAGGCGAGGATGACCGACAAAGGCCAGGACATGTTCACCGTGCCGCAAGTCGCCCGACTGCTTCATATCAGCGACGACACCGTGCGGCGACAGATCAGGGAGGGCGATCTGGAGGCCATACGAATCGGCACCACGCCCAAGGGAAGGCCGCGTTACCGCATCCTCAGCACAGTTGTCGAGCAGAAGTTGAAACAGAGCACGCTGTCCCAGTCCTCGGCCCTCGACCGCCTGCGCGAGGCGTTCGCTCCGCTGACCGACGAGCAGAAAGAAGAGCTGATCGAACGGGCGATCCAGTGGGCACGGGCGCAAACCCCGGATGAGCCCGACGATACGCCCCGCCTGCCCGAACAGACGAGGGAAGAGATTGCCCGGCGCCTCAACCCCAGGGCGAAGAAACTGCTCGGCCAGCTTCGGGACGAGTGAGTGCAGCCTTTGCGCCTGATCCCAGACGTAAATGTGCTGCTGAGCGGGGTCACGAGTGAACGTGGCCCCGCACGCACGCTCTACCTCTCCGCGCGGCGCTTCGAGGTGACGTTCGTGCTGAGCGAGGGACACTTCCAGGAGTTGCGTCGGGTGCTGACCTACCCGGACGTTCTACGGCTGGGTAGGGGCATCACGGCCTCGGACGCCTTTGGCTTGGCGGTGGAACTCTACGAGGGGGCGGAGGTGGTACGGCGGGTGGAACGCTTCGACTGGCCGTCGTGCCCCGATCCAAAAGACTGGTATTTGCTCGACCTGTTTGTGGCGGCGCAACCGGACGCGTTAGTGACTAACCGCGAATAGGGGTTGACAGGGTGGGGGGAGAAATGGCAAAGGGACGGTGCTCATGTGCCGTCCCGACCTCAGTCTACTCCCCATTCCCGACGCCCTGCGACGCCTGACGGTCTGGCTGACCCCCCAGATGCCATCCAAGCTGGTCCACCCCCACGAGAAGATCAGTGACGCCGAATTGGTGGCGGTGGCCCTATTGCAGCGGATTCACAAAGCACCCTACTTCAGGGGCTGGTGGAGGATGCTCAAACTCAACCACTGTCCCCATTACCCTTCGGAGGTCCAGGCCCGTACCCGGCTGGAACGCTTGACCCCTGTGATCGAGGGCGCGAGTGTCGAAGTCCAGGCACTGGACTTCGTGGCCGTGGACTCCGAACCCCTCCCAGTCTGCACCTTCAAGCGCGCTCCCCGTTGCAAGTTCAAGGGGGCACGACACGGCTTCAGTACCTCCGGCCCGGTGTATGGGTTCAAGCTGCATGCCTGGACGACCCTGAATGGCAAAATCGCCCAGTACGTGCTCCGGCCCGCCAACGAGCATGACTTCACCGTCGGGTGCGTGATGAACCGCGACTGGCCCACCTTCGGTGGGCCGAAGCAGATTGGGGACAAAGGCTATCAGTCCGGCACGTACCTGACGCCACCCAAAAGCAATGCCAAGCGTCCTGACCCTCGTTGGAAAGACGAATATGCGGCTGCCCGCAAGATCATCGAGTCGGCGTTCTCGGTGCTGGTGGGTTCCGGCTTGCGGTGGGGGCAGGTCAAGACGATGGCGAGCTTGCGGCTCAAGGTCGCCCTCCTCGTCCTCGCCCACAACCTCAAGTTCTTTGACCTCCCCGCCTAATCACACTTGGCGCTCCGAGTCAATCCCTATTCGCGGTGACTAAGGATCAACACCTGTTGCGTCTTCGCACAGCCCTCGACCTGCCCGTCATCGAGCCAAAGGACCTTGTGCGGCTGGGTGTGATCTGAAAGCCTCGCTGACAGGAGACGGGGCCGGTTACCACTCCAACAAAAACTGCCCCAGCCTCAGCCGGGGCAGTCGAGAGCCTGTGAGTCCTTACCCCTCCCCGTGCTCCGGCATACTCGCCGTGACCTTGGGGTCCACCCCGTCCTCGAAGCGCCCAAAGTTCTCGCGGAACATCCCCGCCAGTTTGCGTGCCGTGCGGTCATAGGCGTCCTGGTCCGCCCACGCCTCGCGCGGGTTAAGCACCTCGCTCGGCACCCCCGGCACCTCGGTCGGAATCTCCAGGTCGAAGAAGGGCTCACGCACGAAGGGTACATTGTCGAGTTCGCCGGAGAGGGCCGCGTTGATAAGTCGCCGGGTGTGGGCGATGCTCATGCGTTGACCCTGCCCGTACTGCCCGCCGGTCCAGCCCGTGTTCACCAGCCACACGCGGGCGCCGCTCTCCTGCACCTTCTGTGCCAGCAGCCGGGCGTACTCGCCGGGGTGGCGGGGCATGAAGGGCGCCCCGAAGCAGGTCGAGAAGGTGGGCTGCGGCTCGGTCACCCCCTGCTCCGTGCCCGGAATCTTGGCGGTGAAGCCGCTGATGAACTGGTACATCGTCTGCTCGGGTGTCAGGCGGCTCAGCGGCGGCAGCACCCCGAAGGCGTCGGCGGTCAGGAAGACGATGTTGCGCGGGTGCCCGGCGCGGCCTTCTTCGACGATGTTGCCGATCTGCTCGATGGGGTAGGCGCTGCGGGTGTTCTCGGTCAGTGAGCCGTCGTCGAGGTCGGGGGTGCCGTCTGCCCTCAACACGACGTTTTCCAGCACGGTGCCGTATGTCTGTGTAGTGCGGTGGATGGCGGGCTCGGCCTCGGGGTTGAGGTTGATGACCTTGGCGTAGCAGCCGCCCTCGAAGTTGAAGACGCCCGTGTCCGTCCAGCCGTGCTCGTCGTCGCCGATGAGTCTGCGGGCGGGGTCGGCGGAGAGGGTGGTCTTGCCCGTGCCGCTCAGCCCGAAGAAGAGGGCCACGTCCCCGTCCGGCCCCACGTTGGCCGAGCAGTGCATCGGCATCACCCCGGCTTCGGGCAGCAGGAAGTTGAGCACCCCGAAGATGCCCTTCTTGTTCTCGCCCGCGTACTGGGTGCCCCCCGCAATGATCATCCGCCGCGTGAAATTCACGATGATGAAGGTGTCGCTCCTCACGCCGTCCCGCTCCGGGTCCGCCTTGAAGGAGGGGATGTTCAGGACCGTCCAGTCGGGCTCGAAGTTCTCCAGCTCCGCCTCTGTGGGCCGCACGAACATGTTGCGGACGAACAGCGAGTGGTAGGCCATCTCGGTGACCACCCGCACGGCGAGGCGGTGCTGGGGGTCAGTTCCGGCGAAGACGTCCTGCACGAAGAGTTCCCGGCCCTCGGCGTGGGCGGTCATCTTGTCCAGCAGGCGGTCGAAGACCTGGGGGGAGATGGGCGTGTTGAAGCCGCCCCACCATACCCGGTCGCGGGTGAGGTCGTCCTCGACGATGAAGCGGTCCTTGGGGCTGCGGCCAGTCTTGTTCGTCCGCACGGCGAGCGGCCCCCCCGCCGCGACCTGCCCCTCGCCCAGCCGCAGGGCGGCCTCGTACAGCTCGTCCACTCCGGGGTTGTGGTGAAAGGCGGCGTGGCGGATACCGAGGGTCTGAAGTGGATTGGAGCTGGTCAGGCTCATGGGTTGCCTCCAAGAGAGTTGGTGTAGGAAAGATCACCCTGATCCTGGCCCAGGAAGCGGTTCCAAACCAACCTTGGTGTTGTCACGCCGCCGGAAACACCGGCACACGGAACGCGAGAAACCTTCAAATTTCGGGTGGTCACCCCGGCGCCTCTTGGTCGCCTCCGGGCCTTTCGCGTGCGGCTGGCACGCCTCCAGTACCACGGGCGAGGGGACACCCGGTCTCCCGGATGCCCCCCTCTGGATGAAGCCCTGCCTCAACGCGTCTGTCCGGTGCCGCCGCCCGCGCCGCCCGGCAGGGATTGGCCCTGGGCGTTCACCACGCGCACCTCGCGGTAGGTGCCGCTCACGCGGACGATGGTCCAGGGGCTCGTGAGGGCCTGGGTGGTGATGCTGCCCGGCCCCGGTGAGCGCACCTCGGCGGTGAGGGTGAGGACGCCGCCCTGGGTGCTGGCGCCGAGAACCCGCACCCCGTAGCCGCCGGTGGGCCGCTGCCCCAGGAAGATGCCGACCGCCGTGCCTCCCGCCCCCAGGCTGGGCGCGGCGGGCACGCCCGTCTGCCGCCCGTAGGCGAGGCCGTACAGCGCGCTCAGCTCGCCCTGGCTGGTGGCGACCCGCACGGTGGGGTCGGTGACGGCGGCGTTCGTTCCGCTGGCGAGTTCGGTAAAGGTCACGCGTGCCCCCTGGGCTTGAACGGAACCGGGCTGCCCCGCTCCCGGTGTGATCGTGACGCTGCCGGTGGCGCTCCCCTGCGCGACGACCGTGCGCACGTTCGGCAGCACGTACAGGGCCGTGCGGCGGTACTCGGTGGGCGCGGGCTCGACCGCGAGGGGCGCGTCGGGCACGCCCGCCTCGTTCAGCACGGTCACGGCGAGCGGGCCCTGGTTGAGCAGCGCGGCGCTCAGGGCGTCGGCCTCCGCGTCGGTGAAGTTGCCCGCCCCGCGCAGCCCGGCGACGGCGGTGCCCCGCAGGCCCGCCCCCGCTGGGGCGCTCAGGCGGCTCCAGGTGCGCCCGTCGGTGAAGTACACCGTGCCTGCCGCCTCGTTGAGCGTCACGTTGAACAGGCCCTGCGTGTCGTGGGTGAGGGCCAGCTTGGGGGTCATGGCGGCGGTCGGCAGGCGGTACGTCGCCTTCCCGTTCACGCTGAGGCTCCCCGCCACGGCGAGGGGGTCGGGCACCTGGGCGCGCAGTTCCACCGCCGTGTTGCCCAATTTGACGCTGCTCTGGGCCGAGCCCCGCAGGTCGCCGTACACCCAGGTGATGCGCTCCTGGGTGCCGCCGTAGAGCAGGGCCTCGTGGACCCTTAGGTTGCCGGGGCCGTTCATTGAGCAGCCCGCGAGAAGGCCCGCGCCTAAAAGCAGCGCGGCAGTCAGGGATGTCTTCATGCGGCCAGCTTAGGCACGCAGGCTGACGACCGACTGAAGCTCACCTTCAGGAAACGCCCACGCTGAGGGCGCCTTCCTCCCGCTCAGGTCGCCGCCTCGCGCCCCCGCCGGGCCCCCAGCAGTTCCCGCGCGTGCGAGAGCGCCGCCTCCGAGGTGTTGCCGCTGAGCATCCGCGCGATCTCCTCCAGCCGCTCGCGCTCGTCCAGCAGCCGGACGCGGCTCACCGTCCGCCCGTCCTCGACCTGTTTCTCCACCTTGTAGTGGTGGTCGGCGCGGGCGGCGATCTGCGCGAGGTGGGTCACCACGAGAACCTGCCGCTCTCCCGCCAGCCGCCCGAGTTGCCCGGCCACCGCGAGCGCCGCCGCCCCGCCGATCCCCGCGTCCACCTCGTCGAAGACGACGGCGGGGGTCTCCGCGCCGAGAACCGTGCTGATCGCCAGCATCACGCGCGACAGCTCGCCGCCCGAGGCCACGTCCGCGAGCGGCCCCAAGTCCTCGCCTGGATTGGCGGTGAAGTGCAGGGCCACGTCGCTCAGCCCCGAGGGGCCGGGGTGGGGCAGGGGCGTCAGGCGGAATTCCAGCCGCGCGTGCGGCATCCCCAGCTCGCGGATCACGGCGACGAGTTGCGAGGCGAGGGGACCGGCGAGACGGCGGCGCGCCTCGTCCAGCGCCTCGCCCGCCCGCACCGCCTCGCGCTCCAGGCGCCCCACCTCGGCCTCCAGGGTGCCCGCGTCCCGCTCGTCGCGGTCCAGTTCGGCGAGTTCGGCCTCGGCGGAGGTGTGGAAGGCGAGCACGTCCTCCAGGGTCGGGCCGTACTTGGCGCGCAGCCTGCCGAGCGCCGTGAGCCGTCCCTCCACCCGCCCCAGTTCCTCGGGGTCGGGGGCGCTGTCCTCGGCCACGTCGCGCAGTTCCCCGACCACGGCCTGCACGGCGTCCAGGGCCTCCCGCAGGTCGCGCTGGAGCTGGGCACTCGTCTCGTCGTACCGCGCCCCGGCGTTCAGGGCCTTCACCGCCTCGGCGATCAGCCCCGCCGCGTTCGTCTCGCCGTCGGAGAGGAGGTCGAGCGCCCCCGCCGCCCCCTGCGCGATGGTCTCCAGGTTGGAGAGGCGGGTGAGTTCGGCACCCAGCGGCTCCTCCTCGCCGGGCTGGGGGGCCATCCCCTCGATCTCGCGCACCTGGAAGGTCAGGAGGTCAAGCTGCCGCGCCCGCTCGCGCTCGCCCGCGCGCAGGTTCTCCAGCCGGGCCTTCGCCTCGCCCCACGCCCGGTAGGCCGCCGTGTACACCGCGACCTCCCCGCCCACCTGACGGTCGAGGAGGGCCCGCTGGTTGGCGGGGGTCAGCAGGCTGACCGCGCTGTGCTGCCAGTGGATCGTGAGGCGGGTGGAGGCCCACTCCTGAAGCTCGCGCACGGAGACGACCTCGCCGTCGAGGCGGGCCGTGCCACGCCCCTGGTTGGTGACCCGGCGGCTGGCGCTGTATTCGCCCTCTCCCTCGCCCCAGAAGCCGGTGACGAGCAGGCCGTCCTCCCCCGTGCGGATCAGGTCGGTGTTCGCCCGCGAGCCCAGGAGCAGCCCGAGGGCGTCCACGATGATGCTCTTGCCCGCGCCCGTCTCGCCGGTAAAGGCGCTGAAGCCCCCCCGCAACTCCAGCGAGAGGTCGCGGATGGTGGCGAGGTTGCGGACCTCCAGCCGGGACAGGAGGGGCCCCGCCGGGGCCGGGGTGGGCGCGGGCGAAGGCGGCGCGGAGGGGGCGGTGGCGGCGCGGGCCTTGCGGGTCACGCCCCCGAGTGTAGAGCGTCCGGGGCGGGGGAAAGGAGCACGGACGTCACGGTGTGTGGATGGGCGCGGGGCGCCGGGAACATGAAATGCACGTTACGGTCTGCCCACACTCCGGGCGGCGGCGCCTCGCACAATGGGGGCCGCGTGGATTCCCCGCCTCCCCGAGGAGGCGCGCGGAACGTGAAAGGAGCAAGGACATGGACAACCTCAACCCGGACAAGGGGACGGGCCGCCGGATGCTGCTGCTGGGCGGCCTGAGCGCCCTGGCCCTGAACGCCGAGGCGCGGCGCAAGCTGGTGAGCGGCACCCGCGACCTCCTCGGGGACGCTCAGGAGGCGGTGGAGGACACGGCGAGGGCGGTGAAGCCCGCGCTGGCGACTGCCACCGCAGGGGCCGGGCACGCGGTTCACAAGGCGGCGCGGAAGACGGAAGGCGGCGCCTCCCGCGCCGAGGCCGTGCTCGACCGCGCCGGGGACACGGTGGAGGCGGCGGCGGGGACGGTCACGTCGGCCGCCGCGAGCGCCACGGCGAAGGCCGCCGACCTCGCCCACGATCTGCACCGGGGGGTCACTAAAGGCGTGGCGGCGCTCGGAGAGACGGCCCAGGACCTCGCCGGGGACGCCGAGCGGGCGCTGAAGGGGGCCGGGCGCCAGGTGAAGCGCGAGGTGCGGGTCAGGCAGGCTCAGGGAGCCCGTACGGCCACGAAGGCGGCTCACGCCGTCGAGACTCGCCGCCGCCAGGGTGAGCATATCCTAGAGGGTGTCAAGACGGGGGTGAAGAAGGAAGTGCGCGCTGGAAAGGCCGAAGGTGCCGAGACTGCCGGGAAGGCCGCCCTCTCCGCCGAGGCTACCTTGCGGCAGGCGGAACAGACCCTCAGGGCCGCCCGCCAGGAGGCCGCGAAGGAGCTGCGGGCCACGCAGAGCAGTTGGCGCAGCGACGAGATCGAGCGCGAGGTGAGGCGGCAGCTCGGGTCCCTGCCCAAGGAAACCCGGAAGGAACTCGCCCGCCTGGAGAAGCAGGGGGGCCGCAAGGCTCGGGCTGTTCGGGCCGAGGACGGCTCCTCTGGGAGCGGCGGGCTCACGGCCCTCGTGCTGCTCGTCATGGGTGGGGTCGTCCTGGCACGTGTTCCCGCCGCCCGCCAGGCCATCCTCAACGCAGTGGGGAACGTGAACCCGGAGGCCGCGCAGACCCTGCACCGCGCGGGCCGCAACGCCCGCAACCTCGTGGGGACGATGTGGCTCGAACGGCTGGAGGAACCGGCCCCCGCTCCGGCGGCGGCGAAGGGCACCCAGGCGGGCACCACGGGCGCCACCTGGGGCGGCTCGCCTGCCGCCGGGTCCCCCGCCGCGAGCGGGGCGAGCGGCCCCTCGACCCCGGCGCAGAATCAAGGCAACAAGCCCAACTGACCTCACGTCGGGGAAGGACCGCTCGCTTGCCGGGCGGTCCTTTCCATTCGTGACGCGCGGTACACTCGGGGGGATGTCCACCCCCCCAGACGCGCCGCTCGCCCTGATCGGTTACTCCCCCGCCGCCGCCCGCGCCCTTAGAACGGCGGGTCTGATCGCCGTCGGCGTCCCGGACGAGAACCTGGGCGCGGTCATGGGCGCGTGCCGCACCCTGCGATTTTCGGGGGCGCTCGTGCACGAGTCGCGGGAGGTGGCGACCGCCGGGGTGGTGGACCCCGACGCGAGTGCGCGGCGGGCGGGGCGGGTGGACGCAGCCGCCTTCACCGCCGGGGGCGCCCAGGGCACCTACGCCCTCGCCGACGCCCTCACGGACGCGGTGGAGGCGAGCGGCTACGCGGCGCGCGGCGCGGGCGCCCTGCTGCTGGGCTCCGGGGGTGAACTCGCCCGCGCCCTGCCCCTCATGCGGCTCGGCTTCACCTCCGTCGGCATCGCCGCCGACAGCGTGCCCGACGCCGAGCGGTTCGTGCGCGACCTCCCCGCCGGTCTGCGTGCCTTCCCCGTCAGCCGCTTCGACCCCGCCCTGGCCTCCCTCGCCGAGCGCGCCGACCTGATCGTCCTCACGGGCGGCACCCTGCCTCCAGGCCTCCTCCAGCCGTACCACACCCTCGCCGACCTCACGGGGCGCGTGACCCCTGGGGCGAGCGGCGCGGCCACCCTCAACCTCGGCCTCCTGCCCTCCCTGCGCCTCGCCCGCCAGCTCCTGCACGCGACCGGGCAGCGGTATCGCCCCGAGGACCTGACGGAACTCGCGGGCGGGCTGGCCTGAGGGAGGCGGAGGGCAGAGGGCAAAAGGCCCCCCTCCCGCCTTTGACCATCTGCCTTCTACTGTGTGCTTCTCGGGTCCAGCACGTCCCGCAGGCCGTCGCCGAGCAGGTTGAAGCCCAGCACGGTGAGGAAGATGGCGAGGCCGGGGAAGACCATCGTCCACGGCGCATCGACGTAATACTGGCGCGAGTCGCTGATCATGGTGCCCCACTCTGGCAGGGGCGGCTGCGCGCCGATGCCCAGGAAGCCCAGCGCCGCCACCTCGATGGTCGCGGTGGCGATGCTCAAAGCACCCTGCACGATCAAGGGCGAGAGGCTGTTGGGCAGCACGTGCCGGAAGATCATCCGCCCCTGGGTGGCTCCCAGCGCCCCCGCCGCCTGCACGAACTCGCGCTCGCGCACGCTGAGCACGACCGCGCGGGCGAGGCGCACGTACACGGGCACCTGCACGAGCGACACGGCGAGCATCGCGGTCACGAGCTGCGGGCTGTTCAGCGCGAAGAGGCGGTCGAGCGCCCCGATCAGCAGCGGCGGGTTGTCGCTGGAGAAGATGGAGGCGAAGCCGATGGCGAGCAGGATGCTCGGGAAGGCCAGCATCACGTCCGAGAAGTAGCCCACCACCGTGTCGAACCACCCGCCGAAGTACCCCGCCAGCACCCCGAGCAAGGTGCCCACGATCAGCGCGAGGACCGTGCTCACCACGCCGACCTTGAGGCTGAGTTGCGCCCCGTGCAGGACACGCGTGGCGACGCTGCGCCCCAGGTTGTCCGTGCCGAAGGGGGCGGCCCAGACGTTCACCACCCCGGTCACCGGGTCGCGGTATTCCTCCGCCACCTCCGGATTCCACAGCGCGGCCACCGAGGGCGGCTTGAGGTTGAGGCGGTAGTTGCGGTCGGTGGTGGGGTCGTAGGGGTCGATGACCGGCGCGAGCAGGGCCAGCAGCGCGAACACGGCGACGATCACCGCTCCGACCTTGCCGGGCGTAGATTTCCGGAAGCGCCGCCAGAAGATGCTGGGCTGACGCTTGCGCGCGGTCTGGGGAGGGGAGAGGGTGGTCATGGGCTACCTCGGTGAGTGGTGAGTGGACAGTGGTGAGTGGGGAAAGAGGGCAGAGGCAGCCGCGAAAGCCGTAGCCTCCACTGACTACTCACCACTTCCCACTTACCGGTATTGAATCCTCGGGTCCAGCGCCGCGTAGCTCAGGTCCACGATCAGGTTCACCACGCTCACGACCAGGGCGGCGAAGATCACCCCGCCCTGGATCACCGGGTAGTCGCGCTGGCTGATCGCGTCGTACACCCACGACCCCAGACCCGGCCACGAGAAGATCGTCTCGGTGAGCACCGCGCCGCCGAGGAGTGCGCCCGCCTGGAGGCCGATCACGGTGACGACGGGCAGCAGGGCGTTTCTCAAGGCGTGCTTGAGGGTGACGGTCCGTCCGGCGAGCCCCTTGGCGCGGGCGGTGCGCACGTAGTCCTGCCCCAGCACCTCCAGCAGACTGGAGCGGGTAATGCGCGCGATGATGGCGAGCGGAATGGAGCCGAGGGCGATGGCGGGCAGGATCAGGTGCCGGATGGCGTCCCACGCGGCGGCAGGCTGGCCCCGCAAGATTGCGTCGAGGACGTAGAAGCCGGTGATGGGCTCCAGCACGGTGTCGTTGCCGAGCCGCGCGCTGGGGGGCAGCCACCCCAGCCGCACCCCGAAGAAGTACGCGAGGAGCAGCCCCAGCCAGAAGATCGGCATACTGATGCCGACGAGGCTGATCGTGGTGGCGAGGTTGTCCCAGATGCTGTTGCGCCGCAACGCCGCGATGATCCCGGCAGGCAGGCCGATGATCAGGGCGAAGAGCAGGGCCGCGATGGCGAGTTCGGCGGTGGCGGGAAAGCGGGCGGCGAGCTCATTGCGCACCGGGATGTTGCTCTTGAGGCCGCTCCCGAGATTGCCCTGCACGAGTTGTCCCACGTACTTGGGGAACTGGGCGTCGAGCAGGTTCGCGGGATCGCGGTAGTTGATGAACCAGGGCTTGTTGAGGCCAAGCTGCTCACGCAGGGCGGCGCTGGCCTGGGGGGTGGCGCGCTCGCCGAGGAGGGCGGTGGCGGGGTCGCCGGGAATCGAGCGCACGAACGCGAAGACCACGACGCTGATGCCGACGATCACCAGCAGGGTCCGCAGCACGCGGCGGATCAGGTAACTGCCCAAGGGAGGTGACTCCTCTACTGTGGAGATGGGGGACGGGGCGGGCCTCTGTGCTGCCCGCCCCGCCCCCGACGTTTGCCTCGTTTACCGCTTGCCGACCACGCTGATGGAGTTGAAGGGTTCGCTGCCGAGCGGGCTGGGCACCCATCCCTTGACGTAGGTGCGCGCGGCGGCGAGCGGCTGGCTGTGGACCACCGGGATGCGGTAGTTCGCGTTGTAGGTGATCTCGTGGATCTGGGAGTAGATCTTCGCCTTATCGGCCTGCGATACGGCGGCGCGGCCCTGTTCGAGCAGGCGCTGGAGCTGCGGCGGGTTCCAGTTGATGTCGTCCGAGGCGGTCGCCCCGTAGTAGGCACTGTAGAAGTTGTCGGGGTCGCCGTAGTCCCCGGTCCAGCCGATCATGTACATGTCGAAACCGGGTTCCTTGTTGCGGTCGTCGAGGTACTTGGCCCAGTCCTCGGTCTTGAGGTTCACCTTGATCCCGATGGCGCTCAGGTCGGCGGCGATGGCCTCGGCGATGGGCTTGGGGCTGGGGAAGTACGGGCGGCTGACCGGCATGTACCACAGGTCGATGGAGAGGCCGTTGGGGTAGCCCGCCTCCGCGAGCATCCGCTTGGCGGCCTGCGGGTCGAATTTGTAGTCGGCGGGCACGCTCTTCGAGTTCGCCCAGCCCAGCACGGGCGGCAGGAACGAGGCGTTGCTGACACCCAGCCCCGGCCAGAAGGCCTCCACGATGGCGTCCTTGTTGATCGCCATGGAGATCGCCTGCCGCACCTTGTCGTTCTTGAGGTACTGGTTGCGGTTGTTCAGGCTCACGAAGCCCACGTTGAAGGAGGGCCGCTTGACCGCCACGAGGTTGCGGTCGGCCTGCACGTTCTTGAGGGCCTCGGGCGTCAGGTCGTTGGCGAAGTCGATGGTGCCCGCCTTCAGCTCGTTGAGCCGCTGAGAGGGGTCCTTGATCGCCCGAATGACGAGCTGGTCCACCTTGGGCTTCTCGCCCCAGTACAGCTTGTTGGGGAGCAGGGTCACCCGGTCGCCCGTGCGCCAGCTCTGGAAGATGAAGGGGCCCGTGCCAACCGGCTTGCTCGCGGGCGTGCCGTACTTCGCGCCGTCCTTGCGGATCGCGGTGGGGCTGGCGATGCCGAAGTACCCAGCGGCCATCACGTTCGGGAACACGCTGGAGGGCTTGTTCAGGTCGAAGCGCACCGTGTTGTCGTTGACCTTCACGATGTTCTTGATGACGGCGGTGGGGTCGCCCTTGTACCCACCCAGCAGCTCGCCCACGATCTCGAAGGTGCGGCCCTGGTCACGGAAGCCGTAGGGGTGCTTGGGGTCCCACCAGCGGCTCACGTTGAAGACGACGGCGTCCGCGTTCATCGGCGTACCGTCGTGGAAGCGCACGTTCGGGCGCAGGGTGAAAGTCCACTGGGTCGCATTCGGGTTGCTCTTCCAGCTCGTCGCCAGGCCGGGGGCGAGGTCGGTGGTGCCGTCCTTGAAGTCCACCAGCGTGTCGTAGATCTGACGCTGCACCAGGATGCTGATGCCGTCGGTGATGTTGCCGGGCTCCAGGCTCACGGGGTCACCGTTCGCGCCGAAGACGAGGGTCGCCGCCCCCGCCGAGGGCAGGGTGGCGAGCAGGGCGGTCAGAAGCACTTTCTTCATGAAGCCTCCAGGGGCCGCCGCACGTCCGCGCCGGATCGTCAGGGGTCGGCGGCGTTCGGACGTGAGGGGTGGGTAAAGGGCCAGCGTGGGTCCAGGGTAGGGGCCCCCCCGAACCGTGTCAAGGCGGAGCCTTCCTCTTACGGCTGCGGGGTCAGGTCCCCGAGCGCCGCGCTCGTCCGCCCCGGCCCCAGGGTGGCCGAGCCCTCGGCGCGCGGCTCGTTCGCCTCCCCGTACACGCCGTTGTCGTCCCGGTCGCGCCCGCCCACGACCCGGAAGGTGCCGTCCGGCAGGAACGCGCTGAAGCGGCCCAGCGGGTCGAGGGCGGGCTGGAAGGCGTTCCCCCGCGCGTCCTGCACCCGCACGCCGAGCGTGTCGCTCACCGCCGGGGCGCCCAGGGCCGCCGCCGCGTTGATCATGCCGAAGCCGAATTGATCGTCCCGGCCCGGGGCGCCGAGGTCGGTCGCCGTCGCCTCCAGCCGGGCGAGGGTGTCCTCGCGCCCGGTCGTGACCCCCTTGCTCAGCAGCAGCGCGGCGAGGGCGCTGACCTGGGGAGCGGCCTGGCTCGTGCCCGACTCGGCGAGGTAGGTGGGCTGGTCTTTGGCATAGTCCCACTCGGTCGAGAAGATCAGGTCGGGGAAGGGCTGGCCGTTCAGGGTGCCGCCGCCGAAGAAGGTGGCGTCCTGGGGGTTTACTCCCCCCGGCGCGGCGAGGGCGACCTGCGGGTAGACGCTACTGTAGGAGGCCCGAACAGGGGCGCTCGCCCCCGAGAGGGTCACGCTGCCGACGGCCACCGCCCCCTCGCAGGCGGCGGGGTAGAAGGGCCTCGTCCCGGAGCCGTTCCCCGCCGCCGCGACCACCAGCGCGCCCGCCCGCGCCGCGTCGGCCACCGCGTCGCACAGGGGTTGGGCCGTCTCCGCGTCCACGTCGCCCCCCAGGCTGAGGTTGACGACCTGTGCCGGGTGGGGGTTGGTGAACGCCTTGCCCTCCAGCGTGACGGGAAGACCCGCCGCGTAGCGCACGGCGAGGGCCACGTCCGCGATCTCGGCGTCCCCCTGCGCGTCGATGGCGCGCACGGGCAGAACCCGGACGGGCGCCCGGTACGCCGCTCCCACCACCCCGCTCGTGCTGCACTCCGGGCACGCCTGCCGAATCTCGCCCCAGCGCGCCGCGATGATGCCGCTGACGTGGGTGCCGTGGCTCCCCCCGGTGCGGCCCGGCGTGTCGGGGTCGGTCGGGTCGAGGTCGGGGCCGTCCCCGTCCCCGTTGTCGTAGCCGGACACGTCCGTTCCCGCCGCCCGGAAGCCCAGCACGTCGAGCGCCCCGTCCCCCGGCCCGTACAGTTGCCCCTCCAGGTCGGGGTGGTCGTAGCGCACGCCCGAGTCCACCACGGCGACCGTGACGGGCCGGGTGTACGCGCCCCCCTCCATGTCCCGCCACACGCTCCCGTAGCCGAGCAGCCTGTACGCCCATTGCAGCCCGGCGTAACTGTCGGTGGGCACGACCGGCGCGGCGAGCCCCTGCGCCCGCAGCACGGCGTTGGGCACGGCGTACTCGACGTTCGGGTCGGCCCGCAGCGTCCGCAGCGCGGCTTCCACGTCCCCCGTCTCCAGCCGCACCGCCCGCCCGCCGAGGTCGCGTCTCTCGGCGGCGGGCACGTTCAACCGCGCCAGGGCTCCGCGCGTGCGCTCCTGCGCCGCCTCGCCCAGCCTGACCGCCGGAACGTCGCGTCCCAGGGCGACCGACTGCGCCGCCGCCGAGCGGTACTTGACGATGACGCCGCGCGCCTCCGGGGCCGGGGCCGGGGTCGTCGCCGCCCGCGTGCCCACGTCCGCCCCCTGAACTTTCGCCGCGTCCACCACACGTCCGGTCAGGGTGTACTGGTCGGCGGTGACCGTCCAGGTCGTTCGCCCGCTCTCCGCGCCGTGCTGCCAGACGACCGTGATCTGACCGCTGAGCGTCGCCTGATCGGCCGCCGCCCGCGTGCCCCGCGCCCGGTCCGCCGTGACGGTCAGCCGCACGTCACCCGTTCCCCCCAGGGGCGAGACGGTCAGCCAGGCGGGAAGACTGGCTTCCTCCACGCTCCAAGTCCCCGCAAAGGTCTGGACCGCCGGGAGGCTCAGCCGCGCGCCGAGGTCGACCGTTCGCGGGGGAACGGTGGTGGGCGTCTGGCTGCACGCGGACAGCAGGAGGGCGGCGGTGAGGGGACCGAGGAGACGTTTCATGCGTGCCCCAGGATGCCGCAGCGGGGCGGGCAGTGTGTGAAGACGGGCCGGGCCCCACAATGGGGGCGTGCCCAGCGGACGTGTTCACAACCTCATCAACATCGCCGCCTACAGCGTTCTCGCCGCCGGGGTGCTCGTCGCCTCCCGGGCGGGGCTCGTCACCGTGACGCCCGTGCAGGCGCTGAACTTCACCCTGGGGTTCGCGGCGGGCACCTTCCTCCTCTCGCCCGACCTCGACCTCGCGGAAGGGCGGGTGGACAGCAAGCGCCACTGGGGCCTGCTCGGCGCCCTGTGGGTGCCCTACGGCATGATCTTCAGCCACCGGGGCCTCTCGCACACCTGGGTCGTCGGGCCGCTGACCCGCCTCGCCTACGTCGCCGTGATCGTCGCCCTCGTGGTCGGCCTCCTGCGGACGTTCGTGCCCGACGTGCCCCTGCCGGGCATCCCCGAGCCTATCAGCCTCAAGTTCCTCGTGCCCGTCCTCCTCGGCTACTACCTCAGCCAGTGGCTCCATCTCGTCGCCGACGGGGTGAGGCCCGACCACGGGATGCGGCGGGGAATGCGGAAATTGGGGAGGTGAGGGGGCAGGGACGCCGACCCGCTCAGCGTTCCACCGCCGCGTAGGTGCCGAGGGCGATCATCGCGCCGCCCGAGGCCACCTTCCGACCGCGTTGAAACCGTGGGTCGAGCCGAAGGCGTGCCCCGAGCGGTCCGGCGAACGCGGCCACCAGGAGGTCGGCGAGCGTGTTGAGCACGACAGAGGTCGTTCCGAGGAGCACGAACTGCCAGAACACGCCCCCCGCGTCCGGGTTCACGAACTGCGGGATGAAGGCCAGGAAGAAGAGCGCGGTCTTGGGGTTGAGCAGTTCGGTGACGATGCCCTGCCTGAAGGCGTGATTTTGCCCACGAACGCCCTCCACGTCGAGGTGGAGCTGCTCCCTGGACAGCAGGGTCCGCACGCCGAGGTAGATCAGGTAGGCCGCCCCCGCGTACTTCACGACGCTGAAGGCGAGCGAGGACGCGAGGATCAGGGCGGAGAGCCCGACGGCGGAGGCGAACACGTGGACCATCCCCCCGACGAGGGTGCCGAACGAACTGTGCACCCCGTCGCGCCGCCCTCCTCCCAGACTGCGGGCCAGAACGTAGAGCAGCCCGGGACCGGGGAGTACCGCGAGGACCAGGGCCGCCAGGAGGAAGGTGCTGTAGTGGTGGGCGTCAATCATGGTTGAGCATAACGTGGAAGGCGCGGAGGCGGCGGCACGGGTCGGCGAGCCTGTCTACCCCTCCCGCCGCGTCTGGAACACCATCACGTCGCTTCCCTCCTCCAGCGGCCCGCCCTGGAAGCTCCCGCTCACTCGCGGCGGCTCGAAGCCCACGCAGCGCAAGAGCCACTCGACCTCGTAGCGGGTGTAATACCGCTGGGTGAGGGTGTAGTGCCGCCGCCGCAGGGTGCCGTCCGGGGCGGTCGTGTCCGCGAAATACTCGGTGGTGACGTGCTGGCGGGGCCGGTCGTGACGCTGCACCAGAAAAACGTCGGTGCGCGAGCCGTCCGGGGCGTGGAAGGTCTCGCCCTCGTGGCGCAAGGTGTTCATCTCCCCGAAGCGGGGCA
Organism: Deinococcus aetherius; assembly: GCF_025997855.1. Classification (NCBI taxonomy): domain Bacteria; kingdom Thermotogati; phylum Deinococcota; class Deinococci; order Deinococcales; family Deinococcaceae; genus Deinococcus; species Deinococcus aetherius. Next base: position 1,424,107 of record NZ_AP026560.1, read on the forward strand.
CGTACAGGTCGAACACGAAGGCGCCGCCGGGCCGGAGGTGCGCCCGCAGGTTCTCCAGCGCGGCCAGTTGCTCGTTCGGCGTATATAAGTGCATCAGGGAGTTGAAGGGGGCGATCACCAGGGGGAAGCGTTCCTCCAGCGCGAAACTTTCCGCGTCCCCCTGCACGAACTCCAGCGTGAGCCCGCCCTCCGCCGCTCGCGCCCTTCCGCGCTCGATCATCCGCGCGCTGGGCTCCAGGCCCACCACCCGCACGCCGCGCCGCGCGAGGAAGGCCGTCACCCGCCCCGTCCCCGCCCCCACCTCCAGCACCGGCCCGCCGACGCGCTCCGCCACCCCAGCGTAGAAGTGCAGGTCGTCGCGGTAGACGTCGTACTGGTGGTCGTAGAGCTCGGCAAAGTCGTCGTAGTTCACTGGGAGAGGGTAGTGGGAAGTGGTTAGTGGTGAGTGGGCCAGGGTCTTTTCTCACTTCCCGCTGACTCCTGACCACTGACCGGCTCCCCGAACCTCTCCAGGAACGCCTCCCGGGGCACCACGCTCAGCCGTGTCTCGGGGGGGGCGCCCTCGGTTCGGTAGGCGCGGCGCAGCACCCGTGACCACAGGCGCAGACGGCGGGCGGCGGCTGGGGGAAGCTCGTGGGTCTCGAAGCCCAGCAGGGCGAGGAGGGGCGCGAAGGGGCTGATGCCGAACACCACCTGCGCGCCTTTCAGCTCCGGGCGGTTCTGGAGGTCCCGGGCGAGGTCGCGGAAGTCCCCCTGGGCGAGGCGGAAGGCGCGGCGCAGGCCGATATCCACGAGGAGCGGGCTGTTGAGGTGAAGTTCGGCGGCGGGGATGCCGCGCGGCAACGGAGTGCCGTCCGCGAGCCTGACGCCCTCCAGCGCGAAGCGCACGCGACCCACCCGGAAGAGGTTGTCCGCCCGTCCCCCGCCGGGCTGGACGCCTCCCAGCCGGTCCACCAGCCCGTCGAGGCCCCCCAGCAGGCGGCGCGGCAGGCTCCGGAGGGTCAGCGGCGCGGCCCCGTCCAGTTCCCCGAGCGGCACCAGGGCGTACCCCCGCCCCTGCAGGTCGGCGAGGAGGCCGGGCAGGGCGGGCACCGTGTTCCGCGCCCCCGGCCCCGCGTCGTGAAGGACGACGACCGCGCCGGGGTGGGCCAGGGCGTTCACCCGCGCCCGCACGCTCTCCGGGGTGGACTGCGGGTGCCAGTCGCGCCCCTCGACCGTCCAGTGGGCGCCCGTCACCCCCGCCGCGCGCTGGCCGAGGATGGTGGCGAGGGTGTAGGCGCCGTGGGGTGGGCGGTGCAGCCGCGCGGGCCGACCCGTCACGGCCCCGACCCGCCGCGCCGCCCGCCCCGGGTCGAGGAAGGCGCCCCACGGGGTCCTCAGCCAGGCGTGAATGTGCCGTGCCGCGTGGGGCTCGACCTCGTGCCCCTCGGCGATCATCCGGGCGACCAACTCCGGGTGCGCCTCCGCCTGGGAAGCGATCACGAAAAAGGTGGCCCGCGCGCCCGCCCCCCTCAGGGCGTCGAGGACGGCGGGGGTGGTCGTGGGGTTCGGCCCGTCGTCGAAGGTGAGGGCGAGCGCCTTCTTCCCCTGCCGCCCCTCGCGGATCAGGCCCAGGTTCAGCCGTTGCACGACCAGGGAGGGGAGACCCACGTACCCCAGCAGGGCGAGGGCGCCCAGTCCCAGCCAGCCCCGCCGTCTCATAACCGCCCCAGTTTGCGCAGCAGGGCGCAGGCCACCCGGTCGGCGGCGTCGGGGATGCTCACGGCGGTCGCGCCCCCGCTCAGGCGGGCGTGTTCGTCCGGGTCGAGGGCGCGCAGCACCGCAGGGCGCACGTCCGCCACCCCCTTCGCCCACAGGGCCGCCCCGTGGCGGACGAGGTAGTCGGCGTTGTGTTCCTCCTGCCCGGGAATGGGGTCGTGGATGACGAGCGGCACCCCGAGCGTGGTGGCCTCGGCGACCGTCAGCCCCCCCGCCTTCCCCACCACGAGGTCGGAGGCGGCGAGGAGTTCGGGGAAGTCCCGGGTGAAGCCCAGGGCGTGAATGGTCGCGCCCCCCGTCCGCCAGACGCCCCGCCTCCGCGCCCCCGCGAGCACGAGTACCTGCACCCGGCGCCCCAGGTTCGCCAACTCGGCGAGCACTCGCCCCAGCGCCCGGTAGGTGCCCGTCCCGCCCCCCGACACCAGGATCAGCGGCTCGTCCGCCCTCAACCCGTGCCGCTCCCGCAGGGCTGCCCGGTCCGATCCGATCAGCTCCCGGAACCTGGGCGAGATGGGGATGCCGGTGACGGTCACATCGGCCTCGGGAATGCGCCAGCGGCCCATCTGCTCGCGCGCCTCCTCGGTGGGCACCATCAGCAACTCCGCCTCGGGTCGCGCCCAGTGGTGGTGAATCCGGTAGTCGGTGACGACGAGGGCGTTCAGAAAGTCGGTCCCCAGCCGGGTACGGGCGGTGTGGGCCAGCGCCACGGGTGTCGGGAAACTGCTTACGACCACCTCGGGGCGCACCTCCCGCACGTCACGCAGCATCCCGCGCAGGCCCAGCCAGCCGAACGTCCCGGTCAGCTCCCGGGGCTCGGTCTCCTGGTCGGTCCACTCGTAAAAGGCCCGGTACATCCCCGGTGCGTAGCGCAGCCACGCCGAATAGGTGCCCACCGTGACCGCCCGCTCCAGCGGGTTCAGGTACGAGATGAAGTCCGCGTGCCGGGCGTCGAGCCGCACCCCCGCCGCCCGCAACGCCCGGTCGAGCGCGTCGTTCGCCTGGTGGTGCCCGCTCCCGAACGACGCTGAGAGGATCAGGGCGCGCAACTCGGGAGAGGGAGACGGGACGTTGTGTGAGGTGTGCGGCTGTTCCCGCGTCCCGCCCACGGCGTCCTGCGAATCCTCCCTCACGCGCGCCTCAGCAGCCATATCCCCATCCCCGCGAAGACCACGTTCGCCAGCCACACCCCGACCTCGGGCAACCCCGGCAGATTCCCTGCCACCGTCAGCCCTACGAAGAACAGCAGGTAATACGCGACCGCGATCATCAGCGCGATGCCCAGCGAAACGCCCAGCGTCCGCCCGTAGCGCAGCGCGAAGGGCAGGGCGGCAAGGGCGAGCACGAGGTTCCCGAAGGGCAGCGCCAGCTTGCGGTTGAGGTTCAGCCGCGCGTCCTGCCGCTCGGTCTGGGGCACGCCCGGCCTCGTCAGGGCCGTGGTCAGTTCACGCCACCCCTGCGAGTCCGCCCCGATGGCGTCCGCGTACTGGGCGAAGGTCTCCTGCCGGGAGAGGCCGGTATCGAGGGTCAGCACGTCGCTCGGCCGCTCGGGGAGGATCACGCTGGGGAAGACCTCCTGCACCGCCGCGCGGAAGGCCGCCGGGTCGTCCTCGGGCACCCGCGCGAGTTTCGCCGCCGCCCCGTAGTTCACGGTGAACACCTGATACCCCGTCAGGGTGAGCACGTTGCCCTCGAAGGTGCCCGCGTCGGCAAAGATCACCGTGCCGCGCCGGAGGTCGCCGGGCTGCCAGCGTTCCACCCGCACGCCGCTCATCTGCCGCGTTTCGTGGTCGTACCCGGCAAGCGAGAGGGTAAGTCCGCCCCGCAGGTCGAGCGTCTGCCCGGCCAGCCGCCCCAGGCCCGCCCCCGTCAGCACGTCCCAGTACAAGCCGCGCGTCTCCACGTTCGCCCGGGGCGCGATCCACAGGCTCAGCCACACGGCGAGCAGGGTCACGACTCCCGCCACCACCGCCACGGGCCGCGCCACCCTCCCCAGCCCGATCCCGCCCGACTGCACCGCCACGAGTTCGCGCTCGGTGGCGAGGCGCCCGAAGGCCACCACGGTCATCAGCACGACCGCCATCGGGAAGATCTTGACGAGCGTGTCGGGCACCTGATACCCGATCCACCGCCCGACCAGCAGTGGCGGCACCCCCCGCAGCCACTGGCTGCTGACGAAGAAGTACCCGAAGCTCAGGATCGCCGTGAACAGCAGCGTGCCCGCCAGCAGCGGCGGCAGCAGCTCACGGGTGACGTAGCGGGTGAGGTGGGTCACTTGGCCCCTTCGGGGCAGGAAGTGGGAAGTGGGGAGTGGTCAGTGGAGGAAGGCCGACCGCCCTCCCCCCACCCCCCCCGGGCCCCGAGGAGCACATCGTCAAGCATGGGTCGCCGCCCACCACTCACCACGGACCACTTCCCACTTACCCCTTCCCCACCGCGAAGAGAATCGTCGCCTCCGCCGCCACCTGCCCGTCCACCTCGGCCCGGCAGGTCGTCTTGCCCAGACCCCGGCGCAGGAAGTCGAGTTTGGCATAGAGGTGCAGTTGGTCGCCTGGAATCACCTTGCGCCTGAACCGCGCCCCCTCCACCCCCGCGAGGTAGCCGACCGTGCCCGGCTCCAGCTCCCCGTGCAGGCAGAACATGCTCGCCTGGGCGAGCGCCTCCACGATCAATACGCCCGGCATCACGGGTTCTTGCGGAAAGTGCCCGGGGAAGAAGGGCTCGTTCACGGTGACGTTCTTGAGGGCGTGGACCTCGCCGTTCCCGGCCGTGAGCACCCGGTCCACGAGCACGAAGGGGAAGCGGTGCGGCAGGACGCGCAGCACGTCTTGGATGAGGAGGGGTTCCATCGGGTCGTCTCCAGGGGGCGTGAGAGAGGCAGGGGCCATACTCAGCCCCCGGTCGAGGTCTCGCGGGGGTCAGCGGCGCAGGTAGTGGTCGCTCGACACCAGGCTGTCGCCGAGCACCGGGATCATCTCCAGCGCCATGCCCGTGCCGACGGCGACGGCCTCGACGGCATTGTCCGCCACCCGCACGGGGATGTTCGTCGCCTGCTGGATGAGTTGATCGAAGTTCCTGAGCAGCGAGCCCCCGCCCGTCATCACGATGCCGTGGTCGAGGATGTCGCTCACGAGTTCGGGCGGGGTGATCTCCAGCACCCGCTTGACGCCCTCGACGATCTGGCTGACGGGCTCGGCGAGGGCCTCGACCACCTCGCGGGTGTCGAGCGTGATCGTCTTCGGCAGGCCGTTCACGAGGTCGCGGCCCCGCACCTCGGCGGTCAGGTTCTCACTCTCGTCGAGGAGGGTGGCGGCACCCACCTTGACCTTGATCTCCTCGGCGGTGCGCTCGCCCACGAGGACGTTGTGCTTGCGCCGCACGTAGCGGATGATGCTCTCGTCGAACTCGTCCCCGGCCACCCGCAGCGACTCGCTCACCACGATCCCGCCCAGCGAGATCACCGCGATGTCGCTGCTGCCGCCGCCGATGTCCACGATCATGCTGCCCACCGGCTCGGCAATCTTGATCCCCGCCCCGATGGCCGCCGCCAGGGGTTCCTCGATCAGAAAGGCCCGGCGGGCGTTCGCGTTCAGCGCCGCGCGCAGCACCGCCCGCCGCTCCACGTCGCTCACGTTGCTGGGAATGCCCACCATGAGCTGTGGCTTGAGGCCGAAAAGCCGCCCCGCCCCGCCCTGCACCTTCTGCAGGAACATGGTGATCATCCGCTCGGTGAGGAGTTCGTCCGCGATCACGCCGTCCTTGATGGGCCGCACCGCGATGATCCCGCCCGGTGTGCGCCCGATCATGCGGTAGGCCTCCTCGCCGACGGCCTTTACCTGCTTGCTGTCGCGCGTCATGGCGATCACGCTGGGTTCCTGGAGGACCAGGCCCCGGCTCTTGCTGTAGATCAGGAATGTCGCGGTGCCCAGATCGATGCCGATGTCTTCAGAAAACCTCACGCCATGCCTCCGCTCAAAACGCCCCAATCGTAGCACGGGCCATGAAAGCGCCCCGAAGCAGTCTTGCCGCCCACGTTCAGCCCCTCGGCTTCAGGTACGCCGCCAGCCCCGCGAGCAGGCTCGTCAGGACCGTCAGGGCCACGGCGCGGTCGAAACCCCCCCATTCCCCGAGGCCCGCCTGCGCGCTCAGCACGCCCTCCAGGCTGCCGAGCGAGCGCAGCCACAGCGGCGCGTTCGGGTTGAGCGTGGCGAACACCCCGAGCGTGAGGGCCGCCAGCGCCACCACGGCCAGCAGGAGCAGGAGGACCAGCCCCCACCTCAGCGCCCGCACCCTCGTCCTCGCCTCGCTGTCCGGATCGTCGCCGTCATCGCCGCGCATTGTAGGAGGTGCCGCCTGAGAAGGGGCCGAAGGAGGCCCCCCCCAGGCCTTTCTCTCGGCAGAGGGCGAGGCGTTCCCTGGCCCTGGGTGAGCGGCTGGGGTGGTCACACGCCCCCTCACCCGTTGCTTCGCAACGCCCTCTCTGCTTCGCAGCTTTGCAAGTCCCACCCGGGGAGAGGGGCAACAGAACGACGCTTCCTTGCCGTCGTAGACATCCTGAACCTATTTGAGAGAAAAGCCTGGCCGCCCCCGGGCGGTAGACTCCGCCCCGTGAGCCGCCCGTCCCTGCCCGCCCGCGTCCGCGTCACCCGGCCCCCCCTTCCGCTCGCGCCCCATCTCAAGGCGGCGGCGGCGAGGCTGTGCCCGGGAGCCCCGCCCGGCACCCTGACCGGAGCGGCCCTCGCCATCGCGGGCGGCGCGGTGATCGGCGCGGCCTTGAAGTGGGAGGACGGCGAGGCCCTGGGAGTGGACCCGGGCTGGCGGGGGCGCGGCATCGAGGAGGCGCTGACCGGGGCGCTCGGTGAAGGCTGACACCCCCGAACGAACGCCCGTTTGGTAGCGTGGGGACATGACCGCCACCGCCAGTGCCCCCGACCTCGGCATGGGGTTCGCCCTTTCCGACGACCAGCGGCTCATCGTCTCGCACGTCCGCGACTACTGCCGGGCGGAGATCGCCCCGCTCGCCACCGAGTACGACCGCAGCGGCGAGTACCCCCGCGAGCAACTGCGTGGCCTCGCCGAACTGGGCCTGTTGGGGGCGACGGTGCCCGAGGCGTGGGGCGGCGCCGGGCTCGACGCCGTGACCTACGCCCTGTGCCTGGAGGAGATCGCCGCCGCCGACGCCAGCGTGGCCGTGATCGTCTCCGTGCAAAACGGCCTCCCGGAGAAGATGCTCCTGCGTTACGGCACGGACACCCAGCGCGAGAGGTACCTGCGGCCCCTCGCCACCGGGGAGCACATCGGGGCGTTTTGCCTCACCGAGAGCGGGGCGGGCAGCGACGCCGCCAGCCTGCAACTTCGGGCCACGCGCGACAGCGAGGATTGGGTCCTGAACGGTTCGAAAGCCTGGATCACCTCGGGCGGCCAGGCCGACACCTACCTCGTGATGGCTCGCACGGGCGGCCCCGGCGCTCGCGGGGTGAGCTGCTTCGTCGTCGAGAAGGGCACCCCCGGCCTGAGTTTCGGCAGGCCCGAGGAGAAGCTGGGCCTGCACGCGGCGCACACGACGACCGTGACCTTCGACGGCGTGCGCGTCCCTGGGGAGAACATGGTCGGCGAGGAGGGCCAGGGCCTCGTCATCGCCCTTTCCAGCCTCGATTCGGGGCGGGTGGGGATCGCCATGCAGGCGCTCGGGATCGCCCGCGCCGCGCTGGAGCACGCCACCCGCTACGCCGCCGAGCGCGAGCAGTTCGGCAAGAAGCTCCGCGAGTTCGAGGGCGTTTCCTTCAAGATTGCCCGGATGAGCGCCCGCATCGAGTCTGCCCGCCTGATCGCCCTCAAGGCCGCATGGCTGGGCGAGCGCAACCTGCCCCACGGCAAGGAAGCCAGCATCGCCAAGCTCCTCGCCTCGGAGGCTGCCGTGGACACCACCCGCGACGCCATCCAGATTTTCGGCGGCAACGGCTACAGCCGCGAGTACCCGGTCGAGCGCCTCTACCGCGACGCGAAGGTCACCGAGATCTACGAGGGCACCAGCGAGATTCAGCAGCTTGTGATCAGCCGGGCGGTGTTCGGGGAGATCGTGGGCTAAGAGGGCTGGCGTACGCTCAAAGTACGTCCGTTGTACACTTCGGCATGACCCGACTGAACATCAGCCAGCTTCGCCAGAACCTGCGTGAGGCGGTGGAGCAGGTGAAGGCCGGAGAGGAGATCGAGGTGGTCCAGAACGGGGTGGTGGTCGCCGCGCTGGTCCACCCCGAGCGGCTGCGTTCCCGTGTGGTGACGCCGAACACTGTCGCCGTGAACGCCCTCAGCGCACAACTGGAGGCAGCGAGAAACCGTGTCCGTCAAAATGGGTTGAGGCTGTCCGGCGAGGGCATCCGCCCCGAACGTGCCGAGGAGTTGGTTCAGGACGTCGACCGCCAGAGAAACGAGAGCGAGTGAAGTACGCGCTCGACAGTGATGTCTTGATTTACGCTGCCAGCGAGGGTCACCCTCTCGGCGAGTCAGTTCGGCGACTCCTTCAGCAAGCCGGACCGGAGACCCATGTCGGTTCCGTCCTCCTTCTCACGGAAGTGCTCGCCAAACCCTTGCGTGAGGGGAGGGACACGGAGCTTCGACTTCTCGGAGACCTGCTGGCTGCACTCAGTCTGCGCGACATCACGCGCAGCACAGCCCTCCTCGCCACCCAGCTCGCCGCCGCCTACCGCCTTCGGGCCCCGGACGCCCTGCACCTTGCCTCCGCCGTGGAGGCCGGAGCCGACGCCTTCCTCACGAACAACCGCAAGGACTTCCGGCCAGGCGAGATTCTGGAACTGGGCGTGCTGTACCCCGAAGACCTTTAGGGCCGCACCGCCAGCGCCCGCAGCCGCACGTAGTCGGCCACCCAGTCCTGACCGTTCCACAGCCGGGGCCGGGCCCGTTCCTCGGCGCGAGTCAGGACGGCTTGCCGTTCGCCGTCTCCAAGTGGAGCGAGCCAGCCTCCAGCGAAGCCCTCCAGCCACGCCCGGAACCCGTCCGCGCCGCTCAGCACCGAGGGGCGGTCGAAGCGGTGCAGGCGCTCGACCCGGAAGCCTGCCGCCTCCAGCAGAGTGGCGAGTTCGCCAGGGGTGGGAAAGACCCAAACGGAGGGCGGGGTGGGCAGGCCGAGGTCGTTGAGTGCCTGCTCGACCGAGTCCCGCACGCCCGCCACGTTTCCGGCCCCGCCCATCTCCAGCGCCAGCCGCCCGCCGGGGCGCAGGGCCGCGTGGATGTTGGCGAACACCGGGGGCAGGGGGTTCATCCAATGCAGCGCCGCGTTGCTGAACACGGCGTCGAATTCCGCGAGAAAGGCCAGGTGGTGCGCGTTCTCGACCTCAAACGTCACGCCGGGGTGCTGCGCCCGCGCTCCCGCGATCATGTCCGGCGAGGCGTCCACGCCCGTCACCACCGCGCCGCTCCCGGCGATCTGCACGGTGAGTTCCCCCGTCCCGCACCCCAGGTCGAGGATGCGCTCGCCCGGCTGCGGCGCGAGCCAGCCCGTCACGAGGTCGCGGTTCGACTCGTACACGAAGGCGTGGCGGTCGCGGTAGTGGGCGGCTTGCCAGTGGTCGGTCGGGGGCTGTTCGGAAGGGTTCATCGGTCTCCAATCTGCCGTAAGGCAAGAAAAAACCCGCCCAGGCTCGGGCGGGGCGCGTCGGGGATGGGCTTACTCCCTCTAGCGAACCCCAGAGGTAAGAAGCGAGCCCGTCAGTGGCATGGAGACAAAGTAGCAGGGTGGGGGAGGGTAGACAATGGGGAATCAGATGCCCTCGAAGAACTCGCTGTCCACGCGTTTGAGGGCATAGGTCGTGCGGATGATGACACCGACGCCGTATTGAATCATCAACTCCGCCAGCCTCGGCCCGTCAATCAGGATGATGTTGCCGAGACGTTCTGCGGTCTCCCTGGCCCCATCGCTGAAGCTGGAAGTCGTCAAGAACACCCCCTTGCTGGCCTTGTGGTAGCTGAGGCTTCCCGCGAAGGTCCGAATTTCCGGACTGTGAACGGTGTTCTGCCACTTCTTCGCCTGCAAGTACACCTTGTCCAGTCCCAGCGGGTCCTGTTTGACCAGACCGTCGATGCCGTTGTCGCCGCTTCTGCCAAGGGCCTGTCCGGCGTCGCGGGTCGTTCCGCCGTAGCCCATCGCCACGAGCAGTTGCACCACCAGCGCCTCGAACTGTTGCGGCGTGAGCTGCGTAACCTGGGCCAGCAGGTCGTCGGCGAGTGCTGCGTTGAGTTCGGCGTAAAGGGCATCGAGTTGCTCCTCGGGTGAGGTTGTTGAAGTAGCTGAGGTCGGTTGCGGCTCCGCTGGAGGGTCGGCGCTTGCCTTCCCACGTCCCACGAATTGCGCGTAGGTAGGGATGGTACTCAGTTCCCGCATGGAAACAGCATTGGGGTGCTGTTGCAAAAGGCGTCGGCCCTGCTCAGTGATCCGCACGGTGCCCCGACTTGGGCTGACGACTGCGCCCGCCTTGCTCAGGTGGAATTTTGCCCACAAGATGCGGTTGACATACTTGGCCTGTTGACCACTCGGTAAAAGTTCTTGCACCTCTTCGTTTGTCAGCGAGAAGTGCCGTGAGAGTGGTTCGTAAAGGTCCCTGATCCGGTGATCCTGACCGTCCTGAATCAAATGCAGAATGGGCCGCATGAAGGCTTGAAAATCCGGTACAGCCATATCTCAACCTATCCTAGGCAAAAGGGCCGCCCGCTCCAGATGGACGGCCCTCCTTCCAACCTCCGCTCAGTCCGTGTACGCCCCCACCGCCGCGCTGCTCACCAGCCGCGCGTACTTCGCCAGCACGCCGCGCTTGTAGCGAGGCTCAGGGGCCACCCACGCCGCCCGCCGCCGCTCCAGCTCCTCCTCGTCCACGTGCAGGGTGAGTTGCAGCGTCTCGGCGTTCAGCTCGATGGTGTCCCCCTCCTGCACGAGCGCGATGGGACCGCCCACGAACGCCTCGGGAGCGACGTGCCCCACGACCAGCCCGAAGGTGCCGCCCGAGAAGCGCCCGTCGGTGATCAGGCCCACACTGTCGCCCAGCCCCTTGCCGATGATCGCGCTCGTGGGGGAGAGCATCTCGCGCATTCCGGGGCCGCCCTTGGGCCCCTCGTAGCGGATGACGAGCACGTCCCCTGCCTTGATCCGGTCACCCATGATCGCCGCCATGCATTCTTCCTCGGAGTCGAACACGCGGGCGGGGCCGGTGATCTTGATGCTCTTGAGGCCGCTGATCTTGGCGACCGAGCCCTGCGGCGCGAGGTTCCCGCGCAGGATGGCGAGGTGCCCCTGCGTGTAGATCGGCTCCTCGAAGGGATGAATCACGTCCTGTCCCTCGTCGGGCTGACCGGGCTCGTCCGCCAGGTTCTCGGCGATGGTCTTGCCCGTTACCGTCAGGCAGTCGCCATGCAGCAGCCCGGCCCCCAGCAGCATCTTCATCACGCGCGGGATGCCGCCCACCTCGTGCAGGTCGGTGGCGACGTACTTCCCGCTGGGCTTGAGGTCGCAGAAGACGGGGGTGCGCTCGCGGATACGCTCGAAGTCCGAAAGCGAAAGGTCGATGTCGCAGGCGTGGGCAATCGCCATCAGGTGCAGCACGGCGTTCGTGGAGCCGCCCACCGCCATGACGACGGTGATGGCGTTCTCGAACGCCTCTTTCGTCAGGATGTCGCGCGGGCGGATGTCCTGCTCGATCAGCCGGATCAGGGCGCGGGCGGAGTCGGCGCTGCTCGTCGCCTTCTCCGCGTCCACCGCGCTCATCGTCGAGGAGTACGGCAGGCTCATCCCCATCGCCTCGAAGGCGCTGCTCATCGTGTTCGCCGTGTACATGCCGCCGCACGCGCCGTTGCCGGGACAGGCCTTTTTCTCAATGGCCTCGAACTCCGCCCGGTCGATCTTGCCCGCCCCGAAAGCGCCGACGGCCTCGAACACCGAGACGATGGTGAGGTCCTTGCCGTCGTGGTGCCCGGGCTTGATGGTGCCGCCGTAGACGAAGACGGCGGGAATGTTCAGCCGCGCGATCCCGATCATCGCGCCGGGCATGTTCTTGTCGCAGCCGCCCACCACGATCACGCCGTCGTGCGACTGCCCGCGCGAGACGGTCTCGATGGAGTCGGCGATCACCTCGCGGCTGACGAGAGAACACTTCATCCCTTCCGTGCCCATGCTGATGCCGTCGGAGACCGTGATCGTGCCGTACACCTGCGGCATCGCGCCGCCCTCGCGGATCGCGTCCGTGATGTGGCCCGCCAGCTCGCCCAGCCCGTTGTTGCACGGCGTGATGTTGCTCTGCGCGTGCGCCACGCCGATGATCGCCTTCTCGAAGTCGCCGTCCCCGAAGCCCACCGCGCGCAGCATCGCCCGGTTGGGGGCGCGCTCGTCGCCCTGCGTGACGTGGTGGCTGTTCCAGTTGAGCTTCCTCTTCGCTGTGGTGTCCGTCATGCCTTCAAGCTACGCCAATCCTCCAGGGGGAAAAGAACGGCGGCACAGACAGGGGCTTGGGCCCGCCTCCGACCTTCCACCTGGGAAGACCGCACGGGGTCATGAGGTGACGCTTCTTGGGCGCCCTGCCTGCTTACCCCTACCCGGCCTCCCCCCTCAAGAGGGACTTACAGAGCGGCGCAGCAGAGGAAAAGAGCGTCAGCACCCTGCGCGGCCCGCCCCTAACCGATGTTCAGACCCACGTCGAAGGTCGCCTTGTATCCCTGCTCCGGGCTGCCCGTGAGGCTGAGCAGAAGCTGGTTGCCCCCGTTGCGGTAGATGCCGTCCTCGGCGTTGAGGACGTTGCGCCTGCCCTTGCGGCTGTAGGGGGCGCGGGCGTGTACCCGGTCGGTGACCTCCTCGGGGAAGAACAGTTGCGAGGTGAACTCGCCGGTCGCCTGCCCGCCCGCGTTCAGGGGCCGCAGCTTGAAGTGGATATGGACGGCCCGGCCCGGATACCAGCCGGGGTAGACGGTCGTGAAGGTCGCCCGGCCCCGAGCGTCCGTGACCTGCGAGCCCCGCAAGAAGTCGCCGCCGCCCCCCTGCACGCCCGAATAGACGCCCAGCGCGTCACACTGCCACACGTCGATCAGGACGCCCGCGCGTGGCTGGCAGGCGCCCACCGCCACGCGCGAGGTAACGAAGGTGAGCGTGAGCGGCACGCCCGCGCTGACCTGTCCGGTGGTGGTGTCCCGGCGGATGTCCGAGCGGCGCAGTTCCTCCTCCACGAAGTACGGCCCCTCGGTCATAGCGGGGCGCACCACGCAGCCCGGCAGGCTGGCCGCGCCGCTCGCGCCCGTGCCGCCCGCCCCACCGGGGGGAGAACCGCGCCGCTGTGCCAGGGTGCCTTGGGCGAGCACGCCGCCGCCCACCGCCAGCCCCGCGCCGCCCAGCCCCAGCAGCCGCAGGGCCGTTCTCCTGCTGAGCAGGGTTCCAACCGTCTCGTCGTCGTTGTCCGGGTCGTCGTGCTGTGGATGCGCGTTCATGGCAGACCTCCTGGGAAGGGTGGATGCAGCGTACGGGTCGCCGGTTAGAGCTGGGTTGGAGGTGGGCACCCTCCTGAAAGCAGCGATAGGGCTGGCCGTGCCGACCGCCCAACCCAGAAAGCGAGGGGGGCGACCTCCACTCGGAAGCCGCCCCTTTGGCTGACTGCTGATGGCTGAAAGCTGACGGTTCCCCTTACGCCTTGACCGCCCGCCCGCTCGCCTTGCGCTTATCCTTCCACTCCTCCAGGTACACGACCATCGGGGCGACGATGTAGATGGAGGAATAGGTGCCGACCAGGATGCCGATCAGGAGCACGAGGCTGAAGTCGCGCAGCACCGGGCCGCCGAAGATCAGCAGGCTCAGGAGGGGCAGCATGGTGCTCACCGAGGTCATGATCGTGCGCGAGAGCGTCTGGTTGATCGAGGTGTTCACGATCTCGCGGTAGGGCCGACCGCGCATCTCGCGCAGGTTCTCGCGGATGCGGTCGGAGACGATGATCGAGTCGTTCAAGGAGTAGCCAATCAACGTGAGCAGCGCCGCGACGCTGGCGATGGTGAACTCCAGGCCCAGCAGGCTGAAGAGGCCCATCGCGATTGCCACGTCGTGAATCGCCGCCACGATACTGCCCAGCCCCATGATGAAGTCGAAGCGGAAGCCGACGTAGATCAGGATCAGGCCCAGGCCGAGCAGCACGGCGTAGACCGTCTTCTGGGTCAGCTCACGCCCCACGGCGGGGCCGACCGTCTCGCTGGCCTGCACCTGACCCTGCGGCAGCCGGGCGACGGCGGTGCCCACCCGCTGCACCTCGGGCGCCGTGAGTTCGGGCACCTTCACCGTGTACTGCGCGCCGCTCAGGCCCGGTGTCACGGTGCGCTGGATGGTCGCGCTCTGCGGGGTGACCTTGGCGACCCCGGCCCCCGCCACCGCCGCACGCACCTGCTCGGTGGTCGTCTGCCCGCCCGTGCGCACGGTCAGGGTGGTGCCGCTGGCGAAGTCCACCCCGTAGTTCAGCCCCCTGGTTCCCACGATGATCCCGCCGACGATGGCGAGGAGCACGCTCGCCGTGGTGACGATGGGCGCGGCCTTGATGAAGTCGATGCGGGTGTTCTTGATCCACTGCCGGGCGCCGATGTTCGGCCTCCGCTGCGCCAGCACCTGCATCCCCCACTTGGCGAACACGAGGTTGGAGAAGGTCGAGGCCAGGACGCCGATAATCAGCGTGACGGCGAAGCCCTTCACCGGACCGGTCGAGTAGTTGTACAGCGCGAGCGCCGAGAGCAGGTGCGAGGCGTTCACGTCGAGGATCGCGGCGGTCGAGTGCTCGTACCCGGCCCCGATGGCGTTCTTGATGCCCTTGCCGCGCGCGAGTTCCTCCTTGATCCGCTCGAAGGAGATCACGTTGCCGTCCACCGCCGCGCCGATGGTGAGCACCAGGCCCGCGATGCCCGGCAGGGTCAGGGTCGCGCCGAAGCCGCCCAGCATCCCCAGGATGATCACGCTGGAGAAGAGCAGGCCCAGCGCGCCGACGAGCCCGAACCAGAAGCCGTAGTACAGGAAGAGCATGGCGAACACGAGCCCGATGCCCACCACGGCGGCAATCGCGCCGCTGCGGATGGCGTCGGCGCCCAGCGTCGGGCCGATGGCCTGCTCCGCCTCCGTCCTGATCTTGATGGGCAGCGCGCCCGACTTCAGCACGAGGGCGAGCTGCCCGGCCTCCTCGGCGTCGAAGCTGCCGCTGATCTGCACGTCGCGGAAGAGGCGCTGCTGGATCGTCGCCACCGACTGAATCTGGTCGTCGAGCACGACCGCCATCAGCCGCCCGACGTTCTTCCCGGTAAAGTCCCCGAACGTCTGCGCGCCCTTGTCCGTGTTCTGAAAGGTCACCACCCAGCGCCCGGTCGTGGGGTCGGTCGCCGCCCGCGCATTGGCGATCACCTCCCCCGTGGCCTGCACCGGGCCGAGGTCGGAGAGCTTGTACCCGCCCGTCTCGGGCTTCTGCTGCGCGAGCCCGGGGTCGGGCTGCGCTCCCTGGTTCACGACGCGGAATTCGAGGCGGGCGGTGCGCTGGATGATCTCGCGCGCCCGCTGCTGCACGGCAGGGGTCGCGCCGGGGATTTCCACCACGACCCGGCGCCCGCCCGCCACGGTCACGGTCGGCTCGGCCACGCCCAGGGCGTTGATGCGGTTCTCGATGACGGTCTTCACCCGGTCGAGTTCCTCGCGGGTGGCGGGTCCGCCCTCCGGGGCGAGTTCGATCCGCAGGCCGCCCTTGAGGTCGAGGCCCAGCGTCATGAACTGGTACTTGTCGTTCCACAGCGAGAACGGGGTTTGCGGGTGTTCCCAGGGCCGCCAGATGTACGCCAGGCTGGCAAGCAGGGTGAGGAGCAGGAGCAGGCCCGTCCAGCGGTTCGGCTTGCCCGGCGTCGGGGCCACGCGCTTAGGGGGCGGGCGGCGGTTGCGGTTGCGGTTCGGGTTGTTGTAGGTCACGGAAAGACTCCGGGTTGGAAAGGGGAGAGGCGCCGGTTGCGGTCGACCACCTTTCCTCTAGCCTCCGTCCGTCTGCCGCCGTCCCAGCAGGGCGAGGCTGCGCTCCGGCAGGGGAGGAGCCCAGATCGGCAGGTGCCCGAGGGCCCGGTCGGCCCGCTCGGCAACCCGGAACGGCTCGGGGGGTGAGGCGGCGCTCAGGGCGGGCGCGGGGGTGGGCTGCGGCGCCGGGCGCAACTCGGGCAGGGCCGGGGCGACGGTGCCCGCCGTGGCCCTCGGTCCCTGATCCGGCATGGGCGGGTGGTGCCCCAGCAGTACCGCCAGCACCGAGAGCAGCGTCAGCACGCCCGGCCACGCGAGGAGCCGCGACCGCCAGGGCGGCGTCACGGTGGAGCGGGGGGGGACGGGCTCGGGGGTGGGCATCTTCGGAGGGCCGCGCGCGAGTCGTTCCCGGTAGGGCCGGGCCGTGCGACGGAGCGCCCCAGCATAGCAAGGCTCCCGGGACGGGACAGCCCATCCGTCACCCTCTTCCGCGTTAGCCCCCGTTTAACGGCCCCGCCCCACCCTGGCGCCGTGCCCGGTTCCCTCTGGCCGGGCGCCCCTCAGAAGGAGCGTGAACCCAGTGAAGTCCAACTCCAAGAGCCAGACGGCCCTGCTCGCCCTCGCCGCCGCCCTGCCCCTCACGGCGGGCCTGGTGTTCGCGGCGGGAACGTCCACAAACCCCCAGCGAGTGCAACCGGCCCAGCCGGAACAGCAGGGTCAGGGCACCCAGAGCGGCGGGCAGACGCCCTCGCGGCAGCGTCAGTCCAGCGGCACGAACTACGCCGATCTGTTCCTGCAACGCCTCGCCGCAGGGCTCGGCATCACCGTCGAGCGCCTGCGGGCCGCCGCCGTCGCCGCCGGGAACGCCACCATCGACCAGGCGGTGCGCAACGGGGACATCCCTGAAGGCCGTGCCGCCGACCTCAAGGCCCGGTTGCAAGACGCGCCTTTGAACTTCGGCCGTTTCGGTGGGCGGGGCCACATGGGTCGCGGTGGACCCGACGGCCGGATGGATGACCGTGGCCCCCGCGCCGGATTCGGTCGGGCCATCGCCGCCGCCGTCGCCCGCACCCTCGGGCTGAGCGAGCAGGCGCTCGTGGGGCAGCTTCAGAGCGGACAGACCGTTCGCCAGATCGCCCAGGCCAGGGGCGTCAGCACCCAGACCGTCCACAACGCCGCCGTCGCCGCCCTGAGAACCAGCCTCGCCGCCGAGGAGCAGGCCGGTCGTCTCTCCCAGGCCCAGGCCCAGCAACTCCTCGCCCGCGCCCAGGCGGACGAGAACTTCGGCCTGAACTTCGGACATGCCGGTCACGGCTACCCCGGACGGGACGGCCAGGGCACCCCGCGCGCCCCCACCCAGCCGAACAACCCAGGCAACACCACCCCCGGCACCCAAGGCTCCTGAGCCTCCCATACAAAGAGAAGAGGGGCGGCCCCGTGTGGGAGACCGCCCCTCTCCTTTTGCTGACTGCTGAGAGCTGACCGCTCCCTTACGCCTGCGTGACCTCCACCATCTCGGAAGCCTCGATGATGTCCCCCTCCTGCACGTCGTTCCAGTCGAGGTTGATCCCGCACTCGTAGCCGGTCTGCACCTCGCGCACGTCGTCCTTGAAGCGCTTGAGGCCCACGATGGTTCCCTGGTACACGACCTGACGCCCGCGCGTGACCTTGGCCTTGGCATTTCGCCGCAGCATGCCGTCGGTCACGTACGACCCCGCGATGTTGCCGCTCTTGGGGTGCTTGATGATCATGCGGACCTCGGCGCGGCCCAGGTAACGCTCCTCGAAGACGGGCTCGACGTTGCCCTTGATCAGGCGGTCCACCTCGTCGATGAGTTCGTAGATGATGCGGAAGCTCTTGAGTTCGATGCCCTTCTGCTCGGCGATCTTCTTCACGCCGCCCGCCGCCGTCACGCTGAAGCACAGGATCGTCGCCTCGGCGGTGGAGGCCAGGAGCACGTCACCCTCGGTGGGCGAGCCGATCCCGGCGAGGAGGACGTTGATCTTCACGTCGTCCGTCTCCTTCTTGGCGAGGATGCCCTGAATGGCCTCCAGGCTGCCCTGGGTGTCCGCGCGCAGGATGACGTTCACCGTGCGGGTCTCCCCGAGCGGCCCCATCATCTCCTCCAGGCTCAGGCGGCGGCGGCCCCGGGCCTCCTCGGCGTCGCGGCGGTCACCCACGCGCCCGGCCACGACCTCGCGCGCCTGGTGCTCGTTCTTCGCGCTGCGGACCGTCTCGCCGCTCGACGGGTTCTCGGAGAAGCCCAGCACCTGCACGGGCGTGCTCGGCCCGGCGTCCTTGATGCGCCCGCCGTTCGTGTCCGTCAGCGCCTTGATCTTGCCGTAGCCCTCGCCCACCACCAGGAAGTCGCCGACGTGCAGCGTGCCCTCCTGCACCATCACGGTGGCGAGGACGCCCGCCTGGCGGTCCACCCGGCTCTCGATCACCACGCCCCGGAACTCGCCCCCCGGGTCGGCGCGCAGGTCTTCGAGCTCGGCGGTCAGCGAGATGTACTCCAGCAGGTCCTCGACGCCCTCGCCCGTCCGCGCGCTCACGGGCACGACGATCAGGTCGCCGCCGTACTCCTCGGGCACGAGGTTGAGCGAGGTGAGGTCGGTCTTCACCCGCTCGGGATCAGCCTGGGGGAGGTCGATCTTGTTGATCGCCACGATCATGGGAACCTTGGCGGCCTGCGCGTGCGCGATGGCCTCGCGCGTCTGCGGCATCAAGGAGTCGTCGGCGGCGATCACGATGATGGCGATGTCGGCGACGTTCGCCCCGCGAGCACGGATGGTGGTGAAGGCCTCGTGGCCCGGCGTGTCGATAAAGACGACCCTGCCCTTGCTCGTCCTCGCCTCGAAGGCGCCGACGTGCTGGGTGATGCCGCCCGCCTCCTTGGCCGCCACCTTCGTCTTGCGGATGTAGTCGAGCAGCGAGGTCTTGCCGTGGTCCACGTGCCCCATGATCGTAACGACCGGGGCGCGGTGGGGGAGTTCACGGGCGGGGGAAGCGGTGGGGGCGGGTTCAGGCATACGTTCCACCGTTGCAGTCGGAGCGGACTGGGAGGCGGCCTGGGCCTGCGTCTCGGCCTGAGCCTGAGGAGCGCTGGCCTGAACGGGTTCCGCCGCAGGAGTGCTCGTCGGTGCCTGGGCCGGGCCGCCCGCCGCTTCCTCCTCCAGAATCTGCTTGATGAGATCGACCGTGTCGTCCTCGATGGTGCTGCTCACGCTCTTGTAGGAGACGCCCAGCCCGTCGAGGATTTCCAGCATTTTGCCGTTGTCCACGCCCAGGTCGCGGGCGAGGTTGTAGATGCGAACTTTAGACATGCTCACCTCCGGTGAGGCCCCCGCCTGCCGCCCGTTCGTCCACAGGGAAGAGGGCGGTGGGGGCAGAAGATCAGATTGTCATAGGCTGATCCGTTGCTGTGTGAGTCGGGTTTGGGTGGCTGGAGTTCGGGGGGGTGGAGCCCGGTCGCCGCGCCCGCAACGCCGCGCTGACCGCCGGGGCATCCCCCCGGAAGGCCCGGCGCAGGCGTTTTTCCGCCCAGCACTCAGGGGAGTCGGCGCAGACGTAGGCGCCCCGGCCCGTTCGTTTCCCGTCCAGCACCCGCCACCCCTCCGCCGTCCGCGTGACCCGCACGAACTCGCCCTGGGGGCGTTTGCGGCGGCAGGCCACGCAGGACCGCTCGGGAATGTGCCGCTCATGGGGACGGGGCTTGACGGACACGGGTCTTACTCCTGGTCGTCCGGGCTGGCCGTGGCGACCGACTTGCTGTCCTTGAAGAGGGCGTCGAAGGCCGACTTGGTGCTCCCGGCACCGCTCGCCGCCGCCCGCTCGTCCTGCATCGCCTGCTGCATCGCCAGGTCGAGGTCACTGACCGCCGCCGTCTCGCGCAGGTCGATCTTGAAGCCCGTCAGCTTGGCCGCCAGCCGCACGTTCTGCCCGCCCTTGCCGATGGCGAGGGAAAGCTGGTCGGGCGTGACGGTGACCGTCGCCTCGCGCACATCGGGGTGGACCTCGATCAGGCCCACTTTGGCGGGCGAGAGCGCGTTGCGGATGAAGTCGCGGGTGTTGGCGTCCCACAGGATCACGTCCACGCGCTCGCGGCCCAGCTCGCCCGTCACCGCCTGGATGCGGTTGCCGCGGTGCCCGATGCACGCGCCGATAGGGTCCACGTTGGGGTTGTGGGAGAACACGCCCACCTTCGACCGCTGCCCCGCCTCGCGGGCGATGGCCTTGACCTCAACGATCCCGTTGGCGACCTCGGGGATTTCCTGGCGGAGGAGGTAGTCGAGCAATCTCTCGTCCGCCCGGCTCGCCAGGATGGTCGGGCCCTTGGGCGTCTTGCGAACTTCCTTGAGGTAGATCTTGACCCGGTTGCCGGGCACCAGCTTCTCGCCGGGAATCTGCTCGCGGGGCGGCAGGATCGCCTCGCCCGCGCCCAGTTCCACGAACCAGTTTCCCTTGTTGTCGCTTCTGACCACCTGCGCGGTCAAGACCTGGCCCTCGCGGTCCTTGTACTCGTTGAAGACCACGTTGCGCTCGGTCTCGCGCATCTTCTGGGTCAGGGTCTGCTTGGCGGCCTGAAGGGCGATCCGCGAGAACTTCTCGCGGTCCACCGGGAACTCCATCTCCATGCCGATCTCGACGCCGGGGTCGAGTTCGAGAGCGTCGGCGAGGGAAATCTGGAGGTTCTCGTCCTCCACCTTCTCGACGACCTCGCGCACGATCAGCACCTCCAGCTCGCCGCTCACTGGGTCGAGGTGAACTTCCACCCGGCGGTCGGGCTCGACGTTGCGCGTGTAGGCCTGCGCCAGCGACTGCTCGAAGGCCTCGATCAGCTGCATCTCGTTGATGTTGCGGGCCTGCGCGACCTCACGCAGAGCGTCCGCGAAATTGAATTCACCTTGGGTCATCTCACTCTTCCTTTGTTAGCGGTGGCGGTCCGGAAACTCCGCCAAGTTGCCCTGGAAGGTCCCCACCGTCAGCGTCACGTCCTCGCCCTCACAGTCGAAGGTCACCTGCTCGCCCTGCACGGCCTTGATGGGGGCGGTGAAGGCGTGCCCCTCGCCGCGCACCCGGGCCTTGAGGCCGACCATCCGCTCGAAGTGCCGCGCCCGGGTCAGGGGCCGCTTGGCGCCCGGCGACTCCAGTTCCAGCCGGTACTCGCCAGAGATGGGGTCAAGGCGGTCGAACTCGGCCCCGACCGCCCGGCTCGCGGCCTCCAGGTCCTCCACCGTGACGGGCTGCTCGTCGAGGCGGTCCATGCGGATGACCACGATGGGTCGCCGCCCGGGATTCTGCACCTGCACGTCGAGCACCTCGAAGCCCAGGGGCCGCAGGACCCCGTCGGCAAGCCCGTGCAGGTTGCTTGAGTTGTTGGCTGCGTTGTTATTCATATTGTCGGCCACCTCGGCGGCGGCCCTCCACCACCCCCTCCACGAAAAAGGGTGGGCCACCACTCGCCCACCCCTCGTTCGAGGAATTGCCCGGTAAGTATACCCGAAATGTGGGCTGGGGCGGGGAAACGGGTCACAAAGGGGGGAGTGATCGGTGGAGAGTGGAGCCCCTCGTCAAAGCTCTTGCTTCAGCCTCCTTTCCCACTGACCACTCACCACGAACCACTCACCGGTGCGCGTCGATCACGATCACCCCGTCCTGGAGCCTCGCCTGCTCCGCCCCCTCGTGGCCGTCGAGCCGCCGCATGTTGCTCAGGCTGCTGCCCTCGGGGGCGCGGGCCACGGCGTCGCCGATGCGGATTTGCGCGCTGGCGATGGGGCGGGCCCACACGATGGCGTCGGCGTTCCCGCCGTACCCCGCGTGGACGACCCCGCGCAGGGCGCCCATGACGATCACGTCGCCGCCCGCCACGATCTCGGCGCCGGGGTTCACGTCCCCGAGGACCACCACGCTGCCCCGGTACTCGCCCCGGAAGCCCGCCCGGACGCCGTGCGGCAGGATCACCGTGCGGGCGCTGCCGTCGTCGCCCGGGGCGCTGGGGACCGTCACGCGGGGGGCGCGGACCCGGCCCAGGGTGCCGCCCGCCGCCCGGATGGCGCCCAGGGCCGTCTCCAGCGCGGCGGGATCGGTGTCCCCCTGAATCTCGATGGTCACGTTGGAGCCCAGCAGCTCCGCGCGGGAGGCGAGGGCGTGCGAGACGCCGGAGGCCGTGTCGCCCGGTTCGAGGAGGAGATTGAGACCGCCGAGCGTGCCGCGAAGCTTCATGATCTTCACTCTAGCGGGTGGGCCGTCGCCCCTGGAGGCTCCCGGCAAGCTCTCACATTCGGGGATGCAGGGGGCGGCAGGCATGGTGTAGACTGACCCTCATGTCGATTCAGGAGGGCACCCTTGGTGCAGCTTGACCCCGGCGCGGTCGTCGAGGGCCGTGTCACGCGCGTCACCGACTTCGGTGCGTTTGTCCAGTTCGAGAACGGCGAGACCGGCCTCGTCCACATCTCGCAGATCGCGCACTCCTTCGTGCGGAACATCCACGACCACGTCCGCGAAGGCGAGAACGTGGAGGTCAAGGTGCTGGGCCGCGACGAGCGGGGCCGCCTCGACCTCTCCATCAAGGAGCTGCTGGAAGAACCCGAGGAGATCCCGCGCCCCCGCGCCATCGGCCGCCAGAGCCCCCAATTCGAGGCCAAGCTGCGCTCCTTCATGCGCGACGCCAAGGAACGTGGCGGCGGTGGTGGTGGCGGCGGCAAGAAGGGCCCCGCGACCTCCAAGCGCAAGAAGTAGACCACACGAGCAGGGCCACAATTCAAAGCAGGAAAAGCAGGAAAGGACACTCCCGGCCGGTGGGTGTCCTTTCGTTTCGGGTGCTGGGCGCCTGTGGCGAGGAGGCGCAGGGGGTTCACGACAGGGCGCCAGCTTGCGGCGTGTCGTAGGAGGCGGTCTACTGAGAGCCCCCATGCACACCCCTGACACAGACGTCATCGTCGTCGGCGCCGGAATCGCCGGACTCGTCGCCGCCGCCGAGATCGCCGACGCCGGGCGTCGCGTCCTCCTCCTCGAACAGGAGGGCGAGCAAAGCTTAGGCGGGCAGGCTTACTGGTCCTTCGGCGGCCTCTTCCTGATCGACTCGCCCGAGCAGCGCAGGCTGGGTATCCGCGATTCCCGCGAACTCGCCGGGCGCGACTGGTCGGCGACGGCGGGCTTCGACCGCCCGGAGGACCACTGGCCGCGTCGCTGGGCGCAGGCCTACCTCGACTTCGCGGCGGGGGAGAAGCGGTCGTGGCTGGCCGGGCAGGGGGTACGGTTCTTCCCCGCCGTCGGCTGGGCCGAGCGCGGCGGGCAGGGGGCGGACGCGCCGGGCAACAGCGTCCCGCGCTTCCACATCACCTGGGGCACCGGGCCGGGCGTGGTCGAGCCCTTCGAGCGGCGGGTGCGCGAACACGTCCGGGCGGGGCGGATCAGCCTCCGCTTCCGCCACCGGGTGCGCGGCCTGAACATTACGGACGGCGTCGTCCACGGTGTCTACGGCGACGTGCTCGAATCCTCGGACGTGGCGCGCGGTGAGGCGAGTTCGCGGGTGGTGGTGGACGACTTCAGCCTGAACGCGGGGGCGGTCGTCGTCACCTCGGGCGGCATTGGCGGCAACTTCGACCTCGTGCGGGGAAACTGGCCGGTGGACCGGATGGGTCCTCCCCCGAAGTTCATGGTGGCCGGGGTGCCCCAGCACGTGGACGGCGAGTTGCAGGCGACCCTGGCGAGAGGGGGCGCCAGCCTCATCCACCCCGACCGCATGTGGCACTACACCGAGGGGTTGCGGAACTGGAACCCGGTCTGGCCGGGGCACGGCATCCGCATCCTGCCCGGCCCCAGCAGCCTGTGGCTCGACCCGACCGGCAAGCGCCTGCCCTTCCCGCACTACCCCGGCTTCGACAGCCTCGCCACGCTGACGCACATCACCCGCAGCGGCTATCCGCACACCTGGTTCCTCCTCAACCGCCGCATCATCAAAAAGGAGTTCGGCCTCTCCGGCAGCGAGCAGAATCCCGACCTGACCGGCAGGGACGTGCGCCTCGTCCTGCGCCGCGTGACGGGGAAGGTGCCCGCTCCCGTGCAGGCCTTTATGGACCACGGGGAGGACTTCGTGATCCGGGACAACCTGCGCGACCTCGTGGCCGGGATGAACGCGCTCGTGGGCACCGGGGACGTGGACTACGCGACCGTGGAGCGCGAGGTGCAAGGCCGCGACGCCCAGCTTGCGAACGAGGTGGGCAAGGACACCCAGCTCGCCCTCGTGCGCGGGGCGCGGGGGTTGAGAAGCGAGCGCCTGATGCGGGTCTCGCCGCCCGCCCCGATCCTCGACCCGGCGGGCGGGCCCCTGATCGCGGTGCGGCTGAATATTCTCACTCGTAAGACCCTCGGCGGGCTGGAGACGGACTTGCAGGGGCGGGTGCTGAGGCCGGGCGGCGACGTCATCCCCGGCCTCTACGCGGCGGGCGAGGTCGCGGGCTTCGGCGGCGGCGGGATGCACGGCTACCGCTCGCTGGAGGGCACCTTCCTGGGCGGCTGCCTCTTCAGCGGGCGGGTGGCGGGGCGGGCGAGCGCGGCGGCGGTGTGAAGCGAGGGCCGTTTCCGCCCATTTTAACCACCGCGTAACCGACCCCGGGCAAGCTCTGGGCATGAACAGAAACCTTTCCCTGCTGGCCCTGACAGGCACGCTCGCCCTCGGAGCGTTCGCGGGTTTTGAATTGTCGGAGCGGACGAACGCGCAGACCTCGCTCGTGCCGACCGCCGTGACCCGGACGGCGACACCTTCCTCCTCCGGGCCCTCCTCTCCCGTCTACGACTCGGGCCGCGCCCGCACCGAGTCGGAGGCGAACACCGTGCAGGTCGTCAAGGGGCGCCAGGACGGCCTCGTCTACATCAGCGTGACCGAGAACGCGAGCGGCCCCCAGGCCGAACCCGGCCAGCGCCCGCAAGACCAGTTCGGGTTCGACATTCCCGGCCTCCCGGAAGGCGGGTCAGACGGTGGGCCCAGCGGCGTGCAGCAGGGCACCGGCAGCGGCTTCTTCGTGAACTCGCAGGGCGACATCATCACCAACAACCACGTCGTCGAGGGGGCCAGCGAGATCACTATCCGCCTTCACGGCAACAAGCAGACCTACAAGGCGCGGGTGATCGGCCGCGCCCCCGACTTCGACCTCGCCCTCATCCGCGCGGAGGGGGTGCCGCGTGACGCCGTCAAGCCCATCCCGCTCGGCGACTCCTCGCAGCTCGACGTGGGCCTCAAGGCCATCGCCATGGGCGCCCCCTTCGGCCTGGACTTCAGCGTCTCGGAGGGCATCATCTCCAGCCTGGAGCGCACGGTGCCCGTCGGCACCAAGGGCGTGAGCCAGAGCGTGATCCAGACGGACGCGGCGATCAACCCCGGCAACTCGGGCGGCCCCCTGCTGAACAGCGCCGGGCAGGTCATCGGCGTGAACACCCAGATTCTCACGGGCGGCAGCGGCCAGAGCGCGGGCGTGGGCTTCGCCATCCCCGTGAACACCGTCAAACGCATGCTCCCCCAACTCCGGGCGGGCGGTGAATTGCGCACCCCCACCCTCGGCATCCAGTTCACCGACCTCAGCGCCCTCTCGCCCGACGAGCGCCAGCGGCTGAACCTCCCGGCGACGGGCGCCCTGGTGCAGCAGGTCTATCCCGGCAGCCCGGCGGCGGAGGCAGGGCTGAGGGGCAGCGCCCAGCCCACCGCGAACGATCAGACTCAGGATTTCCAGGGGCAGGGCGGCCAGGGTGAGCCCCAGAGTGCCGGCGGCGGCGACATCATCACCGCCGTGGACGGCCAGCCGGTGAGCGAGGGCGACGACCTGCGCCGGGCGATCATCGCCAAGCGCATCGGCGACCCCGTGCGCCTGACCGTCCAGCGCGACGGGCAGACCCGCGAGGTCACGGTGAACCTCCAGGCGTTCGACATCCCGGGCGCGCAGCAGCAGTAACAAAGACACGACCGGCCCCGGACGGCACGCGCACCGTATCCGGGGCCGGTTCGACTTGCTCCCTCAGCCCTTCACGCTGCCCGTCAGCGACGCGCCCTCGATGAAGTACTTCTGGAACACGAAGAAGATCACCACGACCGGCAGCAGCACGAGGACCGAGGCGGCCATCAGGAGTTGCCACTGGGTGTCGTTGGCCGAGCGGAAGGTCGCCAGCCCCACCTGGAGGGGGTAGAGCCGCTCGTCGTTGAGGTAGAGCAGGGGGTTCACGTAGTCGTTCCAGGTGCCGTCGAAGGTGAAGATGGCGACCGTGGCGAGGGCCGGGGTCGCCAGCGGCAGCACCACCCGCGCCCAGATCCACAGCTCGTTCGCCCCGTCCACCCGCGCGGCCTCCAGCAGTTCATTCGGGATGCCCAGAAAGTACTGCCGAAGCAGGAAGGTGAAGAAAGCGCCCGCGAAGAAGCTCGGCACGATCAGGGGCAGGTAGGTGTTGATCCAGCCCAGCTTGCTGAACAGCACGTACTGGGGCACCATCGTCACCAGCCCGGGAATCATCATCGTCGAGAGCAGCACCAGGAAGAGGAAGTCGCGCCCCGGGAAGCGCAGCTTGGCGAACCCGTACGCCGCCAGAGAACAGGAGAGCACGGTGCCGAAGGAGACGCTGAGGGCGTAGAGCAGGCTGTTGATGGCGTAGCGGGTGAAGGGCGCACTCGCCCACGCCTTCGCGTAGTTCCCCCACACGACCGGGTTGGGAATCCAGCGCGGCGGGTATTCGAGCACCTGTGCGTCCTGCTTGAGCGAGGTCGAGACCATCCACAGTGCCGGATAGAGGATCAGCAGGGACAGCCCGATCAGGGCGGCGAGGGCGAGCAGGCGGCCGAGCAGCGCACCTCCCAGTCGAGGGCGGGGCCCTCCCGTCCTGAGCGGGCGCACCTGCACCTGGGGACGGGTCAGCGCCACCTCAGCGCACCTCCCCCTCGTAGTGGACCCAGCGTTTCGAGAGCCATAGTTGCACGCCCGTGATCGCCAGCGTGATCAGCAGCAGAATCCACGCCATCGCCGAGGCGTAGCCCATCCTCAGGTCGGTGAAGGCCGTCTGCCAGATGTAGAGCCCATAAAAGAGCGTGCTGTCGCTCGGCCCACCCTTGGTAAGCACCAGCGACTCCGACCAGAACTGCATGGCGGCCGAGATGCCTGTGATGAGCTTGAAGAAGATCACCGGCGAGATCAGCGGCACCGTCACCGCCCAGAACTGCCGCACGGGGGAGGCCCCGTCGATCTGCGCCGACTCGTACAGGTCGCGCGGCACGCCTTTCAAGGCGGCCAGGTAGAACATGAAGCTTCCCGCCGCAGTCCACATGCTCATGATGATGAGGGCGGGCTTGGACCACACCGGATCGCCGAACCACAGTGGCAGGTTGTTCTCGTTCACTCCCAGGCGGTACAGGGCCGTGTTGATCAGCCCCACCTGCGGGTTGAACACCCACAGCCACAGCAGCAGCACCGCCACGCCCGTCAGCACCTTGGGCAGGAAGAAGATGGTGCGGAAGAGGCGCTGGCCCGGCACCTGCTGATTGAGCAGCGTGGCGATCAGGAGCCCGGTGGCGATTCCCAGCGGCACGGCGAAGGTGGCGTAATAGGCGGTGTTGCCCAGCGCCTTCCAGAAGCGGGAGTCCTGGGTGAAGAGCCCCACGTAATTCCGCACCCCCACCCAGTCGAAGCGCGAGGTGATGTCGTAGTTGGTGAAGCTGGTGTAGAGCGAGAAGAGCATCGGCCCCAGCACGAAGGCGAGGAAGCCGATCAGCCACGGGGCGATAAAGAGATACCCCCACAGCGCCTCCCGCTGGCGACCGTTGAGGCCCCGGCGGCGGGGGCGGAAGATGGGGGCGGGGGCGGCGCGGCTCATGGCCGGGCGTCCCTCGTCGGGGAGTGCGTCATCCAGAGACCTCCTCAGCGGCAACCGGGCGAAGCGGGGCCACCCGCCTCACCCGGCCGGAAGCGGACTTACTTGTTGCTGTTGACGAGCCGCTGGACCTGCCCCTGCGCCCCCTCCAGCGCCTGCCTCGGGTCCTGGCCCCGATACACGGCGTCCTCGACGGCCTTGTCGAGCAGGCTACCGTAGCTGGGGGCGTAGGGCGGGGCCGAGCTGACCACCGTGTACTTCATGTTCGCCGACATCAGGCGGAAGGCAGGGGTGGTCACGCTCAGAGAGGCGTTCTTCGCCCCGGGGAAGTCGTTCTGCTCCTGCGCCCAGATGCGCGCCCCCTCGGTCGCCATCCAGCGGGCGAAGGCGAACGCCTCCCTGGGGTGCTTCGAGCCGACCGGGATTTCGAGATTGAAGCCGCCGCCCGAGGACGTGCCCGGCCCCGGCTGGCCCGTCGGGGTGGGGATGCGGACCATGCCGTAGTTCAGGTTCGGCGCGTACTTCTTCAGCGTCGCCGCGTACCCGCCGATGTCGATGATCATGCCCAGCTTGCCCGAGATGAAGGGGTCCTGGGCCCCGCTGCCGAAGGAACTCTTGAACGCCTGCACGTTGCGGGCCCCCAGGCGGTCGGTCCAGTCCTTGATCCAGGTCAGCGTCTTCACGGCCGCCGGGTTGGTGAAGCGCGGGTTCACCATCTCCTCGTCCCACATGCTGCCGCCCGCGTTCGCCACCCAGCTCTCCAGCCCGAAGCTGCCGTAGAGGGGATGGAAGCCGATGCGGCTGTAGACCGGCCCGGTCTTCTTGTCGAGCCGCTTCGCGTACGCCTCCAGCTCGTCCCAGGTCGCCGGCGGCTTGTTCGGGTTGAGGCCAGCCTCCTTGAAGAGGTCCTTGTTGTAGTACAGGAAGCGGGTGTCCGTCACGAAGGGCAGGCCGTACTGGGCGCCCTTGTAGGTCGCCGTGGCCCAGAGGTTCGGGTAGAACTGACTCTTCAGCTTCTCCGCCCCCAGCGGGCTGAGGTTGGTCGCCTGGTTCTTCGCGGCCCGCAGCGGCGTCGTGCGGATGTCGATCACCACCACGTCCGGCGGGTTCTTCGCGGCGATAGCGGCCAGCGTCTTCGTCGGGAGCTGGTCGAAGGGCACGAAGGTGTACTTCACCTGGATATTCGGGTTCTTCTTGTTCCAGGTGTCGATGATCCGGTTGATGGTGGGGCGGCGCTGCTCGGAGCCCCAGTGGGCCCACAGGTCGAGGGTCACCGCCTGCGCGCCCGCCTGGCCGAGCAGGGCGGCCGTAGTCAGAAGCAGAATGTTTTTCATGTCGAACCTCGTCGGAGTCAGCAAGTTCGGGCGTCGGAAGGAGCGGCCCCGCCTCTTTCCGGCCGACCACTCACCGCCCGCGCCTCGTCTGACCCGAGTATGGTAGCGGAGGGCGCCACAGTCCCGCTACGCGCTCATTCTTTACAACACGTCCCGTAACGAGGGCCTACGGCGCGGCGCAGGTTCCCCGGTCGCCACACAGGCCCAGTACAGCAGCAGTGCACCGACCCCCACCACCGGCCACAATGACGTGAACCACCACCCCAGCCCCGCGAGGAAAAGGGGCGGCAGCGCGCACAGGTGGCTGTAGGCGGGGTAAGCCAGCACGATGCTCACTGCCTCGGTCAGGGCCCGGCGAAGCGGCACGCCCTCGGCAAGCGCGTCGAGGAAAAAGGGTTGCAGAGCCAACCAGAACCAGGCCAGATAGACACCCAGGACCGCCGTGAGGGTGCCGGTCAGGGTGCCGGGCCGTGCTTTCCAAAGCTCCACATCGGCGTACAGGACGAAGAGCAGCAGCGCGTTCAGCGCCGCCCACCCGGTCCCCGGCCACCACAGCCGCCGCCCGAAGCGGGGAAGCGAGGTGTACGGCTCCTCGGGAACCGACGCGCCCTCCTGCCGCTCGTCCTCGACCTCCAGCACCGCCCGCCGCAGCCAGGCGTAGGCGGTCAGAGTGGTAGCCCCCAGCGTCAGCAGCGGCCAAGAGGCGACGAGCCACAGCACGTTCACCACGATCAATCGCGGGAGATTGTGCCAGAGGCGGGCCGTTGCCACACGCCACACAAGCACCGCTCCCCGCATGGGGGGCAGGATAGCGTCGGTCTCAAGAGGTGCCTCTAACTCACCACCGTCCCCGCCCCGCCCAGCGCAGCGCTCACCGGCTGCCCCGCCCGCGCGTCCCCGAAGATCACCCGCTTCACGCCGCCCTGGACGGCCTCGGCAGCCCCCAGCACCTTCTTCTTCATGCGGTCCTGGGCGAATTCCAGATAGCTCTCCACATCGTTCGCCGCAATCTCGTGGATCAGGCTGCTCTCGTCCGGGTAGCTCCGCAGCAGGCCGGGCACGTTGGAGAGCAGAAGCAGCGCGTCGGCTTTCAGGGCGACGGCCAGCGCGGCGGCGGCGCGGTCGCCGTCCACGTTGATCGCCACGCCCTCGTAGCTCGCGGCGGGGGGGGTCAGGACGGGGAGGTAGCCCGCGCCCAGCAGCAGATTCACGAGGTCCACGTTCACCCGCTCGACCGTGCCCGTGTGGTCGCCGCGCAGCACCCGGACCTTGCCGTTCTCGACCGCCCGCACGGAGTCCTTATGGCGGCCCTCGAAGATGCGCCCGTCGAGTCCCGAGAGCCCCACCGCGTTCACCTCGAGGCGCTGGAGCCGCTCGACGATGCCTTTGTTCATCTTGCCGCAGTACACCATCTCGAAGATTTCGAGGGTCGCGCGGTCGGTGAAGCGCGAGGTGTAGCCGCTCGGGCTCGTCACGAAGCGCGGCGGGTGTCCCAGCGCCTCGGCGATCCGGTTCGTCTCCCCGCTGCCCCCGTGGACGAGGACGAGGCGCTCGCCCTCCTTCCACCGGACGGCGAGGTCGGCGCACACGGCGTCGTAGTCGATTCCGGCGCTTCCACCCACCTTGACGACGATCATGCCCGGGAAGGTAGCACGCGGTCAGAACGTGCCTCCGGCAGGTGGTCTGAACACCCTCACCCCGCCGTCGCCGCCCGGCGCACGGCCAGCCTCAAGCCGGCGACGAGCAGCGCCGCCCCGACGAGCGCCGCGAAGACCGCCCCCGCCGTGAAGGCGTGACTCACGTCGTCGCCGCGCACAAAGGGCCGCGCGAGCAGCGGCGAGAGGAACTGCCCCAGGAAGATGCTCGCCGACAGCCCGCTCATCACCCGCCCGCGAGCGTGGGCCGGGGCCAGGCCCGCCAGGAAGGTCGTGAGGTTCGGGGTGACCAGGCCCGCGCCCGCCCCGCCGATCATCAGACCGGGGACGACCCACCCGGCCCCGGGGGCGAGGCTCACCACCGTCCACCCGGTCGCCATCGCCAGGATGCTCAGGCCCGCCGTCAGGGTCGGGGTGCGGGTGCCGCCCCGCCGTGAGAACCACAGCGCCGCAAGCGCCCCCGACAGGGTGCTGATGCCCATGACGAAACCGACCTGTGCCGGGGCCACCCCCAGTCCTTCCAGTCGGTAGGGAAGCTGCGTGGGCATCAGGTAGAAGACCACCATGTACCCCAGCGCCACCGCGTAGGCCGGGAGGACCCAGCGCCACGGCACCCGCTCGGCGGCGGCCTCGGCGCTCCTCGCCCCCGTCGTCTCCCCGCGCGGCAGCCGCAGGGCCAGCGGCACGATGAGCAGGGCGGCGAGGTACACCGCGAAGGGGGCGCGCCACCCCACGCCCGCCAGCAGCCCGCCCAGCGGCAGGAAAATCACCCCGCCGAGGCTGGTGAAGGCACTCTGCAACCCCAGGAAGCGCGCCCGCGCCTCCCCCGCGAAGAGGTCCGCCACGAGCGCCGACCCCGCCGTCGTCGTCGCCCCTACCGCCAGACCTAGGAAGACCCGACCGAGCATGAGGGTGGTCAGGTCCGGCGCGTAGAGCCCGCTCGACCCGGCGAGGGCGTAGAGCAGCATCGCCACGACGAGGACCGGACGCCGCCCGATCCGGTCCGTGACGTACCCGCTGATGGGTGCACTTACGGCGATGGCGAGACCCACCACCGTCACGGTCAGGCGCACGAGGACGTCGGCGTTCGGCAAGCCCGCGAAATGCGCCTGCATGGCGGGCAGCGAGGGCGCGATGGTCGCCCCGCTCATGATGGTGAGGGTGGCGGTGAAGAGCAGCGTCAGCCGAGTGACCAGGGGCACGGGCGGGGAAAGGGGGGAGGAGACCGTCATGCCCCGAGGTTGCGCCCAACGTGCGGGCGCAAACGTGCGTTTCCTCCCCAGGAACAGAAGCGCTTACACCTACAGCCCAAAGACGCCCCGCTGCCCCGGCTGCACGAGGTCCACGTACTCGCGGTGTTCACGGATAAAGGCCGCCACGAAGGGGCACATGGGCACGACCTGTCGCCCCTGGGCGCGGGCGTCGTCGAGCGCCGCGCGGACGAGGGTGCTTCCCAGCCCCTGCCCCTCGTGTCCCTCCTCGATCTCGGTGTGCGTGAACATCAGCGCGGGCCCTGCCGGGCGGTACTCGGCGATCCCCACGACGTTGCCGTCCAGGCGGAGTTCGTAACGACGTTCGGCCTCGTTGTTGGTCACCTGCGTGTCGTCGCTCATGGCTCAGGGTACAGCCCCGGGTCCAGAAAGGGGACGGCGGCGAACGCCACCCCCTGCCGCCACACGTCCGCCCGCGTCACCAGCCCCCGGCTGAGCGCGCCGAAACTCCCCACGCCCCGGTTCACGTCCACCGTGCCCAGCAGCTCGTCCATGACCCGGCCCAGCTCCTCGCCCGCCCGCACCCGCGCCGCGACCCCGGGGGGCAGCCGCATCTCCGCCGTGCGCGCGACCTCCACCCGATCCCCGCGCGCCACCGCGACGAAGCCGAAGAGCCGGGCCTCCTCTCTCTCGAAGGTCACGCCGCCCTCCAGCCCGACGCCCCAGTCTGCGCCGACGAGGGCCGCCCGCGCCCGGTTGACCGCCCCCTCGCGCGTCTGCGCCTCCCCGACGGGTTGCCCCGGCACGCCGCTGGGCACGTCCACCCCCTCCACCTCGGCGTCCGGCCACCACGCGCCGAACACCTCGCGCACCGGCCGCACCTTCGCGGGGTTCAGGCTGCCCACCCGCACCCTCATTCCGCGTCCACCGGCCAGTCCCCGAGGACTCTGCGCAGCAGGGCCACCTGCCCCCAGTGGTAGGCGTTGTGCGCGGCGAGGTCGGTGAGCACGTCCCGCGCCCGCTCGGAGGGGTCCCCCGCCAGCGCCTGCGCCTCGGCGAGTTCGAGGGTGAGTTCGTCCAGCAGGTGCCGCCACGCCGCCCCGGTGATGGGTGCGCCCGGCCACACGTCGAGCCCTTCCGGCCACGCCTGGGTGCGGCCCGAGGCGAGGTCGAGGCTGGCGCGTCCGGTGACGGCGAGGTGGGCGAGCACGGCGGCGAGGGTGTACGGCACGCCGGGCACGGTTCGGGAGGCGGCCTCCAGGGTGAGCCCTTCGAGCAGACGGGACGGCTCGCGGAAGGCGGCCCCGCCTGCCAGGGAGGCTTGCAACAGGTTCATGGGCCCCAGCCTAGCCTGCCCCCGCGTCTCAAGGGACCCCCAAGGCCGCGTTTCGGGAGCGTAAAGGGGGCGGGCCGTCTTTCGGGTATTTCTGTCGGGGCGGGGGCCGACACTACGGGGCAGAGGACGGGAGACGCCGATGTTCAGTTCCGACACCACGCCCATCGAGATTCTGCTCGTCGAGGACACCGAGGCCGACATCCTCCTGACCGAGGAGGCCTTCGCGGCGGCGGGCATCGCCAACCGCCTGCACGTCGTCCGCGACGGGGTCGAGGCCCTCGCCTTCCTGCGCCAGGAGGGCAGGTACGCAGGCGCCCCCCGCCCCGACGTGATCCTCCTCGACATCAACATGCCGCGCATGAACGGCCTCGAACTCCTCGCCGTCCTCAAGCGCGATCCTACCCTCATGACCATCCCGGTCATCATCCTCACGACCAGCCAGGCCGAGGAGGACATCCTGCGGTCGTACCAGGCCCACGCCGCGAGCTACGTCGTCAAACCCATCGACTTCGGCCGCTTCTACGAGGCGATCCAGGCCCTCGGCCGCTACATGCTGACCATCGTGCGGGTGCCGCCGCCGGGGTAAGCGGGGGCGAGACCATGCTTCACGGCGCCAGGAGGAACCGGACGGTCTCGTCCCGCATCTTCTGGCTCGTGTAGTGGCCCACTCCTGGAAATACGGCCTCGCGGAAGGTTTCGGGGCAACCCGCCCGCGCGTACGCCTCGCGGTAGGCGGCGGCGGTCGGAACGTGGTGGGCGGCGAGGGGAAAGGCCGGGTCCACGTCCCCACTCGCCAGCAGGAGGGGCGTGGGCGGGGCGTCCCCCGCGTGATCGAGCGGGCGGTGGGCGTCCAGGAAGGCGCGCAGTTCCGGCCTCCGCACCTCCGGCTCGTGCCAGATGCCAGAGGAGATCAAGGCCGCCGCCCGTCTCACCCGTTTCTGGGTACGGGCGAGGGTCTGCGTCACGTACCCGCCCATGCTCGACCCGGTGACGGAGACAGGGACCGGGCCGAACAACTCTGCCAGGGCGTCCAGCAGGGACGGGGCCTCCGCGACCGTGCGCCGCACGCTCTCCCAGACGTACTCGCGGGCGTTGAGTTCAGGGGGCGTGTCCCCCAGCCGCTCACCGTGGAGCGCCGCGTCCGGGATGACGACGGCCCAGCCGTGCGTCGTCAGGGCGGAATACACGCCCAGCTTCCCCTCCTTCGCCGCCCAGGCGCCGTGATAGGTGAGGCACACGGCCCGCACGTCGGCCAGTTCCGCAGGTCGTTCGATCAGGACGGGGACGCCCGCCAGCACCCGCCGCTCGACCAGGTACGGCGTACCCTCGTGCGTCGGCGTGGCGTGTGGGTCGGCGGGGTTGAAGGTTCGCTCGGTCATGCGGGCTCCAGTCGCGCCGCCCGTCCGTCCCTGTCCAGCGCCCAAACGTCGGGATTGCGGAGGTTCGCCCACCCCTCGAAGTCGAGCCCCAGCGCGAGGGCGAGCAGATTGCCGTGGGTGACGACGGCGGTGAGGCCGTACGGATCACGGGCATCGGCGAGGGCGGTCAGGACGCGCGTCCGTGCCAGCGTGCCCGACTCACCCCCGGCGAGCATGAGTTCGGCATCCGCGAAACTGGCCCGCAGGTGGGTCATCCAGTCGGGCAGGTCGGCGCCGCTCAGCACCCGCTCCGTCAACCGCCCGTCCGTCTCGACCGTCAGCCCCAGCCGCTCCGCCAGGGGACCCACCGTGTCCACCGCCCGCCTCCACGGACTGCTCACGATGCGGGTGATGCCCAGATCGGCCAGCGTTTCCGCGAGCCGAGCCGCCTGAGCCTCGCCCTCGGAAGTCAGCGGTGCGTCCGGTGCTTGCCCCGTCGCCTTCGCGTGGCGGATGAGGAGCAGCGTTCCCGCCGCGATCTTCGGCTGATCGCTGACCGCCCCCCTCACACGTTCCCCCCCAGCCGCCGCATCTCCGCTTGCAGGGCCGCCACGTCCACGCAGCGCACCCGGCCCCCGTGCTCCCGCGCCGACCACGCCGCCGCGATCCCCGCCGCCTCGCCCATCGTGTGACAGTTCTGCTGCACCCGGATCGCCGACTGCGCCTCGAAGGTGCTCGACGCCGAGCGGCCCGGCACGAGGAGGTTGGTGATCCCCTGCGGCACGATGGAGCGGTAGGGAATCTCGTGGTAGGCGTCAGGGGCGAAGTACGGCGCCTTTCCCTCCCGCTCGTGCAGGAGGTGGGCCCCCGCCTTCACCGAGTGGATGTCCACCGGGTAGTGGTTGCGGCAGATCGAGTCCTCGAAGCGGCGGCAGTCGAGGATGTCCTCCAGGGTCAGCGTGTATTCCCCAACGATGCGCCGTGTCTCGCGCACCCCCACCATCGGGGCGACGGTGCCGATGTAGGCCGACTCGCACCCCTTCAGGTAACGGCGGCAGAACGCGGTCAGCCGGTCTATCGCCGCCCGCCCGTCCGTCTGCGCCGCGCTGAGGTGCCAGGGGTCCGCCCCGTCGTTGAGGTCCGCCCGGATGCGCGGGCAGTTGAAGCTGATCTCGCCGGGCCGCCCCGGCACGCTGAACCCCTGGAAGTAGTCGCCGTCGCGCTCCAGCAGCACGCCGGAGTCCACCGCCTCCCGGAAGAGGGGTTCGAGGGTGGACTTCTTGCCCCACACCATCCAGAAGTGCAGGAAGCTGGGGCCCGTCTGCCCCTGCCCGTGGGCGTTCAGGAAGGCGCACAGCCGCCCCGTGTCCACCCCCGCGAGCGTGAAGCGCAGGCTCATCGCCTGGTGGATGCCCTCCTCGTCGCCCGCGTGGAAGGGAACGTCCGCCCCCACGGCCACGTCCGCGTCCCCTGTGGAGTCGATGAACACGCCCGCGTGAAGGGCCTGCAATCCCCCCTTGTTGTGGACGACGAGCGCGGTGATCCGCCCCACCTCCACGAGCGGCTGGACGACATGCGTGTGGTACAGCACCTCACCGCCCGACTCCAGCAGCATCTCCTCCAGCACGAACTTCATGCCCTCGGGGTTGAACCAGTTGTCGTTGCCGCCGGGGTCGGTCGCCCCGTCGCCCCGCGCGTGCAGTCTCGCCTTGAGTTCGTCCGTCAGCCCCCGGTTGAGGTTCCGCCCCGCCGAGACGTTGCGCATCAGCGGCGTCACCCACGCGTTCGTCCCCGTGCCGCCCAGGCTGCCCTGCGCCTCCACGACGAGCACGCGCGCCCCGGCCCGCGCGGCGGCGATGCCCGCGATGGCGCCAGCGGTGCCGCCCCCGGCGACGAGGACATCCCAGGTGCGGGGTTCGGTGTGGTAGGGGAGAGTCACTGGACGTTGACCTTGCCCCATAACTTGCCGTTGACGATGACCTCGAAGGGGCCGACGCGGGCGGGCGTACCGGGATCGGCGTAGACCTTCGTCTCGTTCTTCACGGTTGCAGAACAGGCCACACCGACCAGAACGCTGCCGCGCGTGGTCAACGTCAGGCGGCTGGCCGTTCGCTGCGCGCTGAAGCCGTCGAACGTCCCGCACCCCAGCCCGACCGTCACCGTGACGTTCATGGCCTCGGTCGCCCTTACGCTCGCCGGGAACTGCACGTCCGCGACCCCCGGGCTGTTCGGGGCCCTGATAAGTCCGCAGGCGCTTAGTGGCAGAGCGAGGGCTGTGGCGACGAGCATTTTTCTCACGCCCTTATCCTGCCACTCTCCCCGCTGTCGAACGTCCGGGCGTGCCAACGCTCTTGCTCCCCCCGCAATCATCCGATCACCGGA
Organism: Deinococcus aetherius; assembly: GCF_025997855.1. Classification (NCBI taxonomy): domain Bacteria; kingdom Thermotogati; phylum Deinococcota; class Deinococci; order Deinococcales; family Deinococcaceae; genus Deinococcus; species Deinococcus aetherius. The sequence continues at coordinate 1,460,993 of NZ_AP026560.1, forward strand.
CCTCGACCTTGCCCCACGACTTCCCATTGACGATGACCTCGAAGGGGCTGGTGCGGGTGGGGGTGCCGGGGTCGGTGTAGGACAGGGTGCTCTCGGTGTAGACGGCGGGGCACACTGCCCCATAGTTGGTCTTGGTCGCCTCGGCCTTCAGGGTGAGGGTTTGAGCCGTCCGGGACACCAGGGTCAGGCGGTGGTTCGTGTCCTCGCACGATCCCATACCAACCCGCACATCCACCTGCATAGGCGCCGTCGGGGAAACGGTGGCAGGAAGAGTGACGTTGACGACGCCCAGGGTGACGGGGCGAGGTATCCCCAGAAGTCCGCACCCACCGAGGGGCAGCGCGAGAAGCAGCACGGCGGCCAATCCCATTTTCCTCATTCGCCCATCCTGCCATCCCCGGCCCTGTCCCACAGCCGCATTTGCCTCACCCCTTCACCGCTCCCTCGATCCCCTTCATGAAGTACCGCTGCCCGAAGGCGAAGATCACCAGGATGGGGAGGACGGTGATGACCGCCCCCGCCATCACGGCGCGAGAGTTCGTGCTGAAGGTGCCCGAGAGTTCCAGCAGGCCCGCCGAGAGCGGCATCAGGTTCTTGTCGGGCAGCATGATTCTCGCCCACAGGAACGAGTTCCAGTACGCGACGAACTCCAGAATCGAGAAGGCCACGATGGTCGGCAGCGCGAGCGGCAGCATGATCCTCCGCCAGATCGTCAGCTCCCTCGCACCGTCGATGCGCGCGGCCTCGATGAGTTCGGTGGGGACACCCAGGTACGCCTGCCGCAGCAGGAAGAGGCCCACGATGCTCGCCACTCCTGGCAGCACGACCGCTGCGTACTGCCGCGCCGCGTCCAGCACCGGGTTCGTCTGCTGGAGGAGCCCCAGCTTGATCGTCGTGATGTAGTTGACGATCAGCCCCGCCTCGTTGGGCAGCACCATGAGGACCAGGATCGCGTAGAAGATCAGGTCCCGCCCCGGAAACCGCATTTTGGCAAGCGGGTACGCGGCGAGCGAGGCCAACGTGACCGTCAGCGTGACCCCCAACGTGCAGATGATCAGGCTGTTGACGATCAGGCGCCAGAACGGCACCGTCGTCCCCCGGAAGACCTCGATGTAGTTGCGCAGGCTGAGCCCCCTGGGCAGCAGCTTCGCCTCGTAGATGCTCCCGCTTGGCTCCAGGCTGGTGATGAGGGTCCAGTAGAAGGGGTAGAGCAGGATCAAGGCGATCACGACGAGCACCGCGTAGGCGAGCGTGTTCCACAGCAGGTCCTTGCGCCGCCTCCTGGCCTTGATCTCGCTGAGGGTCGGACTGACGGCCGACGGCTGACGGCTGACCGCTTCCTTAAGCATCGGCCTTCCCCCCCCGCGTCAGCTTGAAGTTGATGAAGCCGAACAGGATGCTGATCACCGCGATGATCAGCCCGGCAGCGGCGGCGAGCCCGTACTGGAAGTCCACGAAGGCCCGCGAGTAGGTGAAAAAGAGCGCCGTGTACGTGCTTCCGGCGGGACCGCCCTGCGTCATCACGTAGATCTCCTCGAAGACCTTGATCGCGCTGATCGTCGAGAGCAGGCTGCACACCAGGATGGTCGGCCTGAGCCCCGGCAGCGTCACGTTGGTAAAGACCTGCCAGCGGGTCGCCCCGTCGATCACGGCGGCCTCCTCCAGCTCCCGGCTAATCGCCTGCAAGCCCGCCAGGTACAGCACCATGTAGTACCCGATGCCCTTCCACAGGGTCACGAACATCACCGCGTAGAGGGCCGTGGCGGGATTGTTGAGCAGGCTGCCGCGCGCCTCCAGGCCCAGGAACCTCAGCACGGCGCTCACGGGCCCGTCCTGCTGGTACATCCACGTCCAGATCAGTCCCACCACCGCGAAACTCGTCACGACCGGCACGTAGTACGCCGTGCGGAAAAAGCCAATGCCTCTGAGGGGCCGGTTGACGAGCATGGCGACCGCGATGCTCAGGAACTGGATGACCGGCACGACCAGGATGTACTTCAGGCTGTTTCTGAGCCCTGCCCAGAACTGCGAGTCGGCGGCGAGGGTGCGGAAGTTCTCCAGCCCCACCCACTCGGGCGGGCTGATGATGTTGTACTTGGTGAAGGCCAGGTACGTGCCGAAGAACACCGGCCAGGTGTGGTACAGGACGAGCAGGATCAGGAAGGGCAGCATGAAGGCGTAGGCGATCAGGGTACTGCGCACGGTGACACGCGCCCCCTGCGCGCCCCGGACATGCTGTGCCCGCCGCGACTCCCGCCCCTTAGTGGTGGTCATGCCCGGCAGTCTACGGGGCGGGAGCCCATGAAGGAATGAAAAATCGGCCCTTCACAGAGAGCCGGTCGTGGTGAGGCTGGGGCTCAGCGGCCGTCGCCGTCCTGCGCCTCGCGCTTGCCCTCGTTGTAATTCGCGTGCGCCTCGGCGTTGTGGACCTCGGCCTTGGCGCGGTCCTCGGTCGCCTGGGCCTTGTCCATCATGTTGTCGGCGGTGCCCCCGAAGTTGCTGGCGACATCGTGCGCGGCGGCGCGGGCACGGTCGGCCCCCTCGTTCAGCTTGGCCTTGGCGGCGTCGGCCAGGTTGCCCAGCGTGCTCTTGTCATCACTCATGCGTTGACCTCCTGTGCGTGGATTCCCAGGTTGGGTACTCGGAGGATGCGCCGCCAAGCGCGACCGTGGGTGAGGTCGGCCTTGGGGGTCGCGTCACCCTTTCCAGGCGGCTCCTTGATGCTCCGGGGGTCTCAATCCTCTGCGAAAACTTGGACCGTGTGTACCCACCCCGGGTGACAGAACGGACATTCCCCCCGTCGGGGGTGGGGGAGTAGAGTTGGGCCGTCATGACGAACACCCAGCAGCACGTCAAGGTGCCCACCCAGGGCGAGAAGATCACCATGCAGGAGGGGAAACTCCAGGTGCCCGCTCATCCCATCATCCCGTTCGTGGAGGGGGACGGCACCGGGCCCGACATCTGGCGTGCGTCCGTGCGGGTGCTCGACGCGGCGGTGGAGGCGGCCTACGGCGGCGAGCGCAGGATCGAGTGGCTGGAGGTCTACGCGGGCGAGAAGAGCGTGCAGGTCTACGGCGAGGGCGAGTGGCTCCCGCAGGAGACCGTGGACGCCTTCGACGAGTACCTCGTCGGCATCAAGGGCCCCCTCACCACGCCCGTCGGCGGCGGCATCCGCTCGATCAACGTGGCCCTGCGGCAGGAACTCGACCTCTACGCCTGCGTGCGCCCGGTGCAGTACTTCGAGGGCGTGCCCAGCCCCCTCAAGCGGCCAGGTGACGTGAACATGGTGATCTTCCGCGAGAACACGGAGGACATCTACGCCGGAATCGAGTACCGGGCGGGCACCCCCGAGGCGGCCAAGGTGCGGGACTTCCTGATGAACGAGATGGGGGTGACCAAGATTCGCTTCCCCGAGACCTCCGCCTTCGGGGTCAAGCCCGTGTCCAGGGAGGGCACCGAGCGTCTGGTGCGCGCCGCCATCCAGTACGCTGTCGACAACGGGCGCAAGAACGTGTCGCTGGTCCACAAGGGCAACATCATGAAGTTCACGGAAGGTGCCTTCCGCGACTGGGGCTATGAACTCGCCAAGCGTGAATTCGGCGCGGTGGAACTCGACGGCGGGCCGTGGCTCAAGCTCCCCAACGGCATCGTCATCAAGGACGTGATCGCCGACAACTTCCTCCAGCAGATTCTCCTGCGCCCCACCGAGTACGACGTGATCGCCACCCTGAATCTCAACGGCGACTACATCTCGGACGCCCTCGCCGCCGAGGTGGGCGGCATCGGTATCGCCCCCGGCGCGAACATCAACTACGTGACGGGCCACGCCGTCTTCGAGGCGACCCACGGCACGGCGCCCAAGTACGCGGGCAAGGACGTGATCAACCCCTCCTCGGTGATCCTCTCCGGCGAGATGATGCTGCGCTACATGGGCTGGACGGAGGCCGCCGACCTGATCCTCAGGGGTCTCGACCAGACCATCCAGCAGAAGGTCGTCACCTACGACTTCGCCCGCAACATGGAAGGCGCGACCGAGGTCAAGACCAGCCAGTTCGCGGACAAGATCATCGAGAACATGCGGAACGCCTGAAGTTCGGGACGTGGAGGGCAGAGGTCAGCGTTGGCCTCTGCCCCCTGTTTTTTGCTGAGGGCTGACCCCTGCCCGCTGATCGCTCTATCCTTCCCCCATGACCCGCCTCCTCCTCGCCCTCGCGGGTGTCCTCCTGCTCGCCGTCGTCGCGCTCACGCTGGTCTGGCTCGCCGGGCAACTGCTCGTGGGCCTGGGCTCGTTCGTCGTGGGGACGGCGGGCATCCTCGGGCGACTCCTGGGCTACCTGTTGGGAACGGGCCTGCTTGCGGGGCTGGCCTACTTCCTGGCGAGCGCGTGGCGACCGACGAAGGGGACGCGTTCTTGACCGCCGCCGACCGTTTCCTGGGACGCGCGGACGCCTATGCCCAGGGACGGCCCTCTTACCCGGCCTCGCTCGCCGCATGGTTAGCGGAACGGGGGCTGCTGGGTGGCACGGTCGCGGACGTGGGCGCGGGCACAGGCCTCTTCACCCGCCTGCTCCTCGCCCACGGCGCGCGAGTGGTCGCCGTCGAACCCAACCCCGAGATGCGCGCCCAGCTTGCGGCGGGACTCGCCGGGGAGGTCGAGGCGGGTCGCCTGACCGTGCAGCCGGGCTCGTCCGAGGGGACCGGCCTGCCCGACGCCTCCGTTTCCCTCGTCACCGCCGCGCAGGCCGCCCACTGGTTCACGCCCGCCCCAACGGTGGAGGAGTTCCGCCGCATCCTGACTCCAGTCGGCAAGGTCCTCCTCGTCTGGAACGACTGGCGGGGCGAGGAGGCGACCTTCAACCGCGCCTACGGAGCCGTGGTCAAAAACTTTCTCGCCCCCGGCACCCCCGACCTCGCCACCCGCGTGCCCGAGGACGAGCTTCCCCAGTTCCTCCCCGGCGGCTTCGAGCGCGTCACCTTCGAGAATCCCCTGACCCTCACCCGCGAGCGGCTGCACGCTCTCGCTGGAAGCGTGAGTTACCTGCCGTCGCCGAGTGATGCGGCGTACCCGGAGATGACGCGGGCCCTCGACGCAGTGTTCAGCGCGCACCAGCAAGACGGCACCGTCACCCTGATGTACCGCACGCACGCCTTCCTGGGCGGGGTGGATGCCTCTACCCGGTGATTCCCGCTTCATTTGGGGAAACAAAATCCTTTAAACTATTCGATTGTGACGCGCGCTGACTCCTGAGCACACCTCAGCTCCCAGCGCCGCCCCAGTCCGGGGCAAATGGAGGCTTCTTGAGTTACTGGCGCAACCAGATCAAACCGCTGCTGGACGCGGAGACGGGGACCCTGTTCAAGCAGGCCCCGATCCGCGTCACGCTGGCGTTTCCCAACCGCTATTCCGTGGGGATGGCCTCGCTGGGTTATCAGGTCATCTACCGCATGTTCAACCAGGAGGAGGGTGTCGCCTGCGAGCGGGCCTTCCTCCCCGACGACGTGGACGCCTTCGAGCGCACGAGCCAGGCGCTCCCGACCGTCGAGAGCGGGCGCGACGCGGGCGACTGCGAACTCTTCGCCCTGAGCGTGTCCTTCGAGCTGGACCTCACCAACATCATCCGCACCCTTGACGTGGCGGGAATGCACCCCCTCCGCGCCGAGCGTGACGACAACGACCCTATCGTGATGATCGGGGGACCTTTCACCTCCTCCAACCCCTATCCGCTGACGCCCTTCGCCGACATCATCGTGATCGGTGACGGCGAGCAGATCGTGCCCGTGGTGTCGGAAGCCCTGCGGGAGTCTCAGACCCGCGAGGACTTCTACGACCTGATCGACGGGATGCCCGGCATCTTCCTCCCCGCCCGGCACGTCCACGAGCCGACGTGGGCGACGGCGCCCAAGGAACTGCTGCCCGCCTACAGCCAGATCGTCACGCCGAACTCGGAACTCAGCAACATGTTCCTGGTGGAGGCGCAGCGCGGTTGCCCGCGTCCCTGCACCTTCTGCCTCGCGCGGACGATGTACGGCCCCAACCGCAACAACCAGGCGCAGGAACTGCTCGACACCATCCCCGACTGGGTGGAGAAGGTCGGGCTGGTGGGCGCGGCGCTGTCCGACTTCCCCCACACGAAGTACGTGGGGCGTGTGCTGACCGACCGGGGCATCAAGCTGGGCGTCTCCAGCATCCGCGCCGACACCGTGGACGCCGAACTCGCCGAGATTCTGAAGGCGGGCGGCCTGCGGACCTTCACCGTCGCCTCCGATGCTCCCTCCGAACGCCTGCGCCGTTGGCTGAAGAAGGGGATTACCACCGAGGACCTGATCAAGACGGCGCAGATCAGCCGTGACCTGGGCTTCTCGGGCATCAAGGTCTACATGATGATCGGGCTGGGGCCCGAGAACGACGACGACATCACCGAGCTGATCGAGTTCACGAAGGACCTCGCCAAGGTCAACCGGGTCGCCCTGGGCATCAGCCCCTTCGTGCCCAAGCGCCACACGCCGCACTTCGCCGACCCCTTCGCGGGGGTGCAGACCATCGAGAAGCGCCTCAAGCGTATTCAGAAGGAGCTGCGGACGACGGCGGAACTCCGCAACGTGTCTGCCAAGTGGGCCTGGGTCGAGTCGGTGATCGCGCGCGGCGGCCCCGAGGTCGGCATGGCCGCCTACTCGATCTACCGCCAGGAGAGCATCGGCGCGTGGAAAAAGGCGCTCGACGAGGTGGGCTGGCGTGACGAATTCGAGGCGAACACGCCCGCCATCGGTCTGCCGCCCGGACAGTACGAGCCGCGCGAGGTGAGCGCGCACGCGCAGGGGCTGGCGGTGTAGGAAGGCCGAAGGCTCCGGGCAGAAGGCAGATGGCTTGAATCCCCGCCATCTGCCTTCTGCTTTCTGCCATTCACTTCCCCTACCCCGCCCGCGCCTCCCGCAGCCGCCGGTCCAGAAGCGGTGCCAGTTGCCCGTCGAAGCGTGCCAGGAGTGGCCCTAAGATTGCCGTCAGCAGCACGTATACGGCGGCGAGGGGGCCCAGCGTCGGCTCGAGGTCCAAGCCCAGCCCGGCGATCAGGATGCTGAACTCGCCGCGTGGAATGAGGGTGGTTCCGGCCCGGTAGCGGCCCCGCGTCTGCACGCCCGTCCGCGCCGCGCCCCACCAGCCGGTCGCAAATTTGGTGAGGGCCGTCACGACAGCGAGCCCCACGGCGGGGAGGAGCACGCCCGGCACGCTTCCCAGGTCGAGTTGCAGCCCGAAAAACACGAAGAACACGGCGGCGAAGAGGTCCCGCAGCGGGCGAATCAACTCCCGGGCGCGGTCGGCCACCTCGCCGGAGAGGGCGATGCCGACGAGGAAGGCCCCGATGGCGGCGCTCACCTTGAGGTGGTCGGCGACCCCCGCCACGACGAGGACCAGCCCGAGTACGCTCAGGAGCAGGGCCTCGTCGCTCCGCACGTTCACGAGTCGGCTGAGGACGTGGCCGTACCGCAGGGCGAGGAAAAAGGCCAGCCCGAAGGCCGCCAGCGCGACCAGCAGGTTCACGCCCACGGCGGCGAGGGTCCCGCCGATCAGGAGGGCCGCCACGACCGGCAGGTAGACGGCCATCGCCACGTCCTCCAGCACGCACACGGCGAGCACGACGGGCGTCTCGCGGTTCCCCAGCCTCCCCAGGTCCGACAGCACCTTGCTGGCGATGCCGCTGGAGGTCAGGTAGGTCACGCCCCCGAGCAGCACGGCGGCGAGGGGCGGGAGGTCCAGCAGCAACCCCGCGAGCGCCCCCGGCGTGAAGTTCAGGGCGAGGTCGAGCAGCCCGACCTGACGGTTTGCCCGCAGGTTGTCGCGCAGTTCCTGACTGGTGTACTCCAGCCCCAGCGTGAAGAGCAGCAGCACCGCGCCGATCTCCGCCCCGACGTGGATGAATTCGCCGGGCGCGTCTCCCAGGCGCATGACGGCCCCCAGGGCGATCCCCGCGAGCAGGTACAGCGGAATGGGCGTGATTCCCAGCCGCCCGGCGGCCCGGCCCACGAAGGCGAGGGCGAGGATGACTCCGCCGATTTCCAGAAACAGTTGACCGAGGGACACGTCGGGGGGCCTCCGGTGGGCGTGGGGGAGGAGGGTGAATGGGTGAGGGAGGAGGGCTCAGTCCTCGCCGCTCAGCAGCCGCGCCGCCCGCACCACTCCGCCGGGCGTGCCCACCACGACCACGGTGTCGCCCGCCTCCAGCCCGAACTCCGGCCCGGGCGCGGGAATCGCGTGGCCGTCCCGCATGATCGCCACGATGCTCGTGCCCGTCCGGGTCCGCATCTTCGTGTCGCCCAGCGGATGCCCGGCGAAAGGTGTGCCCTCGGCCACGGGCACCCAGTCCATCGCCAGCCCCTCGATGTCCTGGGTCAGCGTGTTCATGTGCCGGGTGATCGTGCTGCCGCCCAGCAGGTCGGCCATCGCCTCGGCCTCCTCGTCGCTCAGGACGATGCTCTGCGCGGTCGCGTCCGGGTCGTCCCGCCGGGAGACGAAAATCTCGCGCCGCCCGTCCCGGTGCGTGATCACCCCCACCCGTTTGCCGAACCTTCCGTCGAAATCGTGCCGCACGCCCACGCCGGGCAGGGGCGTCTCCTCCAGCTTGACCATAGGGGCAGGATAGGACGGGACAGGAGAGACCGGATGACGGCTTTTCATCTGCCAGGTGTTCCCCCGCCCTGGACAGTCAAGGTCACGCTCTGATTCTCGGGAGGCGCGAAAATAGAGCCCATGAACGTTCCCTCCCCCCGCCCGCAGACCATGGCGGAAAAAATCCTCTCGCAGCGCGGCGACCGAGCCGTCTACGCCGGGGACCTCGCCGTCGTGGAGGTCGATCAGGTCATGGTCGTGGACTCCATCGCGCAGAGCTTCATCGGGCGGATGGAGCAGGACCTCGCCGCCCGGCCGAAGTATCCCGGGCGCGTCTCCATCGTGATCGACCACGTGGCCCCCGCGTCCACCGTCAGCGTCGCCCAGGCGCAGAAGGAGGCGCGCGAGTACGCCGCCGCGACGGGCGTGCGCCTCTTCGATGTGGGGCGCGGCATCTGCCACCAGGTGCTCATCGAGGAACGCCTCGCGCAGCCCGGCTGGATCGTCCTGGGCTCGGACAGCCACTCGACGACCTACGGGGCCGTCGCCGCCTTCGGCACGGGGATGGGCGCGACCGACATCGCCCTCGCCGCCGCGAGCGGCAAGACGTGGCTGAAGGTGCCTGAGAGCGTCAAGGTCACCTTCGTGGGCGAGTTGCGGCCCGGCGTGGGGGCCAAGGACGCCGCCCTGGAGATGATCCGCGTCCTGGGGGCGGACGGCGCCACCTACCAGAGCGTCGAGATTCACGCCGGGGACCGCTTCACGCGCGGCGAGCGGATGACGCTGGCGAACCTGTGCGTGGAGGCGGGCGCGAAGGCGGGCCTCGTCGTGCCGGGCGGCGAGATTCTGACGGGTTACGGCTACGACATCCCCGAGTGGGTGTACCCGGACTCCGGCGCCACTTACGTCCAGGAAGTGACCATCGACCTCTTCGCCCTGCGCCCCCGCATGAGCGCCCCCTCCGAGGTGGACAACGTTCACGACGTTTCGGAACTGCGCGGCCTGAAGGTCGATCAGGTCTTTATCGGCACCTGCACGAACGGGCGGCTGGAAGACCTGCACGCCGTCGCCGAGGTGTTGAGGGGCCAGCGGGTCGACCCCTCCACCCGCCTCCTCGTCATCCCCGCCAGCAGCGAGGTGATGGAGGCGGCGATGGGCGACGGCACCCTGCTCACGCTGATGCAGGCGGGGGCGGTGCTCGGCACGCCGGGCTGTGGGCCGTGCATGGGCCGTCATCAGGGCGTCCTGGCCCCAGGGGAGGTCTGCGTCTCGACCTCCAACCGCAACTTCATCGGGCGCATGGGCGACAAGGACGCGAAAATCTACCTCGCCTCCCCAGCGGTGGCGGCGGCGACGGCGGTGATGGGGCGGATCGCGTTGCCGGAGGATGTGAAGCGGCCGGTTGGTGTCGCCTGATGGGATGATGCGCTGCCTCCACACTCGCAATCCCCGGAGCATTGCCGTGTTCTCGTACTGTGATAAGTTATCAGTATGATGAGGTTGCACCTCAAACCCTTTCTGGAGCGCCACCAGATCAGCGCCTATCAGTTGGCGCGGGCCACGCGGGGGCGCCTGTCGGAGGCGACGGTGTACGGCATGGCCCGCAGGCCGCTTCAGCGGATCGACCTCGACAGCGTGGGCGCCGTCATCGACGCTTTAGAGAGCCTGACGGGCCAGACCGTCAGTTTGCTCGACCTCGTGGAGCGAACTGAGGAGGGCGTCAATCCCAAGTACGCCCACCTGCTGAAGAATGCCCGACCCCTGCCACCCGGACATGCCGAGCGGACGGCCCCGGCCTGGAGTGCCGGGGAACTCGCCGAGGACGAGCGGTACTGGCGGGAGTACCGTGAGGAGCAGCTCGCCTTGCAGGAGGAGCGGGAGCGGCGGGTGAAGGGGTGAGTGCGGTGCTGGTGGACACCGACGTGATCAGTTACAGCTTCAAACGCGATCCCCGCGCCCGGCCCTTCGACGCCTACCTGGAGTCTAGAAACGTGCTCTACAGCTTCCAGACGGACGCTGAGTTGCGGTTCTGGGCGCTGGAGCGGGGCTGGGGTGTGCGGCGCAGGCAGCAACTGGAGACGTTTCTGGAGCCCTACACGCTGATCGGCCATGACCCGGACATCTCCGGACGCTGGGCCGCCGTCATGCACGAGGCCCGGCGGGCCGGACGGCGGATGCTCGCCGCCGACGCCTGGATCGCCGCCACCGCGCTGGAGGTCGGCGTCCCGCTGGTCACGAACAATGCCGCCGACTATGCCGGGCTGAGCGGCCTCGAACTCGTCTCCTTTCAGGAGGGCCCCTGATGCCCCGCATCTGGAAATTCGGCGACAGCGTGAACACTGACGACATCCTCCCCGGCAAGTTCGCCCCCTTCATGGCGGGCGAGGAGGTGTTTCAGACCTTCGCCTTCCACTACATCCGCCCGGAGTTCGCCTCGCAGGTGCGGCCCGGCGACGTGCTTGTCGGTGGGCGTAACTGGGGCCTGGGCTCCAGCCGCGAGTACGCCCCGCAGGCCCTCAAGAAGCTCCAGGTGGGCGGCATCATCGCGCCCAGTTTCGCCCGCATCCACTACCGCAACCTCCTCAACCTGGGCATCCCCGCCTTCGAGGCCGACCTGACGGACGTGCTGGAAGACGGTGACGAGGTGACGCTGGACGTAGCTTCAGGCGTGCTCACGCGTGGGGGCGACACCTTCCAGCTCCCGCCGCCCCCTGCCTTCCTGACCGAGGCGCTGCGGGAGGGGAGCATCCTGGCCTTCTTCAAGAAGTACGGGCGATTTCCGGGGGAGCAGCCGGGCGAGCCGGACCCGAACGCGACGGCCGAGTAACTCCCGCATCACTCATCCCCCATCCCCCGTCACTACACTCTGGGCATGACAACCCTGGAAATCGATTGCCCCGTGTGCGCCGAGGTTCTCGAACTCACCGACGAGGACCGCGCCGAATTACAGGTTGGCGACGTGATCGTGTGCGACTCCTGCAACGCGGAGATGGAGGTCACCCGCAACGAGGGGGGCGAGGACTTCGAACTCGAACTCCTCGGCATCCTCACGGTCTGCCCGAGCTGCGGCGAGGAATTCGACGTGACCGACGACATGCTCTCTGAAGCCCCCACGGTGGAGGGTGCCGACGGGAAGGCGGTCAGCATCGTCACCTGCCCCCACTGCCGCGCCCGCATCGAGCTGGAGTTTGAGGACGAGGAAGGCTCCCGGGCAGGCTAGGCAACCCTCTCCGGGACGTGCGGCCTGAGCTAACCTGTCGACTGTAAGGAGAACTTGTGTCCACCATTCAATTTGAAAACCCGGAGACAGGCGCGACCATCGAACTCACCGACCCCGAACTCGGCGAACTCGTTATCGACGACGAGACGGGTGTGGAGTACGAGGTGGTGTCCCTCGACCCCCCGCGCCTGGAACAGGCCCCGCAGGAAGCGGAGGACTGGGGGGAGTAAGAAGCCTTTAGCCGTCAGCGGTCAGCTTTCAGCGTTGTTGCTGACGGCTGACCGCTGAAAGCTGACTGCTCCCTCAGAACCTTATGGCCGATCTCGCCATCATCTACGACCGCGTCCGCCCCGACGAGAGGATGCTCTTCGCGGCGCTCGACGACCTCGGCGTGCCCTACGACAAGGTGTACGCGCCGCAACTCAAGGTGACCTTCGACGACGCCGGGCGGGCCGGGGTGCCGTGGCGCGTCGCTCTGGAACGCTGCGTGAGCCAGTCGCGCGGGCACGGGGTCACGCGGGCGCTGGAAGGGCTGGGTGTGCGGGTCGTGAACCCCTCCCACGTCATTGAAGTGTGCGGGGACAAGCTCGCCACGAACGCCGCGCTGGCCCGGGCCGGGTTGCCCACGCCGCGCACCGGGGTCGCCTTCGACGGGGAGGCGGCGCTGCAACTCATCGAGGAGCTGGGTTACCCGGTCGTCCTCAAGCCCACCGTGGGCTCGTGGGGCCGCATGGTCAGCCGCATCAACGACCGCGACGCCGCCGAGGCGATCATCGAGCACAAGGAGGTGCTGGGCGGGCCCCAGCACGGCATCTTCTACGTGCAGGAACTCGTCGCCAAGCCGGGGCGGGACATCCGCGCCTTCGTCGTGGGCGGTCAGACGATTGGGGCGATCTACCGCACGTCGGAACACTGGATCACGAACACGGCGCGCGGGGCCAAGGCGAGCAACTGCCCGGTCACGCCCGAAATCGCCGACCTCGCCACCCGGGCTGCCGCCGCCGTGCAGGGGGAGATCGTCGCCATCGACCTCGTGGAGGACCCGGGGCGTCGCAACGAGTGGGGCGGTCTCCTCGTCATCGAGATCAACCACACGATGGAATTCAAGAACTCGGTGACCACGACGGGCGTGGACATTCCCCGCCTGATGGGCGAATACGCCCTCGGCCTGCTCGGCTAGGTGGCAAGCTGAGGCATGTTCGACCCCCGGCTCATCTCCGATCTGCGGCGGTTCTCCAGTCGAGAGGAGGCCGCCGCTTACCTTGGCCTCGTCGGCGACCTCCTCTCCCGGCTCCATCTCACGGGTGACGACCGCCGCTTCCACTTCAACCCGACGACGGGGAGCAGATATTTCCTGCCGCTGACGATCAACAACCGTTACATCATCGTGAAGGGCCGGGACGTGGAGGGCGTGCCGACGTGGTGGCTCATCCACCCCGGACCGCACGCGGTGACGGAGGTGGAGGCGGATGCCCTGCTGCACTCGCTGCCCTTTGCCCATAAACGCCATGACGCCTCGCAATCCGCCCCGATGCTGGTTCAGTATCCCGTCCCCTTCGTCCTCGAACACCAGGAACGCCTGATGCCCCGTGTCCTCGATCTGGCGGCGCGGGACCTCGCCGCCTGCCGGGGCACCACCCCCTGCCGCGCCAGCCACAACCCCCTCGCCTACGCGCTGGCACTCGACGAGGAGGTCAGGGAGGAGGTGCTTGCGGCCATCGCGTTCACCGGGTTTTCCCGTCGACGTTCCCGTTGAGCGGCCCGAGGGCGCGTCGGGCTAGGCGCTCTGGCCTAGCTGTCCCTCGGCATTGACTCTCCATTTAATGTGGAGCACGATACGGTCTTATGGATAAAACCCTTTCAAGCTTGCAACCATGATCGACCTCTCGGCCCAGGCCAACGCCCCGAACGGAGGCCTCCCCTCCAGCGCCGACGCCGCCCGCCTCGCCGGGGAGATGCGGCGGCTGCACCGCTTGATCAGCGGCCGGGTGCTGCTGAACATGCAAGACGAGTTGCAGGACCACGAACTGAGCTTCACCCAGATGACGGTGATGCACCAGCTCCGGGCCCAGGCGCCACTGACCGTGACGGCGCTGGCGGAACGCGCCCGGCTGAGCCTACCCGCGATGAGCCACCTCGTCGAGCGGCTGGTGCGCCGGGGGCTCGCCGAGCGGCGGGAAAACCCGGACAACCGCCGCGAGAAACTCGTCGTGCTCACCGGGCGGGGACACGACATCGTGACCCGCATGGACGCCCAGTTCACCGGGGCGTACGAGGCCGCCTTTCGCGGGGTGCGGCCCGAGACGATCCGCGCCGCCGCCGACGCCGTGCGCGCCCTGGTGGCCGAGGTCAGCCCCGGCCCCGACTGTGCCCCCCCTTCCCAGGAGAATTCATGACCACCCCCACCCCTTCCGGCGCACCCGCCAACCGGATCAACTACGCGCAGACGCTCGATATGCGCACCAAGCGCGTCATTCTGTTCGGCGTGCTCCTCGGGCTCTTTCTGAGTGCGCTCGACCAGACCATCGTGGCGACCGCCATGCCCCGCATCGCGGCCGACCTCAACGGGCTGAGCCTGTACTCGTGGGTCACCACCGCCTACCTCCTGACGAACACGGCGCTCGTGCCTATCTACGGCAAGCTCTCCGACCTGTACGGGCGCAAACCCATCCTGATGATCGGCATCGCCATCTTCCTGCTCGGATCGGCGCTGTGCGGCCTCTCGGGTGAGCCGTTCCTGGGGAACCTCTTCGGTGGCGGCATGATGCAGCTCGTCGTGTTCCGTGGCCTTCAGGGCGTCGGGGCGGCGGCGCTGGGCTCGGTGGCCTTCGCCATCATCGCCGACCTCTTCGAGCCGGTGGACCGGCCGCGCTACCAGGGCCTCTTCGGGGCCGTGTTCGGCCTGAGCAGCGTGATCGGGCCCCTGCTCGGCGGCTTTCTCACCGACCAGATCTCGTGGCGTTGGGTCTTTTACGTCAACCTGCCCCTCGGGCTGATCGCCCTCTCCTTCATCGCCAGCCGGATGCCCCGGCTCGCCAGCGGTCTGGAGGCGAAGGTGGACTGGCTGGGCGCGTTCCTGATCCTGGTCTTCACGGTGCCGCTGCTCCTCGCGCTGACGTGGGGGGCGGACGGCAACTACGCCTGGACGAGCCCCCTCATCCTCGGTCTGTTCGGCCTCTCCGCCGCCTCCCTCCTCGCCTTCCTGTTCGTGGAGAGCCGCCACGAGAGCCCGATCCTGCCGCTCGCCCTGTTCCGTAACCCCACCTTCGCCTGGGGGGCGGTGGCCCGCTTCCTGATCGGCGCGGGGTTCCTGGGGGCGATCCTCTTCCTGAGCCTGTACCTCGTGAACGTGCAGGGCGTGAGCGCCACCGCCGCCGGGACCGCCACCATCCCCCTCACCGTCGGGCTGATCATCGGCTCCATCGGGTCGGGGCAGATCGCCAGCCGCATCGGGCGGTACAAGCCGCTCATCCTGATCGGCCTATTCACCGCCGCTATCGGCTTTTTCAGCCTGAGCACCCTGACCGCCGACACGCCCTACAGCGGGGTGGTGCTGCGGATGGTGCTGCTCGGCCTGGGCCTGGGGCCCGCGCTGCCCCTGTTCACCACCGCCCTGCAACTCGCGGTCAAGCCCTGGGAGATCGGCGTGGCGACGAGCGCCGGGCAGTTCTTCCAGCAGATGGGCAGCACCATCGGCACCGCGATCTTCGGGGCGCTCCTGACCGCCGGGCTCTCGACCCAGTTCACCCGCAACTTCGAGCAGGCCAAGGTAGGCCAGCCCCCCGCCGTCCAGGCGATCCTGACCCAGAGCCAGCAGGCCGCCGCGCGCAACTCGGGCGGGGGCGGCTTCGGCGCAGGTCCCCAGGCGAGCGGCACCGACCAGGCGACGGGGCTCGCGGCGGTGCGCCGTCAGGTGGAGACCGCTGTACAGAGCGGCAACGCCGCCGCCCTAGGCCAGATCGCCCAGAACCCGGCGCTTCCCCAGGGCCTGCGCGAGGGGCTGGGCCGCATCCCCGGGCAGGCGCTCGCCACCGAGCAGGGCCGCGCGGGCGTGCTGGCGCAACTGAACGAGCAGTACGCCGCCTTCGAGGCCGCCGGGCGGCAGGTTGCGCGGGTCGTGAAGGTCTCCTTCGCGGGTGCCATCGCCAACATCTACCGCTGGAGCATCGCCGTCGCCCTGCTCGCCTTCCTCGCCACCCTGATGATGCCCAACCTCTCCATGCCCACCCGCAGGCGGGGAGAACGGGCCCCGGCGGCGCACGTCGAGGTCTGAGCAGGGATTGAAGGAAGGGGAGGACGTGGACGTGAGTTCACGCCCTCCCTTCCCTTTGCCCCACGCTCTACCCTGACCCCATGACCCGTCCCCTCTACCGCGAAGAACCGGCCCGCCTCACCTTCACCGCGACCGTCACGGAGACGCGGGCGGGCGCGGTCGCCCTTGGCGCCACCGCCTTCTACCCGGAGGGCGGCGGCCAGAACGGCGACGCGGGGCGGCTGCGCTGGGAGGGGAGAGAGGCGCGCGTGCGGGATACCCGCAAGGGGGAGGGCAGCGTGGTCTGGCACGAGCTGGAGGGGCCGGTGCCGGAGGTCGGCGCGTCCGTCACGGGCGAGGTGGACCCGGCGCGGCGCTGGCGGAACTCGCAGCGGCACAGCGGCGAACACCTCCTCGCGCAGGCCTTCCACCGGGTGAGCCCCACCTTCGGGGTGGCGGCGGTGAGTATGCGCAACGCCGAATCCACCCTCGACCTGCACGGCGACCCCACCGAGGCTGACGTACGCGCGGCAGAAGCCCTGCTCCGTGAAACGCTCGCCCGCACCCCCCTGACGCTCGACACGCCGACCGTGCCCGACACGGAGCTGCACCGCTACCCCCTGCGGCGGGAGGCGAAGGTGAGCGGTGACGTGCGGCTGGTGATCTTCCGGGACCCGGACGGGGTGCCCTTCGACGTGAGCGCGTGCGGCGGCACCCACGTTCCCCACGCCTCGATGGCGGCGCCGGTGGTCGTGCTGCGCACCGAGCGCGTCCGGGGCGGGCTCACCCGCGTCTTCTTCATGGCGGGGGAGGAGGCGGGCGAGTTCCTGGGCGGGGTGTACGCCGGGAGCCGGACGCTCGCGCAGGAATTCAGCGTCCCCGTGGAGCGGCTGCCCGAGCGGGTGGCGGCCCTGACGGAGGAACGCGGCACGCTCAGGGGGGAGGCCACCATGCTGCGCCAGCGCCTCGCCCACACGCTCGTGCGCCAAGCCCCCGCTCACGATGTCGGCGGCGTCCTTTTGCGCGAGGTGACGCTCGACGACGTGACCCTCCTCCCCCTGGCCCTGACCGACGTGCCCCGGGGCGAGGTGGTGGCCGCCCTTGCCCCCGGCGGACGCTGCGGGGTCGGCAGCGCCCGCGAGGACGTGCCCGCCGGGACCCTGCTGGGCCGCGCCCTGGAGGTGACCGGCGGCAGGGGGGGAGGTCGGCCCACGCTCGCCCAGGGAACGACGGGGCGGCCCGGGGAGTTCGTGGGGGCGGTGAGGGAGGCCCTGTTCGCCCTCACACGCGCATGACGTTCGCCGTGCGAAAATCGTCACGCATGAAAAGAAACCTGATGCTGGTGGGGGCGGCGCTCAGCCTGAGCGGGTGCTCCCAGGTCCTCGGTCCGGCCCAGCCCGACGTGACGGTGACGGTCATCGGCGTAAACGACTTCCACGGCAATCTGCTGCCCACGAGCTTCCGGGTGCCCGACCCGAACGACCGCACGAAGACGGTGACGGTGCAGGCGGGCGGCATCGAGACCATCGGTGGCATTCTCGCCGATGCGCGCAAGGCCAATCCCAACACCGTCTTCGTGGGTGTGGGCGACATGACGGGCGCCTCGCCCCTGATCAGCGGCCTGCTGCGCGACGAGCCCACCATCGACGCGCTGAGCAAGCTGGACATGAAGGTCAACGTGGTGGGCAACCACGAGTTCGACTACGGCTTCGCCGAGTTGCAACGCTTCCAGAAGGGCGGCTGCAACTCGAACGATCCCACCCGCGCCTGCAAGTACGAGAACCCCTTCCCGGGGGCCAAATATACCTACATCGCCTCGAACGTCATCGACGAGAAGACGGGCGCCCTCGCCCTCCCCGCCTACAAGATCGTGACGGTCGGCCCGGCGCGGATCGCCTTCGTCGGTGCAGTCCTCAAGGACACCCCCACCGTCGTCACCCCCTCGGGCGTGGCGGGACTCCGGTTCGAGGACGAGGTGGCGGCGATCAACCGGGTCATCCCGCAGCTCAAGCGTGGGAACGTGGACGCGATCATCGCCCTCGTGCACCAGGGCGGCGCGAGCACGGACGCCTTCGACGTGGTGGACTGCAAGACCTTGAGCGGCCCCATCGTGGACATCGCCAAGGGGCTCGACCCCGCCGTCAGCGCGATCATGACGGGCCACACCCACCGGGGCTACAACTGCCGCGTGCCCGGCCCAGACGGCAAGGAGCGCGTCGTCATTCAGGGCGACGCCTTCGGCCACCTCCTCCAGCGCCTCGACCTGAGCATCGACACCCGCCGGAACGAGGTGGTGTCCGTCGAGGCGAGAAACGTCCTCGTGGACGCGACGAACGGGCCCAAGGACGCCGCGATGACCGCCATCGTGCAGAAGGCGAAGGCGATCACCGACCCGGTGGCCCAGCAGCCCATCGCCACCCTCGGCGTCGAGCAGATCACCCGCGCGCAGAACAAGGCGGGGGAGAGCGCCCTCGGTGACGTGATCGCCGACTCGCAGCTCGCGGCCACCCGCGCCCCCGAGAAGGGCGGCGCCGTGATCGCCCTCATGAACCCCGGCGGCATCCGCGCCGACCTGCCCGCCAACGTGCCCAACCCCACCCGCCGGGTGACCTACGGCGATACCTTCGCGGTGCAGCCCTTTGGGAACATCCTGACCGTGATCACCCTGACGGGCGCCCAGATCAAGGCCGCGCTGGAGCAGCAGTTCGACAACCCCTCCGCCGGGCAAAACCGCATCCTCCAGGTCAGCGAGGGCTTCGCCTACACCTGGGACAACGCCCGGCCCAAGGGTGACAAGGTCGTGACCGTCACCCTGAACGGCCAGCCCCTCGACCCGGCGGCGAGCTACCGGGTCACCGTCAACAACTTCCTGGCGGACGGCGGCGACAACTTCACCGTCTTCACCCAGGGCACGAACCGTCTGGGTGGCGACCTGGACCTCGACGCCTTCCAGAACTACCTGCGCGGCAAGGAAGTGACCCCGCCGCCCACGAACCGCATCACCCGCCTGAACTGAGGGCAGGTCGGCAAGAGGGGGAGAGGTGAATCCACCCCTCCCCCTTCCCCTTGCCGTTTCCCGTTATCTGCGGGCAGGCGCGGCGCTCAGCACGGCGTCCACCGTCTTCAGGGCCACGTCCACCGTCTGCCGGATGAGCGCGGGGTCGGCCACGGTGTCGCCCGGCTGGTGGTAGTTGGGGTCGATTCCCGTGTGGAAGAAGAGCGTCGGCACCCCTGCCTGGGCGAACGAGGCGTGGTCGCTCCCGCCGCCCCCGCCCGAGAACGACCCCAGGGCCGGGTTCGCCTCGCGGGCGGCGTTCACGAGCGCGGCGTCCCCGCTCACCCCCAGGGGATCGACGTTCACGCCCACCATGTCGAAGTTGAACATGGCCCTCAGGCCCCCCACCAGGGCCGCGTTGTCCTTCACGAAGGCCCGCGAGCCGCGCAGCCCGTCCTCCTCGCCGTCGAAGAGGACGAAGAAGCTCCGCGCCGCCAGCGGGGTATTCGCCGCCCGCCGCGCGAGGTCGAGCACCGCCAGCGTGCCCGAGAGGTTGTCGTTCGCCCCCGGCGCCCCGGCCACCGAGTCCATGTGGGCGCCGAAGAGCATCTGCGGCTTGGTGACCCCCGCCTTGAAGGCGACCACGTTCACGCCGCGCACGTCGCCCTGGCGCACCCGCACGCTCAGGGCCACGCGCTGCCCCTCGCGCAGGCCCGCGCCCGTGGCGGACGAGACCCCCAGCACGGGCAGCTCCACCCGTTCGCCGAGGGTGCCCCCGCGCAATTCCCCGGCCTCGTTGTTCACGACGATGAGGCCCCGCGCCCCCGCCGCGAGGGCGTTTCTGGCCTTCTGGGCGAAGGGAATCTGCCCGCGCCGCACCACGGCGACCTTGCCCCGCACGTCCACCCCCCGGAAGTCCTCGGGCGTGCCGACGCCGGGCACGAGGGCCACGGGCGCGCTGACCTCCCCGCCCGCGCTGCCCTGGAGGGCGACGCCCCGGAGGGTCCGTTCCCCCACCCGCACGTCCGAGCCGAGGTCGTCGAAGCGGGGGTAGGAGAAGGCCTCCCGGCGGGTGGTGTACCCCAGGGTGCGGAGCTGCCCCTCCAGGTACGTGCGGGCCTGTTCGTTGGCGGGGGTGCCCGTCACCCGGGGGCCGAATTTCAGGACGGTGGAGAAGTCGTTCTCGATGGAGGCGAAGGCGGATGAACCCAGGACCAGAGCGCCCAGCACGGCGCGCACCCCAACTTGTCGCATGGAGCCAGGAGAGCACGGGGGGGGATGAGTTGCCCCACGGAGACATGAGCCGGTCCCGGCCGGACGTGCGATGTGTAGCGTGGCCCACGACATGACCCGTTCCCCTATTGAAACGCTGACTCGCCTATGTGCCTAACCTTAAGTCCACCTTAACCCACTCTCCGCCCCGCCTCACGACCCTGCACACTACGGACATGACGGGCAAGGGCAGGGTCATCAGGGACGATGTGCCGCCGGGGGACCCCGGCACGGTGGTCGTGACGGGCGCGACGCGGGGCATCGGGCGGGCGGTGGCGGAGCTGTACGCCGAGCGGGGGCACCGGGTCCTGAGCGTGGACCTGACCATGCCCCCCGTGCTGCGAGGGCAGCCGCGCGTGCGGGCGGACGTGAGCACCGCCGCCGGGCGCGAGCGCATCCTGCGGGCCGCGCGGCCCCTGGGGACCATTGGGGTCCTGGTGAACAACGCCGCGTATCAGGGCGCGCACGGCAGCGTGCTGGAGGTCAGCGAGCGCGGCTGGATGCGCGCTCTCGGCGTCAATCTCACCGCGCCCCTCCTGCTCACGCGCACCCTGTTCGACCTGATGGGTCCGGGCAGCGCCGTGGTGAACGTCGCCTCGGTGCAGGGACTCTTCGCCGAGCAGAACAACGCCGCCTACAACGCGAGCAAGGGCGGCCTCGTCAACCTCACCCGCTCGATGGCCCTCGACCTCGCCCCGCGCGGCGTGCGGGTGAACGCCGTCGCCCCCGGCGCCATCGCTACCGAGGGCGTCTTGCAGGCCATCGCCACCAGCCCCGACCCGGGGCAGACCCGCCGCGACTACGAGGACCTCCACGCCCTGCGCCGCCTCGGCGAGCCGCGCGAGGTCGCCCAGGTCATCTACTTCTTGGGCGGCCCCGAGGCCAGCTTCCTGACGGGCGCCATCCTGCCGGTAGACGGCGGCATGACGGCGAGCTTCATGATGGCGGGGAGGCCAGTGTAGTAAAATTTGGACGTTCCCGGTTGTGATGGTCACTGCTAAGTCATGATTCAAATGTTTGTGCTTTGTCAAGATCGATACAAGTGCGTGTATCACACCTAACCCCCACATCTTCAATCTCTTTTACTTGTGTAACTCATGATGATGCTGGTGCGCATTTCGCTGTCTATGCGTAGTCTAACCAACGCTTCAATAAGTTGACTCGCTGTTAGATTGTAGTAATGGGCTTGTTTTAATAAAAAGCTGACATTATTGAGTCCCGAAATGTCGGCATTAGGACTAGTAACTAGTCTAATGTACTCATCCACCACAGCACTATTTACTTTTAAATTTCCATCATTATTACCTTCAGTGAAGTTCGTGTAACCGCTATCTTGAGTTGTAACATAAGGTTGGGTGGACCGTGCTCCTAGAATTCTTCTTAATTGTCGCACTGCTACACCCGTAGCACTTTCCATATTATTGTCACTTCTGTTGCTATCGTACTCAAGTGGGGTAATACCCATCAGATCTGAAGGAATTTTTAGGTTTCGTCTGTCTATTGGGACCAGAAAAAACACATTTGTTGGCGATATTATACCCATAAATAAACCAAGTTCAAAAATCACATTGTCACGAGGAGCCCAGCTCTCTTGGTTTCTTGAATTAACTAAATCATCGTGGTTGAGTACTATGACCGCATACTTAATGCTACGCGCTATTCCAATCAATGAGGGTAGATTGTACTGACCAGGCTCAAAAACTCCTTCTGACCATAATACATGTTCAGCAAAATGTACTATCCCGTCTGCAAAGGCTTCAGCAACTCGAAGTGACTCTTTTGATGATCCTATGAAAACTCTAGGCCTCTCCACGTAAGGAGTATAAAGCCTTCCCCTACAGCCTCCGCTCCCGCCCCCAGCCCAGGAGCCCGATGACCAGCGTGAAGGCGATCAGGGCGAGGGCGGGAATGGTCAGCACCGAGTTGAGGTTGGCGAGGGGACCACCCCACACCGGCCAGTGGACGTTGCAGGGCACGGCGTTCGCGGCACTGCACACCCGCAGTGTTTCGATCACGCCCCAGTCCTCCAGGTTGTGCACGAGGGCGACGAGCCAGCCGAGCAGGGCGAGCGGGAGTGCGTAGGCCCGGATACTCAGGTCACCGCGCAGGGCCGCGATGCCGAGGAGCAGGGCAAGGGGGTACATGGCGACGCGCTGGAACCAGCACAGGACGCACGGCGCGAAGCCCCGCACCTCGCTGAAGTACAGGCTACCGAGGGTGGCGGCCAGCGCCACGACCCAGGCGAGGTAAAGGCGGTTATCGCGGGTCACGCCCGGTCCCTTACTGGAGGGCGGCGTCGATGGCGGCCCCGACCGTCGCCGCGTCGTAGCTGGGGAGGAGCCTGCCATTCACGTAGATCGCCGGGGTGCCGGTCGCGCGGGCGTCCTGGGCCTGCCGCTCGTCGGCATCCACGGCGGCGGCGGTCTCGTTGCCGTCGAGGCAGGAGTTGAAGCGGGCCTGGTCGAGGCCGTCCACGCTGCCCGCGAGTTCCTTGAGGCGAGAGGCCGAGGCCCAGACCTCGCTCTCGGAACCCTGGGCGCGGAAGAGGATCTGCTTCATGCGCTCGTACGCCTGGCTGCCCCCCTGGACGAAGGCGCACTCGGCCGCCTGCGCGGCGAGCTTGCTGTCGTCCACGGGAAGCCGGGCGTTCTGGGCGAGGAAGGGGAAGTTGAGCGACACGAGCTTCGCCTTGCCGGTGTCGATGTACTTCGAGCGGATCTCGGGCAGGAACTCCTCCTCGAACCGCTTGCAGTTGGGGCACTTGAAGTCCTCGAACACCACGAGGGTGACGGGCGCGTCCTCCTGCCCCAGCACGGGTTGATTGCTCAGGTCGAAGCTCACCGTCTGCCCGTCCCCGGCGGCGGGCCTGCCGCGCACCGCGAACAGCGCGAGCGCGATGAGCACGGCGGCGATCAGGGTGCCGATCACGAGGACCGTGCGATTGGAGTCGTTGCCCTTGAGTCTGGTCACGCAGGCAGTCTACCGCCCGTTCCTGAGGGGGAAACGGGCGGATGCCCCGGCCCGCCTCCTCCTGACAGGCACGAGGGGCGGGATGGACTTCCCCGCCCCGGAGGAGAACAATCAGGAGGTCGGAGGCTTTCGAGCCCCCGTGGTCGCCCGGGGCAGGAGAGCCCCGCCCGCCGTGACCCAGGGGAAAGAGAGCGTCCGCCGCCGCGTTGACCATCCGAGCCGTTGACCCACTGGAGGGGAGGTCGTTCGAGAT
Source organism: Deinococcus aetherius (assembly GCF_025997855.1). NCBI lineage: Bacteria > Thermotogati > Deinococcota > Deinococci > Deinococcales > Deinococcaceae > Deinococcus > Deinococcus aetherius. The sequence goes on from NZ_AP026560.1 coordinate 1,484,557, forward strand.
GCCCAAGACCGTCGCGCCGCGCACCGTCACCGTTCCGCAGGTGGGGGCCGTCCACCTGAACGCCGTGCCCGACGCCTTCGACGGGCGTGACCTGGAGTACCGCCCGAGGCTGGAGCCCCTCCCGGCCGTGCTCGACCAGCGGGACGCGAAGGGCGAGCGGTACGTGATGCGGCAGGAGGGCAACTCCTGCACCGGGCACGCCGTCGCCGCCGTGGTGAACACCGTGCTCGCCCGCACCTCGGGGGACGCCGCGCCGCCGCGCGTGAGCCCCTACATGCTCTACCGCCTCGCCCGCCGCTACGACGAGTTCGCCGGGGAGGAGGACGCGGGCTCGTCGCTGCGCGGCTGCTTCAAGGGCTGGTTCCACCACGGGGTCGCGCTGGAGGGGGCGTGGCCCCGGCTGCGGATGCGGCCCGAGCCCGACCCGGGGGAGCGGGAGTTCTCCCGCATGTGCCGGGAGCGGCCCCTGGGGGCCTTCTACCGGGTCAACCCCTACCGCCTCGACGACATGCAGTCGGCGATCAGCGAACTGAACGCCGTCGCCGTCTCGGGGGTCATCCACGAGGGCTGGCTGAGCCCGCGTGTGCTGAGGCACGGGGAGCGCGAACTCCACCTCATTACCCGCCCGGTGAATGCCCGGGCGCTCGGGGGCCACGCCTACGCCCTGGTGGGCTACAACGAGGTGGGCTTCCTCGTGCAGAACTCGTGGGGCGGGCGCTGGGGCGCCGGGGGCTTCGCCACCCTCCCGTACGAGGACTGGCTGGAGACGGCCTACGACGCCTGGGTCGCGCGGCCCGGGGTGCCCAGCACGCCCTTCTCCTCGGGTCGGCGGGTGGACGCGCTGGGTACCCGGGGTCGCCTCGTGAGCGCGCCGGGGCCTGACCTCAAGCGCCTCGCCGCCCACGTCGTCAGCCTGGGCAACGAGGGGCGGCTCTCCGCCTCCGGGCGGTTCGTGAGTTCGCCCGCGCAGGTGGAGCGCCTCTTCGAGCACATGGGGGAGCGCCACGACCACTGGCTCGCGCACGGCCGGGCCCAGCAACGCCACGTCCTGCTGTACGCCCACGGCGGGCTGGTGAGCGAGGCGGACGGCCTCGACCTCGCCCAGAAGCACCTGAACTGGTGGCTGAACAACGGCGTGTACCCGGTCTACTTCGCGTGGCAGAGCGGCCCGGTCGAGACGCTCGTGGACCACCTCACCGACCAGGTGCAGGGCCGCCTCCCGGTGGGGGGCCTGGGGTTCGACCTCGTGGAGCAGTTCGACCGCCTCGTGGAGGGGGTGGCGCGGACCACCCTGGCCTGGATGTGGGACGAGATGAAGGAGAATGCCGGGGCGGCGAGCGCGCCCCTGCGCCGGGCCGTGACCTGGCCGCCCGCGTCCTCGGCCTCGAACGACGGGATGGCCGCGCTGCCCGGGGCGAGCCTCGTCGTGGACCGCCTGCGGCTCTACCGCGAGGAGCACGGGCCCGAGAACGTCGCCGTGCATCTCGTGGGCCACAGCGCGGGCTCGATCTTCCACGCGGCGCTGCTGGAGCGGCTGCTCGGGGCGGGCATCCCCGTCGAGTCGCTGACCTTCCTGGCCCCGGCCCTGCGGGTGGACGAGTTCCGCCGCCGGGTGCTGCCCCACCTGGGCGAGCCATCGGAAGTCCGCCGCTTCGCCACCTTCGCCATGAGTGACGAGCGCGAACTCGACGACACCTGCTCGTACGGGGGTCTCACCGGCTACCACAAGTCGCTGCTCTACCTCGTCTCCCGCGCCCTGGAGCGTCCCGGGCGGGGCGACCGGGGAGAAGTCCCGCTGCTGGGGATGCAGCGTTTCGCGGAGATGGAGCCCTCCGGGGGGGGCCCCACCCTCCTGGAGGAGATCGAGTCTCGCGGCGGGGCGTACGTCGCCTCCCCGTCGAGCGAGCCGGACGACGCGCGCTCCGACGCGACGGCCCACGGCTGCTTCGACGACGACGCGCCGACGATGACCTCCGTCCTCATGCGGGTGCTGGACGTGCAGACGGCGACCGCCCGGATGGGCTACCAGCGGGACGCGGCGCTGGACGACGTGGTGGCCGGAGCGCGGGCCGCCGAGGAGGGCCCCGATCTCCTGCGGGCCGCCGCCCCGCTGCCCGTGACGAGCGCGGTTGCCGCGCCGGGTCAGGTCCCCCTGGGGCAGACCGCCGAGCCCCGCGAGCGTCGCCCCCTGCCGCCCCGCAGCCGCTTCCCCCTGCTGGAGGTACGCGACGCCCCCCGCACGGGCTTCCCCATCCTCGACCTGCTGGAGAGCGAGGGCTGGCGGGAGGGTCCGCTCGCTCCCTAGAGCGGTTGATCCAAAAACGAGGTCATGTTGAGCGCAGCGAGGCATCTCGTCTTCCAGGCAGAGGACCCTTCGCTTCACTCAAGGTGACAACTCTTCTTTCGTCAAACGCACTGGCCGCGAGAGCAATGGGAAGGGGGCCGGAGCGTCCTCACCCCGACCCCCACGCGACTGATGACGTGCTCAGCCGTGGCGCCCCGATTCCCGGTGGCTGCTGGGCAGGCCGACCTGTCCCTCCTCGGGCGCGGCGGTCGCCGTGATGACCTGGGTGGCCGCCGTCGGCGCGGTGGGAGCGGGAGCCGGGGCGGCGGCCACCGGGAGCACGGGAGCGGGGGCGGCGGCCAGCGCCGCTCGCCTCGCCCGGCGGCGTGCCGCGTACCGCCACGCCACCCCGACGAGTTGCCGCACGAAGCTGAAGGCCAGAGCAGCGAGCATCGCGGTCAGGGCTGTGCGCTGAAAGGTGGCGTTGCCGGGCAGGGTCAGTTCCGGGTCGAGCTTGGTGCCGTATCTCCCCACGGCCAGGAGCGGCAGCGCGAAGACGGCGGCGGCGAAGGGGAGTACGAAGGCACCCCCCGAGTGCTTCACGAGCAGCAGCGCGAGCAGGGCGCCCCCCACCAGCGGCACGATCACCGTCCACTGGGGGGTGAGCAGTTCGGGAACGAAGAAGGGCAGCCCCCCCAGCACCGCTCCCAGGTACCCGAACCACCCGCCGAACTCGTCTGCCAGGATCGTCAGGCCCACCCAGAAGAGGAGCCGCATCGACCAGTCGGCGGGCGGCCACGTCCACAGAAGGTACGCCAGCGCCGCCACCGTCACCCAGCCGCCGAGAAGCCGCAGCACGGTCCAGACGGGGGACACCCGCGCGGGCCCCGGGTTGAGGCGGGCCCGACGCTTCGGCCGGGTCGGGGAGGCCGTCCCCGTCACGCGCCCACCGCCTTCTTCGCACGGGTCTTCCTCTCGGGCGCCGCGCCCACGAGTTCTGCGTTCTCCCCGGCGGGCACGATGCCCGGCACCCGGCGCAGGTACTCGCCCGTGTAGCTCGTGGGGTGGGCGGCCATCTGCTCGGGTGTCCCCGTCGCCACCACCGTGCCGCCCCGCACGCCGCCCTCGGGCCCCAGGTCGATGATGTGGTCGGCGCACTTCATCACGTCGAGGTTGTGCTCGATGACGAGCAGGGTGTTCCCGCCCTCCACCAGCCGTTGCAGCACCTCCATCAGCTTGCGCACGTCCTCGAAGTGCAGCCCGGTCGTCGGCTCGTCGAGGATGTAGATCGTCTTTCCGGTCGCCCGCTTGCTCAGCTCCGTGGCGAGCTTGATGCGCTGGGCCTCGCCGCCGGAGAGGGTGGTCGAGGGCTGCCCGATCCGCATGTAGCCCAATCCCACGTCGCACAGCAGTTGCATCTTGCGCTCGATGCCGGGGATGTTCTCGAAGAAGGCGCGGGCGTCCTCCACGGTCAGGTCGAGCACCTCGGAGATCGTCTTGCCGTTGTACTTGACCTCCAGCGTCTCGCGGTTGTAGCGGGCCCCCTTGCAGACCTCGCACGGCACGTAGATGTCGGGGAGGAAGTTCATCTCGATCTTCATCACCCCGTCGCCCTTGCAGTGCTCGCAGCGCCCGCCCTTCACGTTGAAGGAGAAGCGACCGGCCTGGTAGCCGCGCCGCCGGGCCTCCGGCGTCCGGGTGAAGAGGTCCCGGATCTCGGTGAAGACGCCCGTGTACGTCGCCGGGTTGCTCCTCGGCGTCCGCCCGATGGGGCTCTGGTCGATCTCGATCACCTTGTCGAGGTGTTCCATCCCCTCAATGCGGTCGTAGCGGCCCGGCGTCGTCTTCGCCCCGTTCAGCTCGCGCGCGAGCGTCGCGTGCAGGATGTCGTGAATCAGGGTGGACTTGCCCGAGCCCGAGGGGCCGGTCACCACCGTCATCGTCCCCAGCGGAATGTCGATGCTCACGTCCCTCAGGTTGTGCTCGCGGGCGCCGATGACCTTCAGCCGCTTGCCGTTGCCGCGCCTGCGGCTGGCGGGCACCTCGATCTTCAGTTCGCCGCGCAGGTACTTGCCCGTCAGGCTGCCCTCGTTCTCGCGCACCTCCTCCGGCGTCCCCACCGCCACGATCTCGCCGCCGTGGACGCCGGCGCCCGGCCCCATGTCCACGAGGTAGTCCGCCTCCAGCATGGTGTCCTCGTCGTGTTCGACGACGATCAGGGTGTTCCCGAGGTCGCGCAGGTTCTTGAGGGTCCCGATCAGCCGCCCGTTGTCCTTGGGGTGCAGGCCGATGCTCGGCTCGTCCAGGACGTACAGCACGCCCGTCAGCCCCGAGCCGACCTGCGTGGCGAGGCGGATGCGCTGGGCCTCCCCGCCGCTGAGGGTGTTCGCGGTGCGGTCGAGAGAAAGGTAGTCGAGCCCCACGTCCACCAGGAACCTCAGCCGGGTGCGGATCGCCCGCAGGATCGGCGCGCCGACCGCCGCCCCGAACTCGTTCAGGCCGTACTCGTAGCGCCGGGGCGGATGTGCTTTCGCGGTGCCACCGAGGTGCCCCCCCAGATGGGGCTCGATGGTCTCGTGGTCCAGGCCACCCTCCTGCAAACTGTGGAAGAAGGCGTCCGACTCCAGCACGCTCATCCCGCTCGCCTGGGAGATGTTCAGGCCGCCCACCCGCACCGCCAGAATCTCGGGCTTGTACCGCGTCCCCCCGCAGGTCGGGCAGGGGCGGAGTTCCATCATCTCCTCAAGCTTCTCGCGCATGAACTCCGACTCGGTGTCGGCAAAACGCCGCTCCAGGTTGGGAATCACGCCCTCGAACTCGGTCGTGAAGCGCATGGTTTCCTTGCCGCCCCGGCGGTAGATCACCTCGAAGGGCTCGCCCGGCCCGTGCAGGATCGCCCGCTTCGCCTTCTCGGGGAGGCCACGCCAGGGCGTTTTAAGGTCGAACTCCAGGTGCTCGGCGAGCGCCTTGAGCTTGTCCCAGTAGTACACGCCGCCCCCGGTGCCCTTCTTGCTCCAGGGCAGAATGGCGCCCTCGGCGATGCTCAGGTTCTCGTCGACCACGAGTTCGGGCGAGAACTCCTGCTTGCTGCCCAGCCCCGCGCAGTCGCCGCACGCGCCGTAAGGGGAGTTGAAGGAGAAGGAGCGCGGTTCGAGTTCTTCGAGGACGCTGCCGTGCTCCGGGCAGGCGAACTTCTCGGAGAAGAGTTCTTCGAGCGGCGTGCCGCCCTCGCCCGCGTCGGGCATCAGGACGCGCAGCAGGCCCTCGCCCCGCCGCAGCCCGAGTTCCACGCTCTCCGCGATGCGGCTGCGGTCGGACTCGCGCAGGGTCACGCGGTCCACCACCACGTCCACGTCGTGCTTCTCGAACTTCTCCAGCTTGAGCTTCTCGGCCTCCTCCAGCTCGTAGAGGGTGCCGTCCACCCGCACGCGGGCGAAGCCCTCCCGCCGCAGGTCGCCCAGCAGCTTGCGGTACTCGCCCTTGCGCCCGCGCACGACCGGGGCGAGGAGGATGGCCCGCGCGTCCTTGAACTGACTCAGCAATCGGTCGGTGATCTCGCTCGGCGACTGCTTCTCGATCTTGCGCCCGCAGATGGGGCAGTACGGCGTCCCCACCCGCGCGTACAGCAGACGCAGGTAGTCGTGAATCTCGGTGACGGTGCCGACCGTGCTTCTGGGGTTGTGGCTCGTCGTCTTCTGGTCGATGGAAATGGCGGGGGAGAGCCCTTCGATGGCCTCCACGTCGGGCTTCTCCATCAGGCCGAGGAACTGCCGGGCGTAGGCGCTTAAGCTCTCGACGTAGCGGCGCTGTCCTTCCGCATAGATCGTGTCGAAGGCCAGGGTACTCTTGCCGCTGCCCGACACGCCCGTGATCACCACGAACTTGTCGCGCGGCAGCTCGACCGTCACGTTCTTGAGGTTGTGTTCCCGCGCCCCGCGCACCACTAGGTTCTGGTTCTGCAAACTCAGGCTCCTTTGGAAACGGCGTCCCGCACGCGCGCACGCCGCAGAGGGGTTCTGTTCGCCGCGTAAGGACCCCCGGGCCCTTCGCTCTGAAACGGGCCATTCTAACACCTCGGAAGGGCAGAGCGCAGGTCTGAGCGCCGGGGAACGGGGGTGGGTGGACCTTAACCGTGGCCCTTGCGTCCCCGCTTCGCCTGGGTGCGCTGGACAGGGGGAGGAGGCGCTTCCGACCGCTCGAAGGCGGGTCTGCCCGGTCCCCCCAGCGCCACCGCCGCGCAGCCGACAAGCAGCAGCAGGGGCAACTCCACCCCGCGCGGGGCGAAGAACCCACCCCCCCGGTGGACGAACCAGATCGCCGCCAGCATCTCGGCGGCCAGCGCCGCCGCGATGGGCCGGGCCCCGAGCCCCAGAACGAGCAGCACCCCGCCCGCCAGTTCCAGCACGGCGACGAGCGGGGCGGTGAGGAGGGGGAGGGGCACCCGCCACGCCCCGAAGTTCGCGGTGACCGCCTCCAACCCCGACCCGAAAATCTTGTCCGCCCCGTGCAGGGCGAAGACCACGCCGACCACGGCCCGCACCAGGGCGAGCGCGACCTCGGGCTGGCGCTTCACAGGGGGCAGTGTACCCTCCCCGAAAGACCGAAAAGAGAGGAGGCGAGCCGCGCGGGCCGCCTCCCCGGGAAAAAGCCGAGGTTTACTTCGTGGGCACCTTGATCGCGCCGCTGATGATGCGCGCCTTGGCGGCCTCGACCCGGGCGACCTGGCTGCTGGGGATCAGGGCGCGGTTGTACTGGTCGACCGCGTAGCCCACGCCGCCTTCCTTCAGGCCGAAGCGGCGCTCGCCGCCCTTGAAGCGGTCGTTCTTCACGTCGTTGATGAGCGAGTACACGGCGTTGTCCACCCGCTTGAGCATGGAGGTCAGGCCGTGGTTGAGGGTGGCGGGGTTCTTGTCGAAGTCGCCCAGGTAGTTCTGGTTCGAGTCCACGCCGATGAAGAACAGGGGCCGGGTGTTGCCCGCGCACGCCTGGCGGTAGCTGGCGCTCTTGGTCACCTTGGCGAAGTTGTTGGAGGTGAACTTCACGCCGCTGGGCAGATTCGCCGCCTTCAGGCACTGGGTCTGCTTGACGTAGTCGATCACGCCGTTGCCGCTGGCGCCCGCCGCCGCGAAGATGATGTCCGCCCCCTTGGCGCGCATGGAGGCCGCGATCTCCTTGGCCTTGCCGGGGTTGTTCCACGCCTCGGGCGTGGTGCCGACGTACTGGGCGATGACGCGCGCATTAGGGTTGGCGGCCTTCACGCCCGCCGTGTACCCGGCCTCGAACTTGTGGATCAGGGGGATGTCCATGCCGCCGACAAAGCCCACCACGCCCGTGGAGGAGTTCAGCCCGGCGAGGTAGCCCACGAGGTAGCTGCCCTCCTGCTCGGCGAAGACGAGGCTCGCCACGTTCTTCTGCGGGCTCACGTCGTCCACCAGGCCGAAGTAGAGGTCGGGGTTCTCCTTGGCGACCTGGGTGATCGAGGCGTTGTTGGCGAAGCCCACACCGACGGTCAGGTCGAAGCCCTCGTTGGCGAAGGAGCGGATGCCCTGGATCACCTGGCTGGGGTCGCCCGGCTCGAAGTCCTTGAGCTGCACGCCGAGGTTCTTGACGGCGCGCTTGCCGCCCTCGTAGGCGCTCTGGTTGAAGGAGCGGTCGAACTTGCCGCCCGCGTCGTAGGCCATGCCCACGCGCAGGGCGCCCTGCGCGAACGCGAGAGAAGAGGTCAGGGCCAGGGCCAGCGTCAGAAATTTCTTCATTCGGTGTCCTCCGAGGAAGGGAATCGGGTGCTCTTGGTTTGGCTTGAACCCAGTCCAGAGTATACGGGATGGAGCCGTCCCCTGGGTTTTACCGACCTCAGGGGGGGCTGAGATGGATGAGAGACTTGGTGAGCGCGTCGACGTTCCTCCTCTCCACCGAGGAAACAACGCGCCCCCGTTGCGCCGCCGCCGCCTCTGGGCCAAGGTGGGCGGGTGCCCGCTCCCCGGATCGTCCCCGAACTGTATTCCTCCGACTTCGCCGCCTCGCTGGACTTCTATACGCGGGTCCTGGGCTTCCGCGTCGTCTATGCCCGCCCCGAGGACCGCTTCGCCTATCTGGACCTGGGCGGCGCCGAGTTGATGCTGGAGCAGACGACCGACCCGGCCCGGACGTTCATCGCCGGGGAACTGGAGCACCCCTTCGGCCGTGGGTTGCACCTCCAGGTCGAGGTGGAGGACGTGGAGAGCATGTACGGGCGGGTTCTTGAGGCGGGGAGCCGAGTCCTCCTTCCCCTCGAAGACCGCTGGTATCGGCAAGGGGACCGGGAGGCCGGGAACCGTCAGTTCGTGGTGCTGGACCCCGACGGCTATGTCCTGCGGCCCTTCGAGTCCCTGGGGACCCGTCCTGCACGCAACTCCCGGAAGTGAGGGCAGGCGACGCAGACTGGAGGAAAGTGCACCTGCCCACGCCAAATCCCGGTGCTACGCTGCCGGACATGGATCAGCCCGCCCCGGACCCGTCCGCCGCCGTCCACGCCGATGTCACGGGGGCCCAGTCCACCGAGGAACAGTACCGTGCCCTGCGCGCCGAGGTCGAGCGCCACGCCCGCGCGTATTACGAACTGGACGCCCCCGAGATCCCCGACGACGTGTACGACCGGATGGTGCGGGAACTGCGGGCTATCGAGGAACTGCACCCCGAGTGGGCGGTCGGCCCCACTCCCACCGGGCAGGTCGGCGGGGCGCCCAGCGGGGCCTTCCAGCACGTCAACCACCCCACGCCCATGACCAGCCTCGACAACGTGTTCGACGACGAGGAACTGGCCGAGTGGCAGGAGAAGCTGGCGCGGGCCCTGAACCTCCCCCCCGACTACGACGGCTTCACGTACACCGGGGAACTCAAGATCGACGGCCTGAGCGTCAATCTCTACTACGTGGACGGCGTCTTGCAGTGGGGGGCGACGCGGGGGAACGGCGTGACCGGCGAGATGGTCACCGAGCAGGTCCTCACCGTCCCCGGCATCCCGCGCGAGATTCCGGGGCTCAAGGGCGAGTTGGAGGTGCGCGGCGAGGTCTATCTCTCGCGGGCCGACTTCGCCGCCTACAACGCGCGGGCGGAGGAGTTGGGCACGCCGCTCCTCAAGAATCCGCGCAACGGGGCCGCCGGGGCGCTGCGGCAGAAGGACCCGGAGGTGACCCGCTCCCGGAACCTCAAGGCGCTCTTCTACAGCCTGGGCAAGCGGGACGGGGTGCCCGTGCGCTCGCAGTCCGAACTCCTCGCCTGGCTCGCCGGGCACGGCTTCCCCACCAGCCGCTACTCGGAGACCTTCACGGGGATCAAAGCCGCCGCCGACTACCACCGCCGCATGACCGAGGGGCGGGCGGGGTTCGAGTTCGACGCGGACGGCACGGTGCTCAAGCTCGACTCCCTGCGCCTTCAGGACGAGGCGGGCTTCACCAGCCGGGCGCCGAGATGGGCCATCGCCTACAAATTCCCGGTGGAGGAGGTCGAGACGGTCCTCGAACAGATCGTCATCAACGTGGGCCGCACCGGGAAGCTCGCGCCGCTGGCGCACCTCTCGCCCCGCCTGATCGAGGGGAGCACCGTCAGCCGCGCGACCCTGCACAACGAGGACTACATCCGCGACATGGACCTGCGTATCGGGGACACGGTGGTCGTCCGCAAGTCGGGCGGCGTGATTCCCCAGATCATGCGGGTGGTGGTGGACAAGCGGCCCGAGGGCGCCGTGCCCTTCGAGTTCCCCACCCACTGCCCCGAGTGTGCTCATGAGGCGGTGCGGGCGGAGGGGGACGCCAACACCTACTGCCCCAACCCCGCCTGCCCCGCCCAACAGTACGAGCGGCTGCGCTACTTCGTGAGCAAGGGGGCGATGGACGTGCGCGGCCTCGGGGACAAGATGATCGAGCAGCTCCTGAGCGTCGGCCTGGTGAAAGACGCCGCCGACCTCTATACGCTGACGGCCGAGCAACTCGCCGAACTGGAGCGCAGCGGCGAGAAGAAGGCGGCGAACGTCCTCGCCCAACTGGAGGCGAGCAAGACGCGGCCCCTGTGGCGGCTGATCAACGCGCTCGGCATCAGCCACGTCGGCGAGCGGGGGGCCCAGACCCTTGCCCGCGAGTTCGGGACGCTCGACGCGCTGCTCGCCGCCACGCCCGAGCGGATCGAGGCGATCTCGGGGATGGGCGCCACCCTCGCCCAGAGCGTGACGGCCGCCCTCGCCGACGAGAACATGCGGGGGCTCCTGCGCCGTCTGCGCGAGTACGGGGTCAATCCGGTCGAGGAGACCGTCCAGCGCGGCGCCGCCCTCGCCGGGCTGAATTTCGTCGTCACCGGCACCCTCTCCCGCCCCCGCGAGGAGATCAAGGCCCTGCTGGAGCGTGAGGGCGCCCGGGTGACAGGCAGCGTGACCAAGAAGACCGACTACCTGATCGCCGGGGAGGACGCCGGGGGCAAGCTCGACCGGGCGCGCGAGCTGGGGACGGAGGTGCTGGACGAGGCGGGGCTCTCGGCGTTGCTGGAGGAGCGGGGAGTGGTGGGTGGGTAGTGGTCAGTGGTGTTTGCCCTGCCGGAGCATCGGGGCCCCGCGCCTGCCCAGTGGGGACGCTGGGAGCCACGATCCACTCACCACTTTCCACTGACCACTCACGGCGCAGCCCTGCCCCGCTACACTGTCTCCCGTTGCCGGGCCGCTCCCCATTCGCGGCCCACCGGAGGCGAGAAGCATGGAAGTGGAGATCAGCAGGAGTGTCCTGACGGACATCGCGCAGACGACCCTCGACGGCATCGAGGGCATCGAGGTCGCGCCCGCGAGCCTCAGGCCCAGCGAGGTGGGCGAGGCGTTGCGCCAGCAGGGCGGCGGGCCGCGCCGTCCCCGGGCGCTGCGGGTGACGCGCGACGGGCAGAACGTGACGGTGGACGTGGGCCTGAACGTGGAGTACGGGCGCAACCTCGTCGGGGTGGCGCGGCAGGCGCAGCAGGCGGTGTGCGAGAACGTGGAGCTGATGACCGGCCTGAAGGTGCGGGCCGTGAACGTGACGGTGCTGGGCGTGACCCTGCCGAAGGGGAACGCTTGACCCGCCGACGCGAGCGGGCCGCCCAGCCCGTCGGCACCCGCCGCGCCGCCCGCGAGTTCGCCTTCCGGGTGCTCTTCGAGGCCGAGCAGGGGAACGCGCCGCTGGAGGCCGTCTTCACCCGCGCCGAGGGTGCCATGCGCGAGGGGGACGACACCTTCCCGAAGCTCAACGAGGAGGCTTTGAGCTTCGCGCGGCAGCTCGTGGACGGCCTGAAGACGCGCCGCGCCGCCGTGGACGACACGCTCCACCGCACCATCCGGGGCTGGAGCTTCGAGCAGATGGCCCAGACCGACCTCAACATCCTGCGGCTGGCGACCTTTGAGCTCATGTACACGCCCGAGCCGCACCCGCCCGTCATCGAGAGCGCCGTCCGCATCGCCCGCAAGTTCGGCGGCGAGGACTCGGGCCGCTTCGTGAACGGGGTGCTGGCTGGGCTCAGCCGCAGCCTGAACACCGCGCCCAGGGCCGTGCAGGGAGACGAGGCGGAGGGGGGGGAGTGACGGCGACGACCGCCCGAGTCCTCGCCGGTCCGCCCGCCGCCGAGGCCTTGCTCGCCAGTGTCGCCGCCCGTGCGGCCCGGCTGCCCACACCGCCGACCCTCGTGATGGTGCGGCTGGGCGACGACCCCGCCAGCGTGAGCTACGTGCGCGGCAAGGACCGCAAGGCGCGCGAGGTGGGCCTGCGAAGCACCGTCCACGCCCTGCCCGCCGAGACGAGCCAAGCCGAACTGCTTGCCCTCATCGCGGAGCTGAACGCGGACGAGTCGGTCAACGGCATCCTCGTCCAGCTTCCGCTGCCGCCGCATGTCAACGAAGAGGCGGTGCTCCACGCCATCGACCCGCGCAAGGACGTGGACGGCTTTCACCCGGTCAACGTGGGAGAGCTGTGGGCCGGGCGTCCGACCCTGACCCCCTGCACCCCCGCCGGAATCATGTTCCTGCTTTCGCACTACGGCCTCCCCGTCGCCCGGCAGCGCGCGGTGATCGTGGGCCGCAGCCACATCGTCGGGCGGCCGATGGCGGCGCTGCTGCTGAACGCCGACGCGACCGTCACCGTCGCCCACAGCCGCACGGTTGACCTCGCGGCGGTGACGCGGGAAGCCGACCTGCTGGTCGCCGCCGTGGGCCGCCCGCACCTGATCACGCCGGACATGGTGAAGCCGGGGGCGACGGTCATCGACGTGGGGATCAACCGCGTTCTGGGCCCCGACCGCAGGGCGCACCTGACGGGCGACGTTCACCCGGACGTGGCCGGGGTGGCGGGGGCGCTGACGCCCGTGCCCGGAGGTGTGGGCCCGATGACGATTGCGCAGCTTCTGGCGAACACGGTGACGGCGGCCGAGCGGCAACCCACACGCTAGACTCCTTCCCGCGAGTGAACACCTCCTTTGACGACCTTCTCGGGAACCGCTGGCTCTGGACCGCCGTCCTCTCCTCGACGGGCGCGCAGGTCGTCAAGGTTCTCCTGATCCTGCTCGTCGAACGCCGCTGGCGCCCCGCCGCCGCGATGGAGACGGGCGGAATGCCCAGCAGCCACTCCGCGATGGTCTCCGCCCTCTCTACCGGCGTGGCCCTCACCCAGGGGCTCGGCAGCCCGCTGTTTGCCGCCAGCGCCGTCTTCGCCCTGATCGTAATGTACGACGCGACCGGAGTGCGGCACTCCAGCGGCGTGCAGGCCCGCCTCCTCAACGAACTCATCGAGGAATTGCGCGCCGTCGTCCGCGAGGGCTTCGCGCCGCTGCCCCTCAAGGTGCTCCTCGGGCACACGTACCTGGAGGTGCTGGTGGGCACGCTGATCGGGGTAGGGGCGGGCTTCGTGGCGTTCCGGGTGCTGTGATCCACTATGTTCGATATTTGCCTACTTGGCAAGCCATTCTTGTTCTATGACGAATGGGTCTGCCGAGGCGTCCTTCGTGCTGATGGTTTTGAGGAAGAGTTTGACACCCCGCTGACTTATTGGAATGAACACAACTATGTAGAGCAATGGTGCGAAGCTCTCCGAAGACTGATAGAGTATGAGCAGAACGCTGTTGCTCTCGTAACTTCTATCCGACATCCCGACTCGCAGAATTTCGTCTTCCGATGGATTCTGTACCGGGAGGGAGATACTGTCTTTATACAACAGCATGTGCTTTTTGCTGCCGTGGCTGGGGGACGGCTCTCCAGCACGGACGCACAGGCACACATCCACAGGCGCAATAGGGTGAATGAGGAAGGCTACTCGATCTCCGAATGGCCCGTCTCCTTTGAAGACGTTGGGCAGTTTTTAGGGCGTTGCGAAGGAAAAACAGGCACTTCTTAACTTCTCCTGTCGGTCCTACGCCTCGGAATCAGGCTGGCGTTTCTGTCCTTCCGGGTGCTGTGAGACGAGGTCTGGTACCCTGCGCGACGTGACGACCGAGCTGAACAGGAACAAGTTGCGCGTCATCCTCGGCGCCGGGGAACAGAGGTGGGAAGGCTGGATTCCGACTCAGCGCGAAGAACTCGACCTCCTCGACCGCCGGACGTGGGAGGTGTGGTTCGGGGATCGGCGGGCCGACGCCCTGCTGTGCGAACACGTCTGGGAGCACCTGACCGAGGACGAGGGCCGCGCCGCCGCCCGGTTGTGCTTCGAGTTCCTGAAACCGGGCGGCTTCCTGCGCTGCGCCGTGCCCGACGCGAACTTCCCCGACCCCGAGTACCAGCGCGTCGTGCAGGTGGGCGGCCCCGGCCCGGCGAACCACCCCGCCGCCGACCACAAGATCGTCTACGACCACCGCCTCTTTACCGACGTATTCAGAAGCGCGGGCTTCACGGTCGACCTCCTCGAATACTGCGATGACGAGGGGCGTTTCCACTCCCACGGGTGGGACGTGGCGACGGGTCCAATCTACCGCTCCCTGCTCCTCGACCACCGCAACCGCGACGGGCGCCTCGGCTTCGTCTCCCTGATTCTCGACGCGAGGAAACCGCTGGACGCGCGGTAGAGCTTACGCCACGCCCTTCATGGCCCCGTCGAGGATCAGGCCCAGCCGCTCGCGGGTGAAGGGCCGCTTGCCCTCCAAGAGGCCGCGCTCGCCCGCGTGCAGGTGCCAGTGCTTGCTCCCGCCCATCAGCCGCAGGCTCACCCCCCCCAGGTCCACGTGCCGGGGACTGACCGCCGCGACGAGGAGGGGGTGACCGCCCGCCAGGAGCGCCACGCTCATCACCGTGGTGGGCAGGTCGTAGGGGCGCTCCATGCGGTAGATGTAGTCGGGGAAGTCGGCGACCTTCTGGAAGCCCAGACCCCGTGCTGCGGCCTCCGCCTCCAGCCAGCCCAGGAGTTCGACCCACTGCGCGTACAGGTGCCCGTCGGATGCGTGTGCCATGTGGAACGAGTGTAACAAGCGCGGCGGGGGAGGGGTGAATCATTTTGCCGATGCCTTTCCCGGGCGCGGCGTGCTTTCCTCCCCCCATGCGGCGCGTCATCGTGATCGGAACGACAGGCAGCGGCAAGACGACTCTGGCGCGGGCTCTCGCGGTCCGGTTGAAGCTCCCGCACGGCGAGCAGGACGCCTGGAACCACCTCCCGGACTGGCAGGAGGCGCCGCTGGAGCAGTTCCGCGCCCGGGTGAACGCCTTCACGGCACAGCCCGCCTGGGTGCTGGACGGCAATTACGCCAAGGCCCGCGACCTGGGCTGGACGCGGGCCGACACGCTCGTGTGGCTGGACTACCCCGCCCCGCTCGTGTTCTGGAGGCTACTGCGGCGAACCGTGCGGCGGGGCCTGACGCGTGAGGTGTTGTGGAACGGCAACCGCGAGCGGCTGGGGGTCAACCTCCTGACCCGGGACGGCACCCTCGCGTGGTTTTTCCGCACCCACGGGCGGCGCAGGCGGGAGACGCCGGGGCTGATCGCCCAGTTCCCCCACCTGCGCGTGGTGCGGCTGCGCTCACCGCGTGAGGCCGACTGCTGGCTCGCCTCCCTCAGCCCTGAAGCAGCACCCGCCCCCCCGCCGCGTCCAAGGTGACCGAGCCGCCCCCAAGCACCTCGCCGCTGATCCCGTCCCGCCACTCGCCCGCCGGGAGGGTGAGGGTCACCTCGTGCGCCCCGGCCCGGCGGCTGGCGACCACGACCGCCCGCTCCGCCCGCCCGTCCGCGTGCGTGGACTCGCGCAGGAAGGCGAGGGCGTCCCTCTCTGCGTGCAGGAAGCGGAGATTCCCCTCGTGCAGGACGTGCGTCTCACGGCGAAGGTGGATGAGGGCCCGGACCCTCGCCCGCAAGTCCTGATCCCATTTCGCCTCGTCCCAGGGCATGCTCTCGCGGCACCAGGGCATCTGGCCGCGTGTGTGCTGCGAGAGGCCGATCTCCGAGCCGTAGTACGTGCAGGGCACGCCCGCGTAGCCCATCAGGAGGGTGAAGGCGGCCAGGAAGCGGGTGCGGTCGCCCTCCACCCGCCTCAGCGCCCGCGAGATGTCGTGCGACTCCAAGAGGTTGAACATGCTCAGCGCCACCTGGGGCGGCAGGGCGTGGTAGGCGTCCCAGAGGATGTCGGCGAGTTCAAGGCCGTCCATCCGGCTGGGCTCCCCCAGGTGCGTCTCGCCGCCCAGCCACTGCATGACGGGCAGGCCGAAGCCGTGGTAGTTCATCGCCCCGTCCTCGCCCCGCCCGTCGAGGGCGTGTTCAGGGTCGTAGAAGCGTTCGCCGAAGACGTAGGCGTCGGGCCTCTCCTCGCGCGCCGCCGCCCTGAGCGCCCGGTGCAGCGGCAGGTTGTCCTCGTCCGTGCCGCCCGATCCGATCATGTGCGCCACGTCCAGCCGCCAGCCCGCCGCGCCCTGCCGCAGCCAGTGGCGCACCACGCTCGCCTCGCCGCTGAAGAATTCCTGCACCGCGAACTCGTTGCGGTAGTCGATCTTGGGCAGGGTCGGCACGTCGAAAAAGGCGTGGTAAGGCGGCTTGCCCGGCTCGTCCCGCCAGGTGAACAGGGCTCGCTCGGGGGCGTCCTTGCTCGCCAGCGCCGCCCGGAACAGCACGTTCTCGTTCCCCATATGGTTGAACACGCCGTCGAGCACGATGCGGATGCCTGCCCCCACCGCCGCCGCCGACAACTCCTCCCACGCCGCGTCCCCCCCCAGGTGCGGATCGACATGGCGGTAGTCGCTGATGTCGTAGCGGTGGTTCGACGGGCTGACGAAAATCGGGGTGAGCCACAGGGCGTTCACGCCGAGGTCTTGCAGGTACGGGAGGGCCTGCGTGACCCCCTGGAGATCGCCGCCGTAGTGCACGTGGATGTCACCCGATTTGGTGATCGGTGTTCCCCACTCGGCGTGCTCGACGGGCCGCCCGGCGTACAGGTACTCGCCCGTCCGCACGTCGTTCGCGGGGTCGCCGTTGCGGAAGCGGTCGGGAAAGATCTGGTAGAAGACGCTGCGCCACGCCCACTCCGGCGCGACGTGTCCGGCGAGGTACTGGAACCAGTTCCGAAAGCCTCGCCGCGAGTGGTGCAGCCCCAGCGCCGTGAGGTTGAGGTGGTCATCGGGGAAGAGGAGCAGCCAGGCGTAGCGCACCCGCCCCTCATGGACCGGCAACTCGGCCTCGAACCAGCGGCCCTCGGTGCCCGGAACCTCGACTTCCCCCGCCGGGAGGAGTTCGATCTCGCCCACCCGCACGAGCTTGAGTTTGACCCCGGTGACCGGGAGCGTCGTCCGCACCCGGATTCGCACCGTCTCGCCGACTCCCGCGCCCAGCCGCTCGGTGTAGCCCGGCGTGTGATCGTGTTGTGCCTCTGCCGCCCAGTTCATGTTCATTCCTGTTCTCTCCAAAACACCACCCGGCACGTTCCCTCCTGGTCTTTCACAGGAGGTCGTGCCGGGCGGGCAAGCGTTGCCTTCGGGTTGTCCGCTCGGGGCGCACCCCGAACCGTCCCGCAAGTCTGAAGGGGCGGGCGCGTCCGGTCAAGGGGGCAGGCCGACTCCGGGCGGGATGCGAACTTTCGCCCGTGGAACCCGGCGCCTGCAAGGTTCCCGACAGGGACCGGCCCCCACACTGGGGCACGATGACGAACCGCTCCCGATTCCTTCGGGCGTCCCTGCTGACGCTCGCGGCCCTCACGGGCACCGCCCCCGCCGCCGCGCCCGCCACCAGCGTCACCCTGATCTTCGACCCGGCGGGCCCGTGGGACAAGGCCGTCAACGAGTCGGCGGGGGGCGGGCTGGAGCGTGCCGTGCGCGAACACGGGATGCCCTACGACACCGTCACCTCCGCCGATCAGAACGACATGCTGAGCCGGGCCCGCGCCGCCGCCCGCTCGGGCAGCACCCTGGTGATCGGGGTCGGTCGCGCGAGCGCCGGGGCCCTCAGCAAGGCCGCCGGTGAGTTCCCGAAGGTCCGCTTCGTGGGGGTGGACGCGTTGCCGGGCGGCGCGAACACCGTCGGCCTGCGCTTCCGCGAGCAGGAGGGCGGCTTCCTGGCCGGGTTCCTCGCCGCCAACGTGACGAGCACGCGGGTGCTGGGCGTGATCACCGGGGCGGAGGACGCCACCGCCCGCAAGTACCGCGCGGGCTTCGAGGCGGGCGTGACCCTCGCCTGCCCCGACTGCCGGGTCCTGCGCGCCAGCCTGCCCAGGGGGGGAAACATGGTGGGCGCCGCCTCGCTCGCCCGGGGGCAGTACGCGCGAGGCGCCGACATCATCCTCGCGGCGGTGGGGGCGGGCAACCGGGGCGTGGTCACCGCCGCGACCGCCGTCCAGTGCCTGCGCGCGTCCAGGCTGCCCGCCGGGGTGCGCTTCCACGCCGACCCCTACCGGAACGTGCCCCGCAGCGACCCCTACCGGGCCGAGTGCCACGGCAACACCCGCCCCGTCTTCGCCATCGCCACCGAGAGCAGTCTCGACGCCCCCGGCGACACCGACGTGGACCGCAAGACCCTCAACCACACCCTGACGAGCGTCCTCAAGCGGGCGGACAACGCCGTCTTCACCCTCGTGGACGAGGTCGCCAAGGGCAGGCCGTGGCGGGCCGGGGACCGCACCTTCGGGGTCGAGAACGGCGGCATCGAACTCAGCATGGGCGACTTCAACGCCGCTCTGGTTCCGCCCGCCCTCAGGGCCAAGCTGACGAAGGTCCAGCGGATGATCGTGAACGGCGTGGTGAAGGTGCCCGTCCAGTAGTCCCCGCCTGAAACGTCCCGGCCCCCGCAGGTAGACTGGGGGCATGACCGCCCGCCGCCAGACCGTCACCGCCTGGGTGGGGAACGTGCCCGTGGGAGGCGCCCACCCCATCGTCGTGCAGTCCATGACGAACACCGACACCGCGAACGCCGAGGCCACCGCGATCCAGGTCGCCCAGCTCGCCCGCGCCGGGTCCGAGATCGTCCGCGTGACCGTCAACACCCGCGAGGCCGCCGCCGCCGTCCCCGAGATCGTCGCCCGGCTGCATGACCTCGGAATCGACGTGCCCATCGTGGGCGACTTCCACTACAACGGCCACATCCTCCTCGCCGAGTTCCCCGAGACGGCCCGCCTCCTCGCCAAGTACCGCATCAACCCCGGCAACGTCGGCGCCGGGCAGCACCACGACGCCAACTTCGCCACGATGATCGAGGTGGCGAAGGAGTTCGGCAAGCCCGTCCGTATCGGGGTGAACTGGGGTTCCCTGGATCAGCAGGTTCTCGCCCGCCTGATGGACGAGAACGCCCGGCGAGGCAGCCCCAAGAGCGGCACCGACGTGATGATCGACGCGATGGTCGTCTCGGCCTTGGAAAGCGCCGCCTACGCCGAGGGGCTGGGCCTCCCGCACGACAGGATCATCATCTCCGTCAAGGTCAGCTCCGCCCCCGAGCTGTGGCAGGTGTACCGCCAGCTCGTCTCTCAGTGTGACTACCCCCTGCACCTCGGCCTCACCGAGGCGGGCATGGGGATGAAGGGCATCGTGGCGTCCAGCGTGGCCCTTGCCCCCCTGCTGGTGGACGGCATCGGCGACACCATCCGCGTGTCGCTCACCCCCGAGCCCGGCGCCCCCCGCAAGCTGGAGGTCGAGGTCGCCCAGCAGATTCTCCAGAGCCTCGGCCTGCGGCAGTTCCTGCCGCAGGTCACCTCCTGCCCCGGCTGCGGGCGCACGACCTCCACCTTCTTCCAGGAACTCGCCCAGAAGATTCAGGACTACATCCGGGACGCGATGCCCGTCTGGAAGGCGAAATATCCCGGCGTCGAGGAGATGCAGGTCGCCGTCATGGGCTGCATCGTGAACGGCCCCGGCGAGAGCAAGCACGCCAACATCGGGATTTCCCTGCCGGGCACGGGCGAGGACCCGCGCGCCCCGGTGTACCAGGACGGCAAGTTGCTGACCACGCTGAGGGGGCCCCGCATCGCCGAGGACTTCCAGGAGTTGCTGGAGCGGTATGTGGAGGAGCGGTACGGGCGGGAGCGGGCGGGCGTCTGAATGGCGGAGGACCGGGCCGGAGTCTGGGTGTTCATGGGCTTGGGGGCCCAGCACCCCGCCGCCGTGTTCACGACGCGGGAACGGGCCGAAGCCTGGGTCGGTGAACATGGTCTGGCAGGCATACTGACGTGGTATCCGCTCGACCTCAGCGTGTACGACTGGGTGGTAGGCGAGGGCAAGTTCAAGCCCAAGCCCGAGCATGGGACGCCGAAGTTCCGGGCACGGTTCTCATCGGTGTACCAGCCGCATCACCACTATGAAAACGACGATCCCCTGCCCTTCGCGGAGGAAGGGTAACGGCTCCTCTCCATATAATTCCCCATGCGCCTTGCCCTGATCGCCGACGTTCACGCCAACGTGTTTGCGCTGGATGCCGTGCTGGAAGACATTGCCCGCCAGGACGTGGATGCCACGGTGAATCTCGGAGACGCCGTGTGGGGCAATGTCGATCCCGCAGGCACGGTGGAGCGGCTGATGGCCTTTCCCGGCGTGCGCGGTAACCACGACGAGGAACAGGACGTTGCGCACCCTGATTTACAGCTCTCCACCACACAGAGGGTTTTTCTGGCGGGCTTGCCCCTCACGCTGACCCTCGATGACGTGTTCTGTTGTCACGGGACGCCGACCAGCAATACCACCCACCTGATGCTGACCGTCACGCCGCAGGGGACGAGACCCGCCACCATCCCTGAGATTCAGGCGCGGCTCGGGAACATCCGTGTGGCTGTGGTTGCCTGCGCGCACACCCACCTGCCCCGCATGGTGCAGCTTCCCGATGGGCCGCTCGTCGTCAATCCCGGGAGCGTCGGGCTCCCCGCCTACGACGCTGCCCCTGATCCCTACGTCGTGGAAAATTTCAGCCCGCACGCGCGCTACGCCACGCTCACACAGACGCGCGCGGGCTGGGAGGTTCGCTTCCACGCCGTCCCCTACGACCATGAACGGGCGGCGCGGGAAACCGAAAGGAAGGGCCGCCCCGACCGCGCCCACTGGCTCCGCACCGGGCTGGCACAATAACCGCATGAACGTCTGGGGCATCGGCAGTTTCGAGAACGAGGTGGGTGCGGCCTTCGCGGAGGAAGTGGTGCAGGACGGCGCCGTCGCCCTCGCCGAGGCGTTCGACGTGGCGCTCGACCCCGACACCGACTTTCTCGCCGCCGAGGAGGGCCATCGCGCCCTCGCCGCCGCCGAGGTGCTGGTCGCCGGGCTGACGGGTGACACCGGGCAGATCACGGACGCGGGGCTGCGCGCGTGGCTCGCGGGCGCCCACCCCGCCGACCTCGAACCCCTGCGCGACGTGGGCCGCGCCGCCGTGGAGCGAGTGATCGGCGAAGGCAGTGAACTCCCCGACCTCTGGGAGGACGAGGAGGACGCGTGGGCGTGGCGTGCGGATGTGGTGCGTTTGCTGGCGGCGCTGGAGTAGGGGAAAATCTACGCGAACCCCTGGTGCCCACCCGAAACAGGGGACGTTCGCGCAAGCCTTAAAGGCTGATCCGGGCCCAGCGCGTGCCACCGGCTGCCGTCCTGCTGGCCCAAGTTGGACGGCAGGCGCCGGGTTCGCGCAGAATACAAAGCGGAACGCGTGCTGGTCAGGTTCCAGCGCGCGACCGTTGCAGCCTGCCTTTGGGTGGGCTGAGGATTGAAACACCCGGGCTCAGTCGGCCGAACTGGAGGCGCCGGCGTTGCAGCCTGCCTTTGGGTGGGCTGAGGATTGAAACACCGGCCCGTCCGCGGGGGCCGAGTCCCCGAACATGTTGCAGCCTGCCTTTGGGTGGGCTGAGGATTGAAACTATCAGGACAACGCGCGCGCCGGCGTGTGGATCAAGTTGCAGCCTGCCTTTGGGTGGGCTGAGGATTGAAACCCGGTGCCGGGGTTGTCCAGCATGGTGATCGTGGTTGCAGCCTGCCTTTGGGTGGGCTGAGGATTGAAACACGGTGCTGGTCATGGTGTGGTCCTCCTGAACGGGGTTGCAGCCTGCCTTTGGGTGGGCTGAGGATTGAAACTGCCACCCCGGGGGGGAGGTTTACCTCCCCGTCTAGTTGCAGCCTGCCTTTGGGTGGGCTGAGGATTGAAACACGAAGGTCGCCGAGTACGAGAGCATGGACGTGTTGCAGCCTGCCTTTGGGTGGGCTGAGGATTGAAACCCAGCTCGCGCGCCCTCCTCGCGCGCTCCTCGGTTGCAGCCTGCCTTTGGGTGGGCTGAGGATTGAAACCCGGACGACCTGGACGCCAACGTGCCCGGGATGGTTGCAGCCTGCCTTTGGGTGGGCTGAGGATTGAAACCTCCCGGAGGAGGGGCAATCACTCATCATCACGACGTTGCAGCCTGCCTTTGGGTGGGCTGAGGATTGAAACCTGGGGAAAACGGGGGGGGCGGCAAACGACCCGGGGTTGCAGCCTGCCTTTGGGTGGGCTGAGGATTGAAACGGGCTGGAGGCGTGGACCCATTACGCGGGCCACGAGTTGCAGCCTGCCTTTGGGTGGGCTGAGGATTGAAACTCGTACTGCCCGCGCGCCTCGTCCCGCTCGGTGGGTTGCAGCCTGCCTTTGGGTGGGCTGAGGATTGAAACGTGCCCATCGAGGACACGCCCGCCGGGCAGGCCGTCGTTGCAGCCTGCCTTTGGGTGGGCTGAGGATTGAAACGCCAACCTGCGGGCAAAGCTCTACTGGCACCTGCGTTGCAGCCTGCCTTTGGGTGGGCTGAGGATTGAAACCGGGGAGCCCTCAATGGGAGCCCACATCAGTCCCGTTGCAGCCTGCCTTTGGGTGGGCTGAGGATTGAAACTGCCATACCGACAGAGTCGCCCTTCGTGTGACACCGTTGCAGCCTGCCTTTGGGTGGGCTGAGGATTGAAACCCTCCTATGCCTGCTTACGGGTCTGGTAGATGAGGTTGCAGCCTGCCTTTGGGTGGGCTGAGGATTGAAACGAGCCGAGGTGCGCGAGGTGCCCGCGCAGGGGAGCGTTGCAGCCTGCCTTTGGGTGGGCTGAGGATTGAAACTTCGCCGTGCCGAATGGCGGCCTGCGCTCAAAGGGTTGCAGCCTGCCTTTGGGTGGGCTGAGGATTGAAACGGCGAGTCGCGCCGCGAGGGCGATGTAAACCGTGTTGCAGCCTGCCTTTGGGTGGGCTGAGGATTGAAACCTATCCGGCAGGACACCCGGGGCCACTGGCACCTGTTGCAGCCTGCCTTTGGGTGGGCTGAGGATTGAAACCGCGACCACGCCGAGACCGTCCGCTTGATCGGGGGGTTGCAGCCTGCCTTTGGGTGGGCTGAGGATTGAAACCTGCTCACCGCCCGCGATAACGCCGAGGCCCTGTACGTTGCAGCCTGCCTTTGGGTGGGCTGAGGATTGAAACCACTCCGGCCAGCCCGCTCTACCTGCTGCCGGTTGCAGCCTGCCTTTGGGTGGGCTGAGGATTGAAACCGCCGGAGACGTGAACGGAGAGAGCAGCGCCCCGTTGCAGCCTGCCTTTGGGTGGGCTGAGGATTGAAACCCCTCGACGTTGCTTGCCAGGGTGTCCGGGTTCCCGGTTGCAGCCTGCCTTTGGGTGGGCTGAGGATTGAAACGCCTTCCCCAGAATCTGGTCGTGGTAGACGGGTTGCAGCCTGCCTTTGGGTGGGCTGAGGATTGAAACGTCGTGAAGTCGGCCCGCTCCCCCATCTGCTTGAGGTTGCAGCCTGCCTTTGGGTGGGCTGAGGATTGAAACGACTTGTTAGCAGTCGCACGGTATCTGCATTTCAAGTTGCAGCCTGCCTTTGGGTGGGCTGAGGATTGAAACAACGAAGTCCAGCCCACCCGCCGCGCTCGCTTCAGTTGCAGCCTGCCTTTGGGTGGGCTGAGGATTGAAACGTGCCTGCGGTGTGAGGTCTGCGCGTCCATCTAGTTGCAGCCTGCCTTTGGGTGGGCTGAGGATTGAAACAGC
Source organism: Deinococcus aetherius (assembly GCF_025997855.1). Classification (NCBI taxonomy): domain Bacteria; kingdom Thermotogati; phylum Deinococcota; class Deinococci; order Deinococcales; family Deinococcaceae; genus Deinococcus; species Deinococcus aetherius. The sequence goes on from NZ_AP026560.1 coordinate 1,508,232, forward strand.
AATACGGCGTCACGCTCCCTCCCGTCCCGGAGGTTGCAGCCTGCCTTTGGGTGGGCTGAGGATTGAAACTTGCCGTCCTCGGTCGTCTCGGGGAGCGGCTGACGTTGCAGCCTGCCTTTGGGTGGGCTGAGGATTGAAACCAGGGCCCGGTGCGCGGCTCCCTGCCCCTGCGGTTGTTGCAGCCTGCCTTTGGGTGGGCTGAGGATTGAAACTACCTCGTCCTGAACGGCAGCTACGCCGAGACCTAGTGGATAACCACAGACATAGCTAGGCCTAATTTTGGGACGGATATTGGCGGCTTAATTTCACTCGTGCCTTGTCTGTATTGAATTGCCAGCTCACCTTAACTGACCGAGCATTTCGATCCGCTTCCCAGGCTTTGACTTCATTGTTGAGTTCCTCAAAGGTTGCCAATCGTCGTCTCAAGCACTGTCGCTCCAAAACTGACCATTCCATTTCCGCCATGTTCAACCAGGAAGCGTGCTTCGGCGTGTAGACCCATTCAAACCGCCTCTTCAAGGCGTTTGCTTCGTCGGGCGGGAGGTGCTGGTACAACGAGGACGGCGTGTGCGTGGACAGTTGGTCCAGCACCAGGCGAATTGTCTTCGCCTCGGGGTAGCGCAAGTGGAGAGCCTGCATTTGTGCCACGAACTCCTCGCTGCTGCGACGTTCGGTCACGGTGACTGTCCGCTGCCCGGTCAAGGGTTCAAAAGCAATGAAGAGATTGGCCGTTCCACAACGCCTGTACTCGTAGTCCACCCGTGCCGGGTGTCCCGGCACGGGTGGAAGCGGTTCAGTGATGTGCGCCAACAATTGATAGGACTTCTCGTCGAAGCAGACCACGGGGTACAGTGGATCATACGGCTCAGCGTACGTGTCCAGCACCTCTTCCATGCGCCAGACGAAATCAGCGCCGACTTTGGCGATGCACCAACTCTGGACTTGCCAGGGCTTCAAGTCGTTTTTTTCAGTGTTCGCCGGATCGTCTCATCACTGATGCTTTCCACTACGCCCAGCGTCACCAAACGATCTGCAAGGAGTTGCATGGTCCACTTGGCTTGCCCATCTGGACCTCCTGAACAGGCTTCTGCAATCAGGATTGCTGTCTCCTTAGGACCCAGTTTTGACGGCGGTTTCGGACGAGCCTTCTCGTACAAGGCGGCTTGCAGCCCACCTTGGGTGTATTTCTTCCGAATGCTGGCGACCGTCAAATGACTGATGTCCAGCCGCTCGGCCACGTCATCATCCTTCAACTGTTGGTCAGCCAGAAGCAAGAGACGTGCGCGGGTCATGACCCGCGCACTGATCACGCCCTTTCGCGTCATGTCGGTAAGTTGACGACGCTCCTCATCGCTGAGCGTCACGACAAACTGCTTCCGCCGTCCCATACCCTCATCTTAGACCTTCTCTTGTCCGTGGTCGACCACTAGTTGCAGCCTGCCTTTGGGTGGGCTGAGGATTGAAACCGTACCGTGACCGCCGCGCATGAGGCGCACGGACTGGTTGCAGCCTGCCTTTGGGTGGGCTGAGGATTGAAACGTGGGGGGCACGTACAGGCCGGGCTCAGCCTGGAGTTGCAGCCTGCCTTTGGGTGGGCTGAGGATTGAAACGATGAGCGACCTCCTCGCTGCCCTCAAGGACGCCGTTGCAGCCTGCCTTTGGGTGGGCTGAGGATTGAAACCATGATAAAGCCCATGTCCTGCAATGAGCGCCCGCGTTGCAGCCTGCCTTTGGGTGGGCTGAGGATTGAAACGCGGCCCAGGTGCGCGCGGCGGCCGACGATCCCGTTGCACTCAGGTCTTGCACCTGGACAGGGTGAGTGAATAACCGTGTTGGCGCAGGAATTCCTCCTCTCGCCAGACCTGTAGGGCGAGTCGCTGAACGACCAGCAGTGGCAAGGCAACCCGGGCGGCGACTTCCGCCGCTTGTTCCAGCGAAAGAGTGTCGGCTCGGCAGAGCATCGACAAGGTGAAGGCGGCAAAGACCAGCAGGACCCAGCGGTCGAGCCCCTGAGCGGTTCGCAACGCGAACCGATTCAGCCCAAAGCCGTGCTTGGCCTCCTTGAAAAAAGACTCGATGGCCCAGCGCTGCCTCCCCTCCCGGGCGACGATGTCGCCCGAGAGCAGGTGGGAGGCGACCGAGAAAAAGGTGCGCTCCCCTCGGTCCACCCGGGCCAGGGTGAGGGTCTCCCAGGGCCAGTTGGCGAGGTTCACCCAGCTCCCGTGTTCGCAGTCCGCTACCGTGACGTGCCCGCGATGGTCAGTCCGACGGGTCGAGCGAACGCCCACCACGAAGTCGAAGCCCAGGTCCCGGACGCCCTGAAGGAACGCGGCCGACTCGAACCCGCTGTCTGCCAGCACCCACACGTCAAAGCGGTGGCTGACTTCGGCGGGCACGGTGGTCAGGAGGTCCAGGGCGAGACGGACGGGGGAAGGGGTCCCCTTCCCCCGATACACCCGGTAGCCCACCGGGAACTTGAGGTCTCGGTACACCGCGTACAGCACCACCAGATGAAGGCCATAGACCTCGTTGTAGACGCGAACGAAGGGCAAGTCGCGTCCCGTTTTCGGGACGCTGGTCAGGTCCACGCACAGCCGCAAACGAGGGTGATGTCTGCGCCGTGCCGCGAGGAGCAGGGCGTCCCATTGGGCCTGGACCAGACTCGCCCAGCACTCGGACGTGTCCCACTCGTAGACGTTCAGCAGGCGACTCAGCGCACTGGCGCTGACCGTGTGGGCCCGGTGCAGCGCTTTTTTCGTCTTCAGGTCAAGGAAGAGCCCCAGCGCAGCCTCCAGGCTGCGCTTCTGGTACGGACGGGTCGGGACAGAGAGGAGCGCATCTGCCAGAATGGACGCGCGCTCCCCGCGAAGCTTGAGGTCATACACACCCTCTTTCTCGCGTCTCGGAGCGCTCTTTCGCTATCTATTCAGGTGCAAGAGATGAGTTGCAGCCTGCCTTTGGGTGGGCTGAGGATTGAAACCCGGCGGGGTCAGGCTGCATGACCGCAATGCCGCTGTTGCAGCCTGCCTTTGGGTGGGCTGAGGATTGAAACTGGGGAAGTAGATCAGGGCTCCGTACACCTGAGTTGCAGCCTGCCTTTGGGTGGGCTGAGGATTGAAACCCCTCGGAGATGGGCACCATGCTCAGCGACCGCAGTTGCAGCCTGCCTTTGGGTGGGCTGAGGATTGAAATCACACCCGCCCCCTACACGAAGGAGCAGAGATGACCGCGTTGCAGCCTGCCTTCCGGTGGGCGAGGAATAAAAGCCCCTACCCGTCCAGCCTCACTTCAGCCACCTTCGCCAGCATCCGGAAGGTCTGGAAGAGGTGCAGGGCGTCCGGGCTCTCCCACGCGACGGTCACGCCGTCCACCCGCTCCACACCCGGCACCCGCTCGCACTGGTCGGCGCGGGCCTGGTGGTTGAAGCTCAGTTCGGCGCGGGCAGGCCAGGTCGTCCTGTACGGTTTGCCCTCCGAGGCGGCCTGCACCGCCCGCTTCGCCCCCTCCCGGATGAGACGCTGCGCCTCAAGTGGGTGGAGGTGAACAGCGGCGAAGCTGCTCAGCCCCTCCTTGACCGCCACGCGCACGACCCCCTCGCCCAGCTCGTTCCCGACCTCGGCCATCGCCACGTCGTCCCCCGAGGCGAAGACCACGGGCACCCCGTAGTGCCCGGCGACGAGCGCGTTCAGGCCGTACTCGCCTGTGTCACGCCCGTTCACCCGGACGTTGCGGATAAAGCCGTTCCAGGTATGCGCCAGCGGGCCCCGCACGCTGCCCGCCCGGGCGTGGTAGCCGACGAAGAGCAGCGCACCCACCCCCGGCTCCTGCACTCCCTGCACCATGCTCAGCGGCTTGTCGCTGCCGCTGGTGTAGCGCACCCCCTCGGGGAGGAGGTCGGGAAGCAGGTTCCGCATGCCGTCATGCGAGTCGTTGACGAGGACTCCGGTCGCGCCGCCCGCAAGTGCTCCCTCGGCAGCGGCGGCGGCCTCCCGCGTCATGCGTTCGCGCGCCGCCTGGTACTCGGTGCCGTTCACCAACCCGCCGAATTCGGGCGGGCTCACCTGCACCCAACTCGTCACGCCGCACACGCCCTCCATGTCCACGCTGATCACGACTTTCACGCTCGGGAGCGTAACAGAGTCGGTGGGGCCCTCACGGCTGCGTCAGGAAGTCACCGACGGCCTGGACGATCTGCGCTTCCGTCGTCGCGCGTTCCACGGTGGGCAGACCGTCGCCCCGCTGCGGGCCGTACCGCCCGAAGAAGGCGTGGACGGCGCCGGGCAGGACGGTGAGCTGGGTGCCCGGCGGCAGGCGCTCCAGCCCGCCCCGCACCTCCCCGGGGCTCGCCACGCCGTCCCGCTCCGCGAGGAGGGAGAGAACCCGCAGGCGCGAGTCGCGCAGGCTGACGTTGTTCGGGGGGTAGGCCCCCATCAGGATCAGGCCCGAGAGCTGGTCCCCGTGCCGCGCCGCGTACCCCGCCGCCATCGCCCCGCCGAGGGAGTGCCCAGCGAGAAAGACCCGCTTACCGGCCCCGAAGCGGCCGATCAGGGCGTCCGCCCGGTTCACGCTCAGCACCGCGAGGTCGAGCGGAAAGACGGGGATGACCGTCCGCACCCCCCGCCCGGCGAGCGCCCTGCCTATCCACTCGTACGCCTGCGGCCGCACGAGGCCCCCGGGGTAGAGGATCAGCAGCGTGTCGGCTTCGGTGCCCACGGGCGCAATGTCGATGAACGGCTGGGGTTCACGCTCCAGCCTGGCCATCGCCCGCGCCCCCGGGTACGCGGCGTCCTGCCCGACCACGAGGGGAGGGCGAACGACGAACCGCCCCGCCGTGGCGGCCAGGAAGCCCAGGAGCAGGAGGAGCAGCCCGGTGAGCAGGAGGCGAGTCATGACGCCAGCGTAGGAGAAGCACAAGGGCGCCGCCCCATGTGGAAGCGGCGCCCTGCGAGGGGGAGGTTCAGACGCGGGTGTCGTCCACCGGCAGCGTGGCGATGGCGCGGTGGGTGGCGGCGCTCCGGGCCCCCAGCACCGAGAGCAGCAGGGTCAGGCCCGCGCTGAGCAGCCAGGCCAAGCCGGTGTTGCGGGCGGCGACGCGCGCGTTTTGCTCGACCGTGTTGGCGACCTGCTGGGCCTGCGTCTGGAGCCGGTTGATCTGGTTGGTCACGGCCGTGCGGACTTCCTGCGCCTGGGCGTTGCTCAGCCCCTGGCGCTGCAGGCGGGTCACGAACTGCGGGCCGGTCAGCGCGTTCTGGATCGCGTTCACGCGGGCGGTGGCGAAGTCGGTGATGTTCGCCGGGTTCACGTTGCCCAGGTCGTACTGGGCGCGGCGGAAGATGCCCGTGACCACGTTGGCGGCGGCGTTCACCTGCGTCTGGTTCAGGCTGGGGCTGTTCTCGGCGATCAAGTTCACCACGTCCTGCTCATCCACACCGCTGAGCAGATTCTGGAGACCGTTCTGGACACCCCCGCTCTGGGCCGCGTTGCCCGCCGCGTTCGTCACCGTGCCCGCCACGTTGCCGAGCAGGTTGGTGGCCGAACCCAGCAGGCTGCTCAGCGCGTTGTAGGTCAGCAGGGTGGTGAGGAGGACGAGCAGGCCGCCGGTGACGAGGCCAGTGAGGCTGGCGTCGTCGTGGGTCATGGCCGCGATGCCGTCGTTGTTGCGGGTGGCGGGGGCGCTGGCGCGCACGGCGGTGCGGCCCGCCGCCCAAGCACCGATCAGCGCGGCGAGCGCGGTCCAGATCGCGGCCTGAATGCCCGTGCCCGTCAGGGTGATGCCGGTCAGCGCGGTGATGACCAGGCCGAGGGCGAGGATGGTCAGGGTGGTGACCAGGCCCAGCACCAGCCCGGCGAAGACGCCGCGCCAGCTCAGGCGGTGGGAGTTGCGGTCTGTGTTCAAGGTCATAGTTTTCTCCTCGTGACGTGCCCCAGGTAGGGGCAAGGCAGTTCGGCACCTACCCTAAACGTCCCGCCTGCCTTTCGCTCGGCGATGTTGCTTAATTCACACCTCACCGAGGCCGCCGCCGGAAGTCGCGTGCCCGCACCTCAACGCGTCCTCCACCCGGATTGGGGCGTGGGGCGACCTCTCATGCGCGTCCCGTTCCCTGGGGTGGGAGGAGAGCCACATGACCAACGGACGGCAGCAACCCCGGACCACCCCGCTCCCCGAGCCCAAGGCTGCCTCGCCGTCGTGACCGGCTCGGACTCGGGCATCGGGCAGGGCATCGCCACCGAGTTCGCCCGCGAGGGAGCAGCGTTGTCATCGCCTCCCACACCGACGCCGAGGGTGCCGCGTCACGGTGATCCGGCTCGACGTGCGCGACCCCCAGGACGTGTCCCGCGCCTTCGAACAGGTGGAGCGGGAACTCGGAGTGCCTGACATCCTCGTGAATAACGCGGGCATCAGCGGCGAGGTGGGGGAGAGAAGGGGATGACGAGCGCGAATCGTCCTGCTCTCGGACGACAAGAACGTCCTGACAACCCGTTTTGCACTTCACATCGAGCGTCCCTGGGGAAGACCGGATGGGGTAACCCCGAGCGGCGTCGTGGGGCGGACCCGGCGGTGGGGCTGGTCACACGCCCCCTCACCCCCGCCCTCTTCGCGAGCAGCTCCACGAGTCCCGCGAGGGGAGAGGGAGAACCAACCTCACACGAACGCGCTGAAGCCCGTGATCGCCCGGCCCACCACCAGAGTGTTGATCTCGTTCGTGCCCTCGTACGAGTAGATCGCCTCGGTGTCGGTGAAGTGCTTGGCGACCCCGTTTTCGAGCAGGATGCCGTTGCCGCCGAAGGTCTCGCGCGCCAGGGCGACCGTCTCGCGGCAGCGGGCCGCCGTGATCACCTTCGCCAGTGCCGCGTGCTCGTCGCGCATGGTGCCCGCGTCGGCCATATGCGAGAGGCGCAGGCACAGCGCGAGGTTGGTCGTCACGTTGCCGAGCATGTGGACGAGGTGGTTCTGGATAAGCTGGAAGTTCCCGATGGGCTTGCCGAACTGCTCGCGCGTCTGGGCGTACCCCAGGGCCAGCTCGTACGCGCCCGCCGCGCACCCGACCGCCTGCCACGCCACACCTGCCCGCGTGAGCCGCAGAATCTCCGCCGTCGTCCGCCAGCCGCGCACCTCCTGAAGGCGGTCGGACTCCGGCACCCGGCAGTCCTTGAGGCTGATCTGCCCGTTCTCCACGATCCGCAGGGCGATCTTGCCCTGAATCTTCTGCACCTCGTAGCCTGGCGTCCCGGCCCGCACGATGAAGCCGCGCACCTCCTGCGTCTCCACGTCGCGCGCCCAGATCACCGTGAAGTCGCTGAAGGTGGAGTTCCCTATCCACTTCTTCTCGCCGTTCAGGACCCAGCCGTCCCCGTCGCGGCGGCAGGTGGTCCGCATCCCCTGGCTGACCTGCGAGCCGCCCTCGGGCTCGGTCAGGCCGAAGGCGCCGATGACCTCCAGGTCGAGCATCCGGGGCAGCCACTCCGCCTTCTGCTGGGCACTGCCGCCCAGCGCGATGGAGGCGAAGGTGAGCCCGGTGTGGACCCCGAAGAACACGGCGGTCGAGACGTCCACCTTGCACGCCTCCAGGGTGATCAGGCCCTCCATGACCGTCGCGTCGGGCTTGCGGGTGCCGTCCTCGTTCCAGACGCGGCGGGGCAGCCCCAGCCGCCGCAACTCGGGGATGATCTGTTTCGGGAACTCGTCCCGGCTCCAGTACTCGTTCATGATCGGCGCGACCGTCCCCTGCATGAACGAGCGCACGGCCATCTGGACATCCTTCTGCTCGTCCGTCAACTCACCGAGCTGCCCGAAGAAGTCGGCGTTCGGCTCGGGCAAGGCGGGCGCCTTGCGGTCACCGCCCGAAAGCGTCCTCGACAGGTGCTTGAGTTGCCCATCGCTCATGCGTGAGGCGGCGTCGATGAGGGCGGGGAGGTCCACCCGCCCGCTCAGGCGACCCAGAGCCTCCAGGTCGATCTGCCCGAGCAGTTCCATCGGGTTCTTCGGTCGGGTCGTCATGCCCCGTTGTACCCGGTGCAGCCCGGCGGGACTGCGAGGGCTCACCCAAGGGCCGTTCACCCACCCTTCAGCGTTAGCGGCCCAGCCTCTAGCATGGGGCCGTGACCCCCCGGCCCACCCGCCCCCTGCCCGCGCGCCCCGCCGGGTACGTGGAACTCGCGCGCTACAGCAGCCTGGGCCGCTTCTGGTCGTACCTGGGGGCCGCCGAGCGCGCCGGGCGCGAGGTCACGCCGACGCGCGGCGACCCGCCCGAGCTGTGCCGCCGCCGCGTGACCGGCTACGCCCTCCCCGGCGCGGCCCTCTTCCTCGACACCGCCCGCGTCGAGGGGCACCTGGAGGACGGCTTCGAGACCCACCCCGCCCTTCTCGCGCTGCTCGGCGGCGACCCTGGTCCCCTGCGCGCTGAGTTGAACGCCCACTACGAGCTGAGGGTGAACTTCGTCCTCGCCTTCACCGCCGGGCGCGACCTGATCGTCAAGCCCGACTTCCGCTTCGCGCCCATCGTGCCCGGCCTGGGCACCCTGCCCGCCGGGTTGCCCCTCCAGGCCCGCCGCCTGGGCCGCGACGAGGTGCATGTGCTCGTGCAGCGGGGCTGCGGGCTGGCGTAGGGGGGACGGGTGGCGGTGGGGCCCGTGCTGTTGAAAGATGAGAGGATGGCTGCCGACCTCATCACCAATTTCTTCGTTCAACTCGGTTTCGCGTCCCCCCTGTTCCTGGTCTGGTGCCTCGGAATCATTCTCGCCGTCACGCGCCGCCCAACACCTCCCGGCTCGTGCTCATCGCGCTGATCCTCCTCCTGGTGACGGGCGTGGTCGGCACGGCCGCGAACGCGGTCCTCCCATTCCTGATCCTGCGCGGCGACGTCGGCGTGGCGGGCAACGGGCTCATCCTGGCGGCAGTGGGGGTCGTCAGAACGCTGCTCGACACCGCCGCCTGGGTCCTGCTCCTGTTGGCGCTGTTTCCCCGGCGCGGGCGGGGCAGGCCGAACGTGGTGGCCGCACCGCCACGCCCGAACTCCGACACGTTCTGAGCGCCGCCCACGTCCCTAGCCGTCGCTCTCCGTCCGCTTCTTCGGCTTGCTCGCCGCGAACTTCGCCAGCCGGGCGGTCAGGGCGGGGGGTGTGTTCGTGAGGATGTGGCGGGAGGCGGGATTGCGCTCCGCGAAGGTCTCCACCCGGTCCAGCATCGCTCCGAACAGGTCCTCCGGGATGTCGAGGGCGGGGGTCAGCCGCACCGTGCGTTTGGAGGAGAGGCTGAGGTTGGCGAGCACGCCCGCCTCGTGAATCTCCCGCAGGGCGAGGATCGCGGTCGCCTCGAACACGAGTTCCTTGAGCACCCCCGGCAGCGGCACGCCCACCATCGGTTTGAACTGCATGGCGAGGAGCATCCCCTGGCCGCGCACGTCCTCGAAGAGGCGTGGAAAGCGGGCTTGAAGGGCCCTCAGCCGCTCCAGCCCGACCCTGCCCAGCCGCAGGCTGCGGGCGGGGAGGTCCTGCTCGACAAGGTATTCGAGCGACCTCAGTCCCACCGCCATCGCCAGCGCGTTGCCGCCGAAGGTGTTCGAGTGCCGCTTGGAACTCAGGCCGCCCAGCATCTTTTTATAGATCGTGTGGCGCACGATGGTCGCCCCCACCGCCGTCATCCCGCCCCCGAGCGGCTTGGCGAGCGTCACGATGTCGGGGTCGAGCCCCTGAGCCGCCGACTCGAACCAGTGCCCGGTGCGGCCCAGCCCGGTCTGAATCTCGTCCGCGATCACCACGATGCCGTGGCGGCGGCACACCTCGCCCACCCCGGTCAGGAAGCCCGGCGGCGGGATGTTCACCCCGCCCTCGCCCTGGATGGGCTCGACGAGCACCGCAATCACGTTCTGCGGCCCCAGGCGCCGAATCAGGGTGGACAGCGCGCCCACGTCCCCGTACGGGCTCGTCAGCGCCCCCGGAATCAGCGGCCGGAACACGTCCTGGTACTCGGGGTTGGGCGTCAGGCTGAGGCTCCCCAGCGTCTTGCCGTGGTAGGCGCTCGAAAAGGAGATGTAGAACTTGCCCCTGGGCCGCCACGCCTTGGCGAACTTCAGTGCGCCCTCGATGGCCTCGGTGCCGCTGGAGCAGAAGAAGACCTGCGAGTCCGCGTGGCTGGGGAGCTCGCGGGCGAGCAGCCGCACGAGGTTGGTCTCCAGGGCCGCCCGCCACGGGCTGCTCGCCTGTTGCGGGAGGGTCTGCGCCCGGTTCTTCTCGGTGAAGTCGCGGATGAACGAGGTGAGCACCGGGGGCATGTCCCCGAACGGGACCGCCGCGTAGCCCGAGGCGTTGATGCGCCGCACGCCGTGCTCGTCCTCCAACTCCCAGGGGCTCACCCGGTAGAAGGGCCCGGCGAGGCCGAGGAGGTTCAGGCCGAAGAGCAGTTCCTCGTTGCCGTAGCGGGTGTCGAGCATCCTGGCCTGCTGCGGGCCGAACTTCTCGTCCAGCACGTCTTGCGCGCGGATGAAGCCTGGGGGGAGGTTGCCCGGCGCCGGGGGGCCCGCTTCTCCGCCGTGGGTCGCTGGCATCCCGGTCACCGGGCGACTCGTTCCTGTGCTGCTCGTCATCGCGGCAGTCTAGCCCCCCGGCCCCGGGGCGAGGGTCCGCCCGGGTCTCAATCCACGTCCACGCCGAGTTCAGGGTGCCGCGCGAGGTGGACGGCCCGGCGCACCTGCTCCGGGAGGTTGCGGTTTTCACTCAGGGGCGGGAGGTGCTCGGGGTCGAACCAGCCGCTCTCCAGCGTCTCGATGTTCTCAGTATGAGGAGAGTCCCCGGTGAGTTCACACAGCACGTTGAGCTGGTACACCGCCCACAGCTCCGGCGGGTGCCCGTGCTGGCTCTTGTCCACCACGCTCAGCAGCCGCACCGCCCGCACCGTGCGCCCCGTCTCCTCGCGGACCTCGCGCTCCGCCATCTGGCGGGGGCTCTCGCCGGGGTCGGCCCACCCGCCCGGCAGGCTCCAGCGCCCGTCCTCGCGCTCGCGGGCCAGAAGCACCTCGCCGTGAACGTTAAGCACCACCGCGCGCACCTCCACCTTGGGGGTGAGGTAGCCCCGCTCCACCCGCAACACCTCGTGAACCTCGTCTGCCGTCTGCCCGGTGGTCTCCGCGAGCAGCTCGGCGGTCAGGGCGAGCAGCCGCTCGAAACGCTGGCGGTCGTAGGGGTCGCGGGTGTACGTCAGGCCCGCCTGGGCGATGGCTTGGAGTTCCCGGAGTTGAGGAAGGGACGGCATACGGAAGCGTCCATCCTCCCGGGCGTCCCGTCAAGATTGCTGGAGCAGAACAGGGCCCGTGGTTGAATGAGGCGTGCCCCGCCGCCCCCGCTCCAGACGCCTGAGGTGGCTGCGGACGCTGGGTGACGTGGCCTTTGTCATCCTGCTGCTGCTCCTGATGCCCGTGATCTTGTTCCTTGCCCTGCCGATCCTGACGCTCGCAGAACGTTGGCGGCGTTGCCCGAACTGCGGACTGCGCGGCACGCTGCGCGACGTCACCCCCCCGCCCCCACCCCTCCCCGGGGACGAGGATTTCTGGTCCGTCCGCCGCAGGACCATTCGAACGCGCCTGTGGCGTTGCGAGCTGTGTGAGGCCGAGTTCGAGGAGCGGGGCGACGACTTGGCTCGCCATGTTCCCGCCGACTCACTTTCCGAATGACCCGCCTGCTCCCCAGGAGGGCCCCGTGCCCGTTATCCTCCCCCCATGCGTCTTGTCAGGATCGAGCATGGGGATGCCCCGCAGTGGGGCCAGGTCGAGGGGGACACCGTTCACCTCACGCGCGGCTTGGGCGGAGAGCGGACGGGGGAGACCGTGCCGCTGGCGGGAGCCACCCTCCTCGCCCCCGCCGAGCCCACCAAGATCGTGTGTGTGGGCCGTAACTACCTCGACCACATCCGCGAGCTGGGGAACGACACGGGGGACGTCCCCAAGGAGCCGGGCATCTTCCTCAAGGGGCCGAACGCCCTCGCCGAGCCGGGTGGCACGGTCGCCTACCCCGACTGGACGCGGAATTTCCACTTCGAGGGCGAGCTTGCCCTGGTGATCGGGCAGCGGGCCCGGGACCTCAAGCCCGACGAGGCCCTGTCCGCCGTCCTGGGCTACACCTGTGGGCTCGACCTCACCGCCCGCGACCTCCAGAAGACCGACCTGCAGTGGTTTCGCGCCAAGGCCGCCGACCGCTTCTGCCCGCTGGGCCCGTGGATCGAGACGGACCTCGACCCCACCGACCTGCGGGTGCAGACCCGGGTAAACGGCGAGCCCCGCCAGGACGGCCGCACCAGCCACATGATCTTCGACGTGGTGCAGATTCTGACCTACGTGACCCGCTTCGTCACCCTGGAACCCGGCGACGTGGTGCTTACCGGCACGCCCGAGGGGGTGGGCCCCCTGGAACGGGGGGACACCGTGGAGGTCGAGGTGGAGGGGGTGGGGACGCTTGTCACCCACATCGGCGGCGGGGAGCATGGCGTTTCCGGCTCCGGGCCCGTCCACACCGGGGGCTGAGGGGGGAGGCCACCCCACCCTGCGCCACGGTTACTCACTGTGGCACCGCGCTAGCCTGGGGACGTGCCCACACGCCGCCGCGCCTGTGCCCTCGCGCTCCTGACCGCTCTCACGGCGGGAGCGAGCCCCGCCACCGACCTGTTCGACGCTGCCACCCGCACCGTGCAGACCCGCTACTACGGCTGGTCCACCGTGGACCGCCAGCAACTCGGGGTGAAGTACGGGGCCGTCCTTGCCGAGAAGTGCGCTCCCCAGGGCGACGCCTGCGACTACGCCACGGGCCGGGCGGTGCTCGGCGACCTCTTCAAGGAACTCGGCGACGACCACACCAACATCCGCGACGCGGAGGGGGCCGAGCGCATCGCGGAGGTCACCTACAACCGCGCGGTGAACCGCACGGGCGTGCGCGTGGCGCGGGTTAAGGGTGGCCTCCTCGTCACCTCGGTCATGCCGGACAGCCCCGCCGAGCGGGCGGACGTGCGCCGGTTCGACCTCATCACCCAGGTGAACGGCGAGGCGGCCGGGAAGGACGTGGCAGACGCGAACCTTCCGGTCGGCCCCAACGAGTTCGTGCGGCTGGAGCGGGCGGGCTCGCCCCTGCGGGTGAGCGTGCGCCGGGCGGGGGGCGCCGACCGTGACCTCACGCTCCCCACCGAGAAGTTGCTCGCCCGCGACGCGCCCACCCTCGCCTGGGCCGGTCCCGAGGGCAAGACGGCCGTGATCCAGTACCCCACCTTCCTGTCCTCGGACTCCTCCGAACTCTTCCTCGCCCGCGTGGCCGAGGCGCAGGCGCGCGGCGCGCGGGCCATCGTCGTCGACGTGCGGTACAACGGCGGCGGCAGCCTGGGCGAGTGCGTGGCCGCCGCGAGCACCTTCGGCCCGGTGCTGTACAAGACCCGCTGGCAGGGCGGTGCCTACACCTACGGCGGCCTGCGCGGCGAGGAGGTCCTGCCCTTCCTCGCCCGCGCCGCCCGGCCCGACTGGAGCCTGTGGCACGGGCCGCTGGCCGTCCTCGTCGGGCCGAACACCGCCTCGTGCGCGGAGGTCTTCACCCACTACGCCCGGCAGGCGGGGGCCATCGTGGTCGGCGAGAAGACGCGCGGGGTGGGCAACAGCGGCGTGGTCTTCCAGCCCATGCCCGACGGGGGCGTGCTCGCCGTGACGGTCCTGCGGGCCTACAGCGACGGGGACCAGCCGCTCCCCGCCTTCATCACGCCCGACGTGGCCGCGCCCACCGACATCGGGGTCCTCACCGCCCAGGGCCGGGACACCACCCTGGAGGCGGCCCTGACCGCCCTGAGCGCCCTGGCGACGCGGACACGGACGCGGGGCTGACGGGGCATGAACGGGAGGTTGAGCCCCATGAAGCCTGAGCGAAGTCCCCGTCAGCCCGGGCGCGCTAGCCTGAACTCCGGGGGCCCGGTGGGGGAGAAGGTGAGATTCAACGCCTGCCCAGCGGGGAAACGCCCTTAGACTAGAATCAGTGCCAGACCATGACCCACTTTCGCCCCGCGCCGTGCCGCCTCACGCCGTGCGGCCCGCCCGACAGAGGGGGAGCCTATGAACCGATACGATGACCGCGCCCGCCTCGTGTTCCACTACGCCCGTGAGGAAGGCAACCGCCTCGGGCACGCGATGGTCGGCCCCGAACACCTCCTCCTCGGCCTGATGCGCGAGGGCGGCACCGCCGCCACCATCCTCAGCGAGTTCGGCGCCTCCCTGGACGGCCTGCGCCGCCGCGTCGAGGAGATCATCGGCCGGGGCGAGGGCAGCCGCCTCAACGACGCTCCCAGCATCACTCCCCGCGCCCGCCGCGTGATGGAACTCGCCTCCGCCGAGGCCCGTTCCCTGGGCGCCCAGGTCACTTCCACCGAGCACATTCTCCTCGGCATCATCCGCGAGGGGGACGGGGTGGCCTTCCGCATCCTCCAGGAACTCACCAAGGACGTGGACACGATCCGCTGGCGGGTCCTCGCGCAGGGTGAGGGCCACGGGAGCGGCAAGCCCGCCAAGCCCGTCGCCACGCCCTTCCTCGACGAGTACGGCCGCGACCTGACCAAGCAGGCCCGCGAGGGCAAGCTCGACCCGGTGATCGGGCGAAGCGAGGAAATCCGCCGCGTCACCCAGATCCTCACCCGCCGCACCAAGAACAACCCGGTGCTGATCGGTGACCCCGGCGTGGGCAAGACCGCCATCGTGGAGGGGCTCGCGCTCGCCATCTTCGAGAAGCGCACGCCCCCCAACCTGCACGACGTTCGGCTCGTCAGCCTCGACCTCTCGGGCGTCGTCGCGGGTACGAAGTACCGGGGCGAGTTCGAGGAGCGGCTGCGCCAGATCATCGAGGAACTGCGCAACGCGAAGGTCATGGCCTTTATCGACGAGCTGCACACCCTCGTCGGCGCGGGCGGCGCGGAGGGGACCCTCGACGCCGCGAATATCCTCAAGCCCGCCCTCAGCAGGGGCGAGATTCAGGTCATCGGCGCCACCACGACCGGCGAGTACCACCGCTACATCGAGAAGGACGCCGCCCTGGAGCGCCGCTTCCAGCCGGTGATCGTGCTGGAGCCCAGCCCCGCCGAGACCCTGCAAATCCTGCGGGGTCTGCGCCACCGCTACGAGGAGCACCACGGGGTCCAGATTCCCGATCAGGCGCTCGAACTGGCCGTCCGCATCGGTGAGCGCAGCCTGCCGGGCCGCAACTTCCCCGACAAGGCCATCGACCTGATCGACGAGGCGGCGAGCCGCGTCCGGCTGAACATGAGCGTCGGCCTGCCCATCACCGAGAACGAGGACGGCGAGCCCATCGTGGCGCGTGAGGACATCGAGAGCGTGATCAACTCGATGGGCGGCGTGTACTCGGAAGAGTCGGCGGCGCAGCTCAGCGACCTCGAAGACCAGCTCACCGATCAGGTGTACGGCCAGCCCGAGGCGATCAAGGCGCTCTCCAGCGCCCTGCGCCGCGCCCGCGTCGGTCTGGGTGGACGCACCCGCGTCTCGGCCAGCTTCCTCTTCGTGGGGCCCAGCGGCGTGGGCAAGACGCACCTCGCCCGGGCGCTCTCGCGCACCCTCTTCGGCTCCGAGCGGTCGCTGATCCGGGTGGACATGAGCGAGTTCCAGGAGTCGCACTCGATCTCGAAACTCATCGGGTCCCCTCCCGGGTACGTGGGCTACGAGCAGGGCGGGCGCCTGACCGAGGCCGTGCGCCGCCAGCCCTTCTCGGTGATCCTCCTCGACGAGATCGAGAAGGCGCACCCGGACATCTACAACACCTTCCTCCAGGTGCTCGACGACGGGCGGCTGACCGACGGGCTGGGCCGGACGGTGGACTTCCGCCGCACGATCATCATCATGACGAGCAACACCGGCTTCAACGTCAACCCGACGGTGGGCTTCTCGCCCGTGACGCCCGACAACAACACGCCGCTGCGGCACATCTTCACGCCCGAATTCCTCGACCGCCTCGACGACGTGATCCGCTTCCGCCCCCTCGGCGAGGACGAACTCGTGAGGGTGGCCCAGCAGCTCCTCGGCGAGATGCGGGAAGAACTCGCCAGCCGCGAGCTGACGGTGACCTTCGACCCCGCCATCGCCGCGTGGCTGGTGAGCAAGCTCAAGTCCCGCAGCCCAAAGCACGCGGTGGGATCGAGCCGTCAGCTCCGCACCCTGGTGCGCGAGGAGATCGAGGACCCGCTGGCGCTGGAACTCATCGGCAACGCGGGCGAGGAACTGCGCGTGGTGCTGAATCAGGACGGCATCCAGTTCGAGCGCGGGACGACGGCGCCGCCGCAGATACTGGCGTGAGCTTGAACGGCACACCAAGAGCCCCGGAGTGTTCGACTCCGGGGCTTTTTCTTTAGGTGTCGGGTATCGAGGGAATGTCTTGGGAACGTCCCCTTTGACAGCGCAAGACCCTTAGCAGCCATCGATGTGAGGCACGGTCACGCTCTTCTGCTGCAAGACATGGCCCGACTGATCGTAAATCTCGTACCCGAAGGTCACGTTGTCGCCCTTCAGGTAGGCGCTGCAACGGTTCCCGGCGTTGAATTGGTAGTACGTGTCGCCTGCCTCCCCAGGGAAATAGTGCCCCTGGAAAGTCTGTGAACCCACGAACAGTTTTGCTGACGCCACTTTGGCCGCCGCGTCGTCTGTCAGAGCGTCGGTGCGCACCATCACTGTGAAACGCCGGTCAGCGTTAGTGTTCAGCCCGGTGGAGAATGACTCGGTGGAGGAACCGAAGAACAGGTAGAGGTCATTGGCGACGGGGAACCTCCCGCATGAGAGGAGCGTCAGGGCCAGAAGGCCAATCAAAGCGTTGAGCCTTCTACCTCTCCTCGCCGGGTTTACAGAACTCCAATATGGGGTATAGGTTCTCTCCAGCGACAAGTCGGGTTGTGTTCGCACGGAAAGAGCTTATCCGGCTGAACGGAGTAGGGGAAAAAGATGTGCGGCTTGCAGACCCGCACTTCTGCATCCCGGCACGGTGTCCTGCCCCCGGGGCCGCTACCATGCCCCCCATGACCAAGAGCATCGCCGCCTTTCAGGACGAATACGGCCGCATCACCGGCTGGCCTTCCGACCGCCGCCGAGCGCACCAGTTGGCGATCCTCGACCACCTGACGGGCCTGTTCGAGCCGGGTCGGCGCTACCCGGAGGCCGAGGTCCAGGCCCTGTTGCGGGATCACAGCACGATGGAGGACGTGGGCATTCTTCTGACCGAACTCGTGGACGGCGACTACCTGGCAACGAGCGGGGGCACCTATTGGCGAGCGGACGCCCGTCCCGTGAGCTCGGCGGAGTCGAATGGCTAAGGTCACCACCCGCTACGTCTGCACGAGCTGCGGCTACCAGTCCGCCAAGCCCCTTGGACGCTGCCCGAATTGCCAGGTGTGGAACTCCTTCGAGGAGGAGGTGCCCGCTGCCGCCGTCGGCAAGGGCCGGACGGGCGGCCTGGGGGGGTACGGCGGCGTCACGGGCGGCAAGCTCACCCCCCTCTCGACCGTCGGGCGCCGCGAGGAACCCCGCCTCCCCAGCGGCATTCCCGAACTCGACCGGGTGCTCGGCGGCGGGCTGGTCGCGGGCGGCGTCACCTTGATCGGCGGCGAGCCCGGCATCGGCAAGAGCACGCTGCTCCTCCAGGTGGCGGACCGGCTCGCCACCGGGGGCCAGACCGTCCTCTACGTCGCGGGCGAGGAGTCGCTGGAGCAGATTCGCCTGCGCGCCGACCGACTGGGCGTCAAGGGCGACATCCACCTCACCCGGGACACCCGCGCCGAGCACGTCGCCGCCCTGATGGCCGAGCACAAACCGGCCCTGTGTATCGTCGATTCGATCCAGACGGTGACCGTGGAGGGGGACGGCACTCCCGGCGGCGTCGCCCAGGTGCGCGAGGGGACGGCCCTGCTGACCCGCGCCGCCAAGGAGACGGGCACCGCGACCGTCCTCGTCGGCCACGTCACCAAGGAGGGCACGGTCGCCGGGCCGAAGGTGATGGAGCACATCGTGGACACGACGGTTTTCCTGGAGACGGTGGGCGCCTTCCGCCTGCTCAGAAGCGTGAAGAACCGCTTCGGTCAGGCCGGGGAACTCGGCGTCTTCGAGATGCGCGGCGAGGGCCTCGTCGCCGTCGAGAACCCGTCGGCGGCCTTCCTCGCCGAGCGGCCCGTGGGGGTGCCGGGTTCGGTCGTCGCCGCGACCATCGACGGACAGCGGCCCATGCTGCTCGAAGTGCAGGCGCTCGCGGCCAAGACGCCCTATCCCAACCCGCGCCGGGTAGTCGTCGGCCTCGATCCCCGCCGGGTTGATGTCGTCCTCGCCGTGCTGGAGCGCCGCCTCGACCTGACCCTCGGCGGCCTCGACGTGTACGTGAACCTGGCGGGCGGCCTGAAGGTCGCCGACCCCGGCCTCGACCTCGCGGTTGCCCTGGCCGTGTACTCGGCGGTCGTGGGCCGCGCCCTCCCCGGCAACGTCGCCGTCTTCGGGGAGGTCGGCCTGGCGGGCGAGGTGCGCTCGACCCAGGGTTCCCTACGCCGCGCCGAGGAGGCCAGACGTGCCGGATATCGCGACCTGATCGTCCCCCCCGGCTTGGAGGGCCGCGAGGGCGTTCGCAGCGTGGAGGAGGCGGTCGGGCTGGTGTGGAAGGGGGTGGGCTGAGGCGTTTGCTCGGCGTGTAGGCAACCGAGGTTGCTCTGGGCGAGGATGAACAAGCAGAAGTTGCTCACTTCCGCTTCCTGGAATGCCACAACAGAAAACGGTTTTCCCACGCTCCGCTCTACCGTCAGTCATTCCCGCGCACGTGGGGAACACCCTCCAGAAACGCGCCACTTCCTCCACCAGGGCCTCCTCAAGCCCCTTGGAAGTGGTCGGACACAGCTTACTCATCCAGCCCGGGCGACCACGCCCAACACTTCGCCCCTGAGAGGGCAAAGGCTGGTGAGCGACGGTCCTCCTTCGCTCAACGCTCCTCCCCGTCCACGCTCAGCCACCTCGGCAGGTCGGCGGGGCGGGCTTGCCCCCAGAAGAAGGCGAACTCCCGGGCGTACCCCTGCGCCGCCCCCGGCGCGGTGGTGGCGAGGGTGTACTCGTTCAGGCCGCGCGGCGTCCACGAGGAGTAGTGAAGGTTCTGGCTGCCGACGGTGAGCATCCGCCCGTCCACGAGCATGGTCTTGGCGTGCAGGCCGCCCGGGAACCAGCGGGCCTGAAGCCGGTCCTCCAGCCCGCGCGCCCGCAGTTCACGGCGCAGGACGGCGAGGCCCACCCGGTTTTCCAGCCCCAGGAAACCGTGCTCGTACAGCAGGGCGCGGACGGTGACTCCCCGCTCGGCGGCGCGGACGAGGGCCCGCATCCAAGGCAGCGCGTCCTGGGAGGTGCACAGCCGGGGGTTGAGCAGGGCGAGGTTGCAGCGCACGTCCATGCTGAAGCTGACGTGCATGAGGTCCACGCTCTGCCGCGAGGCGTCCAGCAGCGCGACAAGGGCGTCGTCGGCCATCTGGAAGCCCTCGCGGCGGTACAGGCTGAAGGCGCGCACGTCCCCGGCGCGGGTGGGGGCAAACCGGTCGGTGCCCTGCGGGTGCGTGGGCTCGCCCGGCCCCCCGTTCCGGCACGAGGAGCGGACGGTGCGCGGGGTGACGCCCGGCGAACAGTCCAGCAGGGTGCTGCGCCGCCACAGGTCGTCGAAGACGTTCAGCCCGTCGCGCGCCACCGGGCCGCGAAAGCGCATCCCGAGGTCGCGTACGTCGCCGCCGTGGCCCCGCGTCGTCCCCGAGGGCAGGTGCAGCGGGCCCACGTTGAAGCCCATCACCGTGAGCCCCACGCTATCCGTCACGAGGAGCTTGGCGTGGCTGTGGGGAAAGGTGCCCGCGTAGTTAGCGATCTCCACCCGCCAGCCCAGCCGGTCGTCGCGCAGCGGCACCCCCGCTGCGAGGAGGTCGCGCGCCGCCGCGTACACCTGTGAACCCCACTCCAGGTTGGCGGCGCGCGGAAAGTTCCCCAGCGCCACCCGCACCGTCACCCCATCCGGGAAGGCCGCCGGGTTGTCCCGCACCTGCCCATACAGCTCGGCCACGCCGCGCGCCAGGACCGCCCCAGGCCCGCGCCGGGGGTCGTCCGCCCACTCCATCACCGCGAACAGCACCTCGCGCCGCGCGCCCGCGATCTGAGCGGCAAGGCCGTCGAAGCCGCCGTGTGGGGTGGGGGGCTGCGCGCTGAAGGCGGGGTCGGGGTTCGGCGTGTGCAGGAATCCCAGGAAGTCGTTCCCGCACGACAGGTCGGGTCGCCTGCCCCGCGTGGTCACCCGCCACACGGCGAGTTCCAGCGGGTCCGTCGGCGCCGGGCAGGCCAGGCCGGGGGCGGCGGGCACGGCGAGGGGCTCGGCGCGGCCCGGGCGCGTCTGCACAAAGTTCACCGCGCGCTCGCCCAGACCCCACACCCCCAGCAGCGCGAGACCGAGGGCCGCGAGCGTGAGCTTGACCTGCCGGTCGTCCGCCGAGTCGTGCCGGGAACTGTCCGCCGCCGCGTCGATCCCTGCCGCGACGGCGCTGTCCCCCACGACCTGCGAGGCGACCACGAAGGCCGCGAGGAGCCCGAGCAGCGCCCAGCCGCCCCCCGCGAGCACATTGGGCACGCCCGCCCAGCCGAGGAGCGCCCCACCCACAGCTCCCACCAGCCCGAAGCCGAGAAGTCCCCCGAGCGCGGGCCGCCACGCCAGCCTCGCCCGCAGGGTGAGCAGGCCGAGCACCGCCCCCGAGATCAGGCCGTAGAGCGCACACAGCACGAGGGCGAGCAGGGCGAGCTGCGAACCTCCCAGCGCGTCCCCGAGCGCCCCGCCCCGGTACACGCCCGCCAGCCCCATCAGCCCGCCCACCGGCACCACGAGCAGTCCCGCCGTCACCCCCGACGCGACCCCCGCCCGCACCCGCGCCTGCCCCCGGGAGAGACCCAGCCGGGCGAGCGGCAGGGCCCGTGCCGACAGCGCCCCCGCCAGCCCGAAACTCAGCACGAGGCTTCCCAGCGCGGCGAGGGTGCCGACCACCGCCCGCACATACGGTTGTCCGGGCGGCACGACCGCGAGCACCACGCTCAGTCCCCCGCGCGCCAGCACCAGGGCGAGGAGGAAGCCCGCCAGGGCCGAGAGCGCCAGCCGTCCCAGGTGGGCGGGCGGGGAGTGGCGGGGCAGCAGGCGCATTCGGGTGTTCAGCATAGGGGAGGCGGGGAGCTTGCCTCTCCGGCCACCCGCAGGCCCCGACCGGGTTGGAGTTCAGTACCCGGTGACGAAAGCCCTTACCGCCGCGCCTCCACCCCCAGCAGGGCTGCCCCCAGGCTGGCGTAGCTCACCTCGTCCGCTGGGGGGTGGGTCAGCCCGGCGCGGGCGTCGCGCAGCAGACGAGAGAGCGGCAGGGCGGGCGTCAGGGCCGCGCCCCCCGCCACCCGCACGGCGAGGTCGGTGGCGCTCACGGCGGCATTCGTGGCGTGGGCCTTCGCGGCGGCGAGGCCGGGCACGGCGTCCTCGCCCGGCCGGGCGTCCCAGGCGCGGGTCGCCTCCAGCAGCAGGGCGCGGGCTGCGCCGAGGTCGGTGGCGATGCGCCCCACGTTCTCCTGCACACGCGGCAGCGTGGCGATGGGGGCGCCGAGGGCGGTGGGCACCCGCGCCCGCGCGTACTCCGCCAGGGCGTCCAGGGCCGCGAAGCCCACCCCCAGGTAGGTCGCCGCGATGGCTGTCCAGAACCACGCGCTCCCCGAGGGATGAGGCGCGCCGGGCGGGGCAAGGTGGTCGCCGGGCACGGTGACGTTCTCGAAGACCACGTCGTGACTTCCCGTGCCCCGCAGCGCGAGCGAGCCCGCCCAGGTCTCCTCGACCCGCACGCCGGGCGCGTCCATCGGCACGAGGAGGCGGGCGACCGTGCCCTCGGGAGTGGCCGCGCTCACCACCGCGAGGCCCAGCGCCCGCGCCCCCGTCGCCCAGGTCTTGCGGCCCGTCAGGAGCCACCCGCCCGAGCCGTCTGGGGTCGCCGCCGTTCGGGGCAGGCCCCCGCGCGAGGGGCTGCCGAGTTCGGGCTCGCTCGCCAGGGCGTTCACGAGCTGGCCCTCCAGGCTCGCCCGCGCGAGGGCCGCGAGCATGGGCTCGGGCAGCGTGCGCCCCTGGAAGGCCGAGCCCACCACATGGGTGTGCATTGCCAGCACGAGCGCGAGCGCCGCGTTCGCCTCGCCCAGCCGCAGCCCCGCCGCCGCGTACTCCTCCAGGCCCGAGCCCAGCCCCCCGCGCTCCTCGGGCAGCGACAGCCGGGTGTAGCCGCTCGCGCGCAGGGCCGAGGCCGCCTGCGGGGTCACGTCCTGCGCGGCCTCGCACTCGTCCGCGTGCTCGCGGATGGCCCGCACGGCCCGGCCTATTACGTCTTGCAGGGTGGGGGAGAGGGTCCGGGTCACCCGCGCAGGGTAACGCGCCCACCCTCACGGCGTCTCGGTCAGCGCGGACAGTTCGGCCCGGGTCAGGTGCCCCGCCGCGCCCCCCGCCTCCCCACACTTCCACGAGGCGAAGGCGCAGGCGAGCCGCAGCGCCTCCCGCGTGCCCAGGCCGCCGAAGTAGGCGCGGGTGAAGGCCGCCAGCAGCGCGTCCCCAGCCCCGTTCGTGCTCATTACCGGACGTGTGCGGACGGCGGGCTGGTGCCACGGCGCCCGCCCCCGTTCGGAGAGCAGCGCCCCCTCGCCGCCCAGCCCGGCCACGATGACCCGGGGGTCGTGCTCGGCGCGGTAGGCCTGCACGGCCTCGCCGTTCTCGCCGCTCAGAAACACGATGTCCGCCGCCAGGTACGGCACGTCGTAGGGGTGGCCGGGGCCCGGCGTGCCCTGGAGGTCGGTGACGACGGGCACCCCCGCCGCCCGCGCGAGGGGAAGCAGCTCGCGCGTCCAGGCGACGTTGCCCAGGACGACGACCTGCGCCCCGGCGAGTGTCGTCTGGAAGACCTCTGTGGGCGCGGGGTGTTCCCCCAGCCCCTTGAGGTCCCGGTGGATGTGCCGCCGTCCGCCGGGTGTCGTCACCACCAGCGAGAGCGGCGTGGCGGGGACGGGAACGAGGTGTGCCCCGACCCCCGCCTTCTCCAACCCCCGCCGCACGACCTCCCCGGCGGGGTCGGTGCCCGCGAAGCCCAGGAAGTACGTCTCCGCCCCTAGCCGCGCGAGGGCGTGCGCCACGTTGAACCCGACTCCGGAGACACCCAACGACAACCCATGCGGGTGTTCCGTGCTCTCGCCGGGGGGCAGGGAGAACCCCGGCGCCGCGAGGCTCAGCTCGACGTTCGCGTTCCCACACACCAGGGCGTGCAGGGGCCGGGGGACATGGCGGCGAGTGTATCGGTTTCGTCCAGCCAACTCCCATATTTCGTGGAAAACAGAATATAATCTACTCACTATGTCCAAGGACTCGCGTGACTCCGCCCGCAGCGTTATCCAGGCCCGCTTCCAGGACGCCGTGGACCGCGATGTCAGCGGCCTCGCGGCCCGCTACTGCCAGGAGCAGGGCCTGCGGACGCCCGAGGGTTTTCCCGCCGAGCACCTGTGCATCGGCAGCCACGCGGCGGTCACCCGGCTGATCTGGCAGGACTTCTCGCCGGGCTGGGAGGAGGTGGTCTACGTCTACGACGGCACGCGCAGCGAGCAGGCCCGTTACCTGAACGCCAAGCTCAACCTCACGGTTACCCTGGCCGCCGCCGGGGACGAACCAACGCCCGAGGTGCAGGCCGCCCTGCGGCGGGCCGAGCACACCCTCCACGCCCTGTGGCTCGCGTGGGCGGGCTACCAGGCGACCACGACCGACGCCCTCGCCCACGCGGTGACGGAGTTCGAGGACGCGCTGTAAGGCCCTCCCGCCTGCCTCACCTCCCCGCCAGACCGTCGCGGACGTAGCGCACGTAGACGGTGAGCATGGCGGCCTCCAGCCCCACCGCGCCCAGTGCCCCAAGCGCCACCCGAATGGCGGCCGCTCCCCCCTGGCCCGCGTCCAGCAGGTTCTGGAAGACCCACATCCCGGCGATCAGAGGCCAGAAGCACATGCCGATGGTCGAGACGAGGCCCAGCACGAGCGCCACCCCGGCCCCCACCACGTAAAGGGGACACCCCGGGACCTCCAGCAGCGTCCAGTCGGGTGCAGGGTCCTGCTCGGTAGGCCGCGCGGGCAGGACGACGGGGCACGCCCCGCCCGCGAGCGCCGCGCCGAACAGGCGCAGGAACCACGCGGCCCACAGCAGGGGCCAGAGGAGCACGAACAGCGCCCAGGTCACGCCGACCACCAGCCGGAGGAAATTGCGGTGCCCGGCAGGAAGGGCGGCCAGGTCGCGCTCCAGGAGTGAGCGCCCTCGTGCCGGAGCCTGAGACGACTGCGCGTTCATCGTGCCCTCCGTTCGGCCCTGCCTGTCCGGCATCCTGCCCATGCGGTGCGTTTGCAGAATCACCCCCAGTTTCGCACGCCGGGCAACTTCCAAGTGTCCCCGGAGGGTGGCCGTCGTCTTGCCGCCCACGCCCCCGGCCATCTCCCGCCCGGCGTTGATAAGGTTTGGTCAAGGAATCATGCGTTCGCTGAAATCTCCACGGGCGTGTCGTAAGTCACACTGGCCCTCATGAAGAACTTCACGCTGAAGACCGTGACCCTGGCCGCCGTCCTTGCTTTCCCCGTGACCGCCCTCGCCCAGACGGACGCCACCGGCACGACCACGGACACCGCCACGACCGGCACGACCACCACCGAGAACCGGGGGACCGACTGGGGCTGGCTGGGTCTCGCCGGGCTGATCGGGCTCGCTGGACTGACGGGCCGCAACGCCGCGAACAACCGCCGCTGAGGGGACCACGGATCAGCCGCTGCCTGTGCTCGGGCGGCGGCTTCTTCGTCGGCCGGGAATCACGGAGGAGGGCGGGCCGCCCGCACGTCCAGCGGCAACTCGTAGCACAGGCTGTTCTCGATCCCCACGTAGTACCCGTAGTTCGGGATGCGGGTGAAGCCCGCCGACTCGTAGAGGTGAATCGCCTCCGCCTGCAAGTCCCCCGTCTCCAGCACCAGCCGCCCGAACCCCAGCGCCCGCCCCCGCTCGATCAGCGCCGCGAGGACTTGACGCCCCAGGCCACGGCCCCGCGCGTCCGGCACCGTGTACATGCGCTTGACCTCCGCCGTGTCCGCCTCGATGCGCTTGAGCGCCCCGCAGGCGAGCAGCTCCCCACCCTCCTCCACCGCCAGAAGCACGCAGCCCTCGCCGGAGAGGGTCGCCGGGTCGAAGGGTTCGGTGCGCTCGTCGGTGTCGTTGTACAGCGCCCGCAATTCGCGCTGCTGGGCCTTCATCAGGTCGATCACGCGCCGGTCGGCGGGCGGAACGTCGAGCAGGACGGGCATGGGGCACGCTAACACGCTCAGGCTTCCCTCAAAACAAGAAGCCGCCACCCATGCCAGGGCAGCGGCTTTCTTTGTCCTGCTGACGGCTGAGAGCCGACCGCTCCTAGTTCAGCACTCCCGTGTCGAACCGGAACCGCGACCCGTCGTAGTCCACCGCCAGCGTGCTGTTGTCGTGGACGTGTCCTTGCAGGATCTCGCGGGCGAGCGGCGTCTCGATCTCGCGGGCGATGGCGCGCTTGAGGGGCCGGGCGCCGAAGGCCGGGTCGTAGCCAATCCGGGCGAGGTGGTCCTTCGCGGCGTCGGTGAGGTGCAGCGTCACCCGGCGCTCGGCGAGGCGCTTGCGCAGGCCCTGCATCTGGATGTCCACGATCTTGTGCAGGTCGGCGGGCGTCAGCGCGTCGAAGACGATGATGTCGTCGATGCGGTTGAGGAACTCGGGCCGGAAGCTCGATTGCAACACATTCAGCACCTGATCGCGAATGCTCTCGGCGCTGTCCCCCCTTGCCTGCGCCTCCAGGATCAGCGGCGAGCCGATGTTGCTCGTCAGGATGATCAGCGTGTTGCGGAAGTCCACCGTGCGGCCCTGCCCATCGGTGAGGCGCCCGTCGTCGAGCACCTGAAGCAGCACGTTGAAGACGTCCGGGTGCGCCTTCTCGATCTCGTCGAGCAAGATCACCGCGTAGGGGCGACGGCGCACGGCCTCGGTGAGCTGGCCGCCCTCCTCGTAGCCCACGTACCCGGGAGGGGCCCCGATCAATCGGGCGACGCTGTGCTTCTCCATGTACTCGCTCATGTCGAGGCGGACCATCGCGTCCTGCGAGTCGAACAGGAACTCCGCGAGCGCCTTGGCAAGCTCGGTCTTCCCGACCCCCGTCGGCCCCAGGAACATGAAGGAGCCCAGCGGGCGGTTCGGGTCGCTGAGCCCCGCGCGGGAACGGCGGATCGCGTCGGACACGCTCACGATGGCGCGGTCCTGCCCGATCACCCGCCCGTGGAGCTGCTCTTCGAGGTGCAGCAGCTTCTCGCGCTCGCCCTCCATCAGCTTGGAGACCGGGATGCCCGTCCAGCGGCTGACGACGGCGGCCACGTCCTCCTCCGTCACCTCCAGGTGGGCGAACTCGGCGCCCCGGAGCTTGCGCTCCAGCTCCTGCACCTCGCGCTCAAGCTGCGGCAGCTTGCCGTACTCCAGCTCGGCGGCCCGCGCCAGGTCGTACTCGCGGCGGGCCTTCTCGATGTCGGTGCGGACCTGATCGAGCGCCTCGCGCTTCTCGCGCAGAACCTGGACCTCACCTCGCTCGGCCTCCCAGCGCCCCCGCACCTCGGCGAGTTCGTCGGTGACGGCCTTCAGCGTCTCCTCCAGGTCGAGGAGGCGGTTTTGCGAGTCCTGGTCCTTCTCGCGCCTGAGGGCCTCGCGCTCGATCTCCAGTTGCAGCTTGCGGCGCTGAAGCTGGTCGATCCGCTCGGGGCTGGATTCGAGCGCCATCCGCAGCCGCGCCGCCGACTCGTCGATCAGGTCGATGGCCTTGTCGGGAAGCTGGCGGTCGCTGATGTAGCGGTGCGAGAGCTGGGCGGCGGCCACGAGCGCCGGGTCGGTGATCTCCACGTTGTGGTGGACCTGATAGCGCTCCTTGATGCCGCGCAGGATCGAGATGGTGTCCTCCACGCTGGGCTCGTCCACGAAGACGGGCTGGAAACGCCGCTCCAGCGCCGGGTCCTTCTCGATCTCGCGGTACTCGTCGAGGGTGGTCGCGCCGATCAGGTGCAGCTCACCGCGTGCCAGGGCGGGCTTGAGCATGTTGCCCGCGTCGGGGCTGCCCTCGGTCTTGCCCGCGCCGACGATGGTGTGAATCTCGTCCACGAAGAGGATGACCTCGCCCTGAGAGCCCACCACCTCGTCGATCACGCCCTTGAGGCGTTCCTCGAACTCGCCCCGGAACTTGGCCCCGGCGAGCAGGCTGCCCATCTCCAGGGAGACGATGCGCTTATTTCTAAGCCCCTCCGGCACGTCGCCCTTCACGATGCGGCTGGCGAGACCTTCCGCGATGGCGGTCTTGCCCACGCCGGGCTCGCCGATCAATACGGGGTTGTTCTTGGTTCGCCGCAGGAGAATCTGCATCGTGCGGCGAATCTCCTCGTCGCGGCCGATCACGGGGTCGAGCTTGCCGTCGCGGGCACGCTGGGTCAGGTCGGTGCCGTACTTGTTCAGCGCGTCGAATTGTGATTCAGCGGACTTCGTCGTCACGGTCTTTCCTTTCCGGGCCTCGGTCACGGCTTGACGCAGCGCGGACTCGGCGGGCAGGCCCTGCCCCCGGTACTCCCCCCGCAGCGCGAGGAGCAGCGTGTCGGCGGCGACGAAGGAGTCACCGAACTCCCCCGCGACGCCCTCCGCCTTCTGGAGCGCGCGGTTGAGCGCCGGGTCGAGGTACAGGCTGTCCCCACCGCCCTGCACGCGCGGCAGTTTGCCGAGTTCGGCGTCCAGCGCGGTGCGGAGCGTGGCGAGGTCGCCCCCGGCGGCGGTGATCGCCCGGGCGGCGGTGTCGTTGTCGGTGAGGGCGCGCAGGACATGCGCGACGGTCAGGTTCTGTTGGTGGTTGGATTGTGCGAGCTGCTGGGCGGCGGCCAACGCCTGCGTCGCCGCCTCGGTAAAGCGTTCGGGATTCAAGGGGACCTCCTCAAGTGCCTCTATTCTGCAACTTGAGTGAGGTTATGTCAAGTTTGTAGAGTCTTAAAGAGGGTGACCTGTGTCCCGCTCGCGTCTAGCGCCCGGACGGGAAGAAGCGGCCGCCCTCCTCCCGGGTCAGGATGCCCCCGACGAACTCGCCCATGCCCTCGGCGGTGATCGCCTGCCCATTCAGCGTGCCCGTCCCGCGCACAGGCCCCTCCCAGTAGGCGACGGAGGTGTTTTTCGTCAGGAGTTCCTGCTCGTCGCGCACGGCGTCCAGGGCGAGGGCGAGGTCCCCGGCCTGCACCTGCCAGCCCAGCACGTACTCGCGCCCGCTGGGGCTGCGGTAGACGCGGCCCGGCGTCATGGTCACGTTCGGCACCTCGCGCGCCACCCCCTGCGGGTCGACCAGCGAGCCCGCCACCTGCACGACCTGCCCGGCAGCGTTGCGCACCCGGTAGAGCATCAGGTCCGAGCCGTCGGAGAGGTGGAGGCCGAACCAGTCCCACTGGGCCTGGGCCCCCGGCTGCTGGTCGCCCCACTGGTGGTCGAGCCACACCAGCCCGCGCGCCTCCCGCGTCTCGCCGCCCGGCAGGGCCACCGTTCCCTTCACGTCCATCCGGGTAATGCTCTGGTAGTACAGCCGCCCGACCTCGGGGGTGCCCGAGTAGCCCGGCGGGTGGACGACCGGCTCCTTGAGCGCCGTGAGGGTGAGGTTCAGGGGCCCGGCCGTCAATTGGTAGGTGCTGCCCGCGTCCTGCCTCAGCCGCCAGTCGCCCTGCTCCACCCGCAGCGGGGGGAACCCGAAGCGGGCGTTTTGCGAGTTGTTCTCGTAGACGTTGAACTTGCCCGTCCGCAGGTCGGCGACCGCCAGGTGCCCGGCCTGGTAGGGAATTCCCCGGTAGTTCACCTTGAACTGCGCCCAGTGGAAGGCCAGCCCCGACTCCGGCAGGTAGCCCGAGACGTAGTACCACTCGGTCGCCGCGTTGCGCGAGGACAGGTCGGCGGGGTCGGGCAGCCGCGCGGGGTCGAAGCGCTCCGCAGACGGAACGCAGGACGTGAAGAGGGAGGCGGAGACGAGGGCCGCCGCAGCGAGGGTCAGACGTCGCATGGCTGAAGGTACCCAATCCTCCCCGCCCGCTCGGTGGGACTGCCTACCGACCCAAAGGGAGAGGGCCGCCCCACACCGGAAGCGGCCCCCTCACCTCTGACCTTCACTCGTCCCCGAGGTACGCCTTGCGCACGCTCTCGTCGCGCGCGATCTCGGCGGCGGAACCGCTCAGCCGGATCTCGCCCGTCTGGAGCACGTAGGCCCGGTGCGCCACGCCCAGCGCCATGCTCGCGTTCTGCTCGACGAGGAGGATGGTCGTGCCCCGCTCCCGGTTCAGCCGCTCCACGATGTCGAAGATCGCCTCCACGAACAGCGGTGAGAGGCCCATGCTGGGCTCGTCGAGCAGCAGCAGTTTGGGATTGACCATCAGTGCCCGCGCGATCGCCAGCATCTGCTGCTCGCCGCCCGACATGGTGCCGCCGAGCTGGTTCTCGCGCTCCTTGAGCCGGGGGAAGAGCGCGAAGCCCTCCTGGACGCGCTCCTCGATCAACTTTCTGTCCGTGATCGTGTACGCCCCGACCTCCAGGTTCTCGCGCACCGTCAGCTGGGGGAAGATGCGGCGCCCTTCCGGCACGTGGCTCATCCCGCGCCCCATGATCGTGTGAGGGGGCAGGCCGCCCACGTTCTGGCCCTGGTAGACCACCTGGCCCACCCTCGGCTTCATCATGCCGCTGACCGTCCGCAGGGTGGTCGTCTTGCCCGCCCCGTTGCCGCCGATCAGCGCGACGATCTCGCCCTCGCCCACGGTCATGGTCAGCCCCTTGAGGGCGTGGATGTGGCCGTAGTACGTGTGGACGCCCTGCAGTTCGAGCAGGGTCATTCCCGCCGCCCGCGTCCTTTCATTCAGCATCTGCGTCTCAGGCATGCGGCCTCGCCTCCTTCCCGTACTCGCCCGCCGCCGCGCCGCGTCCCAGGTACGCCTCCATCACGCGCGGGTCGTTGCGAACCTGGTGAGGCAGCCCCTCGCTGATCTTCGTCCCGTAGTCGAGCACCGTGATGTGCTCGGACAGGGTCATCACCAGCCGCATGTCATGCTCGATCAGCACCACCGTCACCCCCAGCTCGTCGCGGATGCGGCGGATCAGGGCCTTGAGGTCCTCGGTCTCGCGCGGGTTCATCCCCGCCGCCGGTTCGTCGAGGAGGACGAGCTTGGGCGTCGTGGCGAGCGCGCGGGCGATCTCCAGCTTGCGCTGGTCGCCGTAGGGAAGGTTGGTCGCCAGCTCCCGCCGCCAGCGCCCCAGCCCCACGAAGTCGAGCATCACCCGCGCCACCTCGCGCGCCTCCTCCTCGCTGCTGTGGAAGCGGCGGGTGCGCAGCACGGCGTCGAGGTAGCCCGCCCGGAGGCGGGTGTGCCGTCCCACCATGATGTTCTCCTCGGCCGTCATGGTCGAGAAAAGGCGGATGTTCTGGAAGGTGCGGGCGATCCCGGCGCTCACCACCTGATCCGGGCGCAGGCCGATCAGTTCCCGCCTGTCCAGTCGGATGGTGCCCCGGTCCGGGCTGTAGATGCCGGTCACGAGGTTGAAGAAGGTCGTCTTCCCGGCCCCGTTCGGCCCGATGATGCTCACGATGGCCTCGCGGGGCACCTCCAGGGTCACGTCGTTCACGGCGGTCAGGCCGCCGAAGGTCTTCGTGACCCCCTGCACTTCGAGGATGTTCATGGCGTGCCTCTCCCCGTGGTGCCCGCGTGCTCGTCTTCCTGCTCGGTGGCGTACCCCGGGCTGAACACGTCCCCGCCGCCTGCGGTCAGCGCCGGGCCCGTGCCCTGGGCGCTGTCGTCCTCCTGGTTGTCGTCGTGGTGGAGTTCGAGCGCCCGGCGCTTGTTCGGCAACAGCCCCTCGGGCCGCAGCAGCATCATGGTCACCAGAATCACGCCGAAGATCAGGCGCTGGAGCTGGCCCGGGTTGACCTGCTGGGGAATCCCCAGGTTGGCGGTCGCCTCGCCCAGCCCCGGCAGGATGCGCAGGTTGAGCAGGGTCACGACCGCCGCGCCCAGGATCACGCCGGGGAAGGAACCCATCCCGCCCAGGATCACCATGCTCAGCACCCCGATGCTCTGGAAGATGTTGAAGCTCTCCGGGCTCACAAAGGTCTGCTTCGCGGCGAAGATCATGCCCATCGCCCCGGCAAAGGACGCCCCCGTGGCGAAGGCGATCAGCTTCGTCTGCACCAGGGGCACGCCCATCGCCTGCGCGGCCACCTCGTCGTCGCGGATGGCGATCCACGCCCGCCCGATCCGCGAGCGGTCGAGCCGGACGTTCACGAGCAGGATCACGGCGACGAGCACGAGCACGAGCACGTACAGGAAGAGCAGGTAATACTGGTCGGGCTGGAACCCCAGCGTCCCCGCCAGCCGGTCGAACCACGGCACCGAGGCGCTCCCTATCGGCGTGATGCCCTGCGACCCCGCCGAGTACAGGTCGAGGTTGTTCGCCAGCACCCGGATCACCTCGCCCAGCCCCAGCGTGATGATCGCCAGGTAGTCGCCCTTGAGCCGCAGCACCGGCAGACCGATGAGGACGCCCACGACAGCGGCGCTGAGCACGCTCAGCGCCAGGAAGAGCCAGAAGAAGCTGGGGTCGATCCCCGCGCCGAGCCCGGCGGCCCGTGAGGCGTTGAGCACCAGCAGGGCCCGCCCCGTCAGCAGCAGCCCCGCCACGAGCCCGAAGCTCGCCAGCCCGAAGCTCCACGAGGACGCCCGGGTGGGCCGCGCGCTCCGCTGGAGTCGCCGGATGTAGATCATGCTCGCCGCCGTGATCGCC
Source organism: Deinococcus aetherius (assembly GCF_025997855.1). Lineage (NCBI taxonomy): Bacteria > Thermotogati > Deinococcota > Deinococci > Deinococcales > Deinococcaceae > Deinococcus > Deinococcus aetherius. The sequence goes on from NZ_AP026560.1 coordinate 1,540,150, forward strand.
GTCAGGAAGAGGCCCAGGGCGAGGGTCAGCGCGTTCGTCCCGCCGGGGTTCTCGCCGTAGTAGCGCAGAATCTCGGCGAAGCGCGGGCTGGCGAAGATGCCCCAGGTGTACGCGCCCACCGCGAAGAAGGCGACGTACCCCAGGTCGAGCAGCCCCGCCAATCCGACGACGATGTTCAAGCCCAGCGCGAGCGCCGCGAAGATCATGATCTGGATGCTCAGGTCGAGCAGCGAGGTGTCCTCCTGCCCGGCCCACGGCAGCACGAGCAGCAGGCTCCCCAGGCCCACGAGTGCCTTCGCCCACGCGGCCGCGCGCCACAGGTACGCGAACAGCACGTTGGCGAGGAAGAGTGAGACGATCACCGCCTCCACGATGGGATTGCGCAGCACCGCCCCCAGCCCACCGAGGTTTTCAAGCAGGTCGCCGTTGTGCGACACGAGCAGCAGCGCGCTCGTCACCAGGAAGATCAGCACGAGCAGGAAAGTGCGGTCGGGTGCCGATTGGGCGCGCCGGGGCGCGCCAGGGTTGACCGCCGTCATACTTTCTCCACGTTGCTCTTGCCGAGCAGGCCGGTCGGCTTGAAGATCAGGATGAGCACGAGCACGATAAAGGCCCCGATCCGCTGATACGAGGCGTCGATAGACTCCAGGTTGGCTACGCCGAGCAGCCCGCCGAACACGTTCGTCACGCCGATCAGGTTCTGGATCACGCCCAGCACCAGCCCGCCCAGCACCGCCCCCGGAATCGAGCCGATCCCGCCCAGCACGGCGGCGGTGAAGGCGATGATGCCGGGGTCGAAGCCCGAGTAGGCGTTCACGGTGCCGAACTTCATGCCGAACAGCACCCCGCTGATGCCGCCGAGCGCTCCGCCGATCAGGAAGGTCGCGCTGATCATACGGTTCGCGTCGATGCCCATCAGCCCGGCGGTCACCCGGTCCTGCGCCACCGCGCGAATCGCCTTGCCCAGCCGTGTGCGGTTCACGAGGTAGTTGAGCACCGCCAGGCTCAGCAGCGACACGGCGATCAGGATCACGTCCTTGAGCTGAAGGTCGATCCCAATCGTTCGCAGCGCGTTCCCCAGCCCCGCGCACGAACTCTGTGCCGCGCAGAAGCGGCCCGAGAAGCCCTGCGGCAGCGTGTAGGTGAGGTCGAATCTTCCCTGGAAGCCCTCGATGATCCGCAGCACGTCCTGCAAGATCAAGGAGACGCCGATGGCGGTGATCAGGGGCACCAGCTTGGGCGCGTTCCTGAGCGGGCGGTAGGCCAGCCGCTCGATCAGGACGTTGAGCAGCCCCGACACGATCATCGCGGCGACGAGCGCGATCAGCAGCTTGAGATACCCGTTGATGGGATTGGGGGCGAGGACCCGGAAGACCTCGAAGCCGACGACGGCGCCGGTCACGAAGACCTCCGAGTGGGCGAAGTTGATGAGTTGCAGCACGCCGTAGACCATCGTGTAGCCCAGCGCGATGATGGCGTACACGAAGCCCAGGACGAGGCCGCCCACGATCACGTTGACGACGAAGGGCAGCAGGGTGGCGAGATCCAAGATGGTTCTCCTCTCGGTGTCGGTTCCCACGGAGGTCAGGGCGGGAAGCGGCGTCATCACGGCGGAACTCCGAAACGGAGGCGGTGGGGCCGAGGCCGCCTGTTCCTCCCCCACCATAGCGAAGGGGCCGAGCGTGACGCCCGGCCCCAGGGGAGTGTCCCGGCGCCCCTTCCGGTTACTGCTTGGCGGGGCGGACGGGCACGCTGGCGGCGAGTTTGGTCTTGCCGTCTTGCACGTTCATCACGTAGAGCGTGGCCGCCTTGCGGTCGCCGACGCTGTTGAAGCTCACGTTGCCCGAGAGCAGGCCGGTGAAGTTGCCCTTGCGGATGGCCGCCTCCACCTGCGCGCGGGTCGGGGCCTTGTTGCCGTTGGCCTTGGCGGCGTTCAGGATGCCCTGAAGGGCCACCTTGGCCGCGTCGTACCCGAAGGCGCCGAAGCCCTGCGCCGCGTCGTTGAAGGTCTTCTGGAAGTTGGCGGCGAAGGTCTTCGCGGCGGGCAGCGCGTCGATGGGCGCGGCGACCGTCGTGAAGTAGATGTTGTTCGCGCCCTGCGGTCCGGCGATGGTGACCAGCTCGGCGCTGTCCAGGCCGTCGCCGCCGACGACGGGCGTGGTGATCCCGGCTTCCCTGAGCTGCTTGATGAACACGCCGACCTGATTGTAGATGCCGCCGAAGTAGATCGCGTCAGGGCGCTGGAGGCGGATCTTCGCCACGATGGAGGAAAAGTCGCTCTTCTCCTCGGTGCCCTCGTTCGCCACGACCTGCACGTTCTTGGCCTTGAGGGCCTTCTCGACCTCGCGCGCCAGGCCCTCGCCGTACGCGGTCTTGTCGTTGAGGATGTAGACCTTGTTCGCCTTGAGCGTCCCCGTGATGAAGTTCGCTCCCGCCGGGCCCTGCGCGTCGTCGCGCGCCACGATGCGGTTCATGTTGCTCAGGCCACGGTCGGTGACCTGGTTGGCGGTGTTCGCCGGACTCACCAGCGCCACGCGGCTGGGCGCCAGGGCCGCGCTCGACGGAATCGCCACGCCCGAGTTCAGGGTGCCCACCACCGCCAGGATTGAGCGGTCCGAGGCGATCTTGCGCGCCTGCGCGGTGCCCGTGGCCGGGTCCGCCTGGTCGTCGTAGGGGGCGAGCTGAAGGTTCAGGCCGAGCCGCTGAAACTGCGGCTTGTACTCGTTCACGGCGAGCTGCGCGCCGTTGCGAATCTGGGTGCCCAGGTCGCTCTGCCCGCCCGAGAGGGGCGAGAGGGTGGCGAGCTTGATGGTGGTCTGGGCGCTCGCGCCTCCCAGGGCCAGCGCGGCGAGAACGGAAAGGCTCAGGGCGGTTTTCTTCATGGGTCCTCCGGGACGGGTGCGCCTTTGCGCGGTTGTCGAGATTGCCACGATTCTAGAGACGCCTTTAGACGAAGTCAACGCGAGGCTCATCCGTGGAGGCCATTTCGGAACTGCTTCCAGGGAACCTCGGCGAAATGATATTGCGGCCAGGATGAGTTGTGGGCAACACAGGGGGGTGGGCCGCCCGACCCCACCCGACCTCCGGGAACACCCCCGCCGGGGGAGACCTCAGACCAGGTCCAGATACCGCTCCAGCTCCCAGGCGTGGACGGCCGACGAATACTCGCGCCACTCTGCCCGCTTGGCCGCGACGAAATGGTCCAGGACGTGTTCGCCCAGCGCCCCGGCGATCACCGGGTCCTTCTCGAGTTCGTCCACCGCCTCGCGCAGGTCGGTGGGCAGCTCGCGGATGCGGTGGTGCCGCTTTTCCCGCACCGTCATGCGGAAGATGTTGCGCCCGATGGCGGGCGGCGGCTCCATTCCCTCCTGGATGCCGTCGAGCCCCGCCGCCAGCATCGCCGCCAGGGCCAGGTACGGGTTGCACGAGGGGTCGGGCATCCGCACCTCAGCCCGGGTGGACTGCCCGCGCTTGGCGGGGATGCGGATCAGCGCCGAGCGGTTGCTCGTGCTCCAGGCGACGTTGACGGGCGCCTCGTACCCCGGCACCAGCCGTTTGTAGGAGTTCACCAGGGGGTTGGTGATCGCCGCCATGCCCCCCGCGTGCTCCAGCAGCCCGGCGATGAAGTGCCGCGCGGTGCTGGAGAGGCCGTGCTCCCCCTCCGGGTCGGCGAAGGCGTTCACCCCGTTCCGGAAGAGGCTGAGGTGGCAGTGCATCCCCGAGCCGTTCACCCCGGGGAGCGGCTTGGGGAGAAAGGAAGCCAGCAGCCCGTACTCCAGAGCCACCCGCTTGACCACGAACTTGAAGGTGGCGATGCGGTCGGCGGTTTCCAACGCCGGGGCGTAGCGGAAGTCGATCTCGTGCTGCCCGGGGGCGACCTCGTGGTGCGAGGCCTCGATCTCGAAGCCCATCTGCACGAGGATGCCCGCGATCTCGCGGCGGATACGCTCGCCCTTGTCGACGGGCGCCAGGTCGAAGTACCCCGCCTTGTCGTGGGTGACCGTGCTGCCCCGCCCCGTCTCGTCCCGCTCGAACAGGAAGAACTCGGGCTCGGTCCCCACGAACATCTCGAAGCCGAGGTCGCGGGCCCGCGCGACCTGCCGTTCCAGAACCTGCCGGGGGTCCCCCTCGAAGGGCGTGCCGTCGGGCAGGGTCACGTCGCAGATCAGCCGCGCGACCCGGCCCCGCTCGCCCTCCTCGCGCGAGAACTGGGGGTAGATCAGGAAGGTGGAGAGGTCGGGCCGGAGCAGCATGTCGCTCTCCTCGACCCGGGTGAAGCCCTCCACCGCGCTGCCGTCGAAGGTCACGTCCCCGGCGAGGGCCTTCTCGAACTGCGAACCGGGCACCTCCACGTTCTTCGTGGTGCCCAGGATGTCGGTGAATTGCAGGCGCAGGAACTTCACGTTCTCGGCACCGAGATGGGCGAGGATGTCCTGCGCGGTGTGGGGCGTGCCGGGGGAATCGGGCGTGGGCGTCATGTCGTGGTGGGCCTCCGTGTGGCGCTGCCTGGTGCTGACCGTAGCGGGCAGGAGGGGCGGGGCGCAAGGGTAGAGGTGACCTGGCGAGGCGCTCCACCTCGTCTGGCGTCTCCCACGCCCTTCGCAGGTTGTGCGCCGCTCCCTGGCCGAATAGACCAACCGGCCCGCTCAAAGTGCAGGATTGTCAGGGTACTCCTCCTGTTCCTCCCCGTGTTCCTGCAACTTGTCCAACCTCGCGTTGACCGTGCGTTTGCCGCGCTCTTATACTCCACCTCAGAGTCCGGCTGAACCCAGGGGGTGCGGAAAGGGATGCCGCCGCGCCGCGCCCCGTGTACGAGCCGAGGCCACAGGGAGAGGAAACGATGAACCACGACTTCGATGTAATTTCCGCCGCCCGCAACTGGCGCGTCGAGGCCTCCCCGGCCTTCTTGCCCAACCACGTCGTCGACGAGCTGTTCGCCCGGGACGTGCTGACCCTGGAGGGGCTCAAGGCCCGACTGAGCAAGCCCGTGTACAAGAGCCTCCAGGCCACCCTGGAGCGCGGCGAGACCCTCGACCCCGGCATCGCCGACACCGTGGCGCTCGCTATGAAGAACTGGGCGATGGAGAAGGGGGCCACCCACTACACCCACTGGTTCCAGCCCCTGACCGGCGCCACCGCCGAGAAGCACGACTCCTTCGTCTCGCCCACCGGGGACGGGCAGGCCATCGCCACCTTCAGCGGCAAGGAACTCATCCAGGCCGAGCCCGACGCCTCGTCGTTCCCGTCGGGCGGCCTGCGGGCCACCTTCGAGGCGCGCGGTTACACCGCCTGGGACCCGAGTAGCCCCGCCTTCATCATGCGGCACGCGAACGGCGCGACCCTGTGCATCCCCACCGCCTTCGCCTCGTGGACCGGCGAGGCCCTCGACAACAAGACGCCGCTGCTGCGCTCGACCGAGGCGCTCAACAAGGCCGTCACCCCCGCCCTGCGGCTCTTCGGGGCCTCGGAGGGAACCCGGGTGGGCAGCACCCTCGGCGCCGAGCAGGAATACTTCCTGATCGCCGAGGAGTACTTCTACCGCCGCCCCGACCTCGTGATGACGGGCCGCACCCTCTTCGGCGCCCAGCCCCCGCGCGGGCAGGAACTGGAAGACCACTACTTCGGCGCGATCCCCGACCGGGTGCTGAGCTTCATGACCGACGCCGAGATGCAGCTCTACACCCTGGGCATCCCGGTCAAGACCCGCCACAACGAGGTCGCCCCCGGCCAGTTCGAGATCGCCCCGATCTTCGAGCAGAGCAACGTCGCGGCCGACCACCAGCAGCTCATCATGCAAGTTCTCCGCAACACCGCGCGCAAATACGGCCTGGTCGCCCTGCTGCACGAGAAGCCTTTTGCGGGCGTGAACGGCTCGGGCAAGCACTGCAACTGGAGCATGGGCACGAACGCGGGCGAGAACCTGCTGGAGCCCGGCGACACCCCGCACGAGAACCTCCAGTTCCTGTTCTTCTGCTCGGCAGTGATCAAGGCCGTGGACGAGCACCAGGACCTGCTGCGCATCTCGGTGGCCTCCGCGAGCAACGACCACCGCCTCGGCGCGAATGAGGCCCCGCCCGCGATCCTCTCGATCTTCCTGGGCACCGAACTCACCGACATCTTCGACCGGCTGGCGAGCGGTGAGGGGGGGCGCGGCGCGGAGGCCGGGCTGCTCGGCTTGGGCTCGAGCGTGCTGCCGCCCCTGCCGCGCCACGCCGGGGACCGCAACCGCACCAGCCCCTTCGCCTTCACCGGGAACAAGTTCGAGTTCCGGGCGGCGGGGAGCAGCCAGAGCATCTCCATGCCCATCACGGTGCTCAATACCATCGTGGCCGATGCTGTCAGCGGGCTGACGAGCGAATTGGAGGCGAGGCTCACCCGGGGGCAGGACCTCGACTCGGCGGTGGGCGAACTCGTGAAAGACACCTACGCGCGGCACAAGCGCATCGTCTTCAACGGCGACGGCTACTCCGAGGAGTGGCACCGCGAGGCGGAACATGAGCGCGGCCTGCTCAACCTCCGCACCAGCCTCGACGCCATAGAACACCTGACCGACGAGAAGAACGCGCGGCTCTTCGAGCGATTCGGGGTCCTGAGTGAGCGTGAGCTGGCGGCCCGCCAGGAGATCATGTACGACCAGTACTTCAAGACGGTGAACATCGAGGGCGAGACCACCGAGTACATCGCCCAGACCATGATCCTGCCCGCCGCCGCCGGGTACCTGGGCGACCTGTGCGCCGTGAAGACCCTCAGCCGCGCGCTCGACGCGACCGCCGGCGAGGTCGCCGGGCTCACCGACGAGCTGTACGACGCCCTCCAGGTCCTGCGCCAGCAGAACAGCGCCCTCGGCGGCGACGAGATGCACGAGAAGGCCTACCACGTCCGCAACCACGTCCTGCCCGCCATGATCCAGGTCCGGCAGGCCGCCGACAAACTGGAAGAGGTCGTCGCCGACAAGCACTGGCCGCTGCCGACCTACCGGCAGATGCTGTTCGTGAAGTAAGCGGTCAGCCCTCAGCCCTCAGCCAACAACAGGGGAGCCGTCCGGGCCTGGGCGGCTTTCCCTCTGTGTGCTCTTAGCTGATTGCTGAAAGCTGACGGCTGATAAGCTGATGAAGTGCTGAACCTGCTGCGCAAGCCGCCCGTGACGCCCGCCGAACTCGACGAGGGCCTGGGAGAGCTGGGGCTCGACGGGTCGCAGCACGTCATCGTCCACGCGAGCCTGAAGTCCTTCGGGCAGATGGAGGGCGGCGCGCGGGCGGTCGTGGACACGCTCGTCGCGCGCACGGCCACGCTGGTCGCCCCCGCCTTCACCTACAACACCCTGCTGCGCCACCCGGGCTCGCCCGTCCATGCCCGCTTCCACCGCGACTCGCGGGTGAGCCGCGACATCGGCCGGGTCCCGCAGGAACTCGTGGAGCGCGCGTCGGCGGTGCGGAGCTTTCACCCCACCCTCAGCTTCATCGCGCTGGGCGAGGAGGCGGGGCGCGTCACGGGCGTGCAGACGCTGGACAGCCCCTACGAGCCCATCGGCGCCCTGTACGACCTGGGCGGGTACGCCCTGCTGATGGGCGTCGACTTCGGCAGCAACACGACGATCCACTTCGGGGAACATGTGGCGGGGATGCCGCTCCTGACCCGCTACGTGCCCGTAAACGGCCAGGTGCTCCCCACCGCCTTCCCCAACTGCTCGGCGGACTTCGAGCGCATGACGCCCTCCGTCCACGCCCGGTCCACCCGGGTGGGCGGTTCGACCCTGCGGCTCTACCGGGTGCGCGACCTCGTGGACGCCACTGTGGGCGCCCTGACCCGCGATCCCGAACTCCTGCTCTGCACCGCCCCCGGCTGCCGCTGCCAGGAGGTCCGGCGGATGGTGCGGCAAAAGGGCCTGACGCCGCGCCCCCACCTCCGCTCCCTGCCGGGCACCTTGACCTGAGCGGCACACTGTAGGTCGAAAGCCCCCGCCGGGGAGAGGCTGCCTCCCCTGCCGGGGGGTGTGCAACTGTGCCGAAGGCCCCCACCCTCTCCTGTTACGGTGAGAGGGAGATGAAGACCTTCTGGCTGACGGTTTCCCTCCCCCTGTGGGCCTCGCTGGCGGGGGCGACCACCGCTCCCGCGCCCACCCTGACCTACCGGACGGGGAACATCACCCTTCTGGGGGGCAAGGCGACGGTGAGGACAGGTCAGGCGTTGCGTTACCTAGGCGCGGAGGGTGCCCGGACGGTGCTCGTGGACCTATGGGGCAACCCGCCGGAGGCCGCGTCGGACGTCCTGGGGATGATCGTGCCCGCGAGCGTGGCCCCCGACGCGCCGAACTCCTGGGGCGTGGTGATCACCCAGAGCGAGGACGGCCACGTTACCGACGACGACGCGCGGGGCATCGACTACGACGAGTTGCTGCGGAACATGCAGCGGGAGACCCGCGACCGCAACGCGGGGCGCGAGGCGGCGGGGTACGGCAGCGCCGAACTCGTAGGCTGGGCCGACACGCCCCGGTACGACGGCGAGGCCCACAAGCTGTACTGGGCCAAGGAACTCGCCTTCCGGGAGAAGGGCGGGGCGGAGGTGGGCGAGCACACCCTGAACTACGCTGTGCGCGTCCTGGGACGCGACCGGGTGCTCGAACTCAACGCTGTGGCGGGCATGTCGCAGCTCGGGCAGGTGAAGGCCGACATGGGGGACGTGCTGCGCCAGGTGAGCTTCAACCCGGGAAGCCGCTACGAGGACTTCCAGCCCGGGACCGACCGGGTGGCCGGGTACGGCGTGGCGGCCCTCATCGGCGGGGTCGCGGCCAAGAAGGTGGGGCTGCTCGGTCTCGCCGCCGTGTTCCTTAAAAAAGCCTGGGTGCTGGTCCTCGCCGCCTTCGGGACCCTGGGCCGTCTCCTGCGGCGGGGGAGGAGCGGCGCCTGAGCCGTCCCGCTAGAGCCCCAGCACCATCGTGATCGCCCCGCTCGGAGATCGTGCCAGCTCCCGAAACCCGACGTGCCGGTAGAAGCCCTGGGCGCGCGTGTTCCGTCCCCCCACCCCCAGGTGGACGCCCGGCGAGCCCGCCTCCCGCAGGGCCGTGAAGAGGCGCTCCAGCATCCGGCGCCCGTGGCCTTCCCCCTGCGCGCCCGGCAGCAGGTCGATATGCAGGTGCGAGGGGTAGCCCGCGAGCACGGCGGGATCCGCCCGCTGGGGGTGGTGGAGGAGGTGCGCCAGCCGCTCGTCGGGCGTGCGCTCCCCGGGCGGCACGTCTGCCGGGTCCAGGTACCGCGAGCGCAGACCGGGCCACCACTCGCGCTCCAGCCGCTCCTCGAAGGCCGCCGTGTCGAGCACCCCGATCACGTAGCCGCCCACCCCGGCCCCGTCCTTCAGCACGAAGGCGAAGTCCGGCGCGAACTCCAGGTAGGGCCCGGCGTAGATGTGGCCGACCAGCAGCGGGTCCCGGTAGAGCCCGGTGGCGTCCGCGCCGCTGTCGGCGGTTTCCAGGCAGATGCGGTACAGGGCCGCCCGGTCGGCGGGGGAGGCGGGGCGAATCTCGAACACGTCCCCATTGAACGCCGGTCAGGGGCCCCGACGCCACCCGCCCCCCCGACCGGCCCCGCTCAGGCCAGGTGCTGCTGTTCCCAGATCAGGTCGCGCAGCACCCAGCCGCTGCCCGGGAACCTCAGCCCGGCGCGGATCTGGGTCAGGAGGTACTCGCGCACCTCGCGCACGTCGAGCCCCCCGGCGATGAGTTCGCCCAGGTTGCGCCGACCGTCGAGGGCCGCCGCGACCGGGGAGCGCCCGTCCGGCCTGCCCGCCTGCAGGCGCAGGGTCGACCACGCGAAATCCCCGGTGGGTTCCACCCGGCCCTCGCGCACCCCGGTGGCGACCCGCTGCGCGACCTCGAACAGCGGGCGGCCCGTGCCCTCGGCGGCGTCGCGCACGCTGCGCCCGGCGGGACCGATCAGGGGCGGCAGGGCGCCCCGGAAGACCCGGCTGGGGCTGCCGATCACCGCGCAGACCTGCTCCCACTCGTCGCTGGCCCGCGCCCAGTCGGCGGCGAAGTGGCCGTATGGGGCGAGCGGCGTGCCCTTCACCCCGCGCGGGGTGAACTCGAAACTTCCCTCCACCGGGAGGAGTGGGCTCGCCTGGATAGCGTCGACCCCCAGCCAGTCGAGGATGCCGCCCCCGACGATCTCGCCCCCCACGAAGGCCACCGTGTAGGGGACGTCGGCCTGCACGTCGAGAACGCCCGTCTGGCGGGTCGCGTTGATGAGTTCCAGCACCCCCAGCAGGGGCAGGTCGGAAAGGAGGCCCTGCATCTGTTCCCCAGAGGCTACCACTCCCCGCCCGCCACCGACGTACGGAATTCGGCACGCTGCCCCTCTCGCGTCAGGTCGAGCCACGCGCCCCCGATCTCCTCGCTCACGTCCGTGGCGATCAGGCCGTACCCGTGCCGCTCCCCGGCCCGCTCCCCCGCCCGCGCGTGCAGCCGCACCCCCGCCACCGCCGCGTCCGGAGCACTCAACCCCTGCCCCAGGAGCGCGGCGACGATCCCCGAGAGCGTGTCGCCCATCCCCGCGCTCGCCATGCCCGGGTGCCCGCCCCGGCTCACGCTCAGCCCCCCCACGTGCGCGACCACGCTCGGCCCGCCCTTGAGGACGACCACCCCGCCGTACCGCTCCCGCAACTCCCGGGCGGCAGCCAGCGGGTCGGCCGTGACCTCCCCCGTCCCCCGACCCAGCAGCCGGGCGGCCTCGCCGGGGTGGGGGGTCCAGACGCAGCGGTCGTGCCCCGCCCCGGCCAGTTCGGGCTGAAGGGCGTCCGCGTCGAGGACGGTGGGAAGCCCCCAGCCCAGCACCCGCCGGGCGAGCGCCGCCGCGTCCGGCCCCAACCCCATGCCGACACACACGGCGTCGGGCAGAGAGGTCACCTCCCCGAGCCACCTCCCCAGGTCCGTGTGCCGCCGCACCATCAGCTCCGGCGTGACCAGGGGCACGTCCGCCGCCGAGTGGACAGTCACCAGCCCCGCCCCCGCCCGCAGCGCCCCCAGCCCGGCCAGGGCCGCCGCCCCCAGCGTGCCCGGGTACCCCCCGACCACCCACACCCGCCCCGCCGTGCCCTTGTGCGCGTCCGCGCGGCGCACGGGCAGCAGGGCGGCGACCTCGGCGTCGGTCGGCCGGGAGGCGAGCGCCTCCTCCCGCACCCACCCGGGGGGAAGGCGCAGCGGCGCGAGGACGACCTCGCCCGCCCGGGGCGCGGCGGACCCGAAGAGCAGCGCCGTCTTGAGCCCCGTGAGGGTCACGGTGAGGTCGGCCCACACCGCCGCCGGGGGCGCGTCCGCCCGCGTCGCGTCCAGCCCGCTCGGCAGGTCGATGGCGACCACCTTCCCGCCCCCCTCCCGTGCCGCGTTCACGGCCTCCACGACCTCCGCCAGGGCGGGCCGAAGGGGCGCCACGAAGCCGGTCCCCAGCAAGCCGTCCACGAGCACGTCGGCCCCCCGCGCGGCCCGCGCGACCTCCTCCCCGGTCAGCGGCCCCGGCACGACGCCGAACGCCCCCAGCCGGTCCCGGTTCAGGACGGTCAGCGGGTGCGAGGCGGGCGCGGCGAGGACCCGCACCGGCTGCCCCAGCGCCGCGAGGTGCCGGGCCGCGACGAGGGCGTCCCCGCCGTTCGCCCCGCCGCCCGCGAGGAGCAGCACCCGTGCCGCCGGGAAGCGCGCGTGCACCACGTCCGCCACCGCCCGCCCCGCCTCCTCCATCGCCAGGTCGAGGAGACCGGCCGCCGTGAGCCGCGCGTCCACCGCCCGCACGCCCCCGGGGGACAGCACGAAGTCGGGCACGCTAGCCCACCGCCCCGCGCACGACGAGGAAGAGGACGAGGACCGCCAGCACCAGCAGCACCACGCGGACGGTCCGCAACCGCGCGTCCCTGCGAAACCCCTCGCGCATCTCCTCGCGGGTGTCCTCCTGCGAGCGCCGTACGCCCAGGCGCTGGGCGCGGCGGATCGAGCCCACCGACTCGTGGACCCGGCCCTGGCGCCGCAGCGCCACCCCCAGGTTGTGGTGCGCCCCGTCGAAGTCGGGGTTCAGCCGCAGCACCTCGCGGTAGCGCGCCTCGGCCTGGGCCGCCCGCCCCGCCTCCAGGTCGAGGTTTCCCAGGTTCGTGAGGGCCCGGTAGTGCCCCGGGTCGGCGGCCTGCGCCTCCTCGAAGCAGGCCCGCGCCTCCCCCGGTTCCTCCCGCAGCGCGTGCAGCACCCCCAGCGCGTTCAGCGCCTCCGCCCGGGTCAGGGGGTGGGCGAGCGCCGGGGCCAGCCGTTCGCGCAGCGCCTCCGTCTCCGTCTCCCCGCCCGTGCCGCGCCCCAGCCCCTCCAGGCAGGCCAGCGCGCCCTCCAGGCCCCGGGGCGAGACGAGCGTGTCGAGCAGCGCCCGCTCGCCGCCCAGCCCACGGGCAACGAGCGCCCCCAGCGCCTCCTCCAGTCTGCCCAGGGCCCGCCGCACCTGCGGGGAGCGCCGGGCGCGCACCCCCTCCTGCACGCTCAAGACGGCCTCCAGCGCCTCGGTCAGTTCGGGAGGAGCGCCCGTGACCCGCGCGGCGGCGAGGGCACGGCGCCACTCGCCCGCCCGCGCGAACGCGGCCCAGTCCGGCGGGGTGGTCGCGTTCGGGCCCGGGGAGTGGGCGGAGTCCGTCATGCGCGGAGTATACTGACCCGCCCCAGCGCCCCATGTTTCCGCCTGCTTTTGGTGCGGGGGCCCGGCGCGGAGAGTACCCCTGTGACCCAACCCGACGCCCCTTCTCCCCCCGCCCCGCTGTACTCGCCCGCCCGGGTGCGCGAACTCCTCACCCGCCACGGTCTGAGGCCTACCAAGAGTCTCGGCCAGAACTTCCTGATCGACGGCAACATCCTGCGGCTCATCGCCGACGCGGGCGGCGCCGCTCCCGGTGTGCCCGTGCTGGAGGTCGGCCCCGGCCTGGGCGTGCTCACCCGCGAGATCGCCTCGCGCGGCGCGCACGTCACCGCGCTGGAGAAGGACGAGCGGTTGAAACCCGTCCTCGCCGAGACGCTCGCCGGGCTGGGCGTGAACGTGGTCTGGGGCGACGCCCTCGACTTCGACTACGCCACACTTGCCCCCGGCACGCGGGTGATCGCCAACCTGCCGTACTACATCACCGGGCCGCTCCTGGCGCGCTTCATGCACGCCGCCCCCATCGTCTCCGCCACCGTCCTTGTGCAGAAGGAGGTGGGCGGGCGACTCGCCGCCCACCCCGGCGACGACGACTACGGCTTCCTGAGCGCGCTCGCCGCCCTGCACGGCACGGTTCGTCACGTGCGTGACGTGCCCAGGGGGGCCTTCCTCCCCGCCCCCGACGTGACGAGCAGCGTCTTGCGGCTCGACTTCGACCGCTCGCGGCCCCTGCCCGATCCCGCCCTCCTGCGGTTCGTGGAGGCGGCCCTGCATCACCGCCGCAAGACGCTGCGCAACAACCTCCGGATGACCGGGCTGGAGGGGGCGGCCATCGACGCGGCCCTGGCCGGGGTGGGGTTGCGCGCGGACGTGCGGGCCGAGGACGTGCCGCTCTCCGATCTGCACGCCCTTGCCGCGCGGCTGGGCGTGGTACGGTAGGAACCGCGTCACAAACGCTGGTCCTCCGTCAAGGGACGTGCCGTGCCGTCCGGGGGGGACGCATTCAAGGGCCAGGTACGCGGCCCGGAGGTTTTTCCGTGAAGTTTTTCGTCATCGGCGACGTGACCGTCGACCACCTCTATCACCTCGACCGCATCCCGGCCCCCGGCCAGGAGGTCTCGCCCACCCGCGCCACGATGGAACCCGGCGGTGCGGGCGGCACGATCTCGGTGACCCTGGCAAGACTCGGCCACACCGTCACCCTCGCCGCCCGGGTGGGCCAGGACCCCTTCGCCGAGTACGCCCTCGGGCGCGTGCGCGAGAGCGGCGTCTTGCAAACGGCCATCCAGCAGGACCCCGAACACCTCACGAGCACGATCACGGTGATGCAGACCCCCGACGGCCAGCGCGCCATGATCAGCCACGGGGCCGCCAACCGCCAGCTCGACCCGGCGAGGCTCAAGAAAAAGGACATCGAGGGCGCCGACGCGGTGGTCATCAGCGCCTACAGCCTCACGGAGGGGCCTCAGCGCGACTACGCCCTGAGGGCCATCGAGATCGCGCGGGGGGCGAAAAAGCCCGTCCCCGTCTTCATCGACCTCGGCACCGGCGCCGTGAACAAGGTGGGCACCCGGCTGATGGCCGACGTGATCGCGGCCGACTACCTCACCCTCAATCAGCACGAACTCCTCGCGCTGACCGGCACCGCGAGCATCAGCGCGGCGCTCGCCCGGCTGGGGGAGGCGGGGGCCCGCCGGGTGGTCGTCAAGGTGGGCCGCATGGGCAGCATCGTCTGGTCCCCCGAGGAGACCGAACTCGTGGACGCCGTGCCGCCCGAGGGGCAGGTCGTCGACTCCACCGGCGCGGGCGACACCTTCACCGCCACCTTCGCGCACGCGGCCCTGACGGGCCTGCCCCTCGCCCAGGCCGCCCGCGCCGCGAACGCCGCCGGGGCCCTCGCCGCCACCCGCTTCGGCGCCCAGGCCCGGCCCATCACCCCCGCCGACCTCGAACGGGCGCTGGGCCGCTGAGCCTTTCCTCACCTGCGCCCCGGCCCCCACAGGCTGGGGCGTGCTTGCGTTACCCTGCCCCCCATGACCGCCGACCTCCCCCTCACCCGCCTGCTCCACGAGGAGGCCGCCGCCCGGGGTCTGCGTGACCCGGCAGCCCCCCTCCCGAGCGTCCCCGAGGCGTTCGCCCTCGTGCGCGACCTGCCCTACGCCCGGGCGAGCACCCACGACCCGGCGGGCATCGTCCGCGAGTGGCGCGGCACCTGCTCCACCAAGCACGAACTCCTCGCCGCCCTCCTCGCCGAGCGAGGCGTCCCCAGCACCGTCGTCGCCTGCACCCAGGAGATCACCCCGCCCCCCGGCGCCCCACCCGAACTACTCGCCCTGAGCGGCAATCGGCCCGTCGTGGACGTGCACAACTACCTGATCGTCCACGCGCCCCAGGGAGACATGGTCGTGGACGCCACCTGGCCGCTGGGGGCCGCCGGGACCGGTCTCCCCGTCAACCCGGACTGGGTGTGGGGGCAGGATCAGGCCCTCGCCTGCACGCCCCTCGAAACCTGGCCCGTCCCGGCGGGGGAGAGCGTGGCCGACTTCAAGGGCCGCGTCCTGCGCGAACGGTACACCGCCGAGGAGCTGGAGCGCCGCGACGCCTTCATCCGTGAGGTGGGGCGCCTCTTCCTGGAGGGACGGGCGTGAGCTTCCATCCCGAATACCCCACCGTCCGCCGCCCCGTCTACGCCGGGCGGGGGATGGTGGCGACCTCGCAGCCGCTCGCGGCTCAGGCGGGTCTGGGCATCCTCCAGGCCGGGGGCAATGCCGTGGACGCCGCCGTCGCCACCGCCGCCGCCCTGACGGTGGTCGAGCCGACGAGCAACGGCATCGGCGGAGACCTCTTCGCGCTTCTTTGGGCGGGGGGCGAACTGCACGGCCTGAACGCGAGCGGCGCCGCCCCCGCCGCCCTCTCCCTGGACCTTCTCGGGGGCAGCGAGATGCCCCGCCACGGCTGGCTCCCCGTCACCGTTCCCGGCGCGGTGCGCGGCTGGGCCGACCTCCACGCCCGCTTCGGACGCCTGCCCTTCGAGCAGGTGCTCGCCCCCGCCGTTTCCTACGCGCGGGACGGTTATCCCCTCTCGCCCGTCCTCGCCGCGAACTGGGCGCGGGCCGTCAGCATCTACCGTCGCCTGAACCTCCCCATCCTGGAGGAGTGGTTCCGCGTCTTCGCCCCGGACGGCTTCACCCCCGCCCCCGGTCACCTGTGGCGGAGCGAGGACCACGCCCGCACCCTGGAGGCCATCGCCGCCACCCACGGCGCGGCCTTCTATGAGGGCGACCTCGCCGAACGTATCGACGCCCATGCCCGCGCGACCGGCGGCCTGCTGCGGGCCTCCGACCTCGCCGCCCACCGCTCCGAGTGGGTCACGCCCATTGGGGCGAGGTACGGCGACCACCTCGTCCACGAGATTCCGCCGAACGGTCAGGGCATCGCGGCCCTGATCGCCCTGAACGTGCTGAACGGCCTGGACCTCCCCGACCTGCGCGAGGACCCGGACGGCCTTCACCTCCAGATCGAGGCGATGAAGCGCGGCTTCCACGACGCGCACGCCTTCGTGGCCGACCCCCGTCACGTTCCGGTCGACGTGGAGCGCCTGCTCGGTTCGGAGAACACCGCCGACCACCGCGCCTTCCTCGGTGACACGGCGCACGACCCCGCTACCCGCGCGCCGGGCACGGGCGGGACCGTCTACCTCGCCGCCGCCGACGGGGAAGGCGGCATGGTCAGCCTGATCCAGAGCAACTACATGGGCTTCGGGAGCGGCGTGGTCGTGCCCGGCACCGGGATCGCCCTGCACAACCGGGGGCACAACTTCAGCCTCGACCCCACCCACCCCAACGTCCTCGCGCCCGGCAAGCGGCCCTACCACACCATCATCCCCGGCTTCCTCTCCCGCGCCGACGGCACCCCGGTCGGCCCCTTCGGCGTGATGGGCGGCTTCATGCAGCCCCAGGGTCATCTCCAGGTCGTGCTCAACATGGTCCGCTACGGCATGAACCCCCAGCAGGCCCTCGACGCGCCGCGCTGGCAGTGGTTGACGGGCAAGGCGGTGGAGGTCGAGTACACGCTCGGCGCCGGGGTTTCCCGCGCCCTCGCCGCACGCGGCCACGACGTGCGCGTGCAGCTTGAGGCGGGCTCCTTCGGCCGGGGCCAGATCATCCGCCGCAACCCGGAGACCGGCGTGCTGGAGGGCGGGACGGAGAGCCGGACGGACGGGCACGTCGCCCTCTGGTAAGTGGTTCGTGGTGAGTGGTCAGTGGGAAAAGATCGAGTCCACTGACCACTTACTACTTCCCACTCACGGCGCCCCAGCCGCCCCCCACGTACTCCTCGCTCAGCTCCCACAGCCGCAGCGCCGCCCCGTCGTCGAGGGCCTGAGGGGCGGGGCGGGCCTCGCGTTCCTTGGCGAAGTACCGCCCGCTGACGGTGATGGCGGGATCGCTGGCGAGGCGGAGGCTCGTCCGCGCACCCTGCTCGGGGCTGATGGCGAAGCGGTCCACAACGCTCCACAGCAGGCTGGTCTGCCCCCCGTTGTTGTGCCCGAAGCCCGTCCGCACCATGCCGGGGTGCAGGGCGTTGCTCTGAAGGCCGGGCTCACGCCGCGCCAGTTCCCGTGCGAAGAGGGCGTTCGCCAGCTTGCTCTGCCCGTACGCCCGCCACCCGTTGTACCCGCGCCGGAACTCCGGGTCGTCGAACCGAATCCGCCCGAAGCGGTGCGCCTCCGAGGAAACCGTCACCACCCGTGCCCCCGGCGTCCCCCGCAGCAGGGGCAGCAACTCACGGGTGAGCAGGAAGGCCGCCAGGTGGTTGAGGGCCCACGTCGTCTCGATCCCCTCGCGCGTCTCCTGCCTCCTTGCGTAGTAGGCTCCCGCGTTGTTGATCAGCACGTCGAGCCTGCCTTCCCGCTCCCGGAACTCGGCGGCGGCCCGGCGCACCTGCGCGAGTTCCGACAGGTCGGCGACCAGGAAGTCTGCCGCGCCCACCTCCTCCGCCACGCGCGCCGTCTTCTCGGGGTCGCGGCTCACGATCACCACCCGCGCGCTCATCCGCGCCAGCTCCCGCGCCGTCACCAGACCGATCCCGTTCGTCGCGCCCGTGACAAGCACCGTTTTTCCGTCCATATCCTGCGTCATCCCGCCAGCATAGGAGTGACCTTTGAAGGGTGCGGCAAGCGTAAAGACAATGTCTCCCCCCAAAAAGGTAAGGCTGACCCGCGTGGAGCCAGCCTTCCGGCGCGCGAGCTTCACCCGGCCCGCTTGGTTGTGTTGCGCTGATGACCCCAGTGTATGAAGAGGGGTGTCACAGAGTTGTCACATGTCAGGCACGACGGGGGGAGGTTTCATCGCTCCATGAAGAAGGCTTCGAGGCTCGGGTAGAGGTGCGTGGAGGGCCAGGGCGGGCGCTCTGCCTTCCCGTGTCTCGCATCCAGCCACGTCAGATCGACGCCGACCCACGGCGTTTCGAGTTCGGGTGCGTAGGCCAGAAAGTCGTCGTGACCTACGCGCCGGGCAAGGAATTGGATGTGGACGTTGTGCAGGATGTGCCCCTTGCTGACCTCCCCACGCAACTCCGCCGCGAACCTTGCTGCCTGCTCCTCTGTAAGAGGCTCGTAGGGACGCTCAAGCCGCCCCAGCCGCGCCCAGTCTTTCCCCGAAAGCTGCCCCCACGTCAGATCACCTCGCGGAAGGCCACACTCTGACTGCGGTTTTGCAGCTCGCTTCTCAGGTACTGCAACCTCGGGTGCTCCAGCCGTGGGTCGTGCGCCAGGATGTGCTTGGCGAGTTCGCGTGCCCGCTCGATAATTTCCACGTCGCTGGAGAGGTCGCCAAGTCTGAGGTCAGGGATACCGCTCTGCCGGGTGCCGCGAATCTCGCCCGGGCCGCGCAGCTTGAGGTCCGCCTCCGCGATGACGAAGCCGTCCGTCGAGCCCTCGATGATCTTGAGGCGCTGCCGGGTCTTCTTGGAGTGCTCCCCCGCGATCAGGACGCAGTAGCTCTGCGCGCTGCCGCGCCCCACCCGCCCCCGGAGCTGGTGAAGCTGCGAGAGCCCGAACCGCTCGGCGTTCTCGATCACCATCACCGTCGCGTTGGGCACGTCCACCCCCACTTCGATCACGGTGGTGGAGACCAGCACGTCGAACTCGCCCGCACGGAAGCGGTCCATCACGTACTCCTTCTCGGCGGCGCTCATCTTGCCGTGCAGCAGATTGATGCGCGCCTCCGGCAGGATCACCTTGAGGTCGTCCGCGAGTTGCGTCGCCGCCAGCGCCTCCAGGTTCTCGTTCTCCTCGATCAGCGCCGTCACCACGAACGCCTGCCGTCCCTCCCGAATCTGCCGCATCACGAAGCCGTACGCCTGCTGACGGTGCGTGTCCTGAATCAGCTTCGTCTCGACCGGCGTGCGGCCGGGCGGCAACTCGTCGATGATGGAGAGTTCGAGGTCCCCATACGCCGTGAGCGCGAGGCTGCGCGGAATCGGCGTCGCCGACATGACGAGCACGTCCGGGCGTCCCGCGAGCAACCTGCGCCGCTGCATCACCCCGAAGCGGTGCTCCTCGTCCACCACGGCGAGCCCCAGGTTGTCGAAGCGCACGTTCTCCTGAATGAGGGCCTGGGTGCCCACCACCACGTCCACGTCCCCCTCGGCGATGCGCGTCTGCATTTCCAGCTTGACCTTCGGGGTCATCGCCCCGATCAGCAGGCCGACCCGCACGTCGAGCTTGGAGAGGTAGCCGATGAGGTTCGTGTAATGCTGCCGCGCCAGAATCTCGGTCGGGGCCATCAGCGCCCCCTGATACCCGTCCCGCACGGCGAGGTACAGTGCACACGCCGCCACCGCCGTCTTGCCGCTCCCCACGTCCCCCTGCACCAGCCGCGCCATCTGCCGCTCGCTGCGCATGTCGTCGGTGATTTCCAGCAGCACCCGCCGCTGGGCGTTCGTGAACGAGAAGGGGAGGGCCGTCTCGAAGCGCGCGATGTCCTCGCCCGTCGCCTGGAAGCGTTTGCCGAGGAGCACGGCGTCTTCGCCTTGCAACAGCACGCGCAGTTCCAGAAAGAGGTACTCGTCGAACCGCAGCCGGTTCGTCGCCCGCTCCAGATGGCCTTCGTCCGTCGGGAAGTGGATGCCCCACAGCGCGTCCGCGAGGTCGGTCAGCCCGTACTTCTGCCGCCAGTGGGCGGGGAGGTAGTCGTCGAACGGCGCCGCTTGCAGGGCGCGATGAGCCGCCCGCCGCAGGAACTCCTGGCTGATGCCGTCCTTCGAGTCGTACACCCCGACGATCCGCCCCGTGCTAAGGCTGCCCTGCGCGTCCTCCACCGTCTCCAGGTGCTCGACGCCGAGCTGCACGCTGCGACCGAACTTCTTGACCCGCCCCGTCAGCACCAGCCGCGCGCCGTCCTTGAGGTGCCGCTCCACCCACGGCTGGTTGAACCACGACGCCCGCACCCGCCCGCCCGAGGGCGTCTCCAGCGTCACGTCGAACACCAGCAGGTTCGGCCTCGGCGTGCGGCGGGCCTTGGACACCACCCGGCCCTCGACCGTCACCTTCTGCCCCTCCTCGACCGTAGACAGGTCGGGCAGGGCGCGGCGGTCCTCGTGGCGGTGCGGGTAGGCGTGCAGCACGTCGCGCAGGGCGTGCAGGCCGAGCGCCTGGAGCTTGCGGGCGCCACCGGGCCCGGTGTCCAGCCGCGTGATCTCGGCGTCGACGGGAAGCCGTTCGCCGGGGTCCGCCGTGGGGACGGCCTGCCGCAGAGGAGGACGTGGCGCCGCCTTCTCCTTCTCCTGCCCGCCGAGGGACGCCAGCGCCGTCTTCAGCGCCTGCTCCCGCCGAACCGCGTCCAACCCCGCGTACCCTCGCAGCGCCTCGCGCACGACGGGGAAGGGGCTCGCCAGCGGGGACGCGAGCAACTTCTCCACCCCGCCCGAGACCACCCGGTCGGCGCAGCCCGAGGCGAGTTCCGCCGCGAGCGGACGCCTCAGCCTCTCCCGCATCTCCGCGACCGTCGCCATACCCCGCGCAGGCTACCAGAGCAGGCCACCGCGCTTCGTGGCCCTCTCCCCAGGCCGCGTGAAGGTGACTGCCCTCACCCCCCGGTACACTGCCCCGCATGAAGTGGCTGAACGCCTTGCTGATCTTCCTGCCGGTCGCGGTCTTTCTGGAGGTCACGGGTGGAAGCCCCACCCTGATCTTCGTCAGCGCGGCCCTCGCCATCGTGCCCCTGGCGGGCATCATGGGTCAGGCGACCGAGCAGCTCGCGGTGCGGACGGGGAGCACGGTGGGCGGGCTCCTGAACGCCACCTTCGGCAACGCGACCGAGCTGATCATCGCCTTTTTCGCGTTGTCGGCGGGCAAGCTGGAGGTCGTCAAGGCGAGCATCGTGGGCTCGATCCTGGGCAACCTGCTCCTGGTGATGGGCCTGGCCGTCTTGCTGGGCGGCCTGAAGTTCAAAGAGCAGCGCTTCAACCTCAAGTCGGCGGGTACTATCTCCAGCCTGCTCGTCATCAGCGTGCTCGCCCTGATGATCCCCACCGTCTTCGACCTCGCCGCCCGCGCGGTCGCCCCCGAGCGCGTCGCCGCCCTCGATGTGAGCCTCAGCGACGCCGCCGCCGTCGTCCTGATCCTCGTCTACGTCGGCTACATCTACTTCACGCTGGTCAGTCACAAGGACATCCTCTCCACCGCCGACGACGAGGGCGCCCACGACGAGCATGACGGCCCCCTCTGGAGCGTGCCGCGCGCCGTGACCACCCTCGCCGGGGCCACCGTCGCCGTCGCCTTCATGTCCGAATTCCTGGTGGGCACGCTGGAGGCCGCCACCGCCAGCCTCGGCCTCACCGAGTTCTTCGTCGGCCTGATCCTGATCCCGATTATCGGCAACGCCGCCGAGCACGCCGCCGCCGTCATGTTCGCCCTGAGAAACAAGATGGACCTCTCCATGACGATCAGCCTGGGCTCGACCGTGCAGGTCGCCCTGCTCGTCGCGCCGCTGCTCGTGCTCGCCGGGCTGGTCGTCGGGCAGCCCATGAACCTCGTCGTCACGCCCCTCGAACTCGTCGCCATCTTCGGGGCGGTGATCATCGCCAACAGCGTCGTGCGCGATGCGGAGACGAACTGGCTGGAGGGCCTGCTGCTGCTGAGCGTGTACCTGATCCTGGGCTTCGCGGTGTTCTTCTACCCCGTGGAGTGAGGCGGGGGAGACTGGCGCCGGGAGCGAACTCGCCGCCCCCCGGGTTACCCTCGGGGCTATGGGAGCCTACGACCGCCTCGCCGCGAGTTACGACCGCCTGTGGGGCCGCTACGCCCGGCGAACGGCCCGCGAGGTGCTGGACGTGCTGCCGCCCCCGGGGACCGGCACCCTGCTCGACGTGGGCTGCGGCACGGGCACCCTGCTCGCGCTCGCCCGCGAACGCTTTCCACAGGCTCAGCTCGTGGGCGCCGAACCCAGCGCGGGCATGCGCGAGGTGGCGGCCCGCACCCTCTCCGGGCGGGGCGTGACGCTCCTCGCCTCCCCCGCCGAAACTCTCGCGCTGCCGGACGCCTCGGTGGACGCCCTGACCTGCCTGAACGTCCTGCACTACCTCGCCGACCCGGCGGTCGCCCTGCGGGAGTGGCGGCGGGTGTTGCGGCCCGGGGGCACCCTTGTCCTTCAGGACTACGTGCCGAACGGCCTGCCCGGCTTCACCCGGCTCGTCTCGCTCAACGACCGCGAACTCGTGCGGGTGTACACGGTGCCGGGGATGGGCAGGCTGTTGGAAGCCGCTGGGTTCGGCGGGGTGACGGCGCGGCCCTTCCGCATCGACCTGTTCTGGCGCGGCGGTTTGGCCCACGGCGTGCGCGCCGGGGCGGAGCCGAACGCTTCCCGGTAACCGGCGGGCGTCGGCGAACGGGTCAAGACCTCTCTTCCGGTTCGGTCCCGTCCCCGGGCTCGTCCCCTGCGCGGCCACCCCCGTCCACCCAGGCGGCGCGGTTCGTGCCGGGCACGCGGGGCGTCACATGCTGGCGCAGCGGTCCCATCAGGTCCGAGAGGTGCGCCGGGGTCACGGGCAGGGTCACGCGGCCCCGCAGGTACAGGGGGCTGAGGGAGTGGACGTTGACGTGCTGCACGTCTTTGAGCATGACGGTAAAGGTGCGACCGCTCTTATCGAAGTGCACGCGGTCGGTGGTGCCGGGCATCCATCTCAGGGTCAAGGTGCCGGGAATCATGCGGGCCTCTGCTTTCGGGGCGGCGAGGTCAGGTGAATACAGGTGGCCGCCTCCCCTCACCCTCCCACGCGCTCATGATGGGAAGGTGCACGCGAGAAAGGCCGCCTCCCCAACGAGAGGTAAAGGTCGGGAGCCCCATTCGCGGGCGGGCAGACCGCCTAAGGTAGAAGAATGCTGACCCTCGAGGGCAACTACCACGTCGCGCCCAACAAACGCCTGACCATCCTCGCCGAGTTCACGAGCCTCCCCAAGGGCACCCTGGAGACCGACATCGAGGCGCTGGGTGAGGCGTGTGCCCGGAACGGCGGGCAGTGTGACGTGCAGGTGAATACCCAGCACGGGCCGATGCGGGGCACGCTCGTCGAGAAAAAGCCCAGGAAGTTCAGCCTGCGCCTCTTCGAGGGCCACCTCGCCTTTCTCCCGCGTGCCTGATCCCCCGCGCCCCTCACCCTGCCTGTTCCCCAAGGAGGAGCCGTGGACAACATGATTTACGCCTCGGTGCGTCAGGTCAGCGCGACCTGGTACTTCATCTCGCTGACCCAGAACCGCTCGCACGAGGAGGCCCTCGACGTGGGGATGATGCAGGCCGAACTCTACCTGAGTGACCTCGGCCTCGTCGGGGCCGCCGCCGCGCCGTACCTGGAGGGGGCGCGGAAAGCGGTGGAGAGCGTCATGCAGGGCCGCCTCCAGAACTAGGCCGCGCGGCTACAGCGTCAGCGCCAGCCCCACCGCCTGGGCCAGCCCCCCCTCGTCCACGTGGGCGACGTGATACCGCGCGGCGGCCCGCGCCTCGGCGTCCGCGTTGCCCATCGCCACCGGGTGGCCGACGACGCGCATGGCGGTCACGTCGTTGTGGCCGTCGCCCACCATCATGACCCGCGAGAGGGGCAGCCCGTACTCGGCGGCGATCAGGGCGACCGCGCTCCCCTTGCCGATGCCCGCGCGCGTCAGGCTGATGAAGAGGGTACCTGGCATCGCCGGGCTCCCCGCCGGGTGCACGTCCAGCCCGGGGGAGGCCTCGGCCAGCACCCCGGCGGCCTCCCCGTGCGGCACGACCCACTGGGCGCGGACCCGGGTGCCCAGCAGCGTTTCCGGGTCCTTCGGCGTGTACGGCACCCCCAGCAGGTCCGCGTGCCGCCGCGCGAGTTCACCGGGGTGAGTGATCCCGAAGTCGTCGTCGGTGTACACCTCCAGAAGCCGCCCGGTCTCGCGGGCCCGGGCGAGCAGGGCGGTGAGCGGCCCCTCCGGCAGCGGCTCGCTGAGGCTCTCGCCGCTTCCCACGTTCACGGTGGAGGCCCCATTCTGGAAGACGTGCCAGCCGTCCGGGTCGAGCCGCCGCGCGTAGCCCAGCGCGTTGCCAAAGGCGGGCCGCCCGCTGCACAGGGCGACGCGTACTCCCCGCGCCCTCGCGTCCGCCAGCGCTGCCCACACGTCCTCCCGCACGGTGTTCCCCGTCCCGATCAGGGTGCCGTCCACGTCCACACAGATGAGTCCCAACATCCGGGGCAGTGTACGCTCCGCCCCCCGCGTGACCGGGCGCGGGACTTGAACAGGTCGCGGTTACCGCCCCGGCGTCCAGTGCCCCTCGCGGTCGAGGGTGGCGCAGCCCCCGACGCGAATGCCCGTCACCGTCTGCCCGGCGAGCGTCACCTCGACCTCCACCTCGCCGGGGGAGCCGATGGCGTGCCCCTGGTACACCACCCCGCAGGCCCGGTCGCCGCGCACGGGAAGGCGTCCCTCACGGGCGAGCAGCGCCAGCAGCGCCCCCGCCGCGCTGCCCGTCACCGGGTCCTCCGGGATGCCGACGGCGGGCGCGAAGTTCCGCGCGGCGAAGCGGTTGACCCCCATCGGCGCGTAGGCGTACACGCTGACGACCCCCAGCGCGTCCGACAGCAGGTGGATACGGTGGAGGTCCGGCTCCAGCCCGTCGAGGATCAGGGGGTCGAGGAGCGGCACGAACACGCTCCACAGCCCCGTGCTCGCCGCCGCCAGCG